>JBEBVZ010000023.1:0-61404 GCA_040392445.1 Verticiella sediminum
CCGTGGCACCCATCCCGCCGAGGCCGCCGCTGCAGCACCTGATGGCGTGTCGACGCCCGGCGTATCGACGCCCGGCCTGTCGTCGTTGCTTTAAGGAAATAACGGTGAATCGAAACTTCGACCTGCATTGTCATTCAACCATATCCGATGGCGCATTGCCGCCGGCGGCAGTGGTCGCGCGGGCGCATGCCAACGGCGTGGACGTGCTCGCGCTGACCGACCATGACGAGGTTTCTGGCGTATCGCTGGCTGCGCAGGCTGCCGACGAGCTGGGTATGCAACTGGTTCCCGGCGTCGAGATTTCCGTGACCTGGGCCTCGCAAACGGTGCATATCGTCGGCCTGCGCATCGACCCCCTGCATGCCGGGCTGGTGCAGGGCTTGGCCGATACCCGTAGCGGCCGCGCCAGGCGGGCGGCCGAAATGGCCGCGCAACTGGATGCGGTCGGCATCGAAGGCTCGCTCGAAGGCGCGCTGCGCTTTGCCGGCAATCCCGAACTCGTCAGCCGGACGCATTTCGCCCGCTTCCTGATCGAGCAGGGCGTGTGCCAGAGCGTGGGCGAAGTCTTCGAGAACTTCCTGGTGGGGGGCAAGCCAGGCTATGTGCCTATGCGCTGGGCCAGCCTGGAAGATGCGATCGGCTGGATCCGCGCTGCCGGCGGACGCGCGATCATCGCGCACCCGGGGCGCTACGAATATACCGACACGGCGTTTCATGCCCTCTACGAGACCTTCCGCGATCTGGGCGGGGAAGGCATCGAGGTCGTAACCGGCAGCCACAGCCCCGAGCAATATCTGGAATACGCCGGGGTGGCCAAGCGTTATGGCTTCCTGGCTTCCTGCGGTTCGGATTTCCACGCGCCGGGCGAAAGCCGCATCGACCTGGGCACGCTGCCCCCGCTGCCCGCGGGGCTCAAGCCAGTCTGGCACGATTGGTATTGATGGCGGTATCCATGAGCAAGGCTTTCACCAAAGAGTCCGACCAGGACGACGACGACGATGTGGGGGCGCCAGAGCTTGCGCTGCCGGCGGGCGTGCGCAACTACCTGACCCCTGGCGGCTATGCGCGGCTGCGCGAAGAGCTCGCGCACCTGATGACGGTGGAGCGCCCGGCCGTGGTGCAGATCGTATCCTGGGCCGCCTCCAACGGTGATCGGTCGGAAAATGGCGATTACCTTTACGGCAAGAAACGGCTGCGCGAAATCGACCGGCGCATGCGTTTCCTGACCAAGCGGCTCGAGCTTGCCGAAGTCGTTGACCCGGCCCAGCAGGTGAACCGCGACCAGGTGTTCTTTGGCGCCACGGTCACCTACCTGGACGCCGACGGCACCGAGTACAAGGTCAAGATCGTCGGCGTGGACGAAGCCGAGCCGCTGAAAGGGCGCATCAGCTGGATTTCCCCGGTTGCGCGCGCCCTGACCAAAGCCCATATAGGCGACACCATCACCCTGCGTGCCCCGGGCGGCGGCCAAACCTTGGACATCCTGGACGTCCAATACACGGAGGCCGACCCCGACGACACCGCCGCTTGAAGCCCAAGCCGCTGCCATCGCGGCGTACTCGAACCGGGGTCTGCCCCCGGGTTTGCTTCACATAATCGGGGTCTGACCCCGGTTTTCGCGCTTCAGCTTTTATATGCGTGCACGCCCTGCAGGTGGGCCAGATGTGTTGGCTGCGCCTTGTCGCTATCGGGAATGTGCTCTGCCAGTCCGCGCAATATTTCGCATTGCTGGACGGGCAGGTGCTGTCCGCAACTGGCCCGCAGGGCGTGCAGTTGGGCTTGCAGGGCGCTGAGTTCGGCGATGCGTTCGGTGACATGGCCGATATGCGCATCCAGCAAAATGTCCACGTCGCCGCAATCGCGGCCGTTTTCGTCCTTGATGCGCAGCAACTCGCGGATCTCTTCCTGCGTCATGTCCAATGCGCGGCAATTCCGGATGAAAGACAGACGTTCGGCGTGGCTTTCGCCGTAGATGCGATAGTTGCCCTCGCTGCGAGAAGGGGCGGGCAGCAGGCCGGCATGTTCGTAATAGCGAACGGTTTCCACCGAGCAGCCAGTGCGTTTTGCAAGTTCGCCGATTTTCATGATGATTCCGCCGGAAAGTGTTTGACTCTATAGTAACTTCAGGGTGTGTAATGGTGTCAATATATCAGCCAGGATGATTTCATGTCTGCATGTTGCAAGCATTCGAACAAGGTCAGCCTTGACCGCGGTGTTGACCAGGGTCAGGAACATGGTCGTCATACGCATGACCAGCCTCACGGCCATGGCGGCCACGATAATGGCCAGGCGCACGACCACAGTCACGACCATAGCCATGAGCACAGCCACAGCCACAGCCACAGCCATGACCACCCGCCTCAGGCCGGTGCCGATGCGCCGATGCTCGCCTCGGCATTGTCTGGCGAAGGCACCCGCACCGCCATCCACATCGAGCAGATGGATTGCCCCACCGAAGAGGGGCTGATCCGTGCTCGTCTTGCCAGGATGGATGGGGTCGCCGGCATGGAATTCAACCTGATGCAGCGTGTGCTGACGGTAGCGCACGAGCCGGCTGTCTTGGCACAGGTGCTCGATGCCATCCGGGGGCTGGGCTATACGCCCAACGTCAAGGGCGGCAGCCCGGTTCAGGCTGTGCGCAAGCCCTGGTGGCCGCTGGCGCTGGGGGTGGTGGCGGCGTGTGCGGCCGAAGCGTTTGAATGGCTTGCCCTGGGGCCCGCGTGGCTGCCGGCCGTGTTCGCGGTGCTGGCCGTCGCGCTAAGCGGCCTCTCGGTGTATCGCAAGGGCTGGGTTTCGATCTGGAATCGCCAGCTCAATATCAACGCGCTGATGAGTATCGCTGTCACCGGCGCGCTGGTGCTGGGGCATTGGCCCGAAGCGGCGATGGTGATGGTGCTGTTTGCGATCGCCGAACGCATCGAGGCCGCGTCCCTGGACCGGGCACGCAACGCCATCCGGGGGCTCATGGCGATGGCGCCCGAGCAGGCCGTGGTGCAGCAGGCCGACGGCAGTTGGCTGGCGGTGTCGGCCAGCACGGTTTCGGTGGGCGACCTTGTGCGCTTGCGTCCAGGCGAGCGCGTGGCGCTGGACGGCACGATACAGCAGGGGTATTCCTCGATAGACCAGGCGGCGATCACCGGTGAAAGCGTGCCGGTCGACAAGCAGCCGGGCGACGCGGTGTTTGCCGGCACCGTGAACCACCAGGGCGAACTGGTCTACAAGGCCACCGCACTGGCGTCGAACTCCACCCTGGCCCACATCGTGCATGCGGTGGAAACCGCCCAGGGCAGCCGCGCGCCCACGCAGCGCTTCATCGATCAGTTTGCCCGCATCTATACGCCCGCTGTCATCCTCGTAGCCATACTGGTGGCGGTGCTGCCGCCCTTGATGTGGGATGCCGCATGGATGGACTCGGCCTACAAGGCGCTGGTGCTGCTGGTCATCGCCTGCCCCTGCGCGCTGGTGATTTCCACTCCGGTCAGCATTGTCAGCGGGCTTACCGCGGCGGCCCGCCATGGCATTTTGATCAAGGGCGGCGTCTACCTGGAACAAGGGCGTGAGCTTGCCATGCTGGCGCTGGACAAGACCGGCACCATTACCCAGGGCCGGCCGGTACTGACCGATTTCGAGATCCGCGTTCCCGATAGCGCCATCGAACCCGGGGCGGCCACGATGCGCACCCTGGCGGTCAGCCTGGCCGCGCGCTCGGACCACCCGGTGTCGCGGGCGATTGCCAACGCGCCGGGCGAAACGGGCGAGCTGCTGTCGGTAGACGACTTTGTAGCCTTGCCGGGCCGGGGCGTGAAGGGACGCATACAAGGGCGCCTGCATTACCTGGGCAATCACCGGTTGGTGCATGAACTGGGCTTTTGCTCGGACGCGCTTGAAGCCCAGCTGGAGACGCTCGAGCGCCAGGGCAAGACCACGGTGCTGCTGGCGGACGAAGACGGCGTGCTGGCCATCGCCGGCGTGGCCGACACCATCAAGGCCAGCAGCCGGCAGGCCATCGCCGAGCTTCATGGCCTGGGTGTCAAGACTGTGATGCTGTCGGGCGACAACTCGCATACGGCGCAGGCGATCGCACAGCAGGCGGGCATGGACCAAGCGCACGGCGATCTGCTGCCGCAGGACAAGGCCGACATGATTGCCGGGCTGGCGAACTCGCACGGCAAGGTCGGCATGGTGGGCGACGGGGTGAACGATGCGCCTGCGCTGGCGCGCTCGGATATCGGCTTTGCGATGGGTGCGGCGGGTAGCGACATCGCCATCGATACCGCCGATGTCGCCTTGATGGACGATGACCTGCGCAAGGTGGCCACCTTCGTGCGCCTGTCGCGGGCGACGTCCCGGGTGCTCAAGCAGAACATCGCGCTGGCCCTGGGCATCAAGGCGGTGTTCCTGGTGCTGACCATCATGGGCCTGGGCACCATGTGGATGGCCGTGTTCGCCGATATGGGGGCCAGCCTTCTGGTGGTGTTCAACGGGTTGCGCTTGCTGCGCCGCTAAGAACGCAGCAGTCTGGGGCAGGCCGGCCTTGCAGCCGTCCTGCCCCAATGCCATATCAGGTCTTGACCCGTACGATGCGCTGCACCTGCGGGATGCGGCGCAGGTAGCGAAAGAGGCGGGCCAGGTGTTCGCGGTTCTCGACTTGCAGCACGAAGTGCATGATGACCGTAGACGCCGCATCGTCTTGCGTGGTGACGTGGGTGATGTTGGAATCGGCTGCCGTGACTTCGGCGGCAATACGGCCCAGTACGCCGCGCTCGTTGCGGGCGATGACGTCGATACGGGTGTTGAAGTGATGCGCGGTGTGCTCGTCCCAGCCCGCATTCATCCAGCGGTCGGGCTCGCGCGCCCGCAGGCGGCGGGCAGTGGGGCAGTCTTCGGTATGCACCACCAGGCCATGGCCCACGCGAATGAAACCGACCAGCGCGTCGCCCGGAATAGGCGAGCAGCACGGCGCAAGCTGTACCGACTGGCCTTCATTGCCCTGGATCAGCACCGGGGCGCTGCGCGCGGCGGTGACTTCGTCCACTACGCCGGCCGTGGTTGCCACGACATCGGCGCCGGCGCCGAAGCGGCGTGCCACCACCGCGGCCAGCCGCTTGCCCAGGCCGATGTCGGCCAGGATTTCCTCGCGCGAATCGGCGCCGCTGGCGCGTGCGAGCTTGTCCCAGACAGGGTCTTCGCGGACCGGCAGGTTCAGGCCCAGCACCAGCAGCTCCTGGGTCAGCAGGCGTTCGCCGAAGGCGACCGATTCGGCATACTTGACGGTGCGCAGATAGTGGCGGATCTCCGAGCGGGCCCGCCCCGTGCGCACGAAATTCAGCCATTGCGCATTGGGGCGCGACGCCACCGAGGTGATGATGTCTACGGTATCGCCGCTCTTGAGTTCGGTGCGCAGCGGCACGAAATCGCCGTTTACCTTGGCGGCGACCGCCTGGTTGCCGATATCGGTATGGATGATGTAGGCGAAATCCACCGGGGTGGCACCGCGCGGCAGGGAAATAATCTTGCCCTGCGGCGTGAAGACGTAGACCGCATCGGGGAAAAGGTCGACCTTGACGTGTTCGAGGAATTCGCCCGAATCACCCGTTTGCCGCTGGATATCAAGTAGCGATTGCAGCCACAGGTGAGTGCGTTTTTGCAGGTCGTTGAGCGAGACATCCGAGCTTTTATACAGCCAGTGCGAGGCCACGCCGCTTTCGGCCACATGGTGCATCTCGCGCGTGCGGATCTGGAATTCCACCGGCGTGCCGTAGGGGCCCACCAGCGTGGTGTGCAGGGACTGGTAGCCATTGATCTTGGGAATGGCGATGTAGTCCTTGAACTTGCCCGGTACCGGGCGGTACAACTGGTGCAGCGTACCCAGGGTCAGATAGCATTCGGGCTGGGAATGCACCACCACCCTGAAGCCGTAGATGTCCAGCACTTCAGAGAAGGATTTCTTTTGCTCGACCATCTTCTGGTAGATGCCGAACAGGGTCTTTTCGCGCCCATATACCGCGGCATCGATGCCGGCGGCGGGCAGGGCCGCGCGCACGCCCTCGGTAATCTTGCTGACGACTTCGCGCCGGTTGCCGCGCGCCGCCAGCACGGCTTTTTGCAGCACGTGGTAGCGGTTGGGGAACATGGCCTCGAAGCAGCGGTCCTGGAATTCGCGAAACAGTACGTTCAGGCCCAGGCGATGCGCAATGGGCGAGTAGATATCCAGGGTTTCGTGGGCAACGCGGCGGCGCTTCTCGGGTGCCACGGCACCCAGCGTTCGCATATTGTGCAGGCGATCGGCCAGCTTGATCAGGATGACGCGCACATCGCGCGCCATGGCCAGCAGCATCTTGCGAAAGCTCTCGGCCTGCTGCTGGGTGCGGCTGGCGAATTCCAGGCGATCGAGCTTGGACAGGCCGTCGACCATCTCGGCCACTTCGGCGCCAAAGCGTTCCGCCAGTTCCTGCTTGGGCACGCCCTGGTCTTCCATCACGTCGTGCAGCAAGGCCGCCATCAAGGCATCGGCGTCGAGCTTCCAGCCCGCGCAGATTTCGGTGACGGCAATGGGGTGCGTGATGTAGGGTTCGCCGCTGGTGCGAAACTGGCCCAGGTGGGCCGCATCGGAAAACTTGTAGGCTTCGCGCACGCGCTGGACATCGGCGGGTGCGAGGTACTGTGATATTTGTTCGACCAAAGGGGCGAACGTGGCCGGCGCGGCGCCAGCGGCGCCTGCGGAGGATGCTACGTGGGCTGCGCCGGGTTCCATCTTAGTCTCTTTGCAATGTGGCCAAACAAAGCGCGTGCTTGCCCATCAGCTCGGGACTTTGCGGAGCATTTCGATACCGGTGATGCCGGCTGCGATTTCGCGCAGTGCTGTCACGGTGGGCTTGTCCTTGCTTTCGACACGAGCCACATGGCCTTGCGCGAGTTCGCGGGCGCGATACGTGGCGGCCAGCGTGAGGGTAAACCGGTTGGGAATGCGATTCAGGCAGTCTTCTACGGTAATGCGAGCCATATTGTTTTCCTTCAGTTCTGACAATAAACGGCACGCCAAAGGCGCGCCGCAGGTTTACTGTGCACCCGCTACCGGGATGCCAAGCTGGGCGAAGAGCTCGGTATGGCGTGCCGCTTGCGACGCATACTTGAGCCGCGATGCACGAATAATGGCGGCCAGTTCGGATAAAGCGGTGCTAAAGTCTTGATTAATAATAACATATTCGAACTCGGGAGCGTGTGCGATTTCGCTGCCCGCGGCCAATAGCCGGCGTGCGATCACTTGGGGTTCGTCCTGGCCGCGCAGGGTCAGGCGCTGTTCCAGTGTTTCGATCGAGGGGGGCACGATAAATATCCCGATGGCCCCGGGAAAGTGCGTGCGCACCTGGCGCGCGCCTTGCCAGTCGATTTCCAGCAGTACGTCGTGGCCCAGGGCGGCGGCATCGGCAATCCAGCGCTTGGGCGTGCCGTAGTAATTGCCGTGCACTTTCGCCCATTCCAGCAGGTCATCGTTGTCCTGCATCTGGTGAAACGCGTCTTCGCTGACGAAATGGTATTCACGCCCGTCCTGCTCGCCAGGGCGGGGCGCGCGCGTGGTGCAGGATATGGACAGGCGTATGGAGGGGTCGGACGCAAGCAGCGCCGAGACCAGGCTGGACTTGCCGGCGCCGCTGGGAGCGGCTACCAGGATGACATTGCCGGCGGTGGGTTTGGGTTGGGCGTTCATCGGCGTATTTTAACGTCGGGCGGCCACGTCATCGCGTCGCGCGCGAAAGGATTGCGCGGAAACGGTATGATTAGCTTAATCAATAATCTGTCAGACAAACTAACAGGAGACAAAACGTGGCATATCAACCATTCGATCTTTCCGGCAAAGTGGCATTGATCACCGGCGGCAACGGCGGCATCGGGCTGGGCATTGCGAAGGCCGTGGCCCAGGCTGGCGCCGATGTGGCCATCTGGGGCACCAACAAAGGCAAGAACGCCGCCGCGAAAGAAGCGATCGAGAGCCTGGGGCGCAAGGCCTTCACGGTGGAATGCGACGTGGGCGACGTCAAGGCTGTGGATGATGCCTTTGCACAGACGGTCTCGGCCATGGGCCATGTCGATGGCTGCTTTGCCAACGCCGGCGTCAGCGGGCGTGGCACCAAATCCTTTTGCGACCTGACCCCGGAAGAATGGGATCGCGTCATGCGCGTCAACCTGGATGGGGTTTTCTATACCTTCCGTGCGGCGGCGCGCCATATGGTCGAGCGTGGCCAGGGCGGTGTGCTGGTGGGTACGGCCTCGCTGGCCGCCATCGAAGGCGCGGCGCGCAGCGAACATTACGGCGCCACCAAGGGCGGCGTGATTTCCATGGTGCGCGGGCTGGCTGTCGAGTTCGCCCGCCACAACATCCGCGCGCATTCCATCCTGCCGGGCTGGATCGAAACCGACATGACCGCCAACGCCATTGGCAACGACAAGTTCGCCGCCAACGTCATGCCGCGCATTCCCATGCGCCGCTGGGGCACGGGCGACGACTTCGGCGGCATCGGCGTCTATCTGATGAGCGCGGCGTCGCAATACCATACGGGCGACACCTTTGTCATCGACGGTGGCTACGCGCTGTTCTGATCCACGCAGCTTCTTCCGATATTGCAGGCGCTGCGTCTTGCGCAGCGCCCCGTCCACACGAGGAATACCATGCAAGCAAGCAATGATGGCGCCGCACCCGTGGTGCTGGTCGAAAAGAACGAGGCGGGCTACGCGGTCGTCACGCTGAACCGGCCCAAGGCGATGAATGCCTTGTCGCACCAACTGCGCGAGGAACTTGCGCAGACCTTCGATGCGCTCGAGGCCGATCCGCAGGTGAGGGCGGTGATCCTGACTGGCGCCGGACGCGGGTTTTGCGCCGGACTGGATCTCAAGGAACTTGCCGCAGGCGGCAATGAAGGCAAAAAGCCCAAGGATCCCGTGAGCGCCATCGGCCGCTTTTCGGGCCCGGTGATCGGGGCGATCAACGGCGTGGCCATTACCGGCGGGTTCGAACTGGCGTTGGCCTGTGACGTGCTGCTGGTTGCCGAAGACGCGAAATTCGCCGATACCCATGCGCGTGTTGGCATCATGCCGGGCTGGGGCCTGTCGCAAAAACTCAGCCGCACCATCGGGATCTACCGGGCCAAGGAACTGTCGCTGAGCGGCAACTTCCTGTCCGCGACCCAGGCCGAAGCCTGGGGCCTGGTCAACCGCGTCGTACCGGCCGACCAATTGCTGGCGCAAGCCCGCCAGTTGGCGCTGGACATGCTGGAAGCCGATCCGGCCATGCTGGTGGCATACAAGAGCAATATCAACGACGGGTACGCCCTGAGCTTTGGCGATGGCATGATGCTCGAGCGCGAGCGCGCGGATGCCGCCAACCGTTCCTACGCCACGGCTGGCGTGGTGGGCTGGCAGGACACCGTGCGCAATCGTGGCCGTGCCCAAACCGGAGGTGCATGATGCAGGAAACTACCGCGGAAACCCAGGCGCCCATCCGCTTTTCGCCACCGGACCAACCTGTGGTCGTGGCGCGTCCGGCGTCCATCCTGATGCTGGTGCGCGATGGCCTGCAAGGCCTTGAGGTCTTCATGATGCAGCGCACGCGCGCCGCCGATTTCGTGCCCGGCGCCAACGTGTTCCCGGGTGGCGCGGTCGACGATATCGACGGCCAGGCTTGCTCGCTCGAACACTGCGCGGGAATGGACGATGCAGCCGCCAGCCGCTTGCTGGGTGTGCCCAGCGGCGGACTGGCCTACTGGGTCGGGGCCTTGCGCGAGTGCTTCGAAGAGTCCGGCCTGCTGCTGGCCACCAATGGCAATGGCGAATACGTGGACCTGGACGAGGCGCAGGCCTGCACCCAGTTCACCGAGCTGCGCCGACAGTTGAACGCGGGCGAGATCGGATTTGGCGACCTGTGCCGGCAGTGCGGCGTGCAGTTGGCGGTCGATCGCATGATCTACTTCAGCCACTGGATCACCCCAATGGGGCTCAATCGCCGCTACGACACGCGATTTTTCCTGGCGGTGGCGCCACCGGCCCAGACGCCGTCGCATGACGACTCCGAAACCGTGGCCAATGTCTGGATCCGTCCCGACGATGCCCTGGCACTGAACAAGAAGGGCGAGTTCACGCTGGTGTATGCCACCAAGGTAACGCTGGAGGAACTCACCAGCTACCAAAATGTGGCCGATCTCATGCGCTACGCCAATTCCGGGCGCACGATTGCGCCCATCATGCCGCGTATCGCTACCGGCCGGGCCGGCAAGCGTCCGCTCGTTCCCGGCAGCCCGGCCTATCCCGAGGTGGGCAAGCTCGATCCGAACGGACGCGGAGAGGCCAGCTACGAAATCATACCCGGTACGCTGGTGCAGATCGCCGAGCGCGTCTGGCGCATTACCGCGCCCAACCCGGGCTATATGACCGGTCCCGGCACCAATACCTACTTGATAGGCGATGCCCAGGGCATTACCGTCATCGATCCGGGTCCGGCCGACGCCACTCATGTGCAGACCCTGCTCGAGCACAGTCCCGGCCCCATCCAGCAGATCCTGGTGACCCACACCCATTCCGACCACTCGCCGGCGGCGCGCCTGCTCAAGGCCGAAACCGGCGCGCGGGTCATGGGGCTGCCCGCACCCACGCCCACGCAGGACCAGACTTTCGAGCCCGAGCACCTGCCTGTGCATGGCGAGCGCATCCAGACGCGCGCCGGCATGCTGCGCGTGATTCATACGCCGGGCCATGCCAGCAACCACTTGTGCTTCCTGCTGGAAGACGAAAAGCTGCTGTTCACGGGCGACCACATCATGCAGGGCTCCACGGTGGTCATCAACCCACCCGACGGCGACATGGGCGTCTACCTGGATTCGCTGCGCATGCTGCTCGATGAAGACCTGGAATACCTGGCGCCGGCCCATGGCTTTCTCATGGACAAGCCCAGCGAGGTCATCACCGAACTGATCTCGCACCGTTTGCGGCGCGAGGCCCTGATCCTGCGCTGCCTGCGCACCCAGGGCCCGTTGACGGCCGAAGCGCTGCTTGGCAAGGTGTATTCCAGCCTGCCCGCGCCGCTGGTGCCGGTGGCGGCCCGCTCGCTGTTTGCGCATCTGCAAAAGCTGCAAACCGAGGGTGAGGTCAAGCTCGACGCCGAGCTCTGGCAAGCCGTTTAGGGGTTTTCCGGGTAGCCTGAGGGCTTACCCTCAGCTTGCCTGTCATTTGAAACGCGCCGACCCGAACTTCGTCTTTTTGGACGATGTGCGGGTCGGCGCGTTTGCGCATCATGCGTCCGTGGCAGGGAACGGACCCTGCACACACATGACAAGAAAATCCGGAGACAGGCTGTAGGCACAGAGGCGGGATTCGGCCGCTGTGCGCCGCTTGCCGCAAGCGCTGGTGTGCGCCGCGGGCAGGTGGCAAATTCACCAAGGAGACCGTCCATGTATCTTACCCAGCCCTTGCACAAGGGGCGGCGCGAGCTGCCCGATGTCGATGCCATCGTTTTCGGTGAAGAACGCGCTACCTACGCGCAGTTCTCCGATCGTGTGTCCCGCTTGGCGGGAGTCTTGCGCAAACTGGGCATGCAGCCCGGCGACCGCGTCGGCATGCTGAGCCTGAATTCGATGAAGTACGTCGAATATTTCTATGGTGTGTGGTGGGGGGGCGGCGCCATCAATGCGGTGAATATCCGCTGGAGCGCCAAGGAAGTGGCGTATTCCCTGGATGACTGCGATACCCGAATCCTGCTGGTGGACGACGCTTTCGCACCCATGGTGCCTATGCTGCGCAAGGAATCGAAGTCGCTGCAAACGGTGGTGTTCTGCGGGCGCGGAGAGCCCGGGCCGGATATGCTCAGCTACGAAGCCCTGATGGCCGACGCCGAACCCGTGGAGGATCTGCGCCGCCATGGCGACGACCTGGCCGCGGTGATGTATACCGGCGGCACCACCGGCATGCCCAAAGGGGTGATGCTCAGCCATACCAATCTGTTTGCCAACGGGCTCAGTGCCATCGGCACCGTGCCGCGCAAGGGGCCGAGCCGGGCGATCGTGGTGACACCCATGTTCCATGTGGCTGGCTGCGGCCTTGCGCTGCAGTGCATGTTGCGGCAGACGACCCAGGTGATTTTGCCCATGTTCGACGAGGTGGCCATCCTGCAGGCCATCCAGGACGGCTGCACCGACGTGTTCCTGGTGCCCACCATGATCAAGCGCCTGGTCGATCATCCGCGCTTCAAGGAGTTCGATGTCAGCGGCCTGACCATGCTGCTGTACGGCGCGGCGCCCATCGATGCGGCCTTGCTCGAACACGCCATGAAGGCGTTTCCCAACGCCGATTTTTGCCAGGCCTATGGCATGACCGAGCTCTCGCCCACCATCGCGGTCTTGCCGCCGGCCAGCCACGAGCCCGGCCCGCAGCAGGCCCGGCTGCTGCGTTCGGCGGGCCGTCCGGTCATGATCGCCGAGGTGCGCATCGTGGACGCCGACGATAACGAGGTGCCGGTGGGTTCGGTCGGTGAAATCGCGGCGCGCGGTCCCATGGTCATGCAAGGCTACTGGAACAAGCCCGAGGAAACCGCCAGCGCCTTGCGCAACGGCTGGATGCATACCGGCGATATGGGCTATGTGGATAGCGACGGCCTGCTGTACGTAGTGGACCGCAAGAAAGACATGATCGTGACCGGCGGCGAGAACGTGTATTCGGCCGAAGTCGAGAACGCAATCAGCAAGCTTGAACAGGTTGCCTTGTGCGCGGTGATCGGCGTACCTGATGAAAAGTGGGGCGAACGCGTGCATGCGGTATTGGTGCTGAGCCCGGGCGCCGAACTCGAGGCTGAGGCGGTCATCGCGCATTGCCGAGAACTGATCGCGGGCTACAAGTGCCCGCGCTCGGTGGAGTTTCGCAGCGAGCTGCCGCTGTCGGCGGCGGGCAAGCTGCAGAAGTTCCAGCTGCGCGAACCTTATTGGGCGGGTCGCGATCGCCGGGTCGCCTAGTTTTTGTATGCAACACCCGCCGCAAGGCAACGCGGCGGTATTTTTCGATGGTCGGCAAGCGAGGCAAAGATCTCGCCGTAAAGCCTTATATAACAGAGACAACATGAACAAACTGAGAAGAACTTTGCTGGTTACGGCCCTGGCGGCCACGACGGTACTGGGCAGCGCCCAGGCCTGGGCGCAGAAAAAATACGATGCGGGTGCCACCGATACCGAAATCACCCTGGGCATGCCCATGCCGCTGAGCGGCCCGGTGTCGGCCTACTCGGTGGTCGGCAAGGTGGCCGAGGCCTATTTCAAGATGCTCAACGACCAGGGCGGCATCAACGGGCGCAAGGTCAAGCTGTTGATCTACGACGATCAGTACTCGCCGCCGAAAACCGTGGAAGTGGCTCGCCGCATGGTCGAGCAGGACAAGATCTTGGCCATGTTCGGCAACCTGGGTACGGCCCCGAACCTGGCCATCCAGCGCTACATGAACATGAAGAAAGTGCCGCAGCTGTATGTGCAGTCGGGCGCCTCGCAGTTCGATAACCACAAGCAGTATCCGTTTACCGCGCCCTTTTTGCCCAGCTACCAGGGTGAGGGCCGGGCGTTCGCCAAGCGTATCCTGGAAACCAAGCCGGATGCCAAGATCGCCATTCTGATGCAGAACGACGATATGGGACGAGAGGTCATCAAGGGCCTGCGCGCCGGCCTGGGCGACAAGGCCGACAAGATGATCGTGGCCACCACCACCTATGAAACCGCCGATCCCACGGTGGATTCGCAGATCGTGCAATTGAAAGGGTCGGGGGCCGACGTCCTGGTCAACGTCAGCACCGCGCGCTTTGCCGCGCAGGCCATCCGCAAGGTCTACGACCTGGGCTGGAAGCCCGACCACTACCTGAACCTGGCGGCGGCCTCGGCCAAGCTCACCTTCTATCCGGCCGGCCCCGAAAAAGCGGCAGGCGTGATGACCTTTGGCGTGGTCAAGGAACCCGGCACCAGCACCTGGAAGGACGACCCCGAGGTCAAGGAATACGAAGCCATGCTGGCCAAGTACGGCCCTGACGTCGATTCCACGGTCAGCGCGGGCGTGATGGGCTATGTGGTGTCGCAGATCATGGCCCATGTGCTGACCCAGGCCGGCGACAACCTGACCCACGACAATGTTCGCGAGCTGGGCACCAACCTGGATTTCCGGCCCAAGATGTTGTTGCCTGGCGTCGAGATCCGCAACAACGCCGACGACCTGCATGCGTTCGCGACGGCCCAGCCGGTGCGCTTCAACGGCAAGGAAATCGAGCCCATGGGCCCGGTCCTGAACCTGAAGTAAGGGGCTACCCGGCGGTCCGGCCCAGCACCTCGCGTGCATGGCGGGCTGCCACCCATTCCTCGTTGGTGGCCTCCACGGCCACCAGTGCCTTGCTGCACACGGTTGAAATCACCGGGTTGTGGGCGGCGTTGGCGACAGCGTCTATCTGCACACCAAGAAATGACAGGCCCTGACACACGCGCTCGCGAATGACGGCGTTGTGCTCACCGATGCCGGCGGTAAACACCAGCAGGTCCAGCCCGCCCAGGGCGGCGACACTGGCGCCGATTTCTCGTACGATGCGGCGCACGTAGAGCTCGAGCGCTTCCTGTGCCCGTGGCTGCCGGCTTTCTTCCTGCAAGAGCGCACGCGGATCGGACGAGATGCCCGACACGCCCAGCAGGCCGGATTGGTGATACAGGATGCGGCCGACTTCCTCCAGGCTCAGCTTTTCGACTTCCATCAGGTAGAGTACGGCGCCCGGATCCAGCGACCCCGTGCGGGTGCCCATCATCAGTCCGTCCAGGGCGGAAAAGCCCATTGAAGTCGTCACGCTGGCCAGATCGCGCATGCCGCACAGGCTCGCGCCGCTGCCCAGGTGCGCCACCAGCGTGCGACCGCGGGCAAGCTCGCCATAGCGTTCGGCCAGCGCGATGGCCATGTATTCGTAAGATAATCCGTGAAAGCCATAGCGCCGTATGCCGCGTTCCCAGGCGTCATACGGCAGCGGCAGCAATTGCTCGACCTTGGGCAGGGTGCGGTGAAAGGCGGTGTCAAAGCACGCCACCTGGGGCAGCTCGGGGCGTTGCTGCAACAGGCGCTCGATGGCTTCGAGGGCAAAGGGCTGGTGCAGGGGCGCCAACGGAACATAGCTGCGCAAGTCGGCCAGCACACGGGCGTCGACCCTGACCGGCGCGAAGTACTTGCTGCCGCCGTGTACCACGCGATGCACGACGGCAGCTAGGCGATGCGTGCCCAGCCGGGCCTGCACGCGGCGCGCAATGTGATTGAGCGCGGCCGGATAGGGTTCGCTGGCATCGAGTTCGACCGGGGCCGCTGTGATGCCGGTCTCGCCAAAGGTCGGGTCGGGGCCGGTGATGCCGTCGACCTTGCCGTTCCAGAGCGGCGCGCGGGGCAAGGGGTGCTGGTCGGCATCGAATAAGCCGAATTTGATGCTGGACGAGCCACAGTTCAGGACGAGGATGAGGTCGCTCAAGGCGGGCTGCTCCGGTAGTGGTGGGCCAATAGCACGGCGATCGCGCACGAGGCCAGGCGGTTGTCGGGCGGGTCGGCCCGGCTGGTCAGGACTATCGGCACCTTTGCCCCCACCACGATGCCGGCGCTGCTGGCGTTGCCCAGGTATTCCATTTGTTTGGCCAGCATGTTGCCGGCTTCCATGTCGGGCACCACCAGCACGTCGGCCTGTCCGGCCACTGGGGATTTGATGCCCTTGATGCGGGCCGCCTCGGCCGAGACGGCGTTGTCAAAAGCCAGCGGCCCGTCCAGCACGCCGCCCTGGATCTGGCCCCGGTCGGCCATCTTGCACAAGGCCGCGGCATCCAGGGTGGCCTGCATGCCGGGGGACACGGTTTCCACTGCCGCGAGGATAGCCACCTTGGGTTTTCTGACGCCCAGCACCCGTGCCAGCGCGATGGCGTTGCGCACGATATCGGCTTTTTCGGCCAGGCCGGGGGCGATGTTGACCGCACCATCGGTGATGATGAAAGGCCGGGGGTAGCTGGCCGTTTGCATCACAAAACAATGCGACACGCGCCGTTTGGTGCGCAAGCCGCCGTTGGATGCCACGACCGCCGCCATCAGTTCGTCGGTATGCAGGCTGCCTTTCATCAACGCCTCGACCTGGCCTTGGGCGGCCAGCTCGACCGCTCGCGCCGCCGCCGCATGGCTATGCGCGACGTCTTCGATTTCCAGGCCTGCGAGATCGAGCTTTTGCGCCCTGGCCACGGCCAGCAGGCGGGCATGGGGCGCTACCAGAACCGGCTCGATCAAGCCCAGGGCGCGCGCGGCCAAGGCGCTGGCCAGGCTGACCGCGTCGCAAGGGTGGACCACGGCGACCCGGATGGGCTGCAGCGGCCGGGCCAGGTCGATCAGGCGTTGTACGCCGGGAACGTAGCGAGGCTGGCCGGCCAGGGCTGTCTGCCCGGCCGTATCCGGTTCTGTTGTCGCGGAATCACTCATGGTCTGTCCTGTGCTGTCTGATCGGGGCAGTGTCGGGCCTGGGCCGGGCAAAGCGGGTCGGGGTAGCTTGCACCCAATGTTTTATAAACGCCAATCAGCATCACCGCCAGCCGGGTGGTGCTCAGGGCATAGTCGCGCTGGGCTTGCAGCAGCACGCGTTGCGCGTCCAGTTCGGGCAGGAAATCGCTCAGGCCGCCTATATACGCGGCATGCGCCAGGTCGCGGGCGGTCTGGCTGGCATGCAATTGATGCGCCAGCTGTTCCCGGCGCAGCCTTTCGGCGGCATAGCTGGCCAGCGCCGAATCGATTTCATGCCAGGCGCGCAGCACGGACTGCTTCCAGACGACGGCGGCTTCCTGCTGCTCGAGTTCGCGCAGCAGGATGGTGCTGCGGCGCCGGCCCTGGTCGAAGATCGGCAGCGAGATCGCCGGCCCTATCGACCACTGGCGGCTACCCCATTCGCCAAACTTGGAACTGGCCACGGATTCCAGCCCGAAACTGGCGCCCAGGGTAATCCTGGGGTAGAGGTCGGCCATAGCGACGCCGATGGTGGCCGTCGCCGCGTGCAGGCGGGCTTGGGCGGCGCGAACGTCGGGGCGGCGCTGCACGACCTGCCCCGGCAGGCCGGGCGCCAAGTCCGGCAATGCCAGGTTTTGCGGTATCCAGCCGGTATCGGCCAGTTCGCTTTGCAGGGCGCCGGGGCGCTCGCCCACCAGCAAGGTGATCTGGTTGATGGCCTGGGCCTCTTGCTCGAGCAAGGGGGGCAGCAAGGCGCGCAGGCCGGCCAGCTGGGCTTGCTGGCGGGTTGGGTCCAGGTCGCTTGCCAGTCCGCTGGCCGTGCGCGCCGACAGCAGCTTCAGGGTGTCTTGCGCGGCGGCGATATCGGCCTGGGCCAGGCGCAGTTGCCGCTGCGTGCCGCGCAGCTCTACATAGCGGCGGGCAAGCTCGAAGGCAAGGTTCAGTTGTACCTCCTGCAGCAGGGCCGCTGATGCCGTGCTGCTGGCTTGCGCGGCTTCCAGGCTGCGCCGCACGCGTCCCCACAGGTCCGGTTCCCACGAGGCATCGAATCCGGCCTGGTAGAGGTTGTAGGGTTCGCTCAACACCGAGATCAACTCGTCCCGGTTGGTGGGCGCCAGGGCGTCGAGCAGGCGGGTGGCGGCGCCGGACTCGCTCTGGCGCTGGCGGTTCACGCCGGTGCTGGCATTGACCTGTGGCTGGTGCTGGGCCGCCGCCATCTGGCCTTGTACGCGGCTTTGGGCAAAGTGCAGCGCGGCCGTCTGCAGATCGTGGTTGGCCTGGCGGGCCCGCGCCTGCAAGTCGGCCAGCACCGGATCCGCCAGGAAGGCCAGCTCGCCTGCGTGGGGCATGCCCTGGCCGGCCGCATTCCCATCCCCGCCACTGCGTGCCGCGGGCGCCGCCAGCAGGGGCGATCCCCCATGCCAGGCACGCCAGTCGGCGGGCGCCTCAACCTGGGATGGAATGTAGTCCGGCCCCACCGCGGCGCAGCCGGCCAGGCCCCCCAGCACAAGAGCGCCCGCCCAACGAACAACGGCATAGGCGGCCGCCGCTGGGTCGCCGGCATTTCTGGCAAGGAAAGAAAAAGGATGCATGCTGTCTTTCCCGAATCAGACCAGGCGGTTGCGAAACAACCAGGCCGCCAGGGGCAGGGTGACGACCGCCATGATCAGTAGCGGGATCAGATTGTGCCAGACCGTCAACAGGCCCACGCCCTCGAGATACACCCGCTGCACCAGGTCGATGGCAAAGCGCAAGGGATTGGCCAGGGTCGCGATCTGCAGGATCTCGGGCATGTTGCGCACCGGCGTGGTCAAGCCCGAGAGCAACATCATGGGCATGATCAGCACGAAGGTGTAGAGCATGGCCTGCTGCATATTGGCGGACACGGCCGAGATCGAGAGCCCTATGCCCACGCTGGCAAGGGTGAACAGCGCCAAGCCGGTGTAGAGCGTGAACAGGGAACCCGCCATCGGTATGCGAAACCACAGCAGGGCCACCAGCAGCACGATGGTGGACTGGATGAGCCCAACGATGACGGGCGGCACAGCCTTGCCTATCATGATCTCGGTGGGCGACAGGGGGGTGACGAGCAATTGATCGAACGTGCCTTGCTCGCGCTCGCGCGCTACCGAGAGCGCGGTCAGCAGCAGGGTTTGCAGCATGCTCAGGGCCGCGATCATGCCGGGCATCAGGTTCCAGCGCGTTTCCAGGTTGGGGTTGTACCAGGCGCGCGATTCCACCGTCAGCGCGGGTGGCCCCACGCCCTGGCGGGCACGCAGTTGCTGGTTGTAGCCATCGATTACCGATGTGACATAGGCCGCCGCCGACCCCGCCGTATTGGAATTGCGCGCGTCCAGTATCAATTGCACCGGCGCTTGCTCGCCGCTCGCCAACTGGGCTTCGAAACGCTGTCCTATCTGGATCACGATCAATGCTTGCTGCACATCGATGACACGTGCGATGTCGGCCTGCGTCTGCAGCGTGGCGACGCGGTGAAAGACCCCGGTGCTGTCCAGGTGCGCGATCAGCTCGGTCGAGGCTGCGCTGCGGCTGTGGTCGAGCAGGGCATATGGCACGTTGCTCAGATCGTAGGTGGCTGCGTAGCCGAACAGCAGGCTTTGCATCAGGGCGGGCACGAACAGGATGGCCCGGCTGGCCGGATCCTTCAGGATGATCAGGAATTCCTTGCGGCAAAGAATCAGGATGCGCCGCAGGCTGGAGAACAGTGCACTGGTCATTTGATGCATTGTCAGTCCAGCCGCTTGCGGGTGACAAACCGGGCAAGGGACAGCAGGGCGAGCGCGTATAGGGCAAGAATCGCGCCATTGCGCAGAATCAGCGGCCAGACATCGCCCGCCAGAAAGAGCGTGCGGATCAGTTCCATGAAATAGGTGGCCGGGAGCACCTGGCCGACCAGTCGGATGACTGTGGGCACATCGCGCAAGTCGAACAGGAATCCCGACAGCATCAGCGAAGGCATGAAGCTGGTAATGAGGGCAAGCTGGCTGGCCATGAACTGATTGCGGGTCAAGGACGAGATCACCAGGCCTATGCCCACGGCCACGAAGAGATAGAGCATCGAGCTGACCAGTACCACCAGCAGCGAGCCGTACATGGGCACTTCGAACAGCAGCCTTGCGGCCAGCAGGCACAGCGCGAGTCCCATCATGCCCACCGCGAAGTAGGGGATGATCTTGGCCAGCAGGATTTCAACCGGGCGCACCGGGGTGACAAACAGCGCCTCGAGCGTGCCGCGCTCCCACTCGCGGGCCATGACGAGCGCGGTCAGAAACGCGCCGACCAGCGTCATGATGAGCACGATCAGGCCGGGCACCAGATACCAGGTGCTGGTATTGGCCGCGTTGAACCACATGCGGGGTTCCACGGTGACGCTGCCTGGGCCGGGATTTGCGCCGGCTTGGGGCCCGCCGCGGTCGGCCTGGCGGCGTGCCGGCTGGGCCAACGCGCCCATGGCGTAGCGCTGGATAATGCTGGCGCGCCCGGCATCGGCGCCATGCAGCAGCAATTGGATGCTGGCATGGCCGGCGGCCCGCTGGCGTGAAAAATCGCCAGGCACCCGCACGATGGCGTCCACCCGGCGCTCGCGCATCAGTTGCTCGGCCTCGGGCATGGAGGTGAGCATGATTGCCGATATATAGGGGGAGAGCCGCAGGCCGGAAACCGCGTCCACCGCCGTGGGCGAGGTATCTTCCAGCACTACGGCTATCGGCGCGTTGCGCACGTCCAGCGACAGGCCATAGCCGAAAATGAAGATCAGGACGATGGGCAAAAGCACGCCTATGGCCAGATTGCTTTTGTCACGCAGGAGTTGGCGCACTTCCTTGCGCGTGAGCGCCCTCAGGCGCAACCAGAAGCCGCCCGTCGATGCGGGTGCTTGTGGGTCCATATCGCGTTTTTTCGTCACGGACCGGCTCCTGCGCCAGCCTCGCGGGCGCGCTCGACGATGCCGATGAAAGCCGCTTCCATATCCATGCGGCTATCGGGGGCGCCGCCGGCCTGTTCGCGCACCTCTTGCGGCGTGCCGATGGCCAGCAGCCTGCCCGCATCCTGGATCACGATGCGATCGCAGTATTCCGCCTCTTCCATGAAGTGCGTGGTGATGATGATGGTGACGCCGGCCTCGGACAGCGCCGTGATGCGGCGCCAGAATTCGCGGCGCGCCAGAGGGTCGGTGCCGCTGGTGGGCTCGTCCAGGAACAGGATGTCGGGCTCGTGCAGCAGGCTGGTGGCCATGGCCAGCCGCTGCTTGTAGCCGCCCGGCAATTGGCCGCTGGGGGATTTTTCCTGGCCGGCCAGCTCGAACTGCAAGCTGACGGCCTGGATGCGCTCGCGCAGCCGCTTGCCCGACAAGCCATAGGCGCCACCGAAGAACTCCAGGTTTTCCTGCACCGACAAATTGCCGTACAGGGCGAATCGTTGCGAAACATAGCCGATCTTGCGGCGTGCCTGGGCAGGTGCGCGCCGCAAATCGACCCCGGCCACCCTGAGCACGCCGCTGCTGGCGGGCAGCAGGCCGCACAGCATGCGGAAAGTGGTGGTCTTGCCGGCCCCGTTGGGGCCCAGCAGGCCGAATATTTCGCCGCGCCGCACGCTAAAGCTCGTGCTGGCCACGGCGGTGAAGTCGCCGAACTTGCGAACCAGGTCGCGCACTTCGATAACGGTGTCGGCCCCGGTTGCCGACGCGGCATCGGCATGGCTTGCCGCGGTGGCGATTGTGGGGGCCGCAAGAAAGTGGGGGGATTGGCTGTCCTTGTGCTGGCGCAGCAGCACCATGAAGCCATCTTCCAGGCGTGGCGCCACGGGGGTGACGGGGTAAGCATGTAAAAGCCGGCCCAGGGCGGCGGGGTCCGCCGTGGCGCGCTGGATGAAACGCACCTCGCCGCCTTGGGGCACCGCATCGACGATGTTTTGCGGCTGGTCCAGCAGGCGCGCCTGCAGCCGGCGCGCGGCTTGTCCGGGCGCCGGGGTGGCCATGAAGCAGTTGCCAAGCGCCAGTGCACGGATATCCTCGGGCATACCCTGAGCGATCAGGCGGCCTTCGTGCAGCACGAATACCTGCTCGCAGCGCTCGGCCTCGTCCAGATAGGCGGTACTGGCGACCACGGTGATGCCTTCGTCGTCCACCAGCTTTTGCACGATGGCCCAGAGTTCACGCCGCGACAGCGGGTCAACGCCGGCCGTCGGCTCGTCCAGCAGCAAGAGCTCGGGCGAGCGCACCAGCGTGCAGGCCAGGCCCAGTTTCTGTTTCATGCCGCCCGAGAGCTTGCCTGCGGGTCTGTTCGTAAAGCGGGCCAGATCGGTCATCTCCAGCAGGCGGCCATAACGTTCCTGGCGCAGCCGGGGCGCTACCCCATGCAGGTCGGCATAGAGATCCAGGTTTTCCTGGACACTCAGGTCTTCATAGAGACCGAAGCGCTGCGGCATGTAGCTGATGCGATCCTGGATGGCCTGCGGATCGGCAGCCGCATCGATGCCCAGCACGTGCAAGCTGCCCTGGTCCGCGCGCATCAGCCCGGTGGCCAGGCGCAACAAGGTGGTTTTGCCCGCGCCGTCGGGGCCGACCAGCGCGGCCAGTTCCCCGGCGCGCACGGTCAGCGTGATGTCATCCAGGGCCTGGGTGCCGTTGCGGTTTTCCTTGGTGACGAAGCGCTTGTGAATACCGCGCGCGATCAGGGCCGTCTGGTCGGGGGGCATCAGCCAGCCGTCCCGGGGCTGTCCTGGCGCGGAATGGCCACGGTGGCGGGCATGCCCAGCCGCAAACGATCGTTCGGGTCCTGCACCAGGATACGGATTTCGTAGACCAGGCTGGTACGCAATTCCTCGGTTTGCACGGTCTTGGGGGTGAACTCCGCCACGGACGAGATATAGCCCACGCGGCCCGCCATGGGCTGGTCGGGAAAACTGTCGATCGTGACGCTGGCCGCCTGGCCGGGCCGCACGTGGCCCAGGTCGGCCGCCGTGACATAGGCGCGCACCCATTTCGGATCGACAATGGCCAGGGCGTATACCGGACGCTGCGGCGTTGCCATATCCCCGGGTTCCTGCAGCCTGGCGCGCACCACGGCGTCTATGGGCGATTGCAACTGGGCTTGCTGCAACTGGTAGTTCAACAAGTCCAGTTCGGCGCGCGCGGACTGCAGCTGCGCGCCGGCCTGCGCGATATCTTCCGTGCGCGGTCCGCGAACCGCCAATTGCCGGGTCTTGCCGGCGTTTTCCAGTTGCGCCAGCGCCACTTTGTGCTGGGCCTGGGCGTTTTGCAGATCCTGCTGGCTGACCACCTGCCCGGCGGTGGTCTTGCGCAGGGCCTGCAGTCGGGCCAATTGCTGTTGCGCCAGTTCGGCCTGGGCCTGGGCGGCGGCTACACCGGCGCTTGCCTGGGCGATTTCTTCCGGTCGGCTGCCTGCCTGCATGCGCTGCAGCGCATGTTCGTACACCTGGGCCTGGGCTTGCGCCTGGGCTACGCGCAACGCCAGGGCGCGGCTGTCGAGTTCGCCCACCACCTGGCCGGCGGTGACGTGGTCGCCTTCCTGTACGTGCAGTCGGATGATGCGTTCACTGGCGTTGAAGGCCAGCGCCACCTGGCGCAGATCGACGTTGCCATACAGCACGATGGTGCCGGTGTCGGGGGCGGGCCGAGTCCAATACCACAAGGCTGCAGCACCGAGGATAACGACGGCGGCTGCGGCAAATAGATGTTTCTTCTTCATCGGTTCGAGCTGCCCCGGCGCAGATGGCGCAACGCATGCATGCAAACGACTGCCAACGATACTATCAAATTCAGCTCATGGGCTCCTATCCACCGACGAAAACCGCCGTGGCCATGCCCGCTATGCCATGCGCTGCGTCAGGCCCTCGTTGGCATGAACTGCCGGGCGCCTGGGCTCGGGTTGACGCACGTTAGCCAAGTATCTGCGCCTTTCCTGAAAAGTCTGCGGTGCACCGGCTATGCTTGCCCCAAGAGCCCGGGGATTCCGGCACCGCGGGCTGTCGATGAAAAAGAGAGGGCAATATGCAACGTCCCATCACGGGGTACAAACTGGATGACGAGGACCACTGGGTCGCTTTGCTGGGATGCGGACACCCGCAGCATGTACGGCACAATCCGCCCCTGGTCAGCCGACCGTGGGTGCTGACCGAAGCAGGTCGGCAAGAGCACCTGGGTGCAATGCTCAATTGCGTGCGCTGTGATCGCCTTGAGCTGCCCGCGCATTTCGTGGCGTATCGGAAAACGCCGACCTTCACTCAGGAAAGCGTGCCTGCGGGTTTGCTGAAAGACCACGCGACGCGTCCCGGCACCTGGGGGAAAATCAATCTGCTCGAAGGACGCTTGCGCTATCGGGTAGCCAGCCTGGGGCTTGATCAGGTTCTTGACAGCGACACGCCCGGCATCGTGGTGCCGGAGGTGCTGCACAGCGTCGAGCCGCTGGGCAGCGTGCGCTTTTTCGTCGAGTTCTACCAGGAACCCGACGCCGGCAAATAGTCGTTAGGCCTGCTTGGGCGTTATCGACAGAAATTCGACCCAGTTGCCATCGGGGTCGGCGACGATGCCGATCTTGACGCCCGGACGGATTTCTTTTTCCTTGCCCACGACCTTGTGGCCCGCGCTTTCGCATTGCTGCAGGACTTGCGTCAGGTTGCTGACCGAGATCGTCCAGTAGCGATAGCCCGTGGCGCCGGCGATGCCGCCCGGGGGGGCCTTGGCCGGCGTTTCTTCCAGCACCACCAGCTTGATCACCGTGTCGCCGCAAGCCAGTTGATGCATCACGCCGTTGCCGATGGGCATGGGCATTTCGCGCAGGTACTTCAGGCCCAGTACATCACGGTAGAACGCGAGCATGGCCGGACCGTTGGTGGTGACGATGCCCAGGTCTATCGCGTTTTTGATGAGTTCGATGCTCATGTGTCGTGTCCCTTCCAGAGTGTGGTTATGAATCGCTGGTACAGCGGGCGGCCAGGCTGGCGCAACGGCTCGCTTGTGCCCGCTTGCTGTCGAGCATACATTACCAGGGTCGGAAAGTGGTTCCGAACGGCCCGATCTTGATATGGGCAAGCCAAAAACACAGGCAAACAACAATTTTTTGGGGACAACGCATGCGCTTTCCGCTGGTAGAACCGCCGTACCAGGAGTCGGTCCAACGCACCTTCGACAAGGTCAATCTGGGCGCCTGGGTACCCAGGAAGTTCCTGAGCGTACTCGCGCACAGCCCTAGCGTGATGGGCAACGTCGTGGCGTTGGGCGGCTCGTTGATGTACAAGGCCGACATCGAAGAGCGTTTGCGCGAGGTCGCGATTTTCCGGGTTGCAGCTCGTACCCGTTCGAATTACGAATGGACCATGCACCGCGCCCTGTTCGAGGACAAGTGCGGCATCACCCCGGAACAACTGGCCGCGCTCAAGGAGGGGCCGTCAGATAGCGCGTGTTTTGACGAGCGTGAACAGCTCATCATCCGGGTGGTCGACGAACTTCACGATACCTCGACGGTGGGCGACGCGACCTGGGCGGCGATGGGCCGGCACTGGTCGCATCAGCAGATACTCGAGATCCTGGTGCTGGTGGGCCACTATCATCTGGTGGCCTTTTTCATGAACGCTACCGGCGCCGAACCCGAAGAGGGCACGGGGCACCTGGCGGCCGACTGGCCGGAACTGCCGGCGCGGCCCTAGAAACGCCATCGGCGCGGCCAGCGCCGATGGCCGCAGCGTCAGTGCTTGGGCGCATGCAACAGGCTGGCCTCCATCAGGTCTATCTCGCGCACCAGGCTTTGATGCAAGGTGTCGTCCAGGCCCTCGCTGCGGCGCAGGCGGTACAGTTCATCGCGCTCGGCGGCAAGGGCCTGCAGGCGCAGCCGACGCTTGGCTTCGGCCAGTTTTTTCATGTCGGCGGCATCTTCGCCCGTGGCGTCGCCATAATCCACGCGGCGGCGATAGACGTCCAGCAGATGGGCGGCGGCCTCGGCGCGGATGGCACTGCTGGAATGGTCTGCCAGGGGTTCGGCAATGATGTGCTCGATACGGCGTATGGCCGCTTCGGCAGCGGCCATACGGGCATGGTCTTCGTCAGCAAGGCCCCGGTCTTGCAGCGGCAGGGGCAGGTCGGCCAGGCCTCGGGTCAGCAGCGGCAAGCCGATACTGGCGATCAGCAAGGACAGCAGGATCACGCCCATAGCCAGGACTATCGCCAGTTCGCGTGCCGGGAAGTCGGAACCGTCGGGCATGAGCAAGGGCAGGGTCAGTATGCCAGCCAGGGTGATGGCGCCGCGCACACCCGCGGTTGCGGTAATGGCCAGCAGGCGGGTCGAGGGCGCGCTGCGAACCGCGCCATGGCGGTTGGCATAGAGAACGGTTGCGTGGCTGGCGATCCAGACCCAGAAAAAACGCAAGGCACCCAGGGCCAGGGTGATCACCACGACATAGGCCAGGAGTTCCCAGACATTGTCCACGCCCGCGGTGGCAAGCTCGGGCAGGCTGCGTAGCAGGCCGGGCAGTTGTTCGCCCAGAAGCACGAAGATGATGCCGTTCAGCGCACTCTGCACGGTGTCCCATACCGCATTGCGCTGCATCCGGGTGGCGGCCTGCGGACGCCCGGCGAGCTCGGAATAGTGCATGGCGATGCCCGCGACCGCGGCGGCGAGTATGCCCGACACATGCACGTGTTCGGCCACCAGGTAGGCGGTAAAGGGGATCAGCAGGCTGACCAGGATCTGGGTCGCGGGATCTTCGCCGGTGCGCCTGACGAGCGAATGGTTCAGCGTGCCTATGGCCCAGGTAATGGCGACCCCAACCAGGATGCCCCCGCCAGCCACCACCACGAAACTCATGGACGCCTGGCTCAGGGAAAAGTCGCTGGTCAGTGCGGCGGCCACTGCAAAACTGAAGCAAACCAGGCCGGTCGCATCGTTCAGCAGCGACTCGCCTTCGAGAATGTGCATGAGCCGCGACGGCAGGGGAGAGTTCGCGGTCATCGCCGATACGGCCACCGGGTCGGTGGGGGACAGGATTGCGGCCAGCGCGAATGCCACCGCCAGGGGGATGCCGGGAATCAACCAGTCGATGAAAAAGCCGATACCGACCACGGTGAAAACGACCAGGCCGATCGCCAGCGCCAGAATGGGGCGCCAGTCGCGAAAAAACGCACCTTTGGGAATACGCCAGCCATCAAGAAAGAGCAGCGGCGGAATGAACAGCAACAGGAACACATGCGGTTCGAGTTCCACATCGAACCCGAACACATAGGACAGGCAGGCCCCGATGGCGATCTGCAACAGGGGTAGCGGCACCTTGAGCGGCAGCAGGCGTGACAGGAATCCGCTGACGATGACCGCCAGCAGAAAGACCAGAACCATCGTCACAACATCCATGGGCAGACTCCGCGTGGTCAGGGCCGAGCGCCGTGCGGCGCAACGACGTGAAAACCTTACTCGACCCCATGCCGAGGCCGGCCAAGCGCTGCCTGTGCGCCCGTGTTCGTTGATGAAAATCTAGCGCGTGGGCAGCAACCTGGTCGGGTTGGTAGGGGTGCCCTTGTAGCGCAGCTCGAAATACAGCTCGACACGGCTGTTGTCGGTGTTGCCCATTTCGGCGATTTTCTGGCCTTGCCTGACGCTTTGGCCTTCCTTGACCATCAAGGCACGATTGTGCGCATAGATAGTCAGGAAGTCCGAGCTGTGCTGCAGGATGACCAGGTTGCCGTAGCCGCGCAGGCCGCTGCCGGCATAGGCGACGGTACCCGGGGCGGCGGCGATGACCGGGGTGCCGGCCGCGTTGGCAATGGCGATGCCCTTGGAGCCCGATACATTGAAATTGCGGGTCAGCTTGCCGTTGGCGGGCCACACCAGCGCGATCCTTGCCGGCGGCGCCTTGTCGGGCACAGATGGGCGCGGCGTCGGCTTGACGGGCGTGGGCTTGCCGGGCAGGGGCCGCCCGGTACTGGGCACCGCGGTGTCGGCGCCGGTGCTGCCGGGTGGCGACACGCGCAAGACCTGGCCTACATTGATTTCGTTGGCGTCCGAAAGTTTGTTCCAACGCACCAGGTTGGCCACCGTTTGCCCATTGCTGGCTGCGATCTTGGAGAGAGTGTCGCCGCGCTCGACGCGATACTGGCCCGGCCCCACAGGCGTAGAGCCGCAGGCGACCAAAAGCGCCAGCAAGCCGGCGGAAAGAATCTTGCGAGCCTGGCGCAGGCGCTGCGCGACGCCGCGCCTGGCGGCAGGCCAAAAGCCAACGGGATTGAACTGAAAGGAATGCACCGGGGGTCCGTACCTCTGTGAAACTGGCCCACCCCATGGCAAGGCCTTGCGTTCTGGCCAAGTTTACATCCGTAGCCGGCAGGTGTTGCAAAGGCGCTTGCCAGCCCGCCCGCGAGGCCGCCGCAATAACGATAAATGCCCACCTGATCCTGCTGTTTAGATGCATGAATGGGGCCGTTCGCCAGGGCATGGCTTTACAGGTATCATGATCTGGTTACCAGTTTAAAGAATATGTTCAGATCCAGCGCTTCCAATCCAACAATACCAAGCTCTGTCCTTCCCAAGGAAGCGGCAGCCATTTTGCGCAAAGGTTGGCACGCCAACCTGGATCTGGGTTTTACCCGCTACGGTGAACGCACCGTACTGGCACGGCGGCGGCATACCGGCCCGCTGGTGCTACAAAAAGCCTTGTACCCGGAAGGCCCCGGCATCTGCCACGGAGTCATCCTGCATCCCCCGGGCGGCCTGGCCGCCGGAGACGACCTGGCGTTGAACATCGAAGTCGATGCGGGTGCCCATGCACTGCTGACGACACCCGGTGCAACCAAATGGTACAAGGGCAGTGCGGACCAGCCCAGCAAACAACGCATCAGCATCGTCCTGCAGGAAAACGCCAGAGTCGACTGGCTGCCCCAGGACAATATCTATTTTGATCACAGCCACGCTCACCAGCACTTCGAGCTGCGGCTGGCCCCGGGCGCCACAGCGATAGGCTGGGACAGTACCCTGCTGGGCCGCCAGGCCCGTGGCGAAAGCTGGCAACATGCGCAATTGCGCATGTTGTCCCGCATTTCCCACAGCTGCGGCGCGCCGCTTTGGGAAGAGCGCCAGGTCATGCGCAGCGGCGACCCTATCCTCACGGCCCCGCAAGGCCTGGCCGGCTGGCCTGCCTATGGCACCCTGTGGGCGGTAGGTCCGGCCTGCACGCCCGAACTGGCCCATGAGCTTGCCGATGCGCTGCCTTTCACCGATGAGCTGCGCGCCGGCGCGACCGCCTTGCCGTCCGGCCTGCTGCTGGTGCGCGCCGTCGCCGCGCATTCGGAACCCTTGCGCACACTTTTTGCTGAGCTTTGGCTCAGATTGCGTCCCATCGTACACGGCGTGCCAGCACAACCGTTACGCCTTTGGTCCACTTGAACTTATCCATCACTTGCCATGAAACTGACTCCCCGCGAAAAGGACAAGCTATTGATCTTTACCGCAGCGCTGCTGGCTGAACGCCGTCGCGCGCGCGGACTCAAGCTCAATCATCCCGAGGCCATCGCCTTTATCAGCGCTGCGCTGCTCGAAGGCGCGCGCGACGGCCGCAGTGTCGCCGAGTTGATGGACTATGGTTCGACCCTGCTTACCCGGGACGACGTCATGGATGGCGTGCCCGAGATGATTCCGGACGTGCAGGTCGAAGCCACGTTTCCCGACGGGACCAAGCTGGTCACCGTGCATAACCCCATCCCCTGAATCGAGGATTATTCATGTCGACTTCCACCATTGCGCGTTGCGCCGCTGTCCTGGCCTTGCTTGCCGCACCGGTCGTCTATGCCCACCCGGGCCACGAGCCCCTGGCCGCCACCGGCGGCATGGCGGTCAGTTTTGCCGCCGGTCTGCTGCACCCGCCCACCGGCCTGGATCACCTGGCCGCCATGATCGTGCTGGGTATCTGGAGCGCCATGACCACGCGCCGTGTCTGGCTGGCCCCGCTTACATTCGCCCTGGTGTTGCTGGCGGGCGCCATGCTTGGATTGGCCGGCGTTCAACTGCCCGCCATCGAACCCATGATCGCGGCCTCGCTGCTGGTGCTGGGCCTGCTGACGGCCATGCGCGCGCGCTTGCCTGAAGCCGCCGGCGCGGTGATCGCCGGCGTGTTTGCGCTGTTTCATGGTGCGGCTCACGGCGGCGAGCTGCCGCTGGGCGCTTCGGTCGTGCCGTACGTGGCCGGTTTCATGCTGGCCACGGTGGCCCTGCACTGCGTCGGTATCGCCGGTGGGCTGGCCTTGCGCCAGGCCCAGGCATGGGCTGCGCGCCTGATGGGCGCCGGTGTCGCGCTGTATGGCGCTGTTCTGCTTGCAGGCTAAGAGGCATATATGACTCCTGGTGAAATTCTTCCGATGGAAGGCGAACTCGTCCTGAACGAAGGCCGGGAAACCTGCTCGGTCAGTGTCGCCAACACGGGCGATCGCCCCATACAGGTCGGCTCGCACTATCACTTTTACGAAGTCAACGATGCGCTGCAGTTCGAGCGCGAGCCCACGCGGGGCTTTCGGCTGAACATCACGTCGGGCACGGCTGTGCGCTTCGAGCCCGGCCAGTCCCGCACGGTCGAGCTGGTCGCCCTGGGGGGCGAGCGCATCGTCTATGGCTTTGCCGGCCGTGTCATGGGGAAACTTTAATGAGCCTGAAAATTTCGCGCCGCAGCTATGCGGAAATGTTTGGTCCCACCACGGGCGACCGCGTGCGCCTGGCCGACACCGAGCTGTTTATCGAGGTCGAGCGCGACTACACGGTCTATGGCGAAGAGGTGAAGTTCGGCGGTGGCAAGGTGATCCGCGACGGCATGGGCCAGTCGCAGCGCCTGGCCGCCGAAGTTGCCGATACCGTGATCACCAATGCCCTGATCCTGGATCACTGGGGTGTCGTCAAGGCCGATATCGGCATCAAGAATGGCCGGATCTGGGCCATCGGCAAGGCCGGCAACCCCGACGTGCAGCCCGGCGTCACCATCGTCATCGGCGCATCCACGGAAATCATCGCGGGCGAAGGCCGTATCATCACGGCCGGCGGCGTCGATACGCACGTGCACTTCATCGCGCCGCAACAAGTGGAAGAAGCCCTAAGCTCTGGCATCACCACCCTGATCGGCGGCGGCACCGGCGGGCCCAGCGCCAGCAGCGGCGCCACGACCTGCACCCCCGGCCCCTGGCATATCGAGAACATGCTGGGTGCGGCCGACGGCTGGCCCATCAATATCGGCCTGCTGGGCAAGGGCAACTCCAGCATGCCCGAGCCCTTGATGGAACAGATAGATGCGGGCGTCATCGGCTTGAAGCTGCACGAAGACTGGGGCTGTTCGCCGGCTTCCATCGACTGCTGCCTGGATGTTGCCGAGCGCACCGATACCCAGGTGGCCATCCACTCCGACACCCTGAACGAAAGCGGCTTTGTCGAAGACACCGTGGCCGCCTTCAAGGGGCGCAGCATCCATACCTTCCACACTGAAGGGGCGGGGGGCGGCCACGCGCCGGACATCCTGAAGATGGCCGGCTTGCCCAACGTGCTGCCGTCGTCCACCAATCCGACCCGGCCCTATACGGTGAACACCGTCGACGAGCATCTGGACATGCTGATGGTTTGCCATCACCTGGATCCTTCCATTGCCGAAGACATCGCGTTTGCCGAGTCGCGCATACGCCGCGAAACCATTGCGGCCGAAGACATCCTGCACGACATGGGCGCGCTGTCGATGATGTCCAGCGATTCGCAGGCCATGGGCCGCATCGGCGAAACCGTGTTGCGAACCTGGCAGACCGCGCACAAGATGAAGCTGCAGCGCGGCTCGCTGGCTGGCGATAATGCGGCCGACAACTTTCGCGCTCGCCGCTACATCGCCAAGTACACGATCAATCCCGCGCTCACCCACGGTATCGCCCATGAAGTCGGCTCGGTGGAACCGGGCAAATGGGCCGACCTGGTGCTCTGGCATCCGGCCTTTTTTGGCGTCAAGCCCGAAATGGTGCTCAAGGGCGGGCAGATCGTGATCGCCCAGATGGGCGATATCAACGGTTCCATCCCCACGCCGCAGCCTGTGCATTACCGCGAGATGTGGGGCACGCGGGCCGGGGCGCTGGCGCGCAATTCCTTGACCTTCGTGTCGCAGGCCGCCTACACCGGCGGCGTGGCCCAGCGCTATGGCTTGTCCAAGCGGGTGGTGCCGGTCCAGAACGTGCGCAAGATACGCAAGGCCGACATGATCCTGAACGATTGGCAGCCGCAGATCGACGTCGATCCGGAAACCTATCAGGTATTCGCCAATGGCGAGTTGCTGATCTGCGAACCTGCGGTAATCCTGCCCATGGCTCAACGTTATTTCCTGTTCTGAAGCATGTTGCGCATAGAAAAAACCCTTGCCTCGAACCAGGCGCTGGCGCCGGCCCTCTTGCGTAGGGCGGCGGTGTTGACACTGCCCTACGACCAGCGTTGCCGCAGCCGGCTGGCGGTGACCCTGGACGACGGACGCGATGCCGCGTTGTTCCTGCCGCGCGGCACCATCCTGCGCGACGGCGCCGTGCTGGTGGCCACCGATGGCACGCTGGTGCGGGTGGCGGCTGCGTCTCAGCCCGTTCTGCGCGTCACCGGCGCCAGCGCGCTGGCGCTGTTGCGCGCGGCCTATCACCTGGGCAATCGCCACATCCCCGTGCAGGTGCATGGCGATTGGCTGCAGCTCGAGCACGACCCGGTGCTGCGCGATATGTTGCTGCGCCTGGGGGGCGTGCAGGTCGAGGATGTCGAGGCCGCCTTCGACCCGGAATCCGGCGCCTACGGCGGCGGCCATCGCCACGGGCACGACGAGACCTTTGCCGAAGACCATGCCCTGGCGCAGGACGTCTATACGCAGCGCCATGGCCACGAGGCCAGGCCGGCTCACGAACACGCGCATGATCACGGCCATCACCAAGGCCACGAACACGCGCACTCGCACGAGCACGAGCAGGCCCGGGAACATGACCACGGCAACTGCCATGGCCACGACCACGAACACCATCACGACGACGCAGGCCATGGCCGTCACCAGCATTGAACTCGCGGGTCTGCTGCAGCTGGCCTCGCCCGCCTTGCCCATCGGCGCCTTCAGCTATTCCCAGGGCCTGGAAGCGGCCGTGGAAACAGGCCAGGTCCATGATGTCGCCAGCGCGCATGGCTGGATAGAACAGGGCCTGGACCTGGTGGCGCGCGGCGACGCCGTGTTGCTGCTGCGCCAGTGCCAGGCCTGGGCCGATGGCGACATCGCGCGGGTCACCGAGCTGAACCACACCTTGCTGGCGCTGCGCGAATCCGCCGAGCTGCGCCTGGAAACCGAGCAGATGGGCGGCTCGTTGGCGCGTTTGGCGCGCGAGCTGGAATGGGGCAGCCCCACCCAGCGCGAGCACCTGACCACGCTGCGTCCGATAGCGCTGGTAACCGCCTACGCCTATGCCGCCACGGCGCTGGCGGTGGCGCCAGCAAACTGCCTGACCGCCTGGTTGTTCAGCTGGGTCGAAAACCAGGTGGCGGCGGCGATCAAGGCCGTGCCGCTGGGCCAGTTGGGCGGGCAGCGCATATTGCATGGCTTGCGTCCCCAGGTCGCCGCCGTGGCCGAGCGTGCGCTGGCCATGACCGATGCCGACATCTGCACCTTCGCGCCCATGCTGGCCGTACTGTCGTCGCGTCACGAAACCCAATATTCACGCCTGTTTCGCTCGTAAGCCAGCTTGGCAGCAGAGCCATCAGGCAAATCCACAAAGGAATTCCATGCAAGCGCGCACCAAGAAGAACCCGCCTTTGCGGGTAGGCATAGGCGGGCCGGTAGGCTCGGGCAAAACCACTTTGCTCGAGATGCTGTGCAAGAGCATGCGCGACCAGTACGACCTGGTCGTCATCACCAACGATATCTACACCAAGGAAGACCAGCGCCTGCTGACGGTGGCCGACGCCTTGCCCGCCGAACGCATCATGGGCGTGGAAACCGGCGGCTGCCCCCATACCGCCATACGCGAAGACGCATCGATCAACCTGGACGCGGTCGACCGCATGCTGGAACGCTTTCCGAACGCGGATATCGTTTTCATCGAATCCGGCGGCGATAACCTGGCGGCCACCTTCAGCCCGGAACTCTCCGATCTGACCCTGTATGTGATCGATGTGGCCGGCGGCGAGAAAATCCCGCGCAAGGGCGGCCCGGGCATTACCAAGTCGGATCTGCTGGTGATCAATAAAATCGACCTGGCCCCCCTGGTTGGCGCGTCGCTGCCCATCATGGAAGAAGATACGCGGCGCATGCGGGGCGAGCGCCCCTATGTGATGACCGACATGAAGTCCCGCACCGGGGTAGAGGAAATCGTGTCCTTCATTCGCAAGCAGGGTTTGCTGGACGTCTGAGCGCGAAAGGATGCCGCCGGCCTGTACAGAGGCGTGCGGCCGCGGTGTCCTTATCGACCAGCTTGGCCCGGCCTGCGCGATGAGCGGCTAGACATAGGCCAGCAGCCGCCCCAGCGTGGCGGCGGCAATCCAGAGCAGTATCGAGACTGCAGCTTGCGCGCGGCCCCCCCAGGGCGGACGATGATCCCATCCACCCAGCCGGTTTGGCCACAGCCAGCGAAAGGCAAGGGCGTTCAGGATGCCCAGGGCGATCAGGCCCAGCTTGATGGGAAACAAGGGATTGACCAGCAGCGCCGACGCATCGGCGCTAAAGAGCATGAAGCCGCTTGCCAGCAACAGGACCAGGCCGGCGATTGCCCATGGCGTGAGGGTTTGCGACACGTCGGGCAGCGCGAACCGCCGGCCCGCCCCAAGCAGGCGCAAGTCCAGCAAGAGCATGGGGCCCAGCAGCAGCATCAGGCCCAGCAAGTGCACGAGATTCAGCGCCGGATACGCGACGCTGGAATTACGCATCCACTCGCCTGCAGCAGAGTCCTCCAGCAGCAGGGCCCAGGCTTGCAAGGCCATTAGCGCAACTCGATGGTTTTACCGTCGACGCTGATGCGCTCGGCACGGATCTCATGCTTGCCGTCGCGGCGCGGGTAGCCTTCTATCGTAATTGTCTTGCCCACGGCCAGATCCTGCTGGGACAAGCCGCGCGATTCCATGCGGGCCACCGGCGCCAGGATCACGTCCCAGGTGCTGCCTTCGTGGATGATATCGAGTTCCGCATGGGGGTTGCGGTACTGCACGCTCGTTACCTGGGCCTCGATCTTGATGGGTTTTTCGGCGTCGTAGCTGCTCCAGCCATGATGCGCCCAGGCCGTGGCGCTTGCCGCGCCAAGCAACAGCGCAAGAACTCGTGCTTTGATCTGCATGACAGCCTCCGAATGATGTGTGGGTGATGCCTCTCAAACGAGTATGCTGCTAGCCCACAATAAAGCAAAAGTGCCTGCATGTGGTGTTTTTGCGGCCAGGCCGCCAGAGCTGCGCCCCAAGCGGCGAACCATGTGCTTAGGGGTGCAGCCTGCCAGAGCCCCCATCATGACGGGGGCCGTTGCCGATCTTGCCGGCCCCTGCGCCTTCACCTATGCAGGGGCCGCGTCTACCAGGCGCGGTATCGCCCATCTTCAGTGGCCTGCACACCACCCTGGGCGAGCAGCTCGTCCAGGTGCATCCGGATGCTGCGCCGCTCGACATGTTCAACGAATGGTGCGTGGTAGGTGGCGGGGTACAGCAGGCGGCGCTTCACCAGTTCGTCCAGCGTATGCGGCGCCTCGCGCAGATAGCCGATCAGTTTGTCGGTGCGCTCGTCGAGCTTGCTGGCGAAGCTGGCCAGCGCGTCGAGAAAGGCCTTGCGCTCGGTCAGGACGCCACGATGGTGGTAGGTGACCCAGGTTCGTGCGTCCAGTTCCGCTACGGCAACGAGCGAGCGGCGAAAGTCTTCCAGGTTGGAGCTCGCGTCGCCGTAATAGGGGCCAAAGCTGCTCAGGTCTATGTCGCCAAGGCAGGCGACGCCTTCGTTTTCGACCACCAGTACGCAGTGCCCGGCCGTATGTCCGGGCATGTGGTGGGCCCGCACCGATACGCCACCGCCCAGGTCCCAGGTTGCGCCATCCTGGTAGCCCGTGGCGTCGGGGCGGGGATGGTAAAAGAAGTTGGACTCGATATTGTCCTTGGTGCTCGAGAGCGCCGGCTCGGGGTAGCCGAAATGCCGGGCCAGACCTTCCCACGACTGCGCTGCGGCAAGATCGGCCTCGTGCACCTGCACGCGGGCTTGGGGTACGCGGTGCAAGCCCGCCATGTGGTCCTCGTGCACGTGGCCGAGAATGACCAGGTCCACCTGGTCGAAGTCGGGGCCGATGTGGTTGGACACCAGGGGTGTATCAAAAGCCACTTTCGTGTCCGTACCCGTGACCAGAACCTGGTTGCCGTCTGGATACTTGCCGGATTTCTCGCCCAGATGCACAGATACCGTGCCAAAGCGCAGCACATTCGTCAAAGCTGTCTCCTTGTTGCCTGTTGTTTTTGTCGGGGGGGTGGTGTCCGTGCAGGGATAGCGTCGCCAAGGACCTGCGCACGGCCTGGCCGCCCACTATGTCTAGACTGTATACGATTCCATCGTGCTCGATAACTACGCAGCGCATCCGCTGAGCGTGTGGGGGCGATGATTTTGGTATATCGTTTATCGGCAAGGACAAAGGGTTGCCGGATCAAGCGGCAAAGCATCCCCTGGCGAGCGGCTTGCTCTCCGGCACCCCGGGGCTGGAGCATGCGCTGAACGACTCGCGCCTTTAGGCCAGCCGCCAGGTTGGCGGATATTCCCGGCCATGCAATAGCCAAGGATTTCAAAGGCTACGTACCACGCGGGAGTTGGATCATGAAAGCGCTTGTTTATCAGGGCCCAGGCCGCAAGGCGCTGGAAGATCGGCCCAAGCCGACGATAACGCAGCCCACCGATGCCATCGTCCGGCTGAAATGGAGCACGATATGCGGCACTGACCTGCATATCCTGAAAGGGGATGTGCCCACATGCGAGCCTGGTCGCATTCTGGGCCACGAGGGCGTGGGCGTCGTCGAGCAGGTTGGCGCTGCCGTCAGTGAATTTGCGATCGGCGATACGGTTCTGATTTCCTGCATATCGTCATGCGGGAAATGCCCCGCCTGCAGGCGAGGCATGTATTCCCATTGCGAGAAAGGCGGATGGGTGCTGGGCCACAAGATAGACGGGACGCAGGCGCAATATGTGCGGATTCCGTATGCGGACACCAGCCTTTACCACGTGCCGCCGGGGGCGAACGAGCAGGCCCTGGTCATGCTGTCCGACATCTTGCCCACCGGCTTCGAATGCGGCGTGCTCAACGGCAAGGTGCAGCCAGGCTGCACAGTGGCGATCGTGGGCGCGGGCCCCATCGGGTTGGCTGCCCTGCTGACCGCGAAGTTCTATTCGCCCGCGCAGATCATCGTGATCGATATGGACGAGAACCGGTTGGCGGTGGCGCTTTTGCTGGGTGCGACTCAATGCATCAATATCGGTCAGCAAGACGCCCGGGAAGTGATCATGGGCCTGACGCAGGGCGCGGGTGTCGACTGCGCCATCGAGGCAGTCGGTGTGCCCGCTTCGTTCGAAACCTGCCAGGCTATCGTTGCCGCCGGTGGCGTCATCGCCAATGTGGGGGTGCATGGCGTCAAGGCCGACCTGCATCTGGAATCGCTATGGGACCGCAACATTTCGATCACGACTCGTCTGGTCGATACCGCGAGCACCCCCATGCTGCTCAAGACCGTGCAGGCCGGCAGCCTGGATCCGGCATCCCTGATCACCCATCATTTCAAGCTTGACGATATTCTCCAGGCATACGAGACGTTTTCACATGCGTCGCAGACCAAGGCCTTGAAGGTGATCATCGAGGCTTGATGATGAAAGGGCCGATGTGCCTATTTCAGGGGTATGCACATCGGCGAACCAGCGCTTGCCAGGTCAGGGATTGGCACGGACGCGGCTCTGACCTGCCCGTCCTGACCGCGAGCCAGGCACGCAACGCAGCTCCTCGAATATCCCGAGCTTTCTCAGCAACAGTTTCTCCAGCTCCAGTATTAGCATCATGATCACGCCCGTCATAAGAATGACCAGGCCGTCCAGAAGGGCGATGGGCCGAGTGTCGAATACCGCCTGCATCCAGGGGTGATAGGTGAAGGCGAACTGTGCGATCGTGACGGCGGCAATCGCGCCGAGTACAGCCGGCGTGCCGCGCAGCCCTTGCAGCGTAAAGGCGCGCATGCGCAGGTAGCGTACGCTGAAAAGGTAGAAGATCTCCATCACGCAGAAGGCATTCACCACCATCGTGCGAGCCGTCGCCAGGTCCTGTCCGCGGTGCATCGCCCAGGCAAAGATGGCCGAGGCCGCAACCGTGAAAATCAAGGACACCAGCGCGATGCGCCACAGCATGAACGGAGACAGGAGCTGGGCGTTGCGACGTCGCGGTGAACGCTGCATGATGTCGGGTTCGGGCGGCTCGAAGGCCAAAACCAGTCCAAGGGTGATGGTCAACACCATGTTGATCCATAGGATCTGGGCGGGAGTCATGGGCAGAGCGCTGCCCAGCATCAGTGCCGTGATAACCGCCAGCGCTTCCCCGATGTTGGTCGGCAGGGTCCAGGCGATTACCTTGCGGATGTTGTCGTAGACCGCACGGCCCTCGTACACGGCCGCGGCAATCGACGCGAAGTTGTCGTCCGCAAGCACCATCCCGCTGGCTTGCTTCGCGGCTTCAGTGCCTTTCCTGCCCATTGCGACACCGATGTCGGCCTGCTTGAGCGCCGGCGCATCGTTGACCCCGTCCCCGGTCATGGCAACGGTCTCTCCTGCGGCCTGCAAGGCGCGGACCAGGCGCAGCTTGTGCTCGGGCGTGGCGCGCGCGAAGACGTTGGCCTCGCGCGCGAGCCTGACGAGTTCGCCGTCGGTGACGGTCTCCAACTCGGCGCCGGTGACGACCTTGGGGTGCTCGGCAAGCCGCAATTGAAGGGCGATCGCCGCCGCGGTGGCGGCATGATCACCTGTGATCATCTTGACATCGATGCCGGCGCAATGACATTGGGCCACGGCCAGTATGGCTTCCTCGCGGGGAGGATCGATAAAGCCGACGATGCCTTCGAAGGTAAGGGCGGCTACATCGGAAACTTCCAGAGAGTGCGGCGTCGAGTCCAGCCGCCGTGTTGCGAAGCCAAGTACCCGCTCGCCTTGCTCGCCTGCCCGCACGATGGCTTGATCCCAGAGCAAGAGATCAAGCGTTTGCCCGGCTGGCGTTTCGCCTGATTGCAGTCGGCTTAGGGAAAGCAGGTTTTCGGGTGCGCCCTTGACGCAGATCAGTGCGCTGCCATCGGTGCAAGCGTGCAGTGTCGCCATATAGCGGTGCTGCGCATCGAACGGGATTTCATCGATGCGTGGGGCATCGGCGAGCAGGGATTCGGCATCCAAACCTACTTTTATCGCCAAGGCGATTAGTGCTCCTTCCATGGGGTCGCCGTCAACCCGCCACTCTCCTGCGGCCAGTCGAAGCTGCGCGTCGTTGCACAGAAGGCCGATGGTTGCCACGCGCTGCGCGCCGGCCAAAGCGTCGTCACCCGAGTGCGCTAGCTCGCCTAGCGGCGCATAGCCTGTTCCGCTGGCCGTCGTGGTGCCCGCTGTCGTGACGACGCTGTGCGCGGTCATCTCGTTGCGGGTCAAGGTGCCTGTCTTGTCGGAGCAGATAACGGTGGTCGCCCCGAGGGTCTCCACCGCTGGCAGCCGACGCACGATGGCTTGGCGCGCGGCCATGCGGCGTACGCCGATTGCCAGCGTGATTGTAATGACGGCCGGAAGGCTCTCGGGTACGACGCCAACCGCCAGTGCCACCACGACCATCAAGGCGTCCAGCCATGCATAGTCCCGCAGTGTCGCGGCAAATATGAACAGCACCACTGCGGCGACCAGAGCGAACGCGGTAAAGCGCCGCCCGAAAGTCGCGATTTGCTGCAAAAGGGGGGTGGAGACGCTGCGAACCGTGTCCAAAAGGCTGCCGATCTGGCCGATTTGCGTTGCCATGCCGGTTGCCACGACGACGGCGGTTGCTTGTCCAGCGACGACGAAGGTGCTCGAATAAAGTATCGATGCGCGATCCGCCATTCCGGTGCAGACCGGATCCGGCGTTTCGCTTTTTTGCGTCGCGACAGATTTGCCGGTAAGAACGGACTCGTCAACGAGGATGTTGCGTGCCCGCAGTATCCTGGCGTCCGCTGGAACTCGGTCGCCGGCTTCCAGGGAGATGATATCGCCAGGGACGAGTTCGGCCACCGCCAAGTCGCGCCGTTTGCCGTCGCGCAACACATGGGCTTGGGGGGCAATCATCGAGCGCAGGGCGGCCAAAGCCTGTTCGGCGCGCCCTTCCTGCACGAAGCCGACGACCGCATTGATTATGACGACCAACGTGATGACGATGGCGTCCGTGAGATGGCCCAGGGAAAATGCGATGACGGCCGCACTGAGCAGGAACGCGATCAGCGGATCGCTGAAGTGGCGCAGGAATCTGCGCCAGGCCGGTATGGCTTTGCGCCCAACCATCTCGTTTGGGCCGAACTTGGCGAGACGGCGCGCGGCCTCCCTATCGGTCAGCCCCTGGTGGGACGAATCAAGCTGGGCGAGCGCGGCTTGTGCTTCAAGGGCATGCCAGGCAGTTGACGATTGAGGTGTCATTGCTTACGACCTCGAGAGGTGTTGACAACGATAACCAATGGCCGAATGGCGCCGTGAATCCGCGTTGCCTTGCGTGCTATCTCAAGGGCAAGGATAGGGCAGGTATCGGATAAGGCTGCTGGTAAGGCTCAAGATAAGCGGAACGCGAGCTCATGTCCTGATACTAGCGACGACATGCCGGCCTTCGTAGAATCATAGGCTTCAAATCAGCGCCGAAATGGATTTCTTCTTCCAGATCCTCTGGTAGTACACCGCATTCATGAGCAGCACCGAAAGAAAGGCCGCCACATAACCCCACCAGATGCCTTCCAGCCCCAGTGAGGTGCGGCTCAGCAGGATGGCGACCGGCAGCTCGATCAGCACGATGGATATCATGGCAAAGAGCATGGGCACCAGCACGGTTCCGCTGGCGCGCATGACGCCCGCCAGGGTTGCGGATGCGCCGAACAGCACGACGCTCCAGAGCACAATGTGCAGCAGCCGCTGGGCCAGGTCGACCACCTGCGGATCGGTGATGAAAAGCTCGATCACGTGGCGGGAAAATGCATAGGCCAGGGCGGCCAGGCTTCCGGTCAGGACAAGATTGCTGATCAGCGCGGTGCGGGTGATGGCCCCCAGCAGATGGGCCTGCCCCGCGCCTATGGCCTGGGCGCTGAAGATCGAGGCCGCGATCGCGATCGACATGGCCGGAAACTGCACGTAGTTCAGCACCTGGTTGACCGCGCCATAGGCGGCGGTGGCATCCGAGCCGAATCGATTGACCAGGCCCACGATTACGATCGCGGCCACCGATGTCACCACGGTTTGCACGGCGGACGGGATGCCGATGCGCATGACAAGCAGCAGGATCGGAAGCTTGATGCGCAAGTTGCGCAGCAGCACGGCGTCCGGCGCCAGAGGATGCCGGCGGGCCCGCATATAGATGAATAGGAAGACCAGGACACATAGAAACCCCGCGATCGTCGCCACGGCGGCGGCCCTGACGCCAAGGGCGGGCAGGCCCAGCCAACCCTGTATCAGGGCGGGCGTGACCACCAGGCCAACGGCAATGGACAGGAGCAGGGCGATCAGGGGGGTGACGGTGTCGCCCACGCCGCGCAGCACCGAGGTGGAGATCACGAAGACAAAGAGCGCGGGCATGCCGATCAGCATGATGCGGCCGTACTGGACCGCGCTATCGAGGATGTTGTCGGGTGCCCCCAGCAGGCGGATGACGGCGGGGGTGAAGAAGATGCCGATGACGGCGACGACGAGTCCGCCAAGAAAAGCCATGGTCAGCGTGGTGCCGACGACTTCCTTGACCCTATCGATATTGCCCGCGCCCCAGGCCTGTCCGATCAGGACGGTGGCGCCGGCGGAAATGCCGATCACAAAGGAAATCAGGAATATCGTGATGGGAAAGAACACCGATACCGCGGCGAGCCCTTCCACGCCTATCAGTTGCCCCACATAGATGTTGTTGATCGTGCCCGACAGCGACTGCAGTATGTTGGCCAGCATCAGCGGCAGCAGAAAGACCAGAAAGCGCTGCCACAAAGGTCTTACCGTTAATGCTGGCGTCATTGAACCGTCTCCAAGGGGGCGTGCCGCCCTTGTAGGTTCTATAGGCCGCGATCGCAGCAGAAAGGGGAGCGGGGGCTTTGCCTCGTCCCATCATAGTCGAGGATGGCGGTTGGGCCGCGCCTACTTGTTCGGCTGCGGCGTAAAGCGCAGATAGGGTCGTTCCGCGCGGTACCCCTTGGGAAACTTCTGCTTGATGACGGCTTCATCCTGGAAATTGAGGGGGATGATGACGTCGTCGCCGTCCTTCCAGTTGCCGGGGGTGGCGACGCTGTAGGCGTCGCTAAGCTGCAGGGCATCGACGGCACGCAGGATTTCGTCGAAATTGCGGCCTATGCTCATGGGATAGGTCAGCATCAGCCGCAGTTTTTTCTGCGGGTCGATGATGAAAACAGCCCGCACGGTTGCGGTTCCCGATTGGTTGGGATGGATCATGTCGTACAGCTTGGCCACCTTCTGGTCCTTGTCGGCAATGATGGGAAAGCCGACCACGGTTTTCTGAGTGGCTTCGATGTCCTTGGACCAATTCCTGTGCGATTCGGCGTCGTCGACCGACAGCGCGATCGCCTTGACGTTGCGCTTCTCGAAGTCGGGCTGCAGCTTGCCGGTCAGGCCCAGTTCGGTGGTGCACACGGGGGTGAAGTCCGCGGGGTGGGAAAACAGGATGACCCAGGAATCGCCGGCCCACTCATGAAACTTGATACGGCCTGTCGAGGTGTCCTGCTCGAAGTCGGGGGCGGTGTCGCCCAGATGAAGATGGCTCATGGAATTGACCTTTCAGTTGGATGGCCCGAATGCCGGGCCGACGGGAGTAGGCAAGCGCGTGGCGTTCAGCCTGGTTGGCGCTGGCCGGGGGCGCCGCTTGCGGCTGGCATGGGCTGGCTTTGATAGATATGCCGGCGCGACCAGGGCAGGGCCTGGGCCTGGCGGCCGGCCTTGCCGCCGACGATCTGGTAGATGGCGATGTCGTCGTTTTCGAAGGCATGCGCGCAGCCTGCCAGGTAGACCCGCCAGATACGGTACTTTTCTTCGTCGATCAACTGGCGCACCTTGTCGGTGTTCGCCTCGTAGTTGTCGCTCCAGAGGCGCAGCGTGCGGGCGTAGTGACGACGCAGGTTTTCCACGTCCTGGGCTTCCAGGCCGCCTTGCTGCATGGCTTGCAGCGCCAGGCTGATATGCGGCAGCTCGCCGTTGGGAAAGACATATTTGTCGATGAATTCGCCACCGCCGTGCGAGGTTTCCCCGCTACCGGGATCGGTAGAGGTGATGCCGTGATTCATCACCACGCCATCGTCGGCCAGCAGTTCGCACACGCGCTTGAAGTAGCCCGGCAGGTTGTTGCGCCCAACGTGCTCGAACATGCCGACGCTGGTGATGCGATCGAACTGCCCCGTGAGGTCGCGATAGTCCTGCAGCCGGATCTCGACGCGGTCGGCCAGGCCGGCGGCCCGCACGCGCTCGCTGGCGAGGTCGAACTGGTTCTGCGACAAGGTAATGCCAACGCAGCGGGCGCCGAACTTCTGCGCGGCCCGTATGACCAGGGCTCCCCAGCCGCAGCCTATGTCCAGCAGTGTCTGGCCCGGCTCGAGCCGGATTTTGGCCAGGATATGGTCGATTTTCTTCAGCTGCGCGCTTGCCAGGTCTTCGTCGCCGTTCTCGAAGTAGGCGCAGGAATAGACCATGCCCGGATCCAGCCACAACTGATAGAACTCGTTGGAGACATCGTAGTGATACTGGATGGCGTTCTTGTCGGATGCCTTGGAGTGCGCAAAATAACGCGCAACCCGCTGCAGCTTGCCGGGCGAGGACACCGATACCCTGGCCAGCGCATAAGCGATGTCTATGATGTCGCTGAGCTTGCCGTCCAGGTCTATTCTTTCCTTGACATAGGCTTCGCCAAGATTGTCGAGGCTGGGGTCGAGCAACAGCGGCATGGCTGCCGGCGACTTGACATGCAGGGTGACGGCGGGCCGATCGAACGTTCCGAAGTCGTACGATTTTCCGTCCCACAGTGCTAGCCGTGCGGGCACGTTGGCGTGATCACGTACCTGTGCGATCCACTGCGCGACTTTTTTCTCCCAAAGCATGACTTCTCCGTGTTGTTGTGTGTGTGAAGGGTTTTTGCAGCTGTTCTTGCGATGGCAGGGCGTGTGCGCCGCTTATCCGCTTGCCGTGGTCTTGCCTGGTGGTGGCACGGTGGCGGTTTCGGTGCCCAGCTGGGCATGCAGGCGGGCGATGTTTTCCCGGTGCGAGGCGAGCATGGCGGCCAGTTCGCCCTGGATGCCTTCGTCCCGGATCCTGGGCAGCAGCGCCAGCAGCTTTTTTGCCACCTGGTCCTGGCCACGATTCAGGAAAGCCAGGCGCTGCGATAAATCGTCTATGGCCATGGCCTGATCGCAGAATGCTGCCGTTTTGCGCGTAGGCATACCGTGCAGGGACTGGATGACTCTGATCAGCACGCCGCACCAGCGCACTTCATCGTGGTGGATGCGGGTGACGAGTTGCTCGATACCCGAGGCCTGGGCCTGGGCCGCCGACTGCAGGGTCACCCGGGCGCCCGCGCGTTCGGCTTCGAGCAGTTCGTTCAGGCTGGTCAGCAATTCCCCGGGGGCGGCGTAGCCCATATAGGCAGCGTCCATCTCGTCGGCGAAACACGGTGGCGAGGCCAGTTCCAGGCGGGTCTCTGGCGGCGCCACCGGCGATGCCAGACAGGCCGCCGCCTGGGTGACGATGCCTTGCAGGCGTTCGGCCGCGCTCACAATGGTCGTGATGCGGCCCGCGCCCAGGCCGGCATAGAGCGCCATGGCTTCGAAGTCGCCCGTCATAGAGCGCAAGGGCGAATCGGTACTGAAAAGATAGATGGGCCGGCCTTCTTCGTCGCCGATGACGTGGGTGGCGCTGCGCACCGGGTTGCCATGCTCGCCACGCGTCACGCTATTGGCCAGCACGCGTACTTTCGCGCCCTCTGGCCAGTTGATATGAAATGCCGTGGTCAGCACGGTGTCGCCCTGGACCGAATCGACGATGCGCTGCATGTGGTAGGCATGGGCAAAGGATTCACGGGTGGGGATGAAGGCCGTGCCCAGCACCACGCCCTGGGCGCCCAGCGAGAGCGCGGCCGCCATGTCGCTGCCATCGACGATGCCACCGGCGGCCAGCACCGGGACGCTGGTGGCCGCCAGCACCTGCGGCAGCAAGCGGGCCAGCGGCTGCTCGCCGCGAACGTGTCCGCCCGCCTCTCGGCCCTGGGCGATCAATACCTGGGCGCCGGCTTGCTGCGCGGCGCGCGCCTCGTTGCCCGAGCCCACCTGGTAGACCACTAGTATCCCGGCATCGCGCAACTTCTGGACGACGCTGGGGAAAACGTCCCAGAACAGGCCGACCACCGGCACCTTCAGTTCGATGCAGACGGCAATCTGCGCATCGAGCAAGGCCGGATCGGTTGCCGCCGGAATCAGGTTGACGCCAAATTTCCTGCCGGTCTGCGCGCGCACGCGCTGGACTTCGCTGCGGATCAGCGCCACCGGTTCGCGCACCATGCCCAGAAAGCCAAAACCACCGGCTTCGGTGACGGCGCCGACCAGCTCGGCGCGCGCTACCCCGCCCATGCCGGCCAGCACCACCGGGTAGGTGCACCCCAGCAGCTTGCAGATGGGGCGGCGCAAGATCGTCGCCGCATCGTTGGTGTGCGGCCCAATCCGGTTGACATCATTCGGCATACAGAGTCTCCGTGCTGGGGCTGGCGCTAGGCCGGGGTGCCGGCGTCGTCGTTGAAGTCCCGCCCGGACGTGACCGCCCTGACGTAGCCGGCGCGGATGACAAAATCACCGTAGTGCTCGCCGGGCAGGCGTTCGCGGGCGAAGTGGGCGAGGGTGATGTCCAGGGCCCCCAGGATTGCCTCTTCGCCAACGTTTTCCAGGTACAGGCGGTTGAGTCGTTCGCCGTGAAAGCCGCCGCCCAGGTAAAGGTTGTATTTGCCCGGCGCGCGTCCGGTGAATCCGATCTCGGCGATATAGGGGCGCGAGCAGCCATTGGGGCAGCCGCTCATGCGTATCGTGATGGGTACGTCCGTCAACTGGTGGGTTGCCAGCAGTTGCTCTATCTTGGTCAGCAGCGATGGCAGGTAGCGTTCGCTTTCCGCCATCGCCAGGCCGCAGGTGGGCAGCGCGACACAGGCCATGGAATTAAGCCGCAAGGCGCTGCCCTGGTTGAGTTGGGCCAGACCGTATTCTTCCAGCAGGCGCTCGATGCCGGCGCGCTTGGCGGCTGGAATGTCGGCGATCGTCAGGTTCTGGTTGGGGGTCAGCCGCAGGGTGCCGCCATGGCTGCGCGCGATGGCTCGCAATCCATCCATCAGCATGCGCCCCGGCAGGTTGGCGATGCGCCCGTTCTCGATGTACAGGGTGACATGATGGCGGCCGTCCTCGCCGGTTTGCCAGCCCAGGGTGTCGCCGTTGGAATCGAAACGGTAGGGGCGTGCCTCACCCAGGGCAAAGCCCAGCCGCCGCTCGACTTCGGCCTTGATCCAGTCCAGGCCCTTGTCGTCTACCGTGTACTTGAAGCGTGCGTGCGCACGCTCCTTGCGGTCGCCATAGTCGCGCTGCACCGCCATTACCGCGTCGCAAGTCGCAATCACCTGGTCGGGCGTCACGAATCCGATGACATCGGCCAGGCGCGGATAAGTGGCTGGCGCCTGGTCGCTGCGGCCCATGCCTCCGCCTATGGCCACATTGAATCCCTGCAGGCCGGCGGGGTCGGCGATGGCGATAAAGCCCAGGTCCTGCGCGTAGACGTCGATATCGTTGACCGGCGCCATGGCAAAGCCGATCTTGAACTTGCGCGGCATATAGGTGCGGCCGTAGAAGGGTTCCTCCGGCTCGGAAGACGCCACCCGTTCCTGGCCATACCAGATTTCGTGATACGCCCGCATCCTGGGAATGGCGTGGTCGCTGGCTTGCCGGGCCAGGTCGTAGACCTCGGCGTGCAGGGCCGACAAGCGCGGGTTGATGGAACACATCACGCCGCGCGCATCGTCGCCGCAGGCGGCAATCGTATCGAGCAGGACTTCGTGCAGGCCCAGCAGGGTGGGTTGCAGGTGACTCTTGAGCACCCAATGGAACTGGAAAGTCTGGCGCGTGGTCAGCCGCAGGGTTTCACCGCCGTGGCGCCGGGCCAATTCGTCGATTTTCAGCCATTGCTGCGGGGTGCAGACACCACCCGGCAGACGCACCCTGATCATGAACTGGTAGGCTGGCTCCAGCTTCTGGCGCCGGCGTTCGTCGCGCAGATCGCGGTCGTCCTGCTGGTAGATGCCCTGGAATTTGAGCAGCTTGGTGTCGGTATCGGATACCGCACCCGTCAGCCTGTCGAGCAGTCCCTGGCGTATGGTGCCGCGCAACTGGTCGCTGGCGTCCTTGAGGCGTTCGTCCGGGCTCAGGCGCTCCAGCGCTTGCGATAGATCATGGTCACGCCGGATGGGTGCAAGGGTATCGGTCATGCCGCCTGTTCCTCAATAAACATCGCGTTGATAGCGCTGATCGCTTTGCAGGCGCTGCATATAGTCCTGCGTGGCCGCCGGGCCAAAGCCGCCTTGCGCTGTCACGATGGCCGCCAGAGCCTGGTGCACGTCGGGCGCAAGCCGGTTCGCGTCGCCGCAGACATAGACGTGGGCGCCTTGCTCGAGCCAGTCGAAAATATCGCGGGCATGTTCGCGCAGCCGCTGCTGCACATACACTTTGCCGCCGTTGTCGCGGCGCTCGTCGCGCGAGAACGCAACATCCATGCGCGTCAGGATGCCATCCTTGAGCAGGCCCTGCCACTCGGTCTGATACAGGAAATCGGTACGAAAATTACGCTCGCCAAAGAACAGCCACGACCATCCTGATGCGCTCCGCGCTTCGCGCTCCTGCATGAAGGCCCGATAGGGGGCGACGCCTGTGCCCGCACCTATCATGATGATGGGGACGTCGTCTGCGGGCAGGCGAAAGTGCGGGTTCTGCTGCACGTATACGGGCAGCAGCGCATCCGGCCCGCCCCGGTCGGCCAGATGGCCCGAAGCCACGCCCGAGCGCCGTTCGCCATGAAGGTCGTAGCGCACGGTCGAGATGGTGAGGTGGACTTCCTGCGCATCCAGGGCGGCGCTGGAGGCCACCGAGTACAGCCGGGGCTGCAGCGGGCGCAGGCCGGCGATGAAGTCCGGCGCCGTCATGCCCTTGACCGGGAACTGCCGGATGACATCCACAATATGGTGGCCATGCGCGAATGCCTTGCGCTCTTCGCCCTGGTCGGGCTGTGCCAGCCGCTTCAAGGCGGCGGAACCGGACAGCATGGCCCAGTGATCCAGGAAACGCGGGGTCAGGGTGGTGATCTCCAGGCCGCTTGCCAGGGCGTCGCCCAGTGCAACGGTATTGCCCTTGACCGTGACTGGCGTGGCGGCGTCAAGCTCGAGTCCGGACAGGATGGCCTGGATGACGGCGGGGTCGTTGCCCGGCACGATGCCCAGCGCGTCGCCGGGCTCGAACGTCAGGCCCGAGCCTTCAAGCGAAATTTCGACATGGCGGGTTTCCTTGGATGATCCGCGACCGGTCAGGACCAGGTTGTCGAGGATGCGGGCGGCAAACGGCTTGCGCTTGTCAAAGACCGTGGTCGTGATGGGGGCGGTTGCCAGCTCGACCAGGTTCGTGCCTGCCGTGGCCCGGGCTTCGCCCAGCATGCCCAGGATGCCGGAAATCCAGGCCTGTGCCGCCTCGTCGTAGTCGACGTCGCAATCGATGCGGGCCTGCAGGCGTGTGGCGCCGAGTTCTTGCAGGCGGCTGTCCAGCCGCTTGCCGGCTTCGCAAAAGAATTCGTAGGTGGTGTCGCCCAAGGCCAGCACGGCAAACCGCAGTCCCGGCAGTTTTGGCGCCTTGCGGCCTTCGATGAATTCGAAAAAGCCGGCGGCGGGTTGGGGTGGATCGCCTTCGCCGTAGGTGCTGGCGATCAGCAAAAGATCCTGCTCGTCCTTCAACTGGCGGGTTTTGTAGACCGCCATGTCGTAAGCGCTAGCGGCCAGCCCGCGCGCAATCGCTTCCTGGACCAGGGTGGCGGCCAGGGCCGAGCTATTGCCGGTTTCGCTGCCATACAGAATGGTCAGTTTGCGAGCACCAGGCGTACCGGGCGGCAGACCGGCCGCCGCCACGCGTGCCGCTGCTGCGTCCTGGCCTTGGGCGGCGCCTGCCAGAAACCCGCTGGCCCACAGCAACTGCCGGGCATCGAGCGAGCGAGCCAAGGCGTGGATGTGTTCGCGTTGCGCATCGCTGAGTCCCAGGTCTGGAAATTCCGTTGCAGTCATATCGATTCGCGCTTTCGGAAACACCGGAGCCGAGACGGCATGGCATTACCGCGGTTATGTATTCGAGAGAAAAGGCAGGTTTATTACCTGACAGATTCTGATGTGCGTGATAAAACCATGCAAACGTATTTTATTTAATATAAAACCATTAATTTTGCATTCAAATGGATATTGATCTGGCCAAGACCTTTCTGGAGGTCGCCGCCCGCGGCAGTTTCATCTCGGCCGCCCATCGCTTGCACCTGACCCAGACCGCTGTCAGCGCCCGGGTGCGTACCCTGGAAGAGCAGTTGGGGCGCCGGCTTTTCGTGCGCAACAAGGCAGGCGCGCGCCTGACGCCGGCTGGCGAACGCTTTGCTCGCCATGCAACCACCCTGGTCCAGGTCTGGGAAAGGGCGCGCCAGCAGGTGGCGCTTCCACCGGGGCGCGAGGAGGGCGTCAGCATTGGGGCCGAACTGAGTTTGTGGCACCCACTGTTGGCGGACTGGATGATCTGGATGCATAGGGTGTGCCCGGAAATTGCCCTGCGTGCCGAGGTCGACACGCCGGTACGGCTGCTGCAGGCGGTACAGGACGCGTCGCTGGATTTTGCCGTGCTGTACAGCCCGCCCGAACGCCCTGGCCTGGTGGCCGAACTGCTGGTCGAGGAAAAGCTGGTTCTGGTGACCAGTTCCCCCGATGCCGAGCTGAATCCGGAGCAGTACGTTTATGTCGATTGGGGGCCCATTTTTGCAAGCAACCACCAGGCCGCCTTTCCCGAGCTTGGCAATCCGCCGGTATCGATCTCGCTGGGCCCCTTGGCATTGACCTATTTGCTGAGCGTGGGCGGCTCGGGCTACTTTCGCGTGGGCACGGTGGCGCCGTTTCTGGCCGATGGGCGCTTGCACAGGGTAGGGGACGCGCCCGAGTTTTCCCATTCTGCCTACGCAGTCTATGCCGCGCAGCGTGGAAACGAAGTCATGGATCGCGTGCGCAACGGCTTGCGCATGGTTGCCGCCGGGCAGGAAAGGCCAGGCTTGGTTCATGCGATCGAGTCGCGGCCGCTGCCCATCTGATCGGCGCCCCGGGCCACAGCCGGCGGCAAGCACGCCAGGCCGTGGCAAACCGCATCCATATCGTGATCATGCCTTGGCAAATCCTGCACCGGCAGCTATGCTTGGTGCAATTAACAGTCAGCGTCAAGCCAAACACCGAAAACCCACGCTTCGCTCCACATCTACACAAATAACATGTCCAATTCACTGTTCACGAATGGTCAGGCAGGGTGGGAGGCCGATCCCCTTATCGCGTTCGATGCGTGGCTGGTCAATGCTCGCATCGGCGAGAGTTCCAGCAAGGTGTATCGGGTGCTGTGGGCGCGCTATGTGGAATGGGCGCGGTTGCGGCAGCTGGGCATTGCCTCGATCAGCCAGGACAAGATAGAAGCCTTCCTGGATTCTTTGCAGGTCAAGCGCCAGCAGCGCGAGCGCTCGCATCGCCTGATCGAGCGTGTCCTGGATGACATCCATAGCCGCGAACCGGGATCGACCAATGCGGCGCGCATGGCCAAAAAATTGCGTGGCATGGGCTGGCGCGACGCCGACAGCAACGATCCCACGGGGTTTCTGGGCGAGCATCTGCGGCAAGCCATCATCGAGCATGGCAACGCCTGGCAATTTGACGCCGGATCCGATCCGGCGCAAAGCGCGGTGGCGGCCGACAAGGAAACCTGGCGCCTGGCCCGCAACCGCGCCATGATGGGCGTATTCCTGGGCGGGGGGCTGAAGGTGGCCGAAGTCCGCGGGTTAACAGTTAATTGCGTCAAGTTCGAGCATGGCCCGTGGATACGGGCCCGTCCGGCGCGCCAGCCTATGCGCCAGGTGAGGCTGGCGCCATACGCTGTGCGGTGGCTGCAGGAATGGAGCGGGATAAGGCAGGCGGCCGGCACCCTGGGCACCTGGCTCTTTCCCGGCGACGCCAGCGGAAAACCCATCAGTGTGGCGACGATATCGCGCCTGGTGCATGCCTATATGGCTGGCGCTGCGCCAGACAATGTGCTCGCGCTGGCCGTTACAGCGCAGACCCTGCGCAACGACAGGGTGGCCCAGTTACTGCAAGAGCAGGCCCCGCACGCCGAGATTGCCGAACGCATCGGCTATGCCGATGAAATCAGCGTGGCCAGGATGGAAGTCGCCTGGGAGGCCTGGCAGCGCGAGAACGTTTGAGCCCGGCTGGGGCCATGACGGTCGGCAAGTCGGCTAGGGAATCAGCTCGCAGCGGTCGCCACTGGCCAGGCGCTCGACCCGGATACGGCAGATATTGGGTACCGAAGGCGACATGGCCCGGTAGATGAAAGCACACAGGTTTTCCAGCGTGGCAGCGCCCAGTCCGGGCACTTCGTCAAGAAGGCGATGGTCCAGCTGCTCACGGATCTGCGCGACCTGGCTCGTCAATACACCCAGATCGACCACCATGCCGGATACCGGGTCCGGTGTGCCCCGCACGACGACCCGCGCATGGTAAGTGTGGCCGTGGATGCGGCGGCTGGCCTCGGTGGCGATTTTCCGATCGAGGGTGTGGGCCGCGTCGAAGTAGAAGCGCTGGCTCAGTTCGTAGTTCATCGGATGCCCAACAACTTATGCGTCTGTATGCTTAGCGACCAGCGAGGATGCTGCTTGCAGTATTCAATGGCCAGCGCCACGTTCCTGTCCTGGAACAGGCCATCCATGGGCTGAAGATAAAAGCGCTCGAAGGCCAGGTTTTCAAACCGGGCGGGATCGACGCCTTGCTGGGGAAACACCAGCTTGAGTTCCTGGCCGCCGTCAACCTGCAGCGTCGTGCCCGCTTTCGGGCTCACGCAGAGCCAGTCGATGCCCGGCGGAACGGCGCAGGTGCCATTGGTCTCCACCGCGATCCGAAAGCCCTGGGCCGCCAGCTCGCTGGTCAATTGCGCATCGACCTGCAACAAAGGTTCGCCACCGGTCAGGACAACGAAGCGGTCGGCCCTATGGGTTGCCGGCCAGTGCGCGGCGATGGCGTCGGCCAGGTCTGACGCCCGCGCGAACTTGCCGCCGCCAGTGCCGTCTGTGCCAACGAAGTCCGTGTCGCAGAAGTTGCACTGCGCGCTGGCGCGATCCTGTTCCCTGCCGTTCCAGAGATTGCATCCGGCAAAGCGGCAGAATACGGCCGGGCGGCCCGCATTGGCGCCTTCACCCTGCAAGGTATAGAAAATTTCCTTGACGCTATACATCGCTGTTTTCCTTGGCGGCGAAAGCCTGGTAGCCGGTGCTTCGCAGCTCGCAGGCGGGGCAGTGTCCGCAGCCGTAGCCCCATGGGTGCAGGGTCGTGCGCTCGCCCAGGTAGCAGGTGTGGGTGTCCTTGCGTATCAATTCCAGAAAATCCTTGCCGCCCAGATCCAGCGCCAAGCGCCAGGTCTGCGCCTTGTCCAGCCACATCAGCGGTGTCTCGACGACCATGGATTGATCCATGCCCAGGCTAAGGGCCACCTGCAGCGCCTTGAGCGTGTTGTCCCGGCAGTCGGGATAACCGGAATAATCCGTTTCGCACATGCCGCCGACCAGCACCTGCAGACCGCGGCGATAGGCCACGGCAGCAGCGAACGTGAAAAACATCAGGTTGCGCCCAGGCACGAAGGTATTGGGCAGGCCATCGCTTTGCATCTCGATGGCTTTGCCTTCGGTCAGCGCGGTATCGCTGATCTGGCCGAGGATGGAAAGATCAAGCAGGTGGTCCGGCCCCATTTTTCCCGCCCACTGCGGGAATTGCTCACGCATGCGCTCGAGCACGGTAATCCGGCAATCCAGTTCGATGGCATGGCGTTGGCCATACTTGAAACCCACGGTCTCCACATGTTCATAGCGCTCCAGCGCCCAGGCAAGACAAGTGGCGGAGTCCTGGCCGCCAGAGAACAGGACCAGTGCGTGTGTTTTCATGAAAAGTTTCCAGATGGGTACGGTGGCGGGGCGCGCTTGGGTACGGAAAAAGTAGCGGGCTTCGCTTGGCAGTGTCAGCGTTCTGAGGCGTGGTTCCCGGGCTGTGATGGCCACGGCGGCCATGTTGTCATGGCCAGGCATGCGGGGCAGCTTGCGCTCCGTACAGATTGCGCTACTGCCTGGGCCGTGCCGGTATGATGCGTATACAGGAGCGAGCCGCAAAGACTCTTGGCTGGCAGGCGAAAGATGCCGAACGGCGCAAATTCTACTTCATATTCTGCGCCAGCTGGATCATGGGCTCTGGAAAACTTTTATAAAACAAGCTCTTGCGGTAAACCTGCGGTCAGCAATCCTGGTGTACGAATCGACTCAACAACAACACGAGACGCATAAGGAGATTCCATGCAGCCACTGATGTTCAAGGGGGTAGAGGACTACGGGCGCGCCGATATCGCGCGTAAATACCGGTCCACCGCAGGCACGCAACAAGAGGTGGATCCTGTGCTGGTCGATCACCTGATGGAACAGGTGCAGCGCGACGGTTTTGTCGTGATCGAAGGATTGTTCGAGCGCGAGCAGATGGAGGAAATCCGGCGTGACCTCATGCCGCGCTTTGCCCCCACGGGGCGCAACAACTTCGAAGGCCTCAAGACCCAGCGCCTGTACGCTCTGATCGAGAAAACCCTGAGCACGAATCCGTTGGCGGAACACCCGCTGATTCTCGCGTTGCTGGACCGCATCCTGGCGCCCAACTACCTGTTGTCGCAGTTGCAGGCCATCAACATCCTGCCGGGCGAAGTCGCGCAGCCGATACACGCCGACGACAGCTTTTATCCCTGGCCGCGTCCGCGCCCGCCACTGGGTGCCGCAACCATATGGGCGGTCGATGATTTCCATGCCAGCAATGGCGCCACGGTGGTGCTGCCGGGCAGCCATCTCTGGGACGGCCATTCGCCGACGCCAGAAGAGCTTACGCGGCGGCAGGCGGTGGAAATGCCCGCCGGATCGGTGGTTTTCTTCGTGGGCACCCTGTGGCACAGCGGCGGCGCCAATACCAGCGCAGCGTCGCGCCTGGCCATTACGGCACAGTACTGTGCGCCCTGGTGCCGGCAGCAAGAGAACTTCAGCCTCTCGGTGTCGCGTGCCCGGTTGAAGGAGTGCAGCGAGCACATGCTGCGCATGCTGGGCTACTCCATTTATCCGCCATTTATTGGTTTTGTGAATGGCATGCACCCCAAGCGGCTGCTCGAGGACTGACGGTAAACCGATTGCAAGAGAAGGGGGCCTGAAGGGCATGGGCAAGGTGCCCATGCGTCGTGACTTGGCTTGCCTGGCCGATAGTCGAGCACCCGTGGCTGCGACTATGTCGTCTTGGGAAAGAAGACCACACCTGGCAGCCTCTGGATGCGGGCGTCGCAGGTCTGCAGCTCTGCCTGCTCCTCGCCAACCTCGCGTACCAGCCACAAGCAAGCGGGCAAATCTGCCCTGCGCATCGGACGACACCAAGAGCTCATAAAGAAACTGCCTCGGCAGAGCGAGGCGGTGAAAGATTGCGTGCTGTCAGCGGGCTATATTGCTGGCGCATGGCTAAAACAAATTAATGGAGACCCGCATGAAAAAAACAAGCTTGCCCCGTATGACCCGTATCGCCTTGCTGGCCGCTGCGGCAGTTGGTGCCCCGCACGCCAATGCCCAGACTACGCCCAAATTTCTGGATGCACAGGCCAGTGACCCGGTCACCATGGGCTGGATGATGGGATCTCCGCCGCCGCCTGACAAAGTGATTCTATTCGCCAGGGACGGGTTGGGACGGTTTCCGCAGACGCGCTGGTCGTACTCGAACGTTCGGCAACTGGTGCCAACCACCAATGTGTCGCGAGGCATTGGCGCAGCCAGCATCTTGCCAAGAGCCGAACGCAAGGACATTGATGCGGTCACATTTCAGGTGATGGGTAGCGGCGACACCATGACCTGGGCACAATCACTGGACGCCAACTACACGGATGGCATCGTTGTTTTGCACAAGGGGAACATTGTTTACGAGCGCTACTTTGGGGCTCTCAAGCCACAAGGGCAGCACATCGCGATGTCCGTCACCAAATCATTTTTTGGCACCATCGGCGCCATGCTCGTGGAGCAAGGAGTCATTGACGAAAATGCACTGGTCTCGGAGTATGTGCCCGAGCTCAAAGGGACAGGTTTTGGGGATGCCACCATGCGCCAGTTGCTGGACATGACCACTGGCATCCAGTATTCGGAAAACTACGCCGATCCCAAGGCAGACATCTATAGCCACGTGCGCGCTGGCAGCGTGATACCTCGTCCGCCGGGTTATGAGGGGCCACAAACGTTTTACGAGTTTCTGCAGACCGTCAAGAAGGAAGGCGAGCATGGTCAGGCTTTCGCCTACAAGACCGTCAATTCCGATGCGCTGGGCTGGGTCATTCGCCGTGTTACCGGAAAGTCAGTGGGTGAAAATCTGCAGGAACGCATCTGGGACAAGCTCGGTGCCGAGCAAGATGCCTATTTTACGGTTGACACGGTGGGCAATGAATTCGCGGGTGGCGGCCTGAATGCGGGTTTGCGTGATATGGCCCGGTTCGGAGAAATGATGCGGCTCGACGGCCTATACAACGGCCAGCAAATTGTGCCCAAGAGCGTGGTCGACGATATCCGTCAGGGCGGCGACAAAGCCAATTTTTCCAAGGCGGGCTACAAGACACTTCCCGGCTGGAGCTACCGCGATATGTGGTGGGTGTCTCACAATGAGCACGGTGCTTACACGGCGCGAGGGGTTTTTGGCCAGACAATCTATATCGACCCCAAGGCCGAAATGGTCATCGCGCGCTACGCCTCGCACCCCATCGCGGCCAATGCCGCCCTGGATCCGACATCACTGCCCGCCTACCATGCATTGGCGAAGCACTTGATGAAATAGGTGAGTTGCAGGAAGCGGTTGGTTTAAACAAATAATTTAAAATCAACCGCTTACGCATCACTCGATATTCTGTGCCTGCTCGCGCAACTGTTCGATCAGCAGTTTCAAATCCACCGCCGCGCGCGTCATTTCCAGCGCGCCCGCCTTGGACCCCAGCGTATTCGCCTCGCGGTTCATTTCCTGGAAAAGAAAGTCCAGGCGCTTGCCGGCGCTGCCGCTGGCCTTGCCGCCCGACTTCTTGCCGCCGGCAGCCGAGTCGTCGCCCGCCACGATCCGGGTCAGTTCCGCCAGGTGCGACTTCAGTCGTGATAGTTCTTCGGCGACGTCGATGCGCAAGGTGAAGAGGGTGGCTTCATGCGTCAGGCGTTCGGAAAGCTCGGCGCCCGAGATATTCTGAAAACCACCCGGAAATGCGTTGGACAGCGTGTCGCGCAGCTTGCGTGCAAGGCGTTCGCGGTAGTCGGCCAGGATCTGCGGCATGTGGCCTTCGATCTGTACGACGATTTCCTGCATGGCGGTGGCGCGTTCCTGCATCATCTCGGCCAGGCGGCCGCCTTCGCTGACGCGGGCTTCCTGCAACTGGACCAGGGCCTGGTCGGCCCCGGCCAGAACGGCTTCATCCCATTGGGTGGGATCGTCGGCGTCGGCCTGCACGCCAGGCCAGGCCAGGAGTTCGGCCAGGCGCGGGGCGCCGGTGTCGGGGACGATGGCCTTGACGGCCCGCAGCAGCTCTGCGGCTTCGCGCAGGGCGTCCAGGTTCAGCTTGGCGGCGTCGGCCTGGGTGCGGCGGGTGATGCTGGCGCGCACCTCGACCTTGCCGCGAGCCAGCGCGCCCGAGATTTTCTCGCGCAGCGGGGTTTCCAGGTGACGGAGTTCGTCGGGAAGGCGGAAATGCAGATCCAGGAAGCGGCTGTTGACACTGCGTACTTCCACCGCAATGGTGCCCCGCTCGGTGGTGGAAATGGCGTTGCCAAAGGCGGTCATGCTACGGATCATGTTGGCTCGTACAATTAGGGTTTGGCTTTGATGATGCCGACGGCGGTAAAAACAGCCACCCGGGCATCGCTACACAGGTTCCATATTAAATGACAGTTTCTTCTTCTGCCGATCTGGCTGCATGGGCTAGGCCTTCCGGGCGCGCCGCCGACGATTTGCGAACGGTGCGACTGCAGCGCGGTTTTACCCGTCACGCCGAAGGTTCGGTGCTGGTGTGCTTTGGCGATACGCAGGTGATTTGCACGGCCAGCGTCGAGGACAAGGTTCCCGGTTTTCTGAAGGGCCAGGGGCAGGGCTGGGTCACGGCCGAGTATGGCATGTTGCCGCGCGCCACGCATACGCGCAGCAGCCGTGAAGCCGCCCGGGGCAAGCAAAGCGGCCGCACACAGGAAATCCAGCGCCTGATCGGGCGCAGCCTGCGCGCCGTTACCGACATGACTCTGCTGGGCGAGCGCACCATTCATCTGGATTGCGACGTGATCCAGGCCGATGGCGGTACACGCACGGCCAGCATCACCGGGGCTTTCGTGGCCGCGGCAGACGCCATCAATGTGCTGCTCAAGCGCGGCGACCTGGCGGTATCCCCGCTGCGCGACCATGTGGCCGCGGTATCGGTGGGTATGTACCGGGGCGAGCCCGTGCTGGATCTGGATTACGCCGAAGATTCGGCTTGCGATACCGACATGAACATTGTCATGACAGGTTCGGGCCAGTTCATCGAGGTGCAGGGTACCGCCGAAGGCGTGCCCTTCAGCCGCAAGGACATGGATGCGCTCATGGCGCTGGCCGAGTCCGGCATTGCCGAGCTGGTGCGGCGCCAACGCGAGGTGCTGGCGTGAAAAAGCTGGTGCTCGCATCCAATAATGCGGGCAAGCTGCGCGAGTTTTCGCAATTGCTTGCCCCGCTGGGATTCGATGTGGTGCCCCAGGCCAGCCTGGTGGTGCCGGATGCCGACGAGCCGCACGTCACCTTCGTGGAAAACGCGCTGGCCAAGGCGCGCCATGCCAGCCGCCTTACCGGTTTGCCCGCGCTGGCCGATGATTCCGGTTTGTGCGTGCAGGCCTTGAACGACGAGCCGGGCGTGTATTCCGCGCGCTACTCGGCCATGAACGGCGGGGAAAAATCCGACGCGGCCAACAACGCCTTGCTGGTGTCGCGCCTGCAAGGGCAGGCCAACCGCGCGGGGCGCTATGTGGCCGTGTTGGCGCTGGTGCGCGGCGAGAACGACCCCCAGCCTTTGATCGGCGAGGGCGTCTGGCACGGCAGTTTGCTGGATGCCCCGCGTGGCGAAAACGGCTTCGGCTACGACCCTTATTTCTTCCTGCCCGAACTGGGGCGTACGGCGGCCGAACTGGCGCCTCAGGAAAAAAACGCGATCAGCCATCGGGCAATGGCCCTGGCCGCCTTGCTGGAAAAGCTGAACGCGCAGCGTTAACCAGGTATTGCCATGCTAACCATCCCAATTCGTCGCGAAGATGCGCCGGCGCGCCGCAGCGACATGCCGTTCGCGGGCCCGGGCACCACGCTGCTTACCAGCTTGCCGCCGCTGACGGTATACGTGCACGTGCCCTGGTGCGTGCGCAAGTGTCCCTACTGCGATTTCAACTCGCATGCCGCGCCTGGCGAAATCCCCGAGGCGCAGTATCTGGCTGCGCTGGCGGCCGACCTCGAGCAGGCATTGCCGCTGGTATGGGGCCGCAAGGTGATCGCGGTATTCATAGGCGGGGGCACGCCCAGCCTGCTGTCCGAGGGCGGCATGGACCAGTTGCTGGCACTGTTGCGAGCCTACCTGCCCATCCTGCCGGATGCCGAGGTCACGATGGAGGCCAATCCGGGCACGGTCGAGACCAAGCGCTTCCAGGCCTACGCCGCCAGCGGGGTGAACCGGATTTCGCTGGGTGTGCAGAGTTTTGACGACGCCGCCCTTAAGGCGCTTGGGCGCATCCACGACGGCCGGGCCGCGCGTGCCGCCATCGAGGTGGCCCAGCGTGCGGTAGGGCGGGTCAACCTGGACTTGATGACCGCCTTGCCCGGACAGGACATGGCGGGGTTGCAGCGCGATTTGCGCACCGCTTTGTCCTTTGGCACGGAACACCTGTCTCTCTATCACCTGACGATGGAGCCCAACACCGTGTTCGCGAAGTATCCGCCGGCGGGCTTGCCCGACGACGATACGGCCGCGGCCATGCAGGACGAGGTTGATGCGGCAACGGCTGACGCCGGGTTCGAGCACTACGAGGTGTCCGCCTATGCGCGCGAGGGCGCGCGCTGCCGCCACAATGTGAACTACTGGGAATTTGGCGACTACCTGGGCATCGGGCCCGGCGCGCACGGCAAGCTCTCGTTTCACGATCGCATCGTGCGCCAGGCCAAGGTGCGCAATCCGGAATCGTGGATGAAGCAGGCGGTGCTGCGCGACGGTTCGCACCTGGCTGAAGACCGTGTGGTCGAGCCGGCTGAGTTGCCGTTCGAGTTCATGCTGAACGCCTTGCGCTTGCGCCAGGGCGTTCCGGTCAATTATTTCAGCGAACGCACCGGGCTGGCCTTGCCAGGTATTGCGCCGGTGCTGGCGCGCGCCGCCGACAAGGGTTTGCTCGACCCCAACCCCATGCGCATTGCGCCCACCGCCCTGGGCTGGCGATTTCTGAACGATTTGCAGGAAATGTTTCTGTGAGCGTAGCCTTGTGTGACGCGGCCCAGGTCGTGCGGGCCAATCTGGCCGAGCTCGAAGCGCGCATTGCTGCGGCCTGTGCGGCTGCCGGGCGTGATCCCGGCTCGGTGCGTCTGCTGCCAGTATCGAAAACGGTGGCTCCCGAAGCGATACGTGCCGCCTATGACGCCGGTTATCGCTGGTTTGGCGAGAACAAGGTGCAGGAAGCCCAGGAAAAAGCCCAGTCTATGGCCGATCTGGCCATAGACTGGTGCATCATCGGGCACTTGCAAACCAACAAGGCCCGACACGTGGCGCGATTTGCCGCCGAATTGCACTCGCTGGATAACCTGCGTGTCGCGGCCGAACTGGATCGCCGGCTGCAGGCCGAAGGCCGGGCGATGAAGGTGCTGGTGCAGGTGAATACATCTGGCGAAGCCAGCAAATCGGGGTTGTCGCCGGCCGATGTACCGGCATTCCTGGCCGAGTTGCCGGCTTTCAGCTCTTTGACGGTGCAAGGTTTCATGACCCTGGCGCTGCAGTCCGACGATAGCGATGCCGTCATGGGCTGTTTTCGCCGTTTGCGCACCATTCAGGAGCAGGCTCGCCAGGACGCGCCGCAAGGTTTGTCTTTCGATGAGCTTTCCATGGGCATGTCCGGCGATTTCGAGCAGGCCATCGCCCACGGTTCCACGATCGTGCGCCTGGGGCAAGCTGTTTTTGGTGCAAGGCCGGTAACCCCAATATTGGGTAACGCACCGTAAAAGCACTTTGACGGTGCGCGCTCATGCCTCAAAATAGTGCGTCAAAATTCAAATGCACCGTTATGGTGCATTTCCTGACGCATGCTCTGCACGAATCAGTGCCCTATTTATGGTTTCCCCTAGGTAAAGATAGTTTGTGCCAGTTTCAAAAAATTGGCACGGTGTTTGCTTTAACTCTTCAAGACTTGACCCGCCACTTTTCCTTCCAGGAGCATTCATGGCCTCCCCTCAAGATGTTCTCAAGCTGATCGCTGATCAGGAAGTCCAATTCGTCGACCTGCGCTTTACCGACACGCTGGGCAAGGAACAGCACGTTTCCGTGCCTGCCCACACTGTCGATGAAGATAAATTCGAAGCGGGTCACGCATTCGACGGCTCTTCGATCGCCGGCTGGAAGGGCATCGAAGCCTCGGACATGCTGCTCATACCGGATGCCGATACGGCGCGTATGGATCCGTTTCGCGAGCATCCCACGCTGATCCTGACTTGCGACGTTGTCGAGCCCACCGACCTGAAGGGCTACGACCGCGACCCGCGTTCGCTGGCCAAGCGCGCCGAGGCCTACCTGAAGTCCAGCGGCATTGGCGACACCGCCTACTTCGGTCCCGAGCCCGAGTTCTTTGTGTTCGACGGCGTGACCTGGAGCGCGGATGCATCGGGCTGCTTCTACAAGATCAAGGCTGAAGAGGCTCCCTGGTCCAGCGGCATCGACTACGAGCACGGCAACACCGGCCACCGTCCGCGCGTCAAGGGCGGCTACTTCCCCGTTCCCCCCGCCGATTCCTTCCAGGACCTGCGCTCGGAAATGTGCTTGCTGTTGGAACAGCAGGGCGTACCGGTGGAAGTGCATCACCATGAAGTGGCTTCTCCTGGGCAGCTCGAGATCGGCACGGTGTTCAACACCCTGGTCAAGCGCGCCGACTGGAGCCAGATCCTGAAGTACACCGTCTGGAACGTCGCCGACACGTATGGCAAGACGGCTACCTTCATGCCCAAGCCTATCGTTGGCGACAACGGTTCGGGCATGCACGTGCACCAGTCGATCTGGAAGGACGGCCAGA
>JBEBVZ010000024.1:0-61201 GCA_040392445.1 Verticiella sediminum
GGGGGGCGGCCCAAAACTGGGGGGGGGGGCCCAAAACCCCCCCCCCAAACCCCGCGGGGGGCCGGCGGGGGGGGGGGCCCCCCCCCCCCCGCCGCCCAGAACTGCGTTCAGGCCTGCACCAGCAGATCCTGGATCTGCACAGGCAGTTCGCGCACCCGTACCCCAGTGGCGTGATGTACGGCATCGGTGATGGCCGCGGCCACCCCGGCCAAGCCGATTTCCCCGATGCCACGCGCGCCCAATTCGTTGAGCGCCGTATCCGGATAGTCCAGAAACAGCACGTCCACATCCGGCGCATCGGCATGTGTGGTCATCACATAGTCGGCCAGGTTGCTGTTGATGGGAGCCCCATTACGCGTGTCGTAGTGGGTTTCCTCGAACAAGGCCATGCCCACGCCCATCATGATTGCGCCCTCGATCTGATTGCGGCCCGTGCGGGGATTGATGATTTTGCCCCCGTCGATGACCGTGACGATGCGATTGACACGCAAACGGGCGATTTCGGGTTGCCAGGCGACTTCCACGAAATGGGCGCCGAAAGACTGCATCGAAAGCTTGCCGGCGTCCTTGTCGCGATCACTGGAGCCGGACTGTCCTGAGCCCGACACATGATTCAGATGCGCACGCGCCAGGATTTCCTGAAATGGCACGCCGCTGCCGGGGACTTGACCTGGTTTGTGCACCAAACCACCGGTCAGGGACAAGGTTTTGGGATCGACACCGGGAAACGGTGATTCGGCACATTCGCGCACCGCGCCAAGCAGCTTTTTGACCGCGTTGCGCGCGGCTTGCAGCGTGGCGGGAACCAAGGATCCCGTCGCCATGGAACCGCCGGACACCGGGCCGGGCGGCAGTACGGTATCGCCCAGCGCCACGCTGATGCGATCCAGCGGCAAGCCGATGACGTCGGCCGTCATCTGGGCCAACATGGTGTAGGTGCCCGTGCCCAGGTCCTGGGTAGCGCAGGATACTCGCGCCGTGCCGTCCTCGTGCAGACTGACCGATACCGAAGCGGGCAGTCTCTTGGCCATCCAGGAGGCCGCCGCCATGCCCCACCCGAGCACGACACCGTCACGCCGCATGGAACCGGGCTGGGTCGTTCGCTCGTGCCAGCCAAAGCGGGCTGCCCCCTGCTCCAGGCATTCTTTCAAATGGCGGCTGGAAAAAGGGATGTTCTTGCTTTCGTTGATGGCCGGTTCGTTGAGCAGACGCAGCGCCAAGGGGTCGACACCAAGCTTGGCCGCCATTTCGTTCATGGCCGACTCGATGGCATACAGGCCGGGCACAGCGCCTGGGCCACGCATCGAGGTCGTAGCCCCCGTGTGGCGCCGGGCGTAGGCCGAGGTCACACGCAGATTGGGGGTGCTGTACATGTACGAGGTGGCTTCGCCGCAGTTTTCCTTGTTCATGTCCAATTGCGATGCATGATAGACATAATCATGCTGCAAGGATGTCAACCGCCCGGCAGGCGTGGCGGCCAAGCGTACGCGCTGCCGGGTAGCGGGACGGTGCCCCACCATCTGGAACATCATTTTGCGGCTGATTTCCAGCTTTATCGGACGACGCAGATTGCGGGCGGCCGCGGCGGCCAGCAGGCAGTGGGTCCAGGGCCAGAGTTTTCCGCCAAAACCCGAGCCCAGGTAGCGCGTGATCACCCGCACGTTTTCAGGCGCCACGCCCAACATCTGCACCATCACCGCCTTGTGGTTCATCACCGCCTGCGAGGTTTCATAGAGCGTGAAGCCGGTGCCGTCGTATACCGCCACGCTCGAATGCAGCTCGATAGGGTTGTGGGTCTCGGGCGGCGTGGCATAGGTGTGATCCAGCGTGACCTCGCCCGCGGCATAGGCGCCAGGGGCATCGCCGCGCTCGCTATCCACCGTCGGCTCTTTGTCGGGTGTAAGCGCCATGCCGACATCGGCTTGCCGGATGTCGTAACTGGCCTGCACCATGGCGGCGGCGGCCGATGCCTGCTCGAAGGTATCGGCCACGACCAGCGCGATGAATTGGCCGTAGTAGTGGATTTCGTCGTCGCTTAAGGGAGGGCGCCGCTCGTCCAGCATGGCGCCGCTGCCCTTGGACACACGATAGAAGCGGCCAATGTTCTCGCGGGTGAACACCTGGTGGACACCCGGCATCGCCAGCGCTTTGCTGGTATCCAGGCGACGCAGCGTGCCAGCGGCAATCGTGGCGCCCACCGGCACGGCATACAACATGCCCGGGAAGTGATGATCAGCGGTGTACTGCGCCGCGCCTGTGACTTTGAGCGGGCCTTCAACCCGCGCGAATGCGCCCCCTATCATGGGCGTCGCGGCTGGTGCGATGGCAGTCATGACTTTCCTTGTGTAGCGGCTGCAGCTTCTTGAGTGACCGTGGTCAGCGCATGGACCAGGCAGCGCCTGGCCAACTCAAGCTTGAACCCGTTCTCGCTTTGCAGCACGGCGCCGGCCAGCGCCGCGTCGCCCGCCCTGCGAAACAGGGCCGGGTCCGGCGCCTGGCCCCGAAGCATGTCTTCGGCCTGGACCGCATGCCAGGGCCGGGTTCCGACGCCCCCCAAAGCCACCCGGATGCTGCGGATGCGGCCATCCGTCATCGCCGCCACCACCGCAGCCGACACCAGGGCAAACTCGAACGAAGCCCGGTCGCGCAGCTTCAGGTAGCTTGATCGTGCCCCGGCAATAGGCGCCGGCAAGCTAAGGTGCGTAATCAGGTCGCCAGGTTCCAATACGGTTTCGATATTCGGCGTATCGCCCGGCAGCGTATGGAAGCCGGCCATGGGAATCTGGCGCAGCCCCCCGGTGCCCTGCACGTGCACGGTGGCGCCCAGCGCCAGCATGGCGACGTTCATGTCGGATGGATTGGATGCGATGCAATGCTCACTGGTGCCCAGGATGGCCAGGTTGCGGTTGTAGCCGCCGATGGCCGAGCAACCCGAACCGGGTTCGCGCTTGTTGCAGGGCATGGCCGTATCGCGGAAATACACGCAACGGGTACGCTGCAGCAGATTGCCGCCGGTACTGGCCATATTGCGCAACTGTGCCGAGGCGCCAGCCAGTATGGCTTGGGACAAAACCGGATAGTCGCGCAAGATGAGTTCGTGATGAGCAAGATCGGCGTTGCGCACCATCGCGCCGATGCGCACACCGCCGTCGGGCAGGGGCTCGATCTGGTCAAGGGGCAGGCGGCTGATATCGATCACCTCTTGCGGGCGCTCGACATTGAGTTTCATCAGATCCAGCAAGGTGGTGCCGCCCGCCAGGAAGCGCACACGAGCGCCCTGCTGAGCCGTACCGGCGCCGGCGGCGGCACGGATCGCGTCTTCGACCCGGGTTGCCCGGCTTAAATGGAATTGGTCCATGTCCGCCCCTCAGGCTTTACGTACGTGCTGGATCGCAGCGACGATGTTGGTATAGGCGCCGCAACGGCAAATGTTGCCGCTCATGGCTTCCCTGACGTCGGCATTGGCGAGGCCACAGGGCTCCTTGAGCAGCGCCACGCCAGACATGATCTGCCCTGCCGTGCAATAGCCGCACTGATAGCCGTCATGCTCGACAAACGCGGCTTGCATGGGGTGCATGGCGTCAGCGCTTCCCAGGCCTTCGATGGTTGTCACTTCGTCGCCACCACAGGCAGCCGCCAGACACAGACAGGAGTTCACCCGCCGCCCGTTCAGGTGCACGGTGCAAGCCCCGCACTGGCCGTGGTCACACCCTTTCTTGGTGCCGGTCAGGTGGAAATGCTCTCGCAGGCAATCCAGCAAGCTGGTGCGCACGTCGACTACGGCTTCGCGCCAGTCGCCGTTGACCATCAGGCGCACCGTGACGCCATCCGCCCGCGAGGTGCTGGCTGGCGCCCTGGCGCGGGAATCGGCAAAACTGCTTTCTGCTTCAGGCAGGACTGTGTTTTCCATGATGGACATGGCTCCTAGGTAGAAATCCGGTCACGCATAAAGGCGGGCACGGATCCAGGCGGTCCGTCACTCACCACGAAATATCGGCAACCCGCAAACCCGAAATAGCGGGCACAGCGCCGTCAGGTGCTGTCGATGAGGTCCGACGGCACATCGATATCATGCAGGCAGCCCGGATCATCGACCGGCACCTGCCGCAAGGCAGCGGCATGGACACGCAACAGTGCCGCGGCCCCTTGCGCATCATCGATGGACAGCAGTTCGTGACGAAAGCCCGCAGCAAAGCCGACCGGGTGACCCGGTCGGCCCTCACCCGGGCGGCCCTGATAACAGGCACGGGCAAGGCCTGCGCCGTCAGCCAAGGCCTGCCGCACAGCCAGCACCGTAGCCAATCGAACATAAGGCATATCGGCCAGCAAGATCAATACCGCGCGGGTTTCGGCCACTTGCTTGACGCCGCACTTGATCGACGCCCCCATTCCCAACTCAGCCTGGGCACACAGAACGTGCCGCACAGGCAAACCGGCAAGCGCCTCGTGAAGTAAGTCTTGATGCCCATGCCCCACCACGATCACGTCGTTCGTTGCCTGTAGCGCGGTCTGGCATACCGCTCGCACCATGGGACGGCCATCGGACAAGGGCTCGACCAGCTTGAAGCGTCCCGACTCGGCGGCAAATCGCCGCCCTGCCCCAGCGGCCAGCACGACCACCGAGACCCCATCGCCATGATCCGGTGCCGCTCGCGTCACGTTTGGGCCGCATGCGCGTCGAGCGTCGCGCATGCACTGACGGCCCCGACCGTACAGGCAGACTCGGAATCCAGGGAAGACTCGGTGGCCGGACCATGCTTTTGCACCACCGGCACGCCATTGCGCACGGCGGTCATTTCGGCCAGGATGGATACCGCGATCTCGGGCGGCGTACGCGCGCCGATATGCAGCCCTACCGGCCCGTGCAGGCGAGCGATTTCCTGTTCAGACAAATCAAACAAGGTCAAACGCTGCCGTCGCACCTGGTTGTTTTTCCTGGAACCGATAGCGCCAACATAGAAGGCCTTGCATTTCAAAGCTTCGAGCAGGGCCATGTCGTCGAGCTTGGGATCGTGCGTTAACGCCACCACCGCGCTATTGGCGTCCAGGCCCAGTTCGAGGATGAGATCGTCGGGCATCATGCTGCTGAGTTCGGGGCCGTCGAGATCCCATTCGCTGAGATATTCCTCGCGCGGGTCGCACACGATGACGTGGTAATCCAGCGCCATGGCCATGCTGGCCAGGTAACGCGAAACCTGGGCGGCCCCGATCAGCAAAAGCCGGTAGCGCGGACCATGCGTCGTGACCAGCGAGGCACCGTTGAAGCTGACGGCCGGCGCCTGGGTTCCCGCACGCAGTTGGACGCGTCCCGTTTGCATATCGAGTTCGCGCACAAGGCTCTGGCGCAGCGCCATGGCGTCGGCCAGCGCGGCGATGCCGGACTGCGGCGACAGCGGTTCAAGCACGATCTGCAAGGTACCGCCGCAAGGCAGTTGAAACTGCCGGCTGGTCTCGGATGTGCCCCCATAGGTGAGAACCTGCGGCATACCGGGACGCAGCTTGCCGCCGCGAACCTGGGCGATAAGATCGTCTTCGATGCAGCCGCCCGAGACCGAACCCACCACATGGCCATCTTCGCGGATCGTCATGAGCGAGCCTATTGGCCGCGGCGCCGAGCCCCAAGTACGCACAACGGTTGCCAGCCATGCCATATGCCCGCTCTGCAGCCATTGCCGCGCAGCATTGAGCACCTCGAAGTCGACACTATCCATGCGTACTTGCCTTGTGAAGTCAGGAATCGCGAACAGCTCTGTCGTTGCGTGGCGCAACGGCACGATTGATTCTGCCATGGCGACGGACTTCAGGCCAGCGAGACAGGTCGACGCAGGACAAGCCCCTATTTTTCAAGCACCGCGACTGGGCTATGCTGGGCCAAGCAATCCTGCCTGCAAACAGAACCCATCATGACCATGCCTTCTTGCTTGCCTTTACGTTCCCTGTCTGTGGCCTGCGGCCTTGCCATGGCCGCTTCCGTGGCCTATGCGGCACCCGACGCCAAGCTGCTGGCTGCGGCCGAAAACGCCCAACCCGCCGTGATCGAAAGCCTCAAGGAAATGGTGCTGATCGAGTCCGGCAGCCGTAACATCGATGGCCTCATCAAGATGGCCGATACGGTGGAAAACCGGCTGAAAGCCATGGGCTTTCAGACCGAGAGGCGCAAGACCGCCAACGATACCGGCGCGGATATCGTGATCGGCACACTCAAGGGTACGGGCAAGCAAAAAATCATGCTGCAGGGCCACATGGACACGGTCTACCCGCAAGGCATACTCGAAAAGGAACCATACAAGGTCGAGGGCAATCGCATCTATGGCCCCGGCATCGCGGACGACAAGGGCGGCCTTGCGGTGATCCTGGGTTCGCTGAAAATTCTGGTCGATGCGGGCTGGCGCGACTACGACACGCTGACGGTAGTCATGAATCCGGATGAGGAAATCGGTTCGCGCGGTTCCGGCGAACTGCTCGCAACCCTGGGCGAACAGCACGACACCGTCCTGTCTTTCGAGCCTACGGCGGCCAAATCCGTCGCCCCAGGCGAAGCGCTGCTGATGGGCACGGCGGGCACGGCAGCGGCGACGCTTGACGTGAAGGGACGGACCGCACATGCCGGCGTCGCGCCCGAGCTGGGCCGCAATGCTCTTTATGAGTTGTCCTATCAGTTACTGCAGACCAAGGATGTGGCGAACGATATTCCCGGCGTGACACTGAACTGGACCGTCGCGAGCGCCAGCGGGCCCAGCAACCAGATCACCGAAAAGGCGCAGGCTACCGCCGATATCCGCATCCTGCAGCCCGGTGCCGAGGTCAAGCTCAACGACGCACTGCAGGAAAAGATCGCAAGCAGCAAGCTGATTCCCGACACCGAGACAACACTGACGATCAAAGTGAACCGCCCGCCCTTCAACGCGGGCGAAAAAGGCCGTGTGCTGGCCGAGAAGGCGCAGGCGATCTACAAGGAAATCGACCGCGAGCTGACGCTAAAGCCCATGACCGGCGGCGGCACGGATGCGGCCTTTGCCGCACGCTCGGGCAAGCCCGCGGTACTCGAGAGTTTTGGCCTGGCAGGATATGGCTTTCACGCAAGCGGTGAATACATCGAGATCGACTCGATCGTACCGCGCCTGTACCTGGTCACGCGCTTGATGACGGAGCTTGGCAAACAATAGGAACGGTATGGATGCTGGCTGCGTGCCAGCGATACGTTTTATCGGGGTGGCGGATGGCATCGCCGGCGCCCTCCATGGCTTCAGCCAGAAAGCAAAAAGGCCACCTCCGAAGAAGTGGCCTAAGTGCTTGATTCTATTTGGTGCCGATGAGAGGAGTCGAACCCCCGACCTTCTCATTACGAATGAGCTGCTCTACCAACTGAGCTACATCGGCCAAGCCAAAGACTATACACCAATTTCAGTCTTTGCGCTGAAGAAATCCATCAAATTACGAGTTTTTAGCCCTGGCCAAACCCTTGGGCAGCGGAAACGACACGCCTTCGGGGTCGCCCGGCAGCGTACGCACGGAAACTGCGCCCAGCGACTTCAGGCGTTGCACCACCTGCTGCACCAGCACTTCCGGCGCCGAGGCGCCGGCTGTCACGCCGACACGCCGGCAATCCTTGAGCCAGGCGGGATCGATGCTGTCGGCGCCATCCACCAGGTAGGCTGCCGCGCCCAATCGTTCGGCGACTTCGCGCAAACGGTTGGAGTTGGAGCTGTTTGCGCTACCCACCACCAGCACCAGGTCGCATTCCGGCGCCATGACCTTGACGGCATCCTGGCGATTCTGGGTGGCATAGCAGATATCGGCTTTCTTGGGCTCGGCAATCGTCGGGAAGCGGTTGCGCAAAGCGCGCATGACATCGGCCGCATCGTCCACCGACAAGGTGGTCTGGGTGACGAAGGCCAGATTTTGCGGGTCGGCCACGACCAGCTCGTCGACGTCCTGCGCGGTTTCGACCAGGTGCATGCCGCCATCGGCCTGGCCCAGGGTGCCCTCGACTTCGGGGTGCCCCTTGTGGCCGATCATGATGATTTCACGACCCGCGGCACGCATCTTGGCCACTTCGACGTGCACTTTGGTGACCAGCGGGCAGGTTGCATCGAACACCTGCAGCCCCCGCTCTTCAGCCTCTTGGCGTACCGCCCGGGAAACGCCATGGGCGGAAAAAATCACGATGGCGCCAGCCGGCGCATCTTCGAGCTCGTCGATGAACACCGCCCCCTTGCTGCGCAGGTCTTGCACCACATGGCGGTTGTGCACGATTTCGTGACGCACGTAGATGGGCTTGCCATGCAGTTCGATCGCGCGTTCGACGATATCGATCGCGCGATCGACGCCAGCACAGAAACCGCGAGGCTGGGCCATCAGGATTTCAGGGCCGGTTGGCACAGCCTGCAAATCGACCTGTGCTGGCACTTGCCGGGTCATAGCACCCCCAGGATCGCCACATCAAGCTGCAAGGCATTGCCTGCCAGCGGATGGTTGAAGTCGAAGATCGCATAGTCGCTATGCAGCTCTTTCAGGATGCCCGCGTAGCGGCCACCGTTGGGAGCAGCGAACTCGACCATGTCGCCGGGGCTGAAGGTCTGATCGGGGCCTGCATGCTGGTCGAGCATGGCGCGGGTGACCTTTTGCACCAGGTCGGGGTTGCGCTCGGCGTAGGCGTCGACGGGCGGCAGCGTGAAGCTGGCGCTCTGGCCTTCGGCCAAGCCTATCAACCGGGCTTCCATGCCAGGTGCCCATTGGCCCGCCCCCATCTGCAGGGTGGCAGGCCGTCCGGTGAAGGTGTCGGCAAACACCTGACCGGCACCCGGGCCCGAAGCCAGCGTGATGCGGTAGTGCAGCGTGACATAAGAGCCGTCGCACACAAGGGCGGACGGGTGTTGTGGATTTTGCGCGGTGGCCGTTTCAGCGTTCAAGGTGGTGTCAGGATAGCGGCAAGATAAACCTTGATTTTAAAGGCTATTCATGAATTCCCGAAGCCGCACTCCAGCCGGCAGGTTCCAGCAGCCATCCAGCGGGTCTGGCGCCGCCCCCGCCACGCCGTCCAGCATCCCTTCCGGGCCCGAGCTGCCACGCGAACGCCTGCTGCGCCACGGCGCCCAGGTACTTAGCGATGCAGAGCTACTGGCGGTGGTACTGCGCACCGGCCTGCCCGGCTGCCATGTCATCGCCCTTTGCCAGAAATTGCTGGTCGAGTTTGGCGGGGTTCGTGGACTATTGGGTGCCGATGTACAAAGGCTGGCGGGCACTCACGGACTGGGGCCGGCCAAGAGCGCTTTGCTGGCTGCCGTGCTCGAACTGGCCAGGCGCTCGATGGCCGAACAGCTGACCCGTGAACGCACACTCAACCGCGCCGAACTTACCCAGTCCTATTGCGCGGCGCTACTGGGCCATCACACCATAGAAGTCTGCATCGCACTCTACCTGGACAATCAACTACGGCTGATCGCCAGCGAAGAGCTCAGCCGGGGAACACTCGCCCAGGCCGCCGTGTATCCCCGCGAAGTCGTGCGCGCCGCGCTCAAGCATCACGCCGCCTCGGTGATCCTGGCGCACAACCACCCTTCCGGCGTCGCCGAGCCCAGTGCCGCCGACCGTCAGCTTACCCGGCACCTGACGCAGGCACTGGCCTTGGTCGACATCCGGCTTACCGACCACATCATCGTGGCCGGCAACCAGGCGGTTTCGATGGCCAGCCTGGGCCAGCTTTAACGGCGCGTGCGGGGTGCCCTTCACCTTGCGGCATGCCAGGCTCGGCCAAGACGTTTATAATTCCTGCCGCAGCTGGTGCGCCGCCTTGGGGGAACCCGAAGGTGCGAACCAGTTGGCCGCAAAGGTATCGCCTACCGTTGGATGAGGGCAACAGCCAATCAGCAAGCGGCTGAGCAACGGATCAGGCGACACTGACGAGAGTGCTGTCCAGCCAACACGGCAGGTGCTATCCGCTTGATTCGGTCTAGCCTGTCGTGATAAGCTAGCGAGCTTTACGAAATCCGGCGTTTGTCGCGCTGCGTGGGTTAGGCACTGAGAAGTGCCTGCTAGGACGTGTCTATCGTGGGGGTTCCCAGGGATATTCACCAAATACGGTTACCCCCTCGCTTATAGCTGAAAGCGACAAACCATAAAAAATGTCGGTCGCCCTGTTGCTTGGGCATGCCGGCCATTTCTTACAACTTACGAACATCAAGAGGTTTGGTCATGGCGCGTGTATGCCAGGTAACCGGCAAGAAGCCGATGGTGGGTAACAATGTTTCCCACGCCAACAACAAAACCAAGCGCCGCTTTTTGCCTAACCTGCAATCGCGTCGCTTCTGGGTAGAAAGCGAAAACCGCTGGGTCCGTCTGCGCGTCAGCACGTCGGCCCTGCGCTCGATCGACAAGAACGGTATCGAAACCGTCCTGGCCGATCTGCGTGCACGCGGCGAATCGGTTTAATCCCGTCCACTGAATCCTATCAAGACAGGAGCACACCATGGCCAAAGGCATCCGCGAAAAAATCAAACTCGAGTCGACCGCCGGCACGGGTCATTTCTACACGACGACCAAGAACAAGCGCAACACTCCGGAAAAAATGCTGATCAAGAAATTTGATCCGGTAGCGCGCAAGCACGTCGACTACAAGGAAACCAAGCTGAAGTAAGCCGTCAGGCCTGCTCGCTGAGTTCCCAAAAAGCCCCGCCATGCGGGGCTTTTTTCGTGCCGCAAAAAATTATGCTCATAATTAGCATAAAATAAATAAAACCCTGGATCATGACGGAATAATAATGCTCAAACTGAGCACAACAGACTTCCACGCGACAGGAAGTCACCGACAAGGAGTTGCGAGGTGAACTATCGCTCTGTAATCAAGCGGCTGGCGCTGGCCACGGCCATGGTCACGATGACCAATTCGGCCATGGCTGCCGACCCCATCCGCATTGGCGAGATCAACAGCTATAAATCGCAGCCCGCGTTTCTCGAACCCTATCGCAATGGCTGGCAGCTAGCCCTGGAGCAGGTCAATGCTGCTGGTGGTGTGCTGGGCCGACAGCTGGAAGTGATTTCACGCGACGACAACGCCAACCCAGGAGACAGCGTCCGGGTCGCAGAAGAATTACGCACTCGCGAAAACGTATCGCTGATTTTTGGCGGCTTCCTGTCGCATACCGGCCTGGCCCTGACCGACTATGCCAAGCAACGCAAGATGTTCTTTCTTGCCGCCGAGCCGCTGACCGACAAAATTACCTGGCAACAAGGCAACCGCTACACCTTCCGCCTGCGCCCTTCCACCTATATGCAGGTGGCCGCCTTGGTGCCCAAGGCCGCCGCGCTCAAGCAGAAACGCTGGGCCATCGTCTATCCCGACTACGAATATGGGCTGTCGGCCCTGAACAGCTTCAAGGCCTTGCTCAAGGCCCAGCAGCCCGATGTCGAATTCGTGACCGAGATTGCCGCACCGCTAGGCAAGGTCGATGCGGGCAGCGTGGTCCAGGCGCTGGCCGACGCCAAGCCTGACGCGATCTTCAACATCCTCTTCGCCACGGATTTGTCGCGCTTTGTGCGCGAGGGCAATACGCGAGGCCTGTTCGAGGGTCGCAAGGTGGTGTCGCTACTGACCGGCGAACCCGAGTACATGGACGCCCTGGGCAAGGAAGCCCCCACGGGCTGGATCATTACCGGCTACCCCTGGTATGCCCTGGACACGCCAGAAAACAAAGCGTTCGTTCAAGCCTATCGCACACGCTTCAACGACTACCCGCGCCTGGGTTCAGTCGTTGGCTATGCGTCGCTGATGTCGATTGCAGAAGGCCTGAAAAAGGCGCAGAGCACCGATACCGACAAGCTGATCGAGGCATTCCGCGGCTTGGATGTCGGCACGCCGTTTGGCCCGATCACGTACCGCGCGCTGGACCACCAATCCACGATGGGCGTCTATGTGGGCACCAGCGCGCAAAAAGACGGCAAGGGCTTGATGGTGGACTTCAGCTATATCGACGGCGCCGACCTTCAACCCTCGGACGACGAGGTCCGCAAGCTACGCGCGGCCGACTGACATGACGCTGGCCGGGCTGGCAGTACAGTTGCTCAACGGCCTGGCCAGCGCCAGCGCGTTGTTCCTGGTGGCGGCCGGGCTATCCCTGATTTTCGGGGTGACCCGCACCGTCAATTTCGCGCACGGCTCGTTCTACATGCTGGGCTTGTACCTGGCGTACAGCACGACCAGCCTGCTGGGCGACACGGTTCCCGCCTACTGGGCCTCGATGCTGCTGGTGGCGCTAGCCGTGGGCCTATTGGGCGCCATCGTTGAGATCGTGGTGCTGCGACGCACCTACGGATCGCCGGTGTTGTTCCAATTGCTGGCCACCTTTGCGCTGGTCTTGATTTTTCGCGACGCGGCGCTCTGGTACTGGGGCCCGCAGGATCTCTTCGGGCCGCGCGCGCCCGGGCTGGCCGGCGCCGTGACCATACTTGGCCGGCGCTTCCCAACCTACGACCTGATGTTGATCGTGGCGGGCCCGGTGGTGCTTGCCGTACTTTGGTGGCTGCTCAACCGCACGCGCTGGGGCACGCTGATCCGGGCGGCAACGCAAGACCGTGAAATGCTGGGGGCACTGGGCGTCAACCAGGCCTGGCTGTTTACCTCCGCCTTTGCCCTGGGCTGCTTTCTGGCGGGCCTGGGCGGCGCCCTGCAAAGCCCGCGAATACCGGCGAACCTTGCGCTTGACCTGGAAACACTGGGCAGCGTGTTCGTGGTGGTGGTCGTGGGCGGGCTGGGCTCGATTCCTGGCGCCTTCCTGGCCGCGCTGCTGATCAGCCAGGTGCAGGCGCTGTTGGTGGCCATAGGCCAGGTCGAGATCGCCGGCGCCACCTTCACCCTGTCGCGCCTGACCCTGGTGGCCGAGTTCCTGGTGATGGCAGCCGTACTGATTTGGCGCCCTTGGGGCCTCCTGGGCCGCCCACCGGCCGCTGCACGGACAACTGACGCCCACCCCGCCCTGCCCGCGCCCAACCGGCGCGCCGGTTGGCTGGGCTGGAGCCTGGTCGCCCTGCTGGCGCTGCTGCCCTTGGCCGCAAGCTGGTGGCCCTATACCACCGTGCTGATGACCGAGATCCTGATCGCCGCCCTCTTTGCCGCCAGCCTGCACTTTCTGATGGGCCCGGGCGGCATGGACAGCTTTGGCCACGCAGCCTATTTTGGCCTGGGGGCCTACGGCGCGGCCATGTGGTTCCAGGGTTTCGCCCTGCCCATGGAAGCATCCCTGCTGCTGGCACCCGCCATTGCCGCCGCCGGCGCCCTGGTATTCGGCTGGTTCTGCGTGCGCCTGTCGGGCGTCTACCTGGCCATGCTGACACTGGCTTTCGCCCAACTGACCTGGGCCCTGGTATATCAATGGGATGACGTCACCGGCGGCAGCAACGGCCTGATCGGCCTGTGGCCCGCCGAATGGCTGGCATCCACTGCAAGCTACTACCTTTTGACGCTGGCCTTGTGTGTTGCAGGGATAACGATTTTGAGAAAAGCCATCTTTTCCCCCTTTGGCTACAGCCTGCGCGCCGTGCGCGATTCGGCCCTGCGCGCCGAGGCCATCGGCATACACGGCGCACGCACGCAATGGCTGGCCTTCGTCATTGCCGGCGCGATCTGCGGCCTGGCGGGCTCTCTTTTCGCGTTTTCCAAAGGCAGCATTTCCCCCGAAGTGCTCAGCATAGAACGCTCTGTTGATGGCCTGGTCATGGTGCTGCTGGGCGGCCTGCATTCACTCGCTGGACCCTTGCTGGGCGCCGGCGCCTTCACCTGGCTGCACGACACCATCGCACGCACCGCCGACTACTGGCATGCCCTGCTTGGCCTGGTGATCCTGGCCCTGGTCCTGGTTGCGCCACAAGGCATTGCAGGCCTATTCAGGAGACGCACGTGAACTTGCTGGAAGTCCAGGAACTGCGCAAATCCTTCGGCGGGGTCAAGGCCGTGCAAAACGTGTCGTTCACGCTTGACGCCGGCCACATGCTGGCGCTGATTGGCCCCAACGGCGCGGGCAAGTCCACCTGCTTCAACCTGGTCAACGGCCAACTGCGGCCCGACGGCGGCACCGTACACATTCAAGGTACGAATACGACAGGACTGCCGCCGCGCCGCATCTGGCGCCACGGGGTGGGCCGCACTTTCCAGATTCCCGCCACTTTCGGCTCGATGAGCGTGCTGGAAAACCTTCAGGTGGCCCTGGCCTCGCATGCGCGCCGCTCGTTCAGCCTGTGGCGCCCCCAGGGCAGGCAATACCGGGATGAAGCCATGGCCTTACTCGAACGCGTGGGCATGGGCGAACAGGCCCAGCGACAGTGCGCGGTGCTGGCATATGGCGACGTCAAGCGGGTGGAACTGGCCATGGCGCTGGCCGGTTCGCCTCGATTGCTGCTGATGGACGAGCCCACCGCAGGCATGGCGCGCGACGAGCGCCATGCCTTGATGAACCTGACCCGCCAACTGGTCGACGAGCATCGATTGGCCGTACTTTTTACCGAACACAGCCTGGATGTGGTGTTTTCCCATGCCGACCATATCGTCGTGATGGCGCGCGGCAAAGTCATCGCGACTGGCTCGCCGCAGGAAATACAGGCCAACCCCGACGTCCAGGCGGTGTACCTGGGCGGGCTGCACACCGCCGGAGACCCGCATGCCTGAGACCACCGCGCCCCTGCTGACGGTGTCGGGCCTGAACGCCTGGTATGGCGACGCCCACATTCTTTTCGATGTGGGCTTCAGTGTGGCCGCCGGCGAAGTGGTGGCCCTGACAGGCCGCAACGGTGCGGGCAAATCCACCACTCTCAAAGCCATCATGGGCCTGCTTGCGCGTAAGCACGGCGCCATCGCCTTCAACGGGATCTCGATCGGTGGCCTGCCGGCGTATCGGATCGCGCGCATGGGCTTGGGCTATGTCCCCGAGGATCGTCGCGTTTTTTCCGACCTGACTGTGCTGGAGAACCTGGAGACGGGACGCCAGCCCGCGCGTGGCACCATGCCGGCCTGGTCGGTGGCGCGCCTGTTCGAGCTCTTTCCCAACCTGGCCGAGATGCCGCAGCGCCGGGGCCAGCACATGAGCGGCGGCGAACAACAGATGCTGACGATAGCCCGCACACTGATGGGCAATCCCAGCCTGGTGCTACTGGACGAGCCTTCAGAGGGTGTAGCCCCCATCATTGTCGAACAGATGGCCGGCGTGATCGCCACGCTCAAGGGGCAAGGCCTGGCGGTACTGCTTTCAGAGCAGAATGAGCGCTTCGTCGAACGGGTAAGCGACCGCGCCTTGCTGCTGGAACTGGGGCATCTTCGAGAGCTCTAGCTGCCGCTTTTCGGTTGCGGATTTCCATGAAAAAACGCTGCGGCCCTTTCGGTGCCGCAGCGTTTTTTTTCATGACAGAGTCAGGCTATCAGGCCGCGTATTGGCGCAGTCGCAGCGAGAACTCTTCAAGGCGGGTAATACCGCTTTGCTGAGCACGCTGGCACCAGTCCTGCAGGTCCTTCAACAGCTTTTCGCTGGACGAGCTGGAGCTTTCCCAGATGCGCGAGAGCTCGGCACGCATTTCGACCAGGGTAGCCAGCACACCGTGCTGCTCGATGACCTTGTCGACTTCGGCACGATCGGCCGCCAGCAACTCGGAGCGATGCAGGTTTTCCTCGAAGCGGCTGAGCGGTTGCAACTGGGCGCTATTTCCCGGCGACGCCTTTTTCAGCTTGGCCATTTCGTCACGGCACGTCTGCTTGAGCATGTCGGCGTAGTGGGCCATGATTTCATAGCGGTGCGTAATGACAGCCTGCAAGGTCTGCAGATCGGCAGCGGGCTTGGCCGGCGACATTTGCGGACGCGGCGCAACCCTTCTTACCTTGGCCAGGCCAACCGCCTGCAGGATGCAAATGTACATCCAGCCGATGTCGAACTCGTACCACTTGCTGGAGAAGCGAGCCGAGGTGCCATGGGCATGGTGGTTGTTGTGCAGCTCTTCACCGCCAATGATGATGCCCAGGGGGAACACATTGGTGCTGGTGTCCGGGCTGGCAAAGTTGCGATAGCCCCAGTAATGGCCGATGCCGTTGACCACGCCGGCCGCCCAGAAGGGAATCCAGGCCATCTGGATAGCCCAGACGGTAAGGCCCAGCACGCCGAACAGCGCGACGTCGATGATGAGCATGGACGCGACACCCAGCACCGAATGGCGCGAGTAAACGTTGCGCTCCATCCAGTCGTCGGGCGTGCCATGGCCGAATTTAGCCATGGTTTCGGCGTTTTTCGACTCGGTACGATACAGCTCGGCGCCACGGAACATCACGCGGTTGATGCCGTACACCATGGGCGAATGGGGATCGCCTTCGCGCTCGCAGCGCGCATGGTGCTTGCGGTGAATCGACACCCACTCTTTGGTGAGCATGCCGGTTCCCATCCAGAGCCAGAAACGGAAGAAGTGCGAAACGATCGGATGCAGATCAAGCCCGCGGTGCGCCTGGCAACGGTGCAGATAGATGGTTACCCCGGCGATAGTGATGTGCGTGGTAACGAGCGTGTAAAGCACGATCTGCCACCACGACGCATTGGTAAGGCCGTTGGTAAGAAAAGAGATGACGGAGTCCATGAAACCTCACAAACAGCGGCGCGAGCCGCAGAACTTAAAGCGTACTATCAACCGCGCCAGGATGATACCGTTATTACATACACGGCAGCGAAAGAGGCGACTTTGGGGTTGACATTTCGGCCGAAATACAACAGCCACCCCTTTGCAACATGAAGCTTGCTCGACGCCAAGGTGGGTTCGACAACAATTATTTCAAGAAGTTCGCCGTTCGAACACCGCAGCGAAAAATCCGTCGGTCCCGTGCACGTCCGGACGCAGCTTCAGGTAAGGCCCTACGGTGGGCACGGCACTGCGCCCTTCCAGTATCCCGCCCGCCGCCACCGCCTGGAACTCGGGGTGCGCCGCGAGGAAGGCTTCGGCCTGGGCTTCGTTTTCCTGGGCCAGCAGGCTGCAGGTCGCATAGACCAGCCGCCCGCCAGGAGCCACGCACCGGGCAGCCGAGGCCAGGATACGGGCTTGCAACTCGCAAAGTTCGACCAGGGCTTCGGGGTTTTGCCGCCACTTGATGTCGGGGTTGCGGCGCAGGGTTCCGGTGCCGCTGCACGGAGCATCGACCAGCACGCGCTGGGCCTTGCCGGACAGACGCTTTACCCGGGTATCATTTTCGTGAGCAATGGTAACGGGCTCGACATTGGAGAGTCCGCTGCGCGCCAGGCGCGGCCCCAGCCGGGCCAGCCGCGACTGCGAAACATCGAAGGCGTACAAGCGGCCCGTGGAGCGCATCAGCGCGCCTATCAGCAAAGTCTTGCCGCCGGCGCCAGCGCAAAAATCGATGATCATTTCACCCCGGCGCGGGCCGACCAGCAGCGCGAGCAACTGGCTGCCTTCGTCCTGCACCTCGACGCTGCCGTCGGTAAAGCGCGACCAGCGATTGAGCGCCGTACGGCCGAACAGCCGGATGCCCCAGGGGGACCAGGGCGTGGCCTCGGGCTTGGGGCCGCGCGCGGCATCGGCCTCCCAGTGCGAAATCAGTTCGGACAGGATGACGTCGCGCTCGACCTTCAGCGGATTTACGCGGATATCGAAGGCGGCCGGCCGGTTCAGGGCGGCCATCAAGGACTCGGGATCTTCCATTTCACCCAGCACCTCGTCCAGCCAATCGGGCAGGCTGTAGCGCACCGCGCGCGGCAAGGTCTGGATATCGATCTTGCGCACGCGTTCGAGCCAGGTCGCTTCGTCGGGCTCGAGCATGGGATACAGCTCGGAGGCGCCCAGGACATTGGCCAGGCCCAGCACGGCCAGGCGGCGGGTGGCATTACCTCGACCGCTTTCAGCCAGTTGGCGGTAGCGGCGCAAATTGCGCAAGACATCGTAGACGGCCTCGGCCACCTCGGCGCGATCGCGCATGCCCAGGCGGGGATGCGCCCGCAGCCAGCGCGACAAGGCGCCATCGGCCGGGCCGGCCCACTGCAGGATGTCGCCCAGCGCACCGCGCACCTGCTCGATACGCGTGGCTACCGGGCCGCCGCTACGCGCGCCGCCCTTGCCTGCCTGAACTCGACCCTTGCTGACGGGACGGTCACCACGATTGCCGTCTGAATGGCGCTGCTTATTCATTGGCATCTCCGAAGAAAAAAAGCCGTGGCGAGTCGCCATCTACCTGCACAAGATTATCGGCCAGGGTTACCCGGCCTTCTACCAGCCAGCGCACCGCGGCGGGATACGCCCGGTGTTCGACCTGCAATACACGCTGAGCCAGCATTTCGGGGGTGTCGCGGGCCAGGATAGGCACCACTCCCTGGGCCAGGATAGGTCCGTGGTCGAGCACCGGCGTGACAAAGTGCACGGTACAACCGTGCGCCTGCACGCCCACCGCCAGGGCCTGGGCATGGGTGTGCAGGCCGGGAAACGCCGGCAGCAGCGACGGATGGATATTGATCAGCTTACCGGTATAACGGCTGACAAAGCCTGCCGTGAGCACTCGCATGAAACCCGCGAGCAGCACGTAGTCGGGCTGATACTGGTCTATCTGTTGCGCCAACGCATCATCGAAGGCTTCCCGGCTGGGGTATTCGCGATGGGGGACGACCGCGGTTGCGATGCCCCGCGCCTGGGCCCAGGCCAATCCGGCCGCGTCGGCTTTGTTGGCGATGACAGCCACCACGCGCGCCGGCCAGCCTTCGGCCGCACAGGCCTCTACGATGGATTGCATATTGCTGCCGCGACCGGAAATCAGGATGACCAGGCGACGCGGCGCACCTGCGATAGGAGATGAGGATTCGGACAAAATCGGTATTCAAAAGGCTGGGGGCAGCAGCGTCAACAAACCCGAGTTCGAGTTTTTCGCTGCAGAGCGAGGCACTGCTCAACACTAAATTGTAAACTCACGGCGTGAACTCTTCCGCTTCCTCGTTGCGAATCTATCGCGGACCGCCTCCACGCGCCCGCCGTACCCCCTGTGCGCTGACCATCGGCAACTTCGATGGCGTGCACCTGGGCCATCAGGCCATGCTCACCCGCGTCTGCTCGGCCGCGGCCCATCGGGGCCTGGTGCCGGCGGTGATGACGTTCGAGCCGCACCCGCGGGAATTTTTCGCCCGGTTGCAGAATCGCCCGGAGCTGGCTCCCGTGCGCATCAGCGGCTTGCGCGACAAGATCCTCGATCTGGCGGCGGTCGGCATACGCCAGGTGGTGGTCGAGCGCTTCAATGCGTCCCTGGCCTCGATGCAGGCCGAGGACTTCATCGAGACCCTGCTGGTGCAAGGTCTCGATGTGCGCTGGCTGCTGGTAGGCGATGACTTTCGTTTCGGCGCCAAACGGGTCGGCGATGTGCATATGCTGCGCGCGCACGGCGGCTTCGAAGTCGAGTCCATGGATTCGATCGCCGACCGCCAAGGCCGGCGCATCTCCAGTTCGGATGTACGCACGGCGCTGCAAGCCTCGGACCTGCCGCGCGTGGCCGATCTGCTGGGCCACTCGTACCACATGAGCGGGCACGTCGGGCACGGCCTGAAACTGGGGCGCAACCTCGGTTTTCCCACGCTTAACCTGCGCGTGCCCAACCGATGCACTGGGCTGAGCGGCATTTTCACCGTCCTGGTGCATGGCTTGGCGCCCGGCCCGGTACAGGGTGTAGCCAGCCTGGGCGTACGGCCCACCGTTACCGACGAGGGCCGCGTGCTGCTCGAAGTCCACCTGCTGGATTTCAACGCGGACGCTTACGGTAAACTGGTACGCGTGGAATTCCTGAAAAAACTGCGCGACGAAGAAAAGTTCGTTGATCTGGACACGCTCACGGCGGCTATCGCCAACGATGTCAGGAACGCGCGCGCCTATTTCTCTGCCAGCCATTTGGCCCAGGTCGATGTCGCCACGTCGGCCACCGATCGAATTTGAAGCTTTTCGGTAGGCTGGTGCCCCCCTGATTACCCGCTGCCCACCGCGTTTGCCGTCGCACTGATTGCGGCGTCGCCGTGGGTTGCGAACCCGATACGAATACGCGACACACGGTAATGGACTACAAAACCACTCTCAATCTTCCCGACACGCCGTTCCCCATGCGCGGCGACCTTGCCAAACGCGAACCCGGCTGGATATCACGGTGGGAAGAGACCCGCGTCTACCAGGCGATTCGCGCGGCCAGTGCCGGGCGCCCCCGGTTCGTGTTGCATGACGGCCCGCCCTATGCCAACGGCGACATCCATATCGGCCACGCCGTCAACAAGATCCTGAAGGACATCATCGTCAAAAGCCGCAACATGGCGGGCTTTGATGCGCACTACGTGCCGGGATGGGACTGCCACGGCATGCCCATCGAGATCCAGATCGAAAAGAAGTACGGCAAGCACCTGCCCGTGGCCGAAGTGCAGGCCAAGGCACGCGCCTATGCGGCCGAGCAGATAGAACGGCAAAAGCAGGATTTCAAGCGCCTGGGCGTATTGGGCGAGTGGGACAACCCCTACCTGACGATGAACTACGGTAACGAAGCCGACGAGCTTCGCGCCCTGGGTGGCATCCTGCAGAAAGGTTTTGTTTTCCGCGGTCTGAAACCCGTGAACTGGTGCTTTGATTGCGGCTCGGCCCTGGCCGAGGCTGAAGTCGAGTACGCCGACCGCACCGACCCGGCCATCGACGTGGCCTTCCCGTTCGCTCAGCACGAAGCGCTGGCACGCGCGTTCGGCCTGCCCGAACTGAAAGAAGATGGCGCCATCGTCATCTGGACCACGACGCCCTGGACGATCCCGTCCAACCAGGCATTGAACCTGCATCCGGAATTCGACTACGCCCTGGTGCGCGTGACGCCCGCGCCGGCCACCGGCCCGCTGCTGATTCTTGCCAGCGAACGGGTCGAGACCTGCCTGGCGCAATGGGGCATGACCGGGGTTGTCGAGGCCACCTGCAAAGGCCAGGACCTGGAACTCATCGCGTTTCGCCATCCCCTGACCCATTTCGATGCGGGCTATGCCCGGCTGTCGCCGATCTACCTGGGCGACTACGTGACGCTGGACACGGGTACCGGGATCGTGCACTCGGCCCCGGCCTATGGCGTCGAGGATTTCCAGTCGTGCAAGGCCCATGGCCTGGCCGATGCCGACATTCTCAATCCGGTCATGGGCGATGGCCGCTATGCATCGACCCTGCCCGGCTTCGGCGGCCTGAGCATCTGGGAAGCCAACCCCCAGATCGTCGACGCCCTGCGCGATGCCGGCACCCTGCTGAAAACAGAAAAATACCCGCACAGCTATATGCACTGCTGGCGGCATAAAACTCCGGTCATCTTCCGTGCCACCAGCCAATGGTTTGCCGGCATGGATATCGCCCCGACCGAAGGCTCGTCGCTGCGCGAACGCGCGCTGGCCGGGATCGAGGCAACCCAGTTCTTCCCCTCCTGGGGCAAGGCGCGCCTGCATTCCATGATTGCCGGTCGTCCCGACTGGACGCTGTCGCGCCAACGCCAATGGGGCGTGCCCATGGCCTTCTTCGTGCATAAGGAAACCGGTGAACTGCATCCGCGTACGCCCGAGCTGATCGAAGCCGTGGCCAAGCGCATCGAAGCCGAGGGCATCGAAGCCTGGCAGAAGCTGGATCCGCGCGAACTACTGGGCGATGAGGCCGAGCTGTACGAGAAAAACCGCGACACGCTCGACGTCTGGTTCGATTCCGGCACCACCCACACCACCGTGCTGGGTGGGCCGGCAGGCAGCACCGTGGCGCCCACCCAGGGCTCGCACGGCAAGGAACTGGCCTGGCCGGCCGACCTCTACCTGGAAGGCTCGGACCAGCACCGGGGCTGGTTCCATTCGTCCCTGCTGACCAGTTGCATGCTGTATGGCACGCCGCCCTACAAGGCGCTGCTGACGCACGGTTTCGTCGTCGACGGCCGCGGCCGCAAGATGAGCAAGTCCGAAGGCAACGTGATCGCGCCGCAGAAAATCTCGGGCAGCCTGGGCGCCGAGATCCTGCGCCTGTGGGTGGCAAGCACCGACTATTCAGGCGAGTTGTCGATCTCCGACGAGATCCTCAAGCGTGTGGTCGAAGGCTATCGCCGCATCCGCAATACGCTGCGCTTTCTGCTGGCCAACGTCAGCGACTTCGATGCCGCGAACCATGCCGTGGCGCCCGACCAGATGCTGGAAATCGACCGCTATGCGCTGGCCATGACGGCCCGCATGCAGGACGACGTCACGCGCCTGTACGAACGCTACGAGCTGCATCCTGCGGTGGCCCGCCTGCAAGCCTTCTGCTCGGAAGACCTTGGGTCCTTCTACCTGGATATCCTGAAGGATCGCCTGTATACGACCGCCGCCGACAGCCAGGCCCGCCGTTCGGCGCAAACCGCGCTGTGGCACATCACGCAAACGCTGTTGCGCGTCATGGCCCCTATCCTGTCGTTCACGGCCGAGGAAGCCTGGGCCCTGCTGCCTCACGACGAGCAGGTCTCGCCACGCACGATCTTCACCGAGACCTACTACGTGGTGCCCCAGGCCGCCGATGCCGAAGCACTGGCCGGCAAATGGCAGCGGCTTCGCAACCTGCGCGCCGAAGTCACCCGCAGGCTCGAGGACGCGCGCAGCGCCGGCGGCATCGGCTCGTCACTGCAGGCCGAAGTCGACATCCACGCCAGCGGCGAGGATCTGGCGGCACTGTCCAGCATCGGCGACGATCTGCGTTTCGTGCTGATCGTCTCGCGCGCCGCCGTGCATGCCGGCCAGGGCGAACTGCGCGTGGAAGTCACGCCCTCGTCGCACACCAAGTGCGAACGCTGCTGGCATTGGCGCGAAGACACCGGGCACGATGCGGCCCACCCGCATATTTGCGGGCGCTGCACCAGCAACCTGTTCGGCTCGGGCGAGCCGCGTGCCGCGGCCTGAGGTGCTTATGAACGGCTCCCCGCACGGCACGACGGCCACGCCGCAGCCCTCCATCAAGGGCTGGCTGCTGGTGGCCCTGGTGATCATCGTCGTCGACCAGATCACCAAGATAGGCTTCAACAACCTGCTGGCGTATGGCGAGCGGCTGCGCGTGCTGCCGTTCTTTGACTTCACGCTGCTGTACAACCGCGGCGCCGCCTTCAGCTTCCTGGCCGGCGCCGATGGCTGGCAGCGCTGGTTTTTCACCATACTGGGCACCGCCGCCGCCGGCTTCATCGTCTGGCTGATGACACGCCACCGCGACCAGCGGCTGTTTTGCGCCGCGCTGGCACTGATTCTGGGCGGCGCCCTGGGCAACGTGATCGACCGCCTGCTCTACGGACACGTGGTCGACTTCCTGCTCTTCTACTGGAACGACTGGTATTTTCCCGCCTTCAATATCGCCGATTCCGCCATCACGGTCGGGGCGATCCTGATGATCTACGATGAGCTGCAGCGCGTGCGCCAGGCGCGCAAAGCGACTGCAGGCTGACCAAGGGCTCACGACCATGACCACGCAAGCCGATTTTGCCAACAAGCGTATTGTGATCGCGATGACAGGAGGCGTTGCCTGCTACAAGGTTGCCGAGCTGGTACGCCGGCTGCAGGACCACGGCGCCACCGTGGATGTGGTGATGACCGATGCGGCCACGCACTTCATGACCGCGGTCACCATGCAAGCGCTTTCCGGGCGTCCCGTTTTCGTCGACGCCTGGGACCCCCGGCCCGCCAACAACATGGCGCACATCAACCTGAGCCGGGGTGCCGACGCCATCCTGGTGGCGCCGGCCAGCGCCGACTTCATGTCCAAGCTGGCGCATGGCGCAGCCGACGACCTGGCCAGCACCTTGTGCATCGCGCGCGCCTGCCCCCTGCTGGTCGCGCCTGCCATGAATCGGGAAATGTGGCTGAACCCGGCCACCCAGCGCAATGTGGCCCAGTTGCGGGCAGACGGCATCAAAGTGCTGGGCCCGGCCGCCGGCGCCCAGGCTTGCGGCGAAACCGGCGACGGGCGCATGCTCGAACCCGAAGACCTTCTGGCCGAACTCAGTGCGTTTTTCCAGCCCAAGGTATTGGCAGGCAAGCGTGTGCTGCTGACAGCCGGCCCGACTTCCGAAGCCATAGACCCGGTGCGCGTGCTGACCAATCTGTCATCCGGCAAGATGGGCTATGCCATTGCGCGCGCGGCCGCCGAAGCCGGCGCCGACGTGTGCCTGGTGTCGGGCCCTACGGCCCTGGCGCCGCCCTATGGCGTGAGCCGCATCAATGTGCTGAGCGCGCGCGACATGTTGCAGGCCGTGGAAAGCGAGCTTTCGCGTGCCGATATTTTCATTGCGGTCGCCGCCGTGGCCGACTGGCGCGTAAAAGCGGCCAGTTCTTCCAAGCTGAAGAAAACCGAAGGCGCACTCCCCACCTTCGAGCTGGAAATGAACCCGGACATCCTCGCCATCGTGGCGGGCAAGCCCAACCCGCCGTATTGCGTGGGCTTTGCCGCCGAAACCGATCATCTGGAACGCTACGCCGAAGAAAAGCGCCGACGCAAGAAGCTGCCCCTGCTGGTGGGCAACCTGGCGCAGAACGCGCTGGGGGCCGACGATACCGAGCTGCTGCTGTTCGACGACCACGGCCAGCACCCCATCCCCCAGATGCCCAAGCTGGCTGCCGCCAGAAAGCTGGTTGCCGAAATTGCCCGGCGCCAGGTGCCTTGAAGATACCCCATGCCCATAGACGGTGAACCTCCCGGCGGCGACTACGCCTCGTATATCAGCAAGCTGGGCGATGGCAGCGGTGTGTCTCCGGGCGCAGTGAACAAACCCGGAAAGAAAGCCCGGCGCGGCACATCCGCCGCACCGGCGCAGTGGATACGGCACGACCACAACAGCCATACCGAGTTCGAACTGGTCCAGCCCCAGGCCGCGGACCAGCCCCCGGCAAGCCTAGGGCCCCAGGGCTCGCCCCGGCTTGCCGGGGTCGTCCAGATGGTGCTGGGCCTGCTGACGCTGCTGCTGCTGGCCAGGATACTGGTGCGCATGCTGCATAGCTACGAGCCCTTTGCGCTGGCCAACCTGGTGCCCGCACTGCTGCTGGCGTTTATTGCCCGCACTTTCCTCATCCACGGCCGACGCAAACTGCGCGAGGCCAAGTCCCTTGCTGCGGGCAAGGCCGCCCCCCAACGTGCCGCCCGCCAACGCCCCAAGCGCTGACGCGGGCAACGTTTTTTTCCTATTTAGCCCTATACGAATGAACTCAATAGACGTCAAGATCCTGGACGCGCGCATGCGCGAATACATGCCGGCGTATGCCAGTGCCGGTTCGGCCGGCCTGGACCTGCGCGCCTGCCTGGACGAGGCCATCACGCTGCAACCCGGGCAAACCACACTGGTGCCCACGGGCCTGGCCATCCACATCGCTGACCCCGGCTACGCCGCGCTGATACTGCCGCGCTCGGGCCTGGGCCACAAGCATGGCATCGTGCTGGGCAACCTGGTCGGCCTGATCGATTCCGACTACCAGGGACAGCTGATGGTATCGACCTGGAACCGCGGCACAGAGGCCTTCACCCTGGAGCCGCTGGAACGCCTGGCGCAGTTGGTGATCGTGCCCGTGCATCAGGTCAGCTTCAACGTGGTCGAAGATTTCGATGCGTCGGAGCGTGGCGCAGGCGGCTTTGGCAGCACCGGGCGCGCCTGACGCCAAGCACCTGCGCTCAACCGCCTTCCAGCACGGCTTGCAGGAACTGCTGCGTGCGCTCGTGCCGGGGGTTCTTGAACAACTGGCTGGAAGGCGCATCCTCGACGATATTGCCCTGGTCAAAGAACAGCGTGCGATCCGAGCTTTGCTCGGCGAATGACATCTGGTGCGTCACGATGACCATGGTCATCGTGCGTTGCGCGGCAAGATCCTTCATGATCTGCAGGACGCCGCCGACCAGCTCCGGGTCCAGGGCCGAAGTCACCTCGTCGAACAACATGATCTCGGGACGCATCGCCAGGGCGCGGGCAATGCCGACGCGCTGCTTTTGCCCGCCGGACAGATTCCCGGGATAGGCATCCAGCTTATCTTCCAGCCCCACCATTGCCAGGTACTCGCGCGCACGGTCGCGAGCTTGCGCGCGCGACAAGTCCAGCACGTGACGCGGCGCTTCCATCACATTGCCCAGCGCCGTCATGTGCGGGAACAGGTTGAAGTGCTGGAACACCATGCCGATCTTGCCGCGCAGCCTGCGCACGTGGGCCGCGGCGGCCGGCACTTGCTCGCCGTTGCGCGACACCGTCCACATCGATTCGCCATCGATCTCTATCGTGCCTGCACTGGGCTTGTCCAAGGTCATCAACAGCCGCAGCAGGGTCGACTTGCCCGAGCCGGAAGGCCCGATCACACTGACCGTCTGGCCAGCCTCGATGCACAAGTTTATGCCGCGCAGCACCTCGATTTCGCCAAAGCGCTTATGGATGTTTTTCAGTTCGATACTGGCACTCATGGGCGGCTCGCAGGCAAGGCTGTCAGCTTCTCGGTACGCCGCACCAGCCAGGCGGCCAGCAGGCTGAGGACAAGAAACATCACCCCAACCAGGGTGATGGGTTCGGTATAACGGAAACTGGCCGAGCCGATGATCTTGCTTTGCTGCAGCACCTCGACCACGGTAATGGCGGACAACAATGGCGTGTCCTTGAACATGGCCACCAGATAATTCCCCAGCGCCGGCACCACGGGCGGAATCGCCTGCGGCAAGATGATGCCGGTTGCCGTGCGCCACCCGCTCAGGTTCAGCGCGGTGGCGGCTTCCCACTGCCCGCGCGGCACGCTTTCGATGCCGGCGCGGTAGACCTCGGCGCAGTAGGCTGCGTAGTGGATGCCCAACGCCAGGATGCCGGTCGTCAGGGGTGAAAAGCGCACACCCAAGCCCGGCAGCAGGTAGAACAGGAAATACAGCTGCACCAGCAAAGGCGTACTGCGTACGAACTCGACCAGAAAGGCCGTCGGCCAGGACAGCAGCCGCCAGGGAGCACGGCGCATCATGGCCAGCGCCAGCCCCAGCAACACTGCCAGCACCATGCCAAAGAACGTGGCCTGCACGGTGATCCACAAGGCCCGGCCCAGCTGCGGCGCGATCTCCCAAGCGTATGCCCAGTCAAAAATCATGCGTGCCCCCCGCGCCTGCGCACGACCCGGCGCTCGAGCCAGCGCAAGGCGGCGGTAAAACACAATGCGACCGCGAAATACAAGCCCAGGACGAGCATGAAGATTTCCACCGTGCGCAAGGTATCGCTGCGCAGCAGTTGCGCCCGGAAAGTCAGGTCGGCGATCGTGATCAAGGACACCAGGGCGGTGTTCTTGAGCAGCTCGATCAGCAGGTTGCCGAAGGGGGGCAGCATGGCCGCCAGCGCCTGGGGCAGCACGATGCGCCGCAAGGCGTGAGCAGGCGTCATGTTCAAGGCCAATGCGGCTTCGCGCTGCCCCTTGGGCACGCCTTTGACCGCGCCTCGCACCACTTCCGCTCCGTAGGCGCCGGCATTGAGGCCCAGCACCAGGATGCCGGCGGCCATGGCCGGCAGGGAAATGCCGAATAGCGGCAAAACGTAGTACACCCAAAAGAGCTGAACCAGGGCCGAAGTACCGCGGAAGATTTCGATATAGCAGGCGGCCGGCCACGCCACCACCTTCCAGGGCGCGGAACGCAGCAACCCCGCCGCCAGGGCCAGCGGCAAGGCCAGCAAGGCGGCGCCCGCCGTCACCTGCAGGGTGATGCGCAGTCCCTGCAGCAATGGCGGCAGTAATGCGAAAGTCTCACCCATGAGCCGGCGTCAGCCCGCGCACAGCATGTCGGCCGTGGTATCCCCCGCCAGTTCGCCCTGCGTGAACCCAAACGGTTTCACCGCCTGGGCATGGGCGTCGCTGCCCAGGTAATCGGCCAACACCTCGTTAAAAGCATCGCGCAGTTCGGTGTCGTCGCGGCGAAAGGCAAATGCGCCATAGCCGCGCACGCTCTCGCCGTCGATGACAGGATCGGTGAAAGGTTGGGCTCGCTGCAGCCCCGCACTGCTTTTGGCCAGCAAGTCATTGACCGTCAAGGCCGTCGCGGCATAGACGTCGACCCGAGCCGCCTGCACTCCGGCCAGTGCGCTGGCCGCGTCCGGGAACACCACGAGGCGATCAGCGGGCACGCCGCTTTGAAGAGCGTAGTCGTTTTCTATCGCCCCCACGACCACGCCCAGCTTTGCATCATCTTTTTGGGCCACGGTCTGGAAGCTGTCCAGCGATTTGGGATTGCCTTCACTCACCACGAAGGCCGAACCAATGCCGTAAGTCGGGTTGGAAAACAACACTTGCTTGCAGCGCTCTGGTGTCACATACATGCCCGCGGCGATGACATCGAAGCGATTGGCCTGCAAGCCGGGGATCAGGGAGCCGAACTCGGTCAGCACCCCTTCCACTTCCTTGACGCCCAGCTCTTTCATGACGTGCCTGAGAATCTCCGGCGCTTCGCCCGTCAGCCGGCCCTGGCTGCTGTCCATGTAGGCAAAGGGCGCCTCGTTCGCATAACCGACCCGGATCTTGCCGGCCTCACGGGCTTTGGCCAGTGTCGTGTCCGCCGGTGCCGCCACCCCGTCCAGCGCTTTGCCGCCGGAATTGCCGTTGCCGGAATCCGAACAGGCTCCCAGCAACGCCAAACCCGCCACGCAAGCTACGGCACTGACGGAACGGAAATAACGGCGCATACAGACTCCTCTTTTTCTTTCATATACATGCATCAGAAATCATACGATACACGAATCATTTCATCAGAAATAGATTTTTCAGGAACAAGTTTTCGGCTGCCGGAACAGGCTGCAAACGCAATCGAGGGATATCTGCCGCTTATGGCCCGCTACCCTGGGCTTTGAACCACCCGCAGGGCATGCCACAATATGCGCCATGTTGCGCGCCGTCCTTATCACTGGCATTTCCGGTTCCGGTAAATCCGTAGCCCTTCGCATGCTCGAAGACTCGGGCTATACCTGCGTGGATAACCTCCCCGTTCGGTTTTTGCACGAGTTCGTGGCCAACGCCCACAGCGACGGTTTGTCGCGTGTGGCGGTTGCCATCGATGCGCGAACCCCCGGAGACATTGCCGATCTGCCCCGTACCCTCGATTCCATCAAATCGCTGGGCGTACAAATGCGCGTCGTTTTTCTGGATGCCAACACCGCCACGCTGGCGCAGCGCTATTCCGAATCACGGCGCCGCCATCCCCTGACCGACAGGCTGGATGCCGATGGCAATACTCCCTCGTTGCATGACTGCATTGCCATCGAGCGCGAACTGCTGGGCTCGCTGCGTGAAGAAGAGCATGTCATCGATACGTCCGGGCTGACGCCGGGACAGCTTCGCCTGTGGGTGCGCGAACTGGTGCAAGCCGACCCGCTGCCCATCGTCCTTACCTTCGAATCGTTTGCCTTCAAGACCGGCGTGCCGCTGGGGGCCGACCTGGTGTTCGATGTGCGCTGCCTGCCCAACCCGCATTACGATCCGACCCTGCGCCCCCTGACGGGCCGGGATGCGCCTGTCGGAGAATGGCTGTCGCGCTCTCCGCTGGTGACCGCGATGATCGACGACATCTCCGGCTTCGTGCAGCACTGGCTGCCGCACTACGCCCAGGACACGCGCGCCTATCTCACGGTGGCCATAGGCTGCACGGGGGGACAGCACCGGTCGGTCTACGTGGTCGAGCAACTGGCCCGCCGCTTTGCCGACGACAGCCAGGTGCTGGTGCGCCACCGCGCACAGACCGGACCGGGTTTTTTACCCGTGGCCAGCTGATTTACGTAAAAGGTTTACACGCATGAACGACGCTTCGCTTCGCCCTTCAGCCAGCGGATGGGTCATGATAATTCTGGTTGCGCTGGTGCTTGCCGGCTGCGGCACCAGCAAGACCGACCGCGCCCGCACCGATGCCAGCGGCTACCCGGTAGGGGGTGGCGACTACCGTCGCGACGGCCCGCATGCCAACCCACCCGCCAACCTCGCGTCGGTTCCCGATGCTGTCCCCCGTCTGGAGCCCCTGGCCAGCGGCCCGAACCGGCCCTACGTCATCAATGGCAAGCGCTACGTGCCCGACACCTCGGGCGGCCCATATCGCATCAAAGGGCGCGCATCGTGGTACGGTCGCCAGTTCCACGGCCGCCCCACGTCCAGCGGCGAGGCCTACGATATGTATGCCATGACCGCAGCCCACCCCACGCTGCCCATACCCAGCTACGCCCGCGTCACCCGTACCGACAATGGCCGCAGCATCATCGTTCGCATCAACGACCGCGGCCCCTTCCATAGCGGGCGCGTCATCGATCTTTCCTACGTTGCCGCCTACAAGCTGGACACCATCGCGCATGGCACCGGCGACGTGGTTGTAGAGCGCATCATGCCCGAGGACATCGGCCGCAACGTGGCCTCGACCTGGCGTGCGCCCCCCTCAGCGCCGGCACCGGCGATGCGAACACCACAGCAAGCCCCAGCGCCCGAGGCCATCGCGTCCGCAGCCGCCAGCTCCAGCCTCAGGGCGGCAACGCCAAGGGGGCCCGAGCCGGTTCGTACGGCTGGCCTGTCGATACCCGTGCCCAGCGCCCCGATATCCAGCCCCGCATCCGCGCCCGGTCTGGCCCAAGGCTCGGCCTTCCTGCAGTTGGGCGCGTTCGGCGAGGCGCGCAATGCGCATCAATTGGCCGACCGGATACGTGCCGGCCTGGCCAACGTCGGTGCGATAGACGTCGTGCAAACCGGCGACAATGTCTTTCGGGTTCGCCTGGGGCCGTTCAGCGACCGCAACACCGCCGTCGCCCATGTGGACACGGTGTACGGCCAGACGGGCATCAGGCCCTACGTACTGGCCCAATAACGCACAGCGCGCCAATCCACGCCACTTAGCGCGCCTGGTTGCGCATCCAGTCGGCGGTATTGAAGAACGAAGCCATCAACCGGTCGGCCAGGACGGAATCGACGCCGGTTTCCTGCATGGCTCGGCCCATGCACACCAGCCACTGGTCTCTTTCCAGCGTACCGATGGCAAAGGGCATGTGGCGCATGCGCAGGCGAGGATGGCCAAAGCGCTCGATGTAGTAATCGGGACCGCCCATCCAGCCGCACAGGAACCAGAACAGCCGGTCGCGCGCGTTGTCCAGCGTCGGGCCATGCGCGGCGCGCAGCTCGGCCAGATCGGCATCCAGGTCCATCAAATCGTAGAACCTATCCACCAACGCACGCACAGGCGCTTCGCCGCCGATAAGGGCGAAGGCGGATTCGGTGGGCTCCACAGGCTCGGACGCCTGGGGAACGGTTGCAGCACACATCGATATATCTCCTGGAATAAGCACAGCCACGGCAAACGTCAAACTTCGCGCAGGGTGGTCATGGGCGGCGTGCGCAAGACGCCGCGCAAGCCTGCCTGCCCGCCGGCAAGCGCCGCCAGCACACCCACGCCTACCCCACCCCACCAAACCCACAAGCCTGGCGTCAGGCTGAACTGAAAGACGTAGCGCGCCAACACCCATGCCAGCACGCTGGCAGCCAAGGCCGCCAGCCCACCCGCCACGGCGCCGATGATGGAAAGCTCCAGCCATTGCGCACGGGCCAACTGCTGACGGGTCGCGCCCAGTGCGCGCAGCAGGGCGGCCTCGCGCATGCGTTCGTCGCGGGTGGCCGATAGCGCCGCGTACAGCACCAGCACGCCAGCGGCCAGGGTGAAGACGAACAAGCCCTGCACCGCCACGATCACCTGGTCCAGCACCTGCTGCACCTGCTGCAGAATCGCGCTGACATTGAAGACCGACAGGTTGGGAAAGCGAGCGACCAGGGTGGGGAGCGGGTCGGCAAGCTGCGGCGGGACGTGAAAGGACGTGACCCAGGTTTGCGGCGCGTCGTGCAACACCTCAGGCGAGGTCAGCACGAAGAAGTTTACCGCCATCGAATCCCAGTCTGGCGAGCGCAGGCTGCTCAAGCGGGCCTCGCGCTGCTGGCCAGCCACATCATAGGTCAGCATGTCGCCCAGCTTCAAACCCAGCGTGGCTGCCAGTTCCGCATCCAGCGACACTTCCTTCGCGCCGGGCGCAAACCACTTGCCGTCCACGAGACGGTTGTGGGCCGGCATATTGGCCGAATACGACAGGTTGGATTCCCGCTCTATCATCCGGCGCGCCCGCCGGTCCTGGAAGTCCGCCGAATCCAGTACCTTTCCATTCACCGCGATCAGACGCCCCCGCACCATGGGATGCAGAACCGCCTCGATGCCGGCCTGCCGCAGGAAGTCATCCACCGGCTGGCGCTGGTCGGGTTGAATATTGATCAGGAAGCGGTTGGGCGCATCGGCCGGCGCCGCCGTGCGCCAGCCTTCGATCAGGTCGGTGCGGGTGATCGCCAGCAGAAGTATCGCCATCAAGCCAATGGCCAGCGCGCAAACCTGAGCAACGGTGGCCGCGCGCCGGCGCACCAGCCCGGCCAGGGCGAAGCGCCAGGCGATCGAGCGGATCTGCAGGCGGCGCAACCGTGACAGCAGCATTAGCCCAACCCAGGCCAGAACCGCAAACACCGCAAGAGCCAGCAAAAACCCGCCCGCCGTCAGCAGGCCCAACGCCAGATCGCCCGCCACCCACAACAGCAGCAACACGAACCCGGCAAGGCCCACCAGATAAGCCAGCGTGAGGTGTGCAACCGGCAAGCCGCCATCGTTGCGCAACACCCTGGCGGGCGGCACCAGCCGCAATTGCGCAAGCGACGGCAGCGCAAATCCCAGCAGCAGCCACACCCCCGTAAACAAGCCCTGCAGGGCGGGTTCGGGCGAAGGCGCCGGCAAGGCCGTCGTAATAAATCCACTGAGGGCCGCCAGCAAGCCCAGGTGTCCCACATAACCAATGGCGCAGCCCAGCACGGCACCGGCCAGGGCCACGAGCAGGAACTCGGCTGCCATCTGGCACGTGATCTGCCCCTGGGTTGCGCCCAGGCAACGCATGATCGCCACGCTGGGTGTATGGCGCAACATATAGCGTCGGGCCGCCATCGCCACCGCCACCGTGGCGATCATGACGGCCAGCATCGCCACCAGCGACAAAAAGCGCTGCGCGCGATCGAGCGTGCGGCGCATTTCAGGACGCCCCGACGCCAAGGTTTCTATCCGCTGCCCGCGCTCGAGATGGTTATTCAGCCAGGTCGTGAAGTCGGCAACGGCGGCGGCCTCGCCCGCAAAGAGCGCGTGATACGACACACGGCTGCCCAGCGTCACCAACCCGGTCGCGGCCAATTCATCATGGCGCATCAACAAGCGTGGCGCGAGATTGACGAAGCTCATGCCCCGATCGGGTTCCAGTGTAATCACATTGCCGACCCGAAATTGCGAATCGCCCAGCTCCAGGGTGTCGCCTATGCCCACACCCAGCAGGGGCAACAGGCTGGGCTCGAGCCACACTGTTCCGGGTTCGGGGATGTCGCTGGCCGGCAGGCCGCTGCTGTCGGCCGGCTCGGGCTGGCCCGGCATGGCCTTGAGCACATGCACCCTGCCCCGCAGCGGATAGCCCGGCGAGACGGCCTTGACCGATACCAGTTGCGCCTGCTGCGCGTCAGCCTGCCCCGCCAGCGCCATCGACGGAAAGACCACGGTATCGACGATAGCCAGCCCACGGGAAGACGCCGCCTCGCGGATGGCCGGGCCGGCCGGGGTATCGGCATTGAGCACCACATCGGCGCCCAGCAACTGGGCGCCATCGCGCTCGAGCGCCAGCCGCAGCCTATCGGCCAGGAAACCCACACTGCTTACCGCCGCCACGGCCACCACCAGCGCAGCCAGGATGAGGCGTAACTCGCCGGCGCGCCAGTCCCGCATTGTCATGCGCCAAGCTTGTATCAGCCAATTCATCGTGGGAGCTCCGGGTGCTGTGCAAAAAAAACCGCCTGCCACCTTTCGGTGGGCAGGCGTCATACCTTAGGCAGGCAATACGCTGGAAGGTTCAGGCTGGCGACATACAGACGCCCCGCTTGCGACCTGAACCGCCAGCAATCACGGCGTCAGGCTGTGGCCAAGGCCGAGGCGTCCAGCGCTGCGCCGGTTTTCTCGCGCACTTCTTCCAGGCTGACTCCGGGCGCCAATTCGATGAGCTTGAGACCTGCGGCTGTGACTTCCATGACCGCCAGATCGGTGATGATGAGGTTGACCACGCCCACGCCGGTAAGCGGCAGCGTGCATTCCGGCAAAATCTTCAGATCGATACCGCCGTCCTTCTTGCTTGCCACGTGCTCCATCAACACCACCACGCGGCCAACGCCAGCCACGAGGTCCATGGCGCCGCCCATGCCCTTGACCATTTTGCCCGGGATCATCCAGTTGGCAAGATCGCCGGTCTGGGAAACCTGCATGGCGCCAAGGATGGCAAGGTTGATCTTGCCCCCGCGGATCATGGCAAAGGAGTCCGCCGACGAAAAAATCGACGATCCAGGCAAGGTCGTAACCGTTTGCTTGCCGGCATTGATCAGGTCGGCATCCACCTCGTCATCGGTAGGAAAGGGGCCGATGCCCAGCAAGCCGTTTTCAGACTGAAGCCAGACTTCCGCCCCGGCCGGCACGTGGTTGGCAACCAGAGTAGGCATGCCGATACCCAGGTTTACATAGAAACCGTCTTGCAGTTCGCGGGCGGCTCGTGCCGCCATTTCATCGCGAGTCCAGGCCATGTCGTTACTCCTTATGCAGACCGCGTGGTGCGTTGTTCGATACGTTTTTCGGGCGATGCGTTCACCACGATACGATGCACATAGATGCCGGGCAGGTGGACCTGGTCTGGGTCCAGCGTGCCGGTTTCCACCAGGTTTTCCACTTCGACCACAGTGAGCTTGCCTGCCATCGCCACATTGGGGTTGAAGTTGCGCGCCGTTTTACGAAAGACCAGATTGCCGCTTTTGTCGGCGGTATGCGCATGGACCAGCGCAACGTCGGGCGTGAGCGAGCGTTCCATAAGATACTGATGGCCATCGAACTCGCGAACTTCCTTGCCGTCGGCAACCACGGTGCCCACACCGGTGCGCGTGAAGAAAGCCGGAATGCCTGCGCCACCGGCGCGCAGCTTTTCGGCCAGCGTCCCTTGCGGCGTGAACTCGAGCTCCAGTTCGCCCGCCAGGTACTGGCGCGCGAACTCCTTGTTTTCGCCCACATACGACGCAATCATCTTGCGGATCTGGCGGGTTTCCAGCAACTGGCCCAGGCCGAACCCATCAACGCCCGCGTTATTGCTGACGCAAGTCAGATTCTTCACGCCGCTGTCGCGCAAGGCCGCGATCAGCGCCTCGGGAATGCCGCACAGGCCAAAACCGCCAACGGCGATCATCTGGCCATCGGCAACGATACCTTCCAGCGCCTCGCGTGCACTGCCAAACACTTTATTCATTACGGATTGCCCCTCGAAAAACCCGCGTTGAATTCGCCGCGATATCGGCGAACAGCGGCTAAATTTTAATTCAGGCCGACACGCGAACCTGCGGGATTTCCCCGCATCGCGTGCCTGCTGCCTTTTTATTTTCCCTGCAGGCGCTGCAGCACCTGCGCCGGCCATGGGGCCGACTTGCCGGATTCGTAATTCACCCACACCAGCACCTCGCGGCCCCGGGCATAGAGCACACCCGGCTCTTCGGTGCGTTCGATCAACACTTCCAGATCCAGGCTCGAGCGCCCGATGCGCGCTACCTTGTGCTGGACCCGGGCTGTAGACGGATAGGTCAGCGAGCGCAGAAAGTCACACGAGATACTGGCCAGGATGATGCCTTCGGGAGACAAGTCGTTGACGCCCAAGCGCCTGAAGGCCTGGATCCGGCCCTCTTCCATCAGCCGGAAATACAGGGTGTTGTTCAGGTGCTGGCGCGCATCCATATCGCCCCAGCGCAACGGCACCGTGGTCTCGAAGCTGGCACCGGAAAATACGTTTTCCTGAGCCGTTGCGCGCCCTTCAGCGGCTGCAACAGATGTACTCATGATTCTGTCTCCTTGGTTTTCAAGCCGCCGGTACCAGTCTGCAAGCGGGCTGCAATACAATGCGCATCATACTCAAACTGCGAAAGACATTACCGCGGCCTCGGCTGCGGCCATTCATTAGAGGAGTTCCCCGATGTCCCAAGCCGAACGCGAGGCGATGGAATACGATGTAGTGGTGGTTGGCGGCGGGCCTGCCGGCCTGGCAACCGGCATTCGCCTGAAACAACTGGCCACCGAAAAAGGCCAGGACATCAGCGTCTGCGTGCTCGACAAGGGCGGCGAAATCGGCGCTCACATCCTGTCGGGCGCCGTCATGGATCCGCGCGCGCTTACCGAGCTGATTCCCGACTGGAAGGAAAAAGGCGCACCGCTCGATACGCCGGTGACCGAAGACAAATTCCTGTTCCTGTCCAAGACCAAGGGCCAGGCCACACCCAACTGGATGCTGCCGCCCTGTTTCCAGAACCACGGCAACTATATTGTCAGCCTGAGCAACGTCACCCGCTGGCTGGGTGAACAGGCCGAAGCCCTGGGTGTCGACATTTTCCCGGGCTTCGCGGCAGCCGAGATCCTGTACAACGCCGACGGTTCGGTACGCGGCGTGGCAACCGGCGACATGGGCGTCGGACGCGACGGCCAGCCCACCTCGCACTTTGCCCCCGGCATGGAACTGCACGCCCGCTACACGGTATTTGCCGAAGGCTCGCGCGGACAGCTCGGACGCCAGCTCATCGACCGCTACAAGCTGGCCGAAGGCAAGGATCCGCAAAGCTACGGCATCGGCATCAAGGAACTCTGGGAAATCGACCCGGCCCAGCACAAGCCCGGCATGGTGATGCATACCTCGGGCTGGCCCCTGGACGCGGACACCTACGGCGGTTCCTTCCTCTATCACTACGGCGAAAACCTGGTTGCCGTGGGCATGGTGGTTGGCCTGGACTACGCCAACCCCTGGCTGTCGCCCTTTGACGAATTCCAGCGCTACAAGACCCATCCGGCTATCCGCGCCACGTTCGAAGGCGGCAAGCGCATCGGCTATGGCGCGCGCGCCATTACCGCGGGCGGGCTGCTCTCGCTGCCCAAGCTCACCTTCCCCGGTGGCGTGCTGGTGGGTTGCGATGCAGGCTTCATGAACGCCTCGCGCATCAAGGGCAGCCATGCCGCCATCAAATCCGGCATGCTCGCGGCCGAAGCGGCATTCGACGCCCTGGTAAATGATCGCCGCCACGACGAACTGAGCGCCTACCCCGTCGCTTTCGAAGCCTCCTGGCTGTACGAAGAGCTGAACAAGGCCCGCAACTTCAAGCAATGGTTCAAGAAGGGCCAGACTGTCGCGGTGCTGATGACCGGTATCGAGCAACTGGTGCTGCGCGGCAAAATGCCCTGGACGCTGCATCGCACCAAGCCCGATCACGCCTGCCTGCAGCCGGCGGCCGAGTGCGCACGCATCGACTACCCCAAGCCCGACGGCAAGCTGACCTTCGATCGCCTGAGTTCGGTATTCCTGTCCAATACCAACCACGAAGAAGACCAGCCGATACACCTGACGCTCAAGGATCCCAGCGTCCCGGTGGACATCAACCTGGCGAAATACGGCGGCCCCGAAGCGCGCTACTGCCCGGCTGGCGTCTACGAGTTCGTGAAGGACGATAGCGGCGGCGACCGACTGCAGATCAACGCGCAGAACTGCGTGCACTGCAAAACCTGCGACATCAAGGACCCCACGCAGAACATCGTGTGGGTGGCGCCGCAAGGTGGCGAGGGCCCCGTCTATACCGGCATGTAAGCCTGTTACCGGCCAGACAGGCAAAGCCCCACTTGAGAGGCTTTGCCTGTGCCCGATAAGCACCGGGCATTGAAAACACCCCCAAACCGGAGACGGTTTGGGGGTGTTTTTTTATATGGGCCTATCGCCCGAAAACATCATGCAGTACCGGCCCCGCCAGGCTAGGCCCGACCGGGCTAGGCCCCGCTAGGCTAGGCGCAGGCTATTCCATGCTGTCGGGGTATTCGTCGCAATCTCCGTCGTCGGGGGTAGCACCCGCGGCAGCCACCACCTTGCGGATGACGTCGTGACTAAAGCCTCGCGCCGCCAGGAAACGCATCTGCCGCGCGCGGTCGGACGCGTCTATCGGTGCGCGGCCATAGCGTTTTTGCCAGACAGCCTGTGCACGGGATTCTTCCGATGCACGCAGGCTTTCACGCAGATCGGTGACCCGCTCGGCCGATACGCCGTGCTGGCGCAGTTCCTGAACGATGCGGGCTGTGCCAACACGCCCGGCACGCCTGTGCACCAGGCTGTTGGCAAAGCGATCGTTGGACAACAGCCCCTGACGCTCGAGATCGGCAAGAACCGTTTCTACCTCGTCAGGCTCGCTGGCGTAGCGTGCCAGCTTGCGGCCAAGTTCGAGCCGACTGTGCTCGCGCCGCGACAAATAGTCGACGGCGCGGGCCTTCAGGGAACGCTCAGGCTTCATCAGGCCCGGCGACCGGCGCGGCAACCGCACTGGCACGCGCTACCACGCCCAGGGATTCGCGCACCTTGTTCTCGATCTCGAAGGCAAGCTCGGGACGCTCTTTCAGGAACTCGCGGACATTGTCCTTGCCCTGGCCGATACGATCGCCGTTATAGCTGTACCAGGCGCCGGCCTTGTCAACGATACGGGCCTCGACGCCAAGGTCGATGATTTCGCCTTCGCGCGAAATGCCAGTGCCGTACATGATGTCGAATTCCACCTGTTTGAAAGGCGGGGCGACCTTGTTCTTGACGACCTTGACGCGGGTCTCGTTGCCGATGACTTCATCGCCCTTCTTGATGGATCCCGTGCGACGGATATCGAGGCGCACCGATGCATAGAACTTGAGCGCATTGCCGCCGGTGGTGGTTTCGGGGTTGCCGAACATCACCCCGATCTTCATGCGGATCTGGTTGATGAAAATCACCAGGCAATTGGTGCGCTTGATCGAAGCGGTGAGCTTGCGCAGCGCCTGGCTCATGAGGCGGGCTTGCAGGCCGGGCAGGGAATCGCCCATTTCGCCTTCGATTTCGGCCTTGGGCACCAGGGCCGCCACCGAGTCGATGACGATGAGATCGACCGAGCCCGAGCGGACCAGGGCATCGGTGATTTCCAGCGCCTGTTCGCCGGTATCGGGCTGCGAGATGAGCAGGTCGCCCAGGTTGATGCCCAGGCGCTGGGCGTATTGCACATCGAGCGCGTGCTCGGCATCGATGAAAGCGCAGGTGCCGCCGATCTTTTGCATCTCGGCAATGGTTTGCAGCGAGAGCGTGGTCTTGCCGGAGGATTCCGGCCCGTAGATTTCAACGACGCGACCACGCGGCAGGCCGCCTATGCCCAGCGCGATATCAAGCCCCAGCGAACCGGTGGATACCACCTGGATGTCGTGCTCGACCTGGTTGTCGCCATAACGCATCACCGAGCCTTTGCCGAACTGCTTATCGATCTGCGAGAGCGCAGCGGCGAGCGCGCGGGCTTTTTCCGACTGAGCAGCGGCGGTGGCCTTGGAGGTTTTCGTGTCTTCCATTCGGAGGGATATTCCTTGCTGATGACGAAGGGGTAAGCCACGCGAAACGCGAGGCTGATGAGCAATTATGGCACTCCATGATACTGGATATAGATACAGTATTGCAAACAGAGCCGCACACAGTCGCTACAATTGGCATATGCGTATCCTAATTGCCGAAGACGACGGAATTCTTGCTGACGGCTTGTCGCGCTCGCTGCGACAAGCCGGCTATGCGGTCGACGCCGTTCACGACGGCGCGGCCGCCGACGCCGCGCTGTCGGCTCAGCCCTTTGACCTGCTCATTCTGGACCTGGGCCTGCCCAACATAGACGGCCAGGAAGTCTTGCGCCGCCTGCGCGGGCGCAACCAGCACCTGCCGGTGCTGATCCTGACGGCCGCCGACAGCATAGAGCAACGCGTGCAGGGCCTGGACCTGGGCGCGGACGACTACATGGCCAAGCCATTTTCCCTATCGGAACTCGAGGCAAGGGTACGCGCCCTCACCCGCCGCGGCAGCGGCAGCGGCGCGGCCATACTGCGCCATGGCCGCCTCGCCTTCGACCAGGTCGGGCGCGTGGTGTCCATAGACAGCCAGATGGTCGACCTGTCCGCGCGTGAAATCAGCCTGCTCGAGGTACTGCTGGCACGCAGCGGCAAGATGGTCAGCAAGAACCAGCTGGTGGATCACCTCTGCGAATGGGGCGAGGAAGTCAGCACCAACGCCATCGAAGTCTATGTGCATCGGCTGCGCAAGAAACTCGAACCCGGCGGCGTTCGCATCCTTACCGTGCGCGGGCTGGGCTACTGCCTGGAGCCATCCTCCGGAGACGCCGGCCCCACACCATGAATCAAACCTGGCCGCTGGGAAGCAACGACGGCGCACGGCACCGCAAGCAACGCTCGCTGTTCGGCCACATCCTGTACTGGATGCTTGGCCCCTTGCTGCTGTTGTGGCCGGTCTCGATCGCGATCACTTACTTCGGGGCGCAAAACAGCGCCGACCTGCCCTACGACCGGGCGCTGGCAACCACGGTGCTGCTGCTCTCGCAACAGATACGCAACACCGACGGCAGTCCGGCGCTCAATATCAGCGCCGCCACCGAGACCATCCTGCGCGGCGATGAAACCGACAGCATGTTCTACCTGGTGCAGATCGGCGACAAGCCGCTGGGCGGCGATCGCGACCTGCCCCTGCCCCCCAATATGGACCGCCCCCTGCCCGGCGTGATCCAGTATCGCGATGCAAGCGTGCGCGGCTTTGGCGTGCGCGTGGCCTACACCTGGGTAGACCTGCGCATCCCCGACACCCCGCCAATCCTGGTGCAGGTGGCCGAAACGCTGGAAAAGCGGGCCCAGCTAGCCAATCGCATCGTGCGCGGCGTGGTCATACCCCAACTCATCATCATGCCGCTGGCCATCCTGATGGTGTGGTTCGGTCTGACACGGGGCATACGCCCCCTGAATGCCCTGCAGGCCCGGCTGCGCCTGCGGCGGCCCGACGATCTTTCGCCCATCACCACCCGCGAAGTGCCTCAAGAGATCGTCCCACTGATCAACGGCATGAACGATCTGCTGATACGGCTGGCAGCCAATGTGCAGGCGCAGCGCCGATTTGTGGCGGATGCCGCGCACCAATTGAAGACCCCGCTGGCGGGCCTGAGAACCCAGGCCGAACTGGCGCTGCGCACCACCAATCCGGCGGAAATCGAAACCTCGCTGCTCTACCTGATCGATGGCTCCGAGCGGGCGACCCGGCTGGTCAACCAGTTGCTGGCGCTGGCGCGCGCCGAAGGCGCACCCACCTCGGTGGCTGCCGCCACGCCGCAAGACCTGCAGGCGATTGCGCAAGCGCAGACGCTGGCCCGGGTCAACGATGCCCTGGAGCGCGGCATCGACCTGGGCCTGGAAGGCGACGAAACCCCGGTCCTGGCCGAAGGCAACGCCCTCTTGCTGGGCGAGCTGATCAGCAATCTGATCGACAACGCCCTGCGCTATACCCCCCGCGGCGGCACGGTTACCGTACGCGCCTACCGCCAAGATGATCGCAGCGTGCTGGAAGTCGATGACTCGGGCCCCGGCATTGCACAGGCCGAACGCGAACGCGTGTTCGACCGCTTCTACCGGGTATTGGGCAACACCGCCGAAGGCAGCGGCCTGGGGCTTGCCATCGTGCGCGAAATCGCACAACGCCATGGCGCCAGCATACAACTGACCGAGAACCCCACGCTGCCCCCCGGCGAGATGCCTGGCACCCGAGTCACCGTTACGTTCGCAGCCACCAACCCCGGCAAGCCGCCACAGCAGGCCTTGCGCGCCTAGGCATCCAGCACCGCTGCCGTGTCTTGACCGCTCGCGCCCACCTTTTCACCAGCCCTGCACACTTCCCATGCCCCTGACTGCTCCTTGCGCGCCACGCTCTCTTGTCCACGGGATGCGGTTGTTGACCCTGGCCGCGCTGGCCGTACTGATGGCGGCCTGCGCGCATCGTGCGCCGGGCGAACTCGACATCGACCGCTCCATCAGCGCCCAGGGCCAAGGCAGCCGGATCCAGTTCATTGTGTTGCACTACACCGCGTCCGACCGAGCCCGATCGCTGAGCCTGCTTAGCACCGGACAAGTCAGTAGCCACTACCTGATCACCGACGAAGATCCGCCACATATTTACCAACTGGTCGACGAAACTCGCAGCGCATGGCATGCCGGCCTGAGCCAGTGGCGCGGACGGACCTGGCTGAACTCGAGCTCGATAGGCATAGAGATAGTCAACCCAGGCTATACCGAGCAGGGCAACGGTACGGTGCAATGGCACCCGTACAGCGAACCGCAGATCACCAGCGTCATCGCCCTGGTACGCGACATTGCCACGCGCCACGGCATCGCGCCGGAAAACATCGTGGCCCACAGCGACATCGCGCCCCAACGCAAGCAGGATCCCGGACCGCTCTTTCCCTGGTCACGGCTGGCGGCCGAAGGCTTGGGACGCTGGTATGAACCTGCCGCGGTCGCCGCATACCGCCATCGCTTCGAGCGCGACGGACTGCCTGATATCGCCTGGTTCCAAGAGCAGCTGGGCCGGGTGGGCTATGAAGTCCCCACGCACGGCGTGCTGGACAAACCCACCAGCAAGGTACTGAAGGCCTTCCAGATGCACTACCGTCCCAACAACATCAATGGCCAGCCAGACATGGAAACCGCAGCCCTGCTGGCGGCCCTGAAGTAGGCCCCAGGATTAATTCCAAGAAGGCGCTTGCATAATATTTTTACCTTCTATATAATTCAGTTCTTCAGACGCGGGGTGGAGCAGTCTGGCAGCTCGTCGGGCTCATAACCCGAAGGTCGTAGGTTCAAATCCTGCCCCCGCAACCAGTTTTAAGATTCACTTCAATACGCTTGAAGTGAATCATCAGAAAGGCCCGCTAGCTAACGCTAAGCGGGCTTTTTTGTTTGCGCTCGCGGCGCCCTGGCGGCCCGCCCGCCCCTGGAAGACATATGCGAACATCCATCCCAGCATCGTCAGCACAGTAAAAGTTCTCGCGCGCGCCAGACTTCCCTGGCAGGGTACCGTTGCCACGGATGCGAACGCGGCCTCAACGACCGCTAGCGCCGCAATGCCGCCCGGCGGCACTTCAAGTTCCTCACCAAAACCTCAAAAATTTCGTATACCGAAATTGCCCAATTGCCGGGCGTTGAACGACACCGCAATATGAGCCAGTCGCCAGACAGCCTTGCGGTGGCGCTCGACCTCGGAACGGGCAAGACTCGGCAGATTGCCGCAGCACAAAAACTTGCGCCCCACCCAAGAGCTGCGCCAATCAATACATCAATTCAATTCCAAGAACGATAAAAAAGGAGACTCGAAATGAAAATCGTGACATGGGGTGCCGCGCTGGCGGCACTGTTAACGATGGGCGCCGCAGCGGCACAATCCGCCAACGAATTTCCCAGCCGGCCAATACGCATCGTGGTCCCGTTTTCTCCCGGAGGGGGGTCGGATGATTCCACCCGTTTCAATGCCGAGGAATTCCAGAAATTCCTCAACGTGCCGGTCCTGGTGGAAAACCGCCCCGGCGCCTCAGGTGTCATTGCTGTCAACGAGGTCAAAAGGAGCCCCGCCGACGGGTACACCGTCCTCATGGCGACAAATTCCCTGATTGCGGTCAATCCGGTCACCATGAAGGATTTGCCCTACGACCCATTCAAGGATTTGAGGCCGGTGCATGGTGGCGCCGCCACGGGCGCCCTGCTTACCGTCAACGTCGCATCCGGCGCCAACACCCTGAAAGACGTGGTTGAAAAGGCAAAAAAGGAAGGACGCCCTTTGCAGATAGGCACTTATAGCGAAGGCTACCAATTGCTGGGCACCTGGCTGGGAAGCGAACTGTCTGTCGAGGTCACCAACGTTCCCTACCGGGGTCCGGCGAACGTGATCACGGATCTTATCGGAGGCCGTCTCGATCTCATGCTAAGTGACGCCGCCAGCCCTTTTGAACTGATAAGCGCCGGCAAACTGAAAGCGATCGCTATCACTTCGGATAAACGGGACCCGAAACTGCCCGAGGTTCCCACCATGAAAGAACTGGGGCATCCCGAGTTTGAGTCTTACGTTTGGTCTTCCTACTATGTGTTGGCCGAAACCCCGGACGACATCACCCTCAAGCTGGCGGACGCCATCAGCAAAGGCCTGAATACGGATGCGAGCAATCAGCGGCGCGACCGCCTTCCCGGCTTTGTGATCAACCGTTCGCTGGACTCCATGGGCGAGTTCCAGCGCCAGGAGTATGAACGCTTCAAGAAGGTTGCCGAGCGAGCCAACCTCAATAAGCCACAATAGCCTTTACCAAGAACCCAAGCCGGTTTACCTGAACAAGCTTGGATTCATGGTTTGAGGAATATAGGGCTGGCGGCGAATGCGTGATAGTCCGGTAGAATGCCCCCGACCACGGATGGCGGACTAGCGATGATACGGATTCTTTCGAAAACACTAAAAATAATTGTCGCCCTCGCCGCCGTTGCGATGGTCACCGTACTGGGCGTACGCATCTACGACTCCCAGAGCGGCCCCCCTCTGGAGCCCTGGCACACCTACATCCCGCACGAACTCAGCCGGCAAGAGCTGGACAAGACCGATTGGGCCGGCTACCTGCAGGCGGAAGACGAAATCTTCGCGTCCGTGCGCGAGCATGTCACGCAAAAGCTCGAACCTGAAGACCGCGTACCCGATAACCGCTACTTCTCGGAAAGCCCGGTTTACCCCGGCGCTTTCGAGCAGGACTGGAATCGCTCTTATATTTTCGAGCCCGAAGGCGAACCCGTCGGCGTGGCGGTATTCCTGCATGGCTTGACCGATACCCCGTACAGCCTGCGCCACATCGCCCGTCGCTATAGCGAACTTGGCTTTCTGTCGATCGCGATTCGCATGCCGGCACACGGCACCGTACCAGCCGCATTGACCGAAATCGAGTGGGAAGACTGGCTGGCGGCAACCCGCCTGGCGGTGCGCGAGGGCAAACGCCGTGCCCCGTCGGTTCCCCTGCACCTGGTCGGGTTTTCCAATGGCGGCGCGCTGGCCTTGAAATATGCGCTCGATGCGCTGCACGACGAATCGCTGACCAAGCCTGACCGCCTGGTCCTGATTTCCCCCATGATAGGGGTTACGCGCTTCGCCCGTTTTGCCGGGTTCGCCGGCCTGCCTGCCGCCTTCCCCGCCTTTGTCAAAGCTGCCTGGCTCAGCATCCTGCCCGAGTTCAATCCCTTCAAATACAACTCCTTTCCCATCAACGGCGCGCGCCAGTCGCACCGCCTGACCCGCTCGCTGCAGCAGCAGATCGAGCGCGAAGCACGACAGAACAATCTGCAAGGGCTCGCGCCCGTGCTGACCTTCCAATCTGTCATGGATTTCACCGTCAGCACCCGTGCCGTCATCACCGCGCTATACAACCAGTTGCCAGCCAACGGCAGCGAACTGGTTCTGTTCGACATCAACCGGACAGCCAAATTCGGCCCGCTACTGCGCGCGACATCGGATACGGCGCTCGCGCGCCTGCTGCCCAGCCCGCCGCGAAACTTTCGCACCACGGTCATCACGAACCTGACACCCGACAACAATGAAGTCGCGGAAATGATGACGGAAGCCGGCTCAACGACAGAACAAATCCGCAAGCTGGGCCTGTCCTATCCGCGCGAAGTCTATTCGCTGTCGCACGTGGCGCTGCCGTTTCCGCTGGATGACGGCCTGTACGGGCTGCACCCCAACGACACCGAGGACTTCGGCATTCACTTGGGGTCAACCGCCACCCGGGGCGAAGTCGGCGTGCTCATCGTAGCCCTGGATTCCTTGCTGCGCATGTCGTCCAACCCCTTCTTTTCTTACATGCAGGGGCGCATAGACGAAGTCATCAAGTCGTCATTGCCCGCGACAAGCTAAATGCAAGCGGGCGCCTGGTCCGGTCGGGACCAGGCGCCCGTTTTCAATAGCCCCTGGCACGGCGGCGAAACGCCTGCACGAAAAGACTGATGGCATACAAAATCATCAGCAGGGCTACCACCTGGGTCAGGACGATGGCGCTGGACAAGGGCATCATCAGCAGCACCAGGCCGAATGCGATGTAAAGGCAGCCACTGAATAGCGGCTGCCAGATGCTGGGGTATTTGTCCCGTTGCGCGAACACCGTGAAAATCGTTATCACGCCGGAAAAAATCGCCTGCAGGCCCACAAAGTAGATGACGAAACCCACAGTCAGCAGCGGGATCAGCACCGGGCTGAACAACACGATCAGCCCCGCCAGTATCGATAGCAGGTTCCGTATCATCGACAGCCAGAACATCCTGGTGCGCGGCGCTCGGAACTGCATGGCGGCCAGATCCAGGATACCGTCGAGCACCAGCACGCCGCCCCCCACGAACACCAGGAGCTGCAAGGCTCTCTCGGGCGCGAGCAAGGCAAAGATCCCGATCGCCCCCATGAGCAACCCGCGCAACGCGGTCATAACCGTAGCCAGCCCCTGAGGTTGGGATTGTGTCATTTCTTTTTTCTCCGTTAGGCGCCGGCGGCAAATGGCCCGCACCATGCTGTTGACATCAACGATGCGGGGAAATCGCCCCGACGCACTACAGGATACAACGATGTAACCGGCGGGCCCGCCGTCGCAGCAGACATTTCCCTGCAAATTCGTTACTCTGCTTGCGTAGCTTTTACACATCGCTACATGACTTACTTTGATGCCGGCAGCGAAATACCGCCGGCATCCCATGTTTGGCGTCGCTTACGGATCGGCACGTTTGTTGCGATCTGATGCACCAACCAAGCGTCAGACAGAAGGGCTCCATCATGAACATGATTCTCGAGACCGGCCTCATTATTCTCTTTCTTGCCCTGGTGGCGTTGGGTATCGCCATCCTGGGAGATCACGTCAGCAACGTGCTAAGCCGGCACGACTCCTGGCCGGAAGTGAAGACCACGCGCAAAAGCAAGATCAGGTAGTTCCCGGTGGCGGATGCGGTGACACCAAAGAAATCGTCTGCCTGCATTCTTCTGTGATAACATCGTTTCCTAGTCGGTTCGCAGCTACGCGGCCCAAAGCCACACCAACGCTCGATCCCCCGACACGAGTCACCAGGCCCGCCCCGCCATCAGGCGCACCAAGAATCCTGCGGGCCCCGATTCACGCATCGCACGGCAACCCATATCCGAGGCTTCGCGCTCTCGCTTGGTTCCGCCTGCATTGATAACGACACAAGGCACAACGTTGCGGACACACTCCGCCAACTACGTACGTTGCATACGATGAATACCAGCGAGGCCAAACTCGTTCTGGAAACAGCCCTGTTATGCGCGCAGCAGCCCTTACCGCTGCCCGAGCTGCGCAGGCTTTTTGCGGATGAAATCGACGCTGCGGCGCTGCGAGCGCTGCTGGGTGAACTGCGCGAGGACTGGCGCGAACGCGGCCTGGAACTGGCCAGCCTGGCAACCGGCTGGCGCTTTCAAAGCCGCCCCGCCATGCAGATCTACCTGGAAAGGCTGAACCCGGAAAAGCCGCCCAAGTATTCCCGGGCCGCACTGGAGACGCTTGCCATCATTTCCTATCGCCAGCCCGTGACCCGCGGCGATATCGAGGAAATCCGCGGCGTCACAGTGTCCAGCAACCTGATTCGCGCGCTCGACGATCGCGGCTGGATAGAAGTCATCGGCCACCGGGAAGCGCCGGGACGCCCGGAACTGTTTGGCACGACCCGGCAATTCCTGAACGACCTGGGACTTGCGTCGCTGGATGAGCTGCCTGCACTAGAGACCCAGGAGGCCGTGGCCGCTCTGGCCGGCCTGGATCTGGCGCTCCCGGCAGACGACGACACCACCGCCGCAGAAACGATAGATACCGCGATTGATACGCAAAACGCAGCAAGTACGGCCGACATGGCCACCGCCACCCCTCATGATGCGCCTGACGATACCGACAACGACATCGCCAGGCCCGAACCCAATTCCAACAACGACATTCCAGACACCCCATTCCAACCATGACTGATATTCCGAGCGATACTTTGCCCGGCGCCGCAGGCGACCAGGCCACTCCCAACGCTTCGCAAAGCCGTGGGCGGCGTGGCAACCTGCGCACACCGTTCCGCCGCCGCCGCACCACTGCGGCCGAAGGCGTCGAAAACACCAAGGGCGCGCCAACCGAGAGCCACGACACAGCCGACTCCGCGCAGTCGAATGAGTCGGCAGCCGAAGCTGGCGTTACGGATCGCGCGAGCGACCGCGAAGCGGATGAAGCGCTGGCCCTGCTCGAAACCGGCGGGCGACTGAAGCAACGTCTGGGCAAGTACCTGACCAGCGACGCCATCACGCCCAAGCTGCATAAAGTCCTGGCGGAAGCGGGGATTGGTTCGCGGCGCGAAATGGAAGAGCTCATCATTGCTGGCCGGGTGTCGGTCAATGGCGAACCGGCCCACATCGGCCAGCGCGTTGGCCCCAACGACAGCGTCAGGGTCAACGGCAAGCTGCTCGAGCGCCGGGCGCGGGCTCGCGCACCTCGGGTGTTGCTGTATCACAAGCCGGCCGGCGAAATCGTCACGCATGACGATCCGGCAGGCCGCTCGACCGTATTCAGCCGCCTGCCCAAGATCAAGAACGGCAAATGGCTGTCCATCGGCCGCCTCGACCTGAACACGGAAGGCTTGCTGATCTTCACGACATCGGGAGACCTGGCCAACCGGCTGATGCACCCGCGCTACGGCAACGAGCGCGAGTACGCTGTGCGCGTCATGGCCGAGCTGTCGCAAGAGCAACGCAAGTCGCTGCTGGAAGGTGTCACGCTGGAAGACGGCACCGCCGCCTTCAACGATCTGCAGTTCCTGGGCGGCGAAGGCAGCAACCGCTGGTACCGCGCAACCCTGAACGAAGGCCGCAACCGCGAAGTGCGCCGCATGTTCGAAGCCGTGGGCGTGATGGTCAGCCGCCTGATCCGCGTGCGCTTTGGCGACATCGACCTGCCCCGCACCCTGCGCCGCGGCCGATGGGAAGAGCTCGACGCACCGCTGGTGTCGGCGTTGATGCTGCAATTGGGCCTGCTGCGCGACAGCGACGAGCCCGCCGGCAAGCGCCGCGCCAGCCAACCGCTCTCGCATGAGGGCGCGCTGCCTCCGGGCTTCGGTACGCTGGAGCAGAACGGCACCAACGGTGCGCGCGTCGGGCGCCGTGGCGCCATCCAGGGTGGACGCAAGGTCGGCATCAGCCACCCTTCCGATCCTTTCGGCACAGGCGGCATGACCAGCAGCACTACCGCTGCTCCGCGCGCCCTGAGCGTGACCGGCGGCTTTGCCAATGGCCACCCCCACGCCAGCGGCAGCGGCAGCGGTAACAGCCCACGCGGCGCCGGCGCCGGTGCCGGCCGTGGCAAAAGCGCCAGCGCCGGCAAAAGTGCTGCCGCCGGCAACCGCGCCCCCCGTCCGGTCAAGAGCGCCGGGCGCAGTGGCGCTCCTCGCCGCGCCCCCGCCGAGGCCGGTGCCCTGGATACCGCACCCAAAGCGCCCGGCAGCAAGCCCCGCCGTCCGCCGGCAGCGCCGGGAGTGCGCAAAAGCGCCACACCACGCAATAGCCCACGCAAAGCGGGCGGTGGCGATGAACGCCAGCCCAGCAGCGCCAAGGCCCACGAATCACGACTGGGCGTAGGCGCCGGGTCGCGCGGCGGCCGACGCAGCTAAACACCAACCACACTACCGATACTCACGTTGCGGCCACCCTCCAGCCGCAACGACTAGTTGGACACTCGACCGCGAACTCCATTACACTTTGTTGGTTTCGCGTCGTTTGCGCGTTGCCCTTTCGTCTGCTTTCCAAGGTATAAATATTTCCATGAAACTTGGCATATTGCGGGGCGTAGTACCCGCGTTAGCAGTATCGGTAGCCTGTTCGATTTTCAGCACTGCCCAGGCCGCGGAGACACCGGCCCCTGCGGCAGGCAACATCGAGAACGCTCGCAGCAAGATATCAATGTGTATCGGCTGCCACAGCATCACCGGCTACAAGGCCAGCTTCCCCGAGGTCTATCACGTGCCCAAGATAGCGGGCCAGAATGCCGCCTATCTGGCAGCCGCCTTGCGTGAATACGCCAGTGGCGCGCGCTCGCATCCCACGATGGATGCCGTCGCGTCCAGCCTGTCGGAACAGGACATCGCCGACGTGGCAGCCTACTACTCCAACCTGAAGTAATCACGGGGGCATACATGAAGCGCTTCACCCTTGCCCTCGCGGGCGTGGTTCTGTCGGCGACAGCCGGCATGGCCAATGCGGCCGACCTCATCGCCGGTCGTGCCGTATTCGAAAAATTCAACTGTGCATCGTGCCACGGCGCCGACGCCAAGACCTCGGTGGACCCGTCCTACCCGATCCTGGCGGGCCAGTACGCCGACTACCTGGAGCACGCCCTGCGCGCCTACCAGCGTGGCCAGGCAGGCCAACCGGCCAGGGCCAACGTGCGCAAGAACGCAGTCATGGGCGCATTTGCCACCCAGCTGTCACCGCAAGACATCGACAATGTAACGGCCTGGCTCGCATCGCTGCCCAGCGATCTGGGCACGCGTTAAGCCGCGCTCGCCCGGCCGGATTGCCGGGCGACGACGCCCCGCTTGCGGCGGGGCATGTCTTCCTGTTTTACGCGCCTAGCCAGCCCGGCGCCGGATCAGATCCAGATAGGTATCCGAATTCAGCGGAACACCCTGGCGCTGCGCTTCCCATACCACCTGTCCCAGACACTCCATGACCTCGTGCGCGGCACGATGCGCATCGCTGCGCGCGCTCAGGCGCTGGTATGCTTCGCGAATACCGGGAGGCTGATCGATGGACAATTGCTCGGCAATCGCCAGGTGCATCGACAGATGCAGGAACGGGTTCGTGCGGCCGGCCTCGACCGAGTAATCGGTGGCGGCTGCCTCGGGGGATTCGAGATCCTTGTGGTATTCCGGATGCTCCTGTATCCAATCGAGGGCAATGGCCTCGAGCGGGGTCAGGATTTCTTCGTGACGATGCTTGCGCCAGGTATCGGCAAAGAATTGGCGAACCTGGTCGCGAGAGGGGTTGAACATGGCAGCCTCCCGCCAAAACAATCCTGTATTTTAGCGCGAGCCCAACATTTCTCTTTTATGATTTGTCGCGCAGCCTGGATAAGGCTATTATTTTCGGCTTTGCGCGCCTTTTTGCGCCTATATATCTCCGCAGGCATCGGCTATGGCTCTATACGTACACAAATACGGCGGCACCTCGATGGGTTCAGTCGAACGCATCAAGAACGTGGCCCGTCGCGTTGCCAAATGGCGCAACGCCGGGCACCAGGTTGTAGTGGTGCCCTCGGCAATGTCGGGCGAAACCAATCGCCTGCTTGGCCTGGCGCGCGAAATCCAGAAAGACCCGGATCCGCGCGAACTCGACATGCTGGCCGCCACTGGCGAGCAGGTCAGTGTTGCCTTGCTTAGCATGGCGCTGCAAGACCTGGGCGTGCCGGCCCGCAGCTACGCCGGCTGGCAAGTTCCGGTGCGCACCGACGCGTCCTATACCAAGGCGCGCATCCAGTCGATAGACGACGCCCGCGTGCGCGAGGATCTCGATGCAGGCAAGGTTGTCATCGTCACCGGGTTCCAGGGCGTGGATGCCGACAACAACATCACCACTCTTGGTCGCGGCGGCTCCGACACGTCGGCCGTGGCGGTCGCAGCCTCGCTGTCGGCCCAGGAATGCCTGATCTACACTGATGTGGACGGCGTTTACACCACCGACCCGCGCGTCGTCCCCGAAGCCTGCCGCCTGGGCGTCGTATCGTTCGAGGAAATGCTGGAAATGGCATCTCTCGGCTCCAAGGTGCTGCAGATCCGTTCGGTTGAGTTCGCCGGCAAGTACCGCTTGCCCGTGCGCGTGCTCTCATCGCTTACCGACCCGCTTATTTCGCTCGACGAGGAAATGCGTTCGGGCACACTGATTACTTTCGAGGAAGACGAAAAGATGGAAACCGCAGCCGTCGCCGGCATCGCATTCAGCCGTGATGAAGCCAAACTCACCCTGGTCGCGGTTCCGGACAAACCCGGTGTTGCCTACCAGATCCTTGGCCCCATCGCAGCCGCCAACATCGACGTCGACGTCATCGTGCAGAACCAATCGGTAGCCGGCACCACCGACTTCTCGTTCACGGTCAACCGCGCCGAATTCAAGCGCGCCATGGACGTCCTGACCAACACCGTGGCGCCCGCCGTCGGCGCGCGCGAAGTGGTCGCCGACGACAACGTCTGCAAGGTCTCGATCGTTGGCATCGGCATGCGCTCGCATGTCGGCATCGCCAGCCAGATGTTCGAAACCCTGGCCCAGGAAGGCATCAACATCCAGATGATCAGCACCAGCGAAATCAAGACCTCGGTGATCATCCAGGACAAGTACATGGAACTGGCGGTGCGTGCCCTGCACAAGGCTTTTGGCCTGGATCAGCCCGCAACCCCGCCGTCGAACTAAAGATTACCCTGGCTTAGACGCCAGGGCGCGACACGGCTTTAAAAGTCGTGCTAGAATCTCGTTTTTCCGGAGGCGTGCCCGAGTGGCCGAAGGGGCTCCCCTGCTAAGGGAGTATGCGGCTAAAACTGCATCGTGGGTTCGAATCCCACCGCCTCCGCCAGAAATTCAGCCGTGCCGGCTTAAAAGGGCAAGATCAAACGGGCGTAATGCCCGTTTGTCGTTTCTGCCCGCCCCATACCCCACCATCGCGCCACGCCACGCCACGGCGCCACGCCAGCGGCGCGCGCCCCATTGCCTGTCACGCCGTTCCGGCATGTTTTGACATAGACTGCTCCTACATCAAACCATAAAGGAGACAGGCATGACGCAGCAGGACAACCGCCAGTGGATATTGGCTGAACGCCCAGTGGCCACACTGACGCCAGCGCATTTCCAGCTGCGCACCGCCAGCCGCCCTGCCCTCGAGGCAGGACAAGTCCTGGTTCGCAGCAGGATGCTGTCCATCGACCCGGCCAACCGGGCCTGGATGTTTCCCAGCCCGACGTACAAGGCCGCGGTTGAACCCGGCGACGTCATGCATGGCACCGCGCTGGGCGAGGTCATCGAATCGCGCGCCACGGATTTCAAGCCCGGCGACCTCGTCGAGGGCATGCTGGGATGGCAGGACTACGCCGCCATGCCGGCAGAAAAACTGACACGCAGAACCGGCGGCTACCCGCCTGAACAACTCATGAGCATCCTGGGCATCACCGGCCTGTCGGCCTACTTCGGGCTGCTGGACATCGGCCGCCCCCGTCAGGGCGAAACCGTGTTGGTGTCGGCCGCCGCCGGGGCGGTGGGCTCCGTCGTCGCCCAGATTGCGCGCATACAGGGTTGCCGTGTCGTAGGCATTGCCGGCGGCCCCGAAAAATGCGCCTGGCTGCAAAGCGAGCTTGGCCTGGATGCAAGCGTGGACTACAAGGCGGGCGGCTTGCGCCAGGCTCTGAAGGCCGCCTGCCCGGACGGGATCGACGTTTACTTCGACAACACCGGCGGCGATGCCCTGGCGGCGGCGCTGTCCCTGATGAAGCTGCACGGACGCATCGTCTGCTGCGGCAATCTTTCCCAGTACAACACGGACAAACCGGCGCCTGGCCCCGCCGGCGTGCCCGGCCTGCTGGTTACCAAGCGCATACGCATGGAGGGTTTCATCGTGATGGACCATCTGCACAAGCGAGCCGAGGCCGAAGCCCAGCTCTCGGCCTGGGTAGCCGAAGGCAAGCTCAAGGCAATCCAAACCATCCAGGACGGGCTGGAAAACGCCCCCCAGGCCCTGATTGCGATGTTCGAGGGAATCAACCGAGGCAAGCTGCTGCTTCGGATCTGACCCTTCGTCGACTATCGAGCTACCAGCGTACCGTGATCCCCGCCTGAAAGATGTTCAAGCCGTCATTAGGCTCCTTGATGCCGGCATTGGAAAAATGCGAAGCGCGCAAACTCAGGCGGACCTTCTCGTTCAACTGGTAGCCCAGGCCGAGATGATCGCCAAACTGGAAGGCCGAACCCAGCTTGCGGTCGGCAAAATGGGCATGATTGAATACCGTTGCCCCAATGCCTGCTTCCAGATAGAACCTTGGGCTTAGCCACCACTGGAACATGGGAATGGCGCTGGCCTGCCACACGCTGCGTCGGGATGTCCCGTCATCTCGGGTGCGCCAGTACGACACACCAAACTCGCCAACCAGATCGATGCGGCTGCCGCTAAAGCGATAGGACCACAAGGCAGGTGTCTCGTAGTTCACCGACAGGCGATGCACATCGCTATTGATGCCGTATTGCATACCCCAGGCCCCGGTCGTTGCAGGATCCCGGGGCTGTGCCACACTAGCCTGTTGCCCCCCAAAAAGCAGCAGACCCGCCACCGCCACACTCACGCAATGTCTGGGTTTCATCACACGGCTCCTGGCTCAACTTATTATGCGGGGCATCGCTATCTACAAGCGCCGGGCGGCCCCGTTACCCTACCATAGCAAAAGTCGAACCTGGGCAGCAACGCCAGCCCAAACCCGAAATGCCTTAGTCCACATGGATGATTGCCTCGATGAAAAAACCTAGCCGGTCTTCCCAAACGAACCGCCTGCTGATGCTGGTGGTGGCCGCCGCCTTTGCCGCAGTCACCACCTATTCTTTTTTCAACAACGGCGAGGCGCGGGTCATCCACACCGAGCCGTCGACGTTTTCCCCCATTGTGGTCTACGAAGAACATGGCGAACGTTGCATGAATTTCGGCAGTGTCGATGCCGTTGGCCGGCAAACCTGCATCGACCTGCAGGCTTCCGAAAAAATGGTGTTCGACTATACGCGCATGATGATGAGCTCGCTCTTCGTCAAACCCGACCCCGCCCGCGTGCTCATCGTGGGCTTGGGCGGAGGCACGCTATCCATGGCGCTGGGCAAGGTCTTGCCGCACGCCACCATCGACACCGTGGAAATCGACCCCGCGGTGCTTGCCGTGGCGCAGAAGTTCTTTGGCTATGAATCCGGCCCCAGGCAGCGCGTTTTCCTGGACGACGGACGCGCCTTCATCGAGCGCATGCAGCGCGAAGGCACGAAGTACGACCTGATCCTGCTTGATGCCTTCGATGTGAACTACATCCCGCCGCACCTGCTGACCCAGGAGTTTCTACGACATGCCCGCAACATCCTGAGCACCGATGGCGTGCTGGTGGCCAACACGTTTTCCGAAAGCAAGCTGTATGACCAGGAGTCGGCCACCTATGCCAGCGTATTCGGTGAGTTCTTCAACTTGCGCGACGGCAACCGAGTGATCATCGCCACGCGAGCGCCCTTGCCCAACGACGCGCAACTACAGCGCAATGCCACAGCGCTGGGCGACAAGCTGGCCCCTTTCAATATTGATGTGCAACAGCAGCTGCAGCTGTTTTCGCGCGCCCAGGACTGGGCTACGGATACCCCGGCACTCAGCGATGCCAACCCCCTGCCAGGCAATGCGCCCTGATGCCAAGGCGCATTGCCGGCGAAGCGACGCCGGGCCCAGGTCTTATCCGGCCAACTGTTGCTGCAAGCGTTTTTTTACCTCGACCAGGGATCTGGGCATGCGCTGCGCCAGCTTCTTGAAAAGCTCTTCATGCAAGGCCAGTTCCTGCTTCCAGGCCACGTGATCAATGCGCGTGATGCGCTCGAAGCTGTCCTGATCGAAGTTCAGGCCGTCCCAACTCAAGTCGCCATAGCGCGGCGTCACGCCAAACAGGTTCTCGACGCCCTTGCCTTCACCCTCCAGCCGTTCGAGCATCCATTTCAGCACGCGCATGTTCTCGCCAAAACCGGGCCAGATGAACTTGCCGTGGTCATCGGTCTGGAACCAGTTCACGCAGAAGATACGCGGCAGCTGCGCACCCTTGGCATCCAGGGCCTGCCCAAGCTTGAGCCAGTGCGAAAAATAATCGCTCATGTTGTAGCCGCAAAACGGCAGCATGGCGAAGGGGTCGCGGCGCACTACGCCCTGGGCGCCGGCGGCGGCAGCCGTCGTTTCCGAACCCATCGTGGCAGCCATATAGACGCCCTCGATCCAATTGCGAGCCTCGGTTACCAGCGGTACGGTATCGGAACGGCGCCCGCCGAAAATAAAGGCATCGATGGCGACGCCGGCCGGGTTATCCCATTCAGGATCGATGACAGGGTTCTGCGTGGCGGCTACCGTGAACCGGGCATTGGGGTGCGCGGCTTTGCGCCCGCAATCCGGCGTCCAGTCCTTGCCCTGCCAATCCAGGCAGTGCGCGGGCGCCGGCCCCATGCCTTCCCACCAGACATCGCCATCGTCGGTTAGCGCCACGTTGGTGAACAGCACATTCTCGCGCAGCGAGGCCATGCAGTTGTAGTTGGTGCTTTCATTGGTGCCGGGCGCCACGCCAAAATAGCCGGCCTCGGGATTGATCGCGTACAGCCTGCCATCGTCGCCCGGCTTGATCCAGGCAATATCGTCGCCAATGGTGGTGATCTTCCAGCCCGGCAACGACGCCGGTGGAATCAGCATGGCGAAGTTGGTTTTGCCGCAGGCCGATGGAAACGCCGCGGCCACATGCATCTTGCGGCCTTGCGGGGAAGTCACGCCCAAGACCAGCATATGTTCGGCCAGCCAGCCCTGGTCGCGGCCCATGGTTGACGCAATACGCAGGGCAAAACATTTCTTGCCCAAGAGCGCGTTGCCGCCGTAGCCCGAACCGAAAGACCAGATCTCGCGGGTTTCGGGATAGTGCACGATGTACTTGGTATCGTTGCAGGGCCAGGGCACGTCGGCCTCGCCAGCCGCCAGCGGCTTGCCCACCGAATGCACGCAGGGCACGAACTCCCCGTGGGTGCCCAGTACGTCGTAGACCTTGCGCCCCATGCGCGTCATGATGCGCATATTGGCCACGACATAAGGTGAATCGGTCAGTTCAACGCCTATGTGGGCGATGGGCGATCCCAGCGGCCCCATGGAAAACGGCACCACATACAAGGTGCGCCCGCGCATTGCCCCGGCAAACAAGCCATGCAGGGTGGCACGCATGGTTTCGGGCTCTACCCAGTGGTTGGTGGGGCCGGCATCGTCCTTGTGCTGCGAACAGATGAAAGTGCGATCTTCCACGCGCGCCACATCGGAAGGCGCCGACCAGGCCAGGTAGGAATTGGGCCTCTTGGCCGGGTTCAGGCGCCGCAGCGTACCCGCCTGGACCATTTGCTCGCACAAGCGGTCATATTCTTCCTGGGATCCATCGCACCACTCGACACGGTCGGGCTGCACCAGTGCAGCGACCTCACTCACCCAGGCTTTCAGACGGGCATGACGGACCCAGTCGGGAGCATTCAGTTTGATGGGATGAGTAAAACTGGCAACAGCATTCATGACGAGGAGTCTCCGTTTTGAAGCGCGCGACCCGGCATTGATACCCGCCGTACTACGGATCAGTGATCCCTCGAGCGCAATGTTAGGGGGACATAATGCCTGATTTCCAAGCCATATTGCAAAACCAGGCCCCGGCCGAATGAAGGCCGCCCGAGCCAGCCCCGCGCGGACACGGGCGTCGTCTCAGTTCCCCAGGACTTCGCCAAACGGCACGAAGGACGTGCCGTCAAAACGCTTGAGGCGCGCTTGCTTGATCGGCAGGTAGTCGGTGGGCGAGGTGTTGACGCGGACCCCGGGCAGGGCCAGCGGCAGCTCGACGTCCTTCAGGTTCGCGGCTTGCCTCATGACATTCTCGCGCGAAAGATCGTCGCCGGACTGCTTGAGCACCTGCAGCATCATGTGGGCAATGTTGTAGGCAAAGACATTGCCGAACTCATCGGGGTTCAGCTGCGGCGCATATTGCTTCATGAAGGCGCGGTATTTTTGCACTGCCTGGTCGTCCTTCCATTGCGGGTCCGCGGGTTCCTTGTAATAGGTCACGGAAACGATGCCAACGGAATTCTCGAGCCCGGCGGGCTCGAGCACCGCACTGACGTTGGCCGACCCCGAATACACGATATGCAGGGGCTTCCAACCCAACTGGGCCGCTTTCTTGATGGCCTGGCTCGCATGCTTGGCCATGGCGAAGTTGATCAGGGTGTCTGCGCCCGACGACTTGAGCGAAATGACCTGGGAATCCACCGTGGGGTCGGCGGACTCGTACGAAGCCTCGGCCACGATCATGCCGGCCTTGTCACCCAGGGCTTTTTTCAGTCCCACCAGGTAGTCACGGCCGAACTCGTCGTTGTGATACAGCACGCCGATCTTGGCATTCGGATTCAGGTCCTGCACGTACTTGGCGTAGATGGCCGACTCGGCCGACGAGCTGAGCATGCCGCTCATGATCCAGGGGTATTTATCGGGCTGGTTCCACTTGTCGGCGGCCGACGAGATGAACAGCACCGGCACCTTCTTGGCATTGACGTATTTATGGATGGCGGTGTTGGTTGCCGTGCCCAAGGTGCCATAGATCAGCAGCACCTCTTCCTGCTCGACCAGTTTGCGCACCTGCTCGACGGTTCTGGGCGGGCTATAGGCGTCATCCAGGCTGATGAGCTCGATCTTGCGGCCGTTGACTCCGCCCTGATCGTTGATCATCTTGAAAAACGCGGTGGCCGTCCCGCCCAGTTCGCGTCCGTAGTTGGACGCGGGGCCGCTATATGGCAGCGTCTGCCCAATTTTTATCGTGGTATCGGTGACGCCCGGCATATTCTGGCCATTGGCCGCCAGCACCGACGATGCCAGCAGCATAGAGCCGGCCGTGGCCACGGCGGCCAGGGCTTTGCAGTTCATTTTCACTTGTCTCGCTCCGGTAAAGGGCATGAAGGCCTGTATCGGCCTTTGGATGCAGAAGGATGGAATCCGCCTTTACATCCTTTCACCCTGGAACGAAAGCCTCATCGTCTGAAAAGACGATTTGCACCCCAACTATTTCTGCTGCATTTCCTGCACCAACGTTTCCACTAGCTTGGCCGCGGGCATTTCACGAGCCAAAGGCGCCCCCTGTCCGGCCCAGGTCGCGGCAAACTCGAAACTGCCTTTTGCCGAAGCGGCCTCGTGCAGGGCCTTTCCTGCGTCGTAGGCCATCGGGTAGGCCGGCACCGCAGGCGCACCAACCCCATCGACTTGCATGAAACGATTGAAAAGCCCACGGGCGGGCCGCCCCGAAATCGCCGATGTGACCTGCGTATGGCATGCGCGCTCGCTTTTCAGCAAGGCCCGGTAACTTGCCGGAGCCGACGATTCGGGTGACAGCACGAAGGCCGTGCCCAACTGCACCGCACCGGCCCCCAAGGCCAGCGCGGCATTGATGCCCTGGCCGTCCATAATGCCTCCGGCAGCCACCACAGGCAGGCTGATCTTGCTGGCAATCAAGCGCACCAGCGCAAAAGTGCCTATGGCCAGATCCTGCTCGGGCCGGAAGACCCCCCGATGCCCCCCAGCCTCGTAACCCTGGGCCACAATCAGGTCCACTCCTGCGGCCTGCAGCAGGGCGGCCTCGTCCAGGCTGGTTGCCGTGGCCGCAATTTTCACCGACGCTTGCTTCAGGGCATCAATGCGGTCCTGCGGCGGCAGGCCGAAGTGAAAACTGACCACTTCGGGACGTTCTTGCAGCAGCATCTCGAGCATCTCGTCATCGTTCACGAAACTGCTGTAGATTTCACGCAGCGCAGCCGGTGGCGTCGCGCCGAACTCGGCAAACAGCGGGCCCAGATGAGCCAGCCACGCCGCATTGGCGGCAGGGTCCAGCGCAGCAGGCTCGTGGCAAAAGAGATTGACGTTCAATGGCCCGCTGGTGAGCTTGCGGGTATCGGCGATCAACTGGCGCGCCTTGGCGGCATCGACATGCCCCACCGCCACCGAGCCCAGGCCACCGGCATTGGATACCGCGGCCGCCAGCGCCGGCGTCGACACGCCAGCCATGGGTGCCTGGATGATGGGATATCGGATGCCCAACAACGCTGATGCTTGCATGCTGCCTCCTGTTCCTGGCGGCTTGCTTCATCCATACATGCAAGCCGCGTCTGATAGAAGCCAACGATAGCATCAGAATCCCGCACGACCGCATGCTGCCTCGGTCGTGCGGGGATGGCTTTGCCGGCGCTGCAATCAGGCCGGAATTCTGCCGAACTGGCCGCTGTTGAAGTCCTCGATCGCCTGCACGATCTCGGCCTGGGAATTCATGACGAACGGCCCGTGGCCCACGATGGGCTCGTCGATAGGCTCGCCCGTCAGAACCAGGAACATCGCGTCATTGTTGGCCTCCAGGGATACGCCCTCGTTCTCATTATCCAGCAGCACCAGCTGGCCTTCGCGCGCAAGTTCCGCCTCGTTGACCTGTATCGTGCCGTGCAAAACCACGATAGCGGCATTGTGCCCCGCAGGCAGCGGCAACTCGGTGCGAGCGCCGGCACGCAGCTTCACATCCCAGACGTTGACGGGCGTGAAGGTACTGGCCGCACCGGCCGTACCGCTGTAGTCCCCAGCAATCACGCGCAGCGATCCGGCATCCTGCGGCAAGGGCACAACGGGTATGTCCTGGCTCAGGATACCCTGGTAGCCTGGGCGGCTCATTTTGTCCTTGGCCGGCAGGTTCACCCAAAGCTGCACCATCTCCAGGGGACCGCCCTTGCTGGCGAATTCCGGCGAATGGAACTCTTCATGCAGGATGCCCGCGGCTGCTGTCATCCACTGCACGTCTCCGGGCCCGATAACCCCGCCTTGCCCGGTGGAGTCGCGGTGAGCCACCTCGCCGTCATAGACGATGGTGACGGTCTCGAATCCGCGGTGCGGGTGCTCGCCCACGCCCCGCTGATGCGCAGTCGGCGTGAACTGCGCGGGGCCCGCGTAGTCCAGCAACAGAAAGGGGCTCAACTGGTGTCCCAGCGTCTGGTAGGAAAACAGCGAACGGACCGGAAACCCGTCCCCCACCCAGTGCGGACGGGGAGCGCTGTAGACTCCAAGGACTTGTTTCATGGCTTGCTCCTATGAACGCGCCTGGCGCGTATTTATCATAGTCATAAGATAGGGCCGAAACGGTCTATCCGGTAGTGCGCACAATCCGCAATCTGCGTTCTGTTTTTAGAACGATGCAGTGGCCGCTCGCATAATTGCGGAAAAAACCGCCACCAGGCACTACGCGGCACCCGATCGCCAGACGACAAAAAACCCGCATTTCCATATAGAAATATGCGGGTTTTCCAATCTTCCAGAGCATTCCTGGAACAAATTCTTGGTGCCGACGGCGAGACTCGAACTCGCACAGCTTTCGC
>JBEBVZ010000025.1:0-61080 GCA_040392445.1 Verticiella sediminum
CCCCGACGGGGCACACCTTAGCGGCGCGTCACTTGGCGCAGTCGCCTGCAAAATGGATCTGCCCGGCCAGAACAAACTGTTCTGGCCGGGCAGATGGCTATCCGGGGCAAGGGTCAGACGCTAGCCTGTACGCTCGCAGGATGCTGCCCTGCAGCCGCCAGTTGCGCTACGCAGCGCTCGGCAAGTTCTTCATCATCGGCTTCCACCATCAGGCGTAGCTTGGGCTCGGTGCCGGAAGCCCGGATCAACACCCGGCCATGCCCGACAAGCTTGGATTCCACGTCGCTGCGTATCGACTGCAGTTCCGGGTCATGCTGCCAATCGGCTGATATGCCGCCCCGCAGCGGCAACGGCAGGTTGACCATTTTTTGGGGGAACATGCGCAGGTCGCCCAACCATTGCGCCAGCGTCTGGCGGTGACGGCGCAAGGCACTGATCACCTGCAGGGCCGCGATGATGCCGTCGCCCGTGGTGTGCCGGTCCAGGCACAGCAGATGCCCCGAACTCTCGCCGCCATAAAGCCAGCCTTTGGCCTGGAGTCGCTCCAGCACGTAGCGGTCGCCCACGTTGGCGCGCTCGAAATCGATGCCGAGTTCACCGAGCTTGCGCTCGAGGCCATAATTGGTCATCAGCGTGCCGACCACGCCTTTGACGCGAGAGGACTGCATGCGCTCTCGTACGACTGCATAGAGCAGCTCGTCGCCGTTGTAGACGCGTCCGTCACCATCCACCATCTGCAGGCGATCTCCGTCGCCGTCCAGTGCAATGCCCAGGTCGGCTCCGCAATTCTTGACGGCTGCGGCCAGTGTGTCGGGGTACATCGCCCCGACGCCGGCATTGATGTTGAAGCCATCGGGCTCGCATCCGATGGCATGGACTTCGGCGCCGAGTTCGCGAAACACGTCGGGCGCCACGCTGTAGCAGGCGCCATGGGCGGCGTCCACGACGATGCGCAGGCCGGACAGATCAAGATCGTTTGGAAAGGTGCTCTTGCAGAACTCGATGTAGCGTCCGGCGGCATCGTCGATGCGCCGAGCCCGTCCCAGGTGCTTGCTGGAGACACAACCCATGGGCTCCCAGAGCGCGGCTTCGATGATGTCTTCGGTTGCATCCGGCAGTTTCATGCCCAGCCCGGAAAAGAACTTGATGCCATTGTCTTGATAGGGATTGTGCGAGGCACTGATGACGACGCCGGCCGTCAGCCGCAGGGCCCGGGTCAGGTGAGCCACGGCAGGCGTTGGCAGGGGGCCGGCCAGCAGAACGTCGACTCCCGCGGCGGCCAGACCTGACTCGAGGGCTGACTCCAGCATATAGCCCGACACCCGGGTATCTTTTCCGATCAGGACTTGCGGGCGGGCGCTGGAGCCGCAGTTTTGCTGCGCCAGGACGCGGCCGGCCGCATAGCCCAGGCGCAAGGCAAAACTGGCGTTGATAACAGGGCCTCCGACCTCTCCACGAATACCGTCGGTACCAAAAAATTGACGTTGACTCATGAGTCCACGCTCCTGTTGCAGGGTATTGATTAGAAAGGCAGTTGCAGTCGGGGAGCTACCCGGCGCAACTGTTTGCGAAATTCGGTCTGGATGCGGGTGAGTGCGTGCAGGTTGTCGGCCTCGAATCGAAACACCAGGGCCGAGGTGGAGTTCGAGGCCCGGGCCAGGCCGAATCCATCGGCGTATTCCACGCGCAGGCCTTCGGTTGCGATGGACTCGTCCGCCCCGGTAAAGCGTCCTATGCTGCAAAGCGTCTCGATCAGCTTGCCTGGATCGGCCGCACCGGTCAGCGCGCGCAGTTCCGGCGTCGAGCACGAAGACGGCAGGGTATCGAGCAAGTTCGAGCTATCGCTTTCTTCGCGCGACAATAATTCCAGCAGGCGCGCGGCGGCGTAGATGCCGTCGCTAAAGCCATACCAGCGGTCCTTGAAGACCAGGTGGCCGCTGGTATCGCCGCCAAGCAGGGCGCCATCCTCGTCCATGCGTGTGCAGATCGACGCCCGGCCTGTCTTGCCCATGGTGGCATGGCCCCCCGCGGCATGAATGGCGCGCGGCAGGTGGCGGCTGGACTGCACGTCGTGGATGATGCGGGCACCGGGTTGCTGCTCGAGCAGGTCGCGTCCGAAAAGGATCAGCAATTGGTCGGACTGGATGATGTTGCCCGACTTGGTTACCACGACCAATCGGTCTGCGTCGCCGTCGAAAGCCAGTCCCAGCTCGCAATCGGAATATCGCAGGCAATAGATGAGATCCTGCAGGTTGCGCGTATCGCTCGGGTCCGGCGGATGATTGGGAAATTCGCCATTCGTATCGCAAAAGAGTTCGGTCACGTCGCAGCCGAGTTCGCGCAGCAAGGCCGGCACCAAGGGGCCTGCCATGCCATTTCCGCAATCCACGGCAATTTTCATCGGCCGGGCGATCTTTACGTCGCCCAGTATCCGTGCGATGTAGCTGGCATGCATGCCTGTTTGTGTCCGTGATCCCGGCACCGATGCAGTCCGGCAGGGCAGGCTCATGCGCTCTTGCAAGGCAAGCAGGGCTTGGCCATGCAGCTCGGTGTGGTTCAGCATGATGTTGAACCCGTTATAGGCCGCAGGCATGTGGCCGCCCGTGATCGAGATGGCGGCGCCTGTGCCGGTGACATGCGCGGCAAAATAGACGAGGGGGGTGGTTGCCATGCCAATATCAATGACTTTCATGCCGACCGCTCGCAGGCCGGCCTGCAAGGCCGCCACAAGCTCCACGCCGTTGATCCTGCAATCCCGGCCTACCACCATGGCGGGAACCTGCCGTTCCAGTGCCAGTGTCCCCAAGGCCATTCCCAGCGCATGCGCAAACGGTGCATTGATCAGCCCGGGCGCAATGCCATAAATACCATTGGCTTTGAATGCGGAGAGCGGAAATGAAAAGGGGCGCACCGAAGTCTGCAGCATGGCTCTCTCTTGTAAAGTGAAACCGGATGCATCGCAGCAGATTCTGTAACCGGAAAAGGGTCGAATGGCGATGTCCGAAGCCACATTGCACGCCTTTTTGTTGCATACGCCCATTGGACGAACGAACTAATGCTTCCGAAAGTAAACAGAAACAGTTGGGCAGCCAGGCTTGCCGCGCGTCGTGCCGGGCGTAAAGCCTTCAGTTAAGCGCGGCAGCGCTTTTTGATGAAATGGCGGGTCTTTGGCAGTAGAAAAACAATTGGGACCAGACCACGGTTTCAATCAGCAAACCGGGTACAAGCTGGGGCGAGCAGGAGCCTCGGCAATCAAGTACGCCGACAGTATCCAGTCAGGGAATTTGGGTGTTGGCGCCGGTTTCAGGCAGCGGGGCCGGGTCGGGCCTTTTTCCGATACAGGCTAAAAGATGCACGCATCTCTGCGTGCATCTTTTCAGTCGAAGCGAGCGCCTCGTTGACGGGCCGCATAGACGGCTTCCCCCTTGCTGTTGACCCGCAGGCGCTGATAGAGCGTGGATGCGTGGGCTTTCGCCGTGGCCGTGGATATATTCAGCATGCGGCTGACGGTTTTGATAGGGTAGCCCTTGGCCAGCAGCGTCAAAACTTCATATTGGCGTGGGGTCACGTTCAATAGCTGGGCGCCTTCGGTCACGTTCATTGCCATGCCGCCATTGGCAATCGGCAGGCTCGCCGCCGCGACGGCATCGGCAGCTGCATCGTCATCGGCCAATTCGGGCGCCAGGGTTACCTGAATACGTGCTTCGGCAGATGCCACAGGCCGATAGCCGGCACCCGTGCCGTCCATCATGCTGCCGTTCAAGCGTGCCGGCAAGGAGCTGACCGACGCATGGCTGACTACCGTCATGCCCTGGTTAGGAAAGCATTCGCCACCGGCAAGCCCAAGGCGTATGGCTGCCTCGAGAACCTCGATGGGAGCCGTTTTGGTGATACAGCCATAGACATTGGGCACGCCTTCCCCGGGTGGAGGTTGCCAGGGCGCCGAGGGATCGCATAGCAGCAGGATACGTTGCGGTTGTAACAGCCTGGCCGTTTGCGCCAGGGCTTCCCAACCCTCGTCCAAATTGGCGGGGAACCCGAATATAACCAGGTCAACCGGACACTCGAGGTGCGCAAACTCCTTTACTGCATAGGTGTCCAACGCGACGATATCCCAACTTCCGGGAAGTGCACCCAGCATCTGGTGCAAGCCAAGACGCATCAAAGGGTGGGTTTCTACTAGAACGACTTTAGTCATCAGTCCCATCTCCTTGCAAATCCGAATCACCGGATTGCCTCTACAAACTGCAGGTATCAAATTTCCGCATCGTGTCGCTGACTTAGGCCGGATCGGGCGTTGTACGAGCCTCTGGCCCTGAGTCGATTTGCCTGGAAGCCCCATCCGGTTATGAACACCATGGATTGGCGCCTGCTGGCATCCGACTGCTTATTCGAATGTGATGGCGCATGATATGCCAACTAGTTAGCAAAATTAACCGGCTATGGCCTACTAAAAAGTATTAGTCCCTTATAGGGTTAGTTACTTTTGTGCAAGAGAAAATAATTGTGTGATGCATTTATGCAACTCTGTCGAGCCAGGATTTCTGGCGCGATTCGGTGCTCGGCTATCGGATTCTCCTTGTGCGCATCCGTCTTGCGGCGTAAGCAATTGACCTGCCGAGGTGTATGGATTACCCCTTGCTAGAGAGGGGAATTCGTTACTTTGCGAGCTGTCTTGTTATGAATGCCCGCCAATATATTTTTTTATTGAAATTTGTTATTCATTTCATAATAACTATGAGCACGGCAAAAATCCGCCATATAGCGAAGTTATCGATGAGTTAAGCGCAGTTCTAGGCTTTTTGTGGTGCTTTGATCGCGACAGAAGTAGACGAAGTCGCGGCTTGATCGGTATCGAAGAGTTTGGCTGCCCCGGAATGCAAGGCGTTGCCGGCCCGGAAATAGCCCATCACGGTGGCCACGCTGGCGTGGCCACTCAATGCCATGGTTTCCCCAAGGGGGATATTTTGCCGGCCCGCCTCGGTCACGAACCCGGAACGTAGGCTGTGAGCCGAAAAATGGCCTTGCACGCCGGCTTGCCGGCAACGATCCTGCACGATTTCCCGCACCGCGGCCGCAGACAGGGGTTCGCCCAGGACATCGCCGCGCCGCACCCGTCGAAAAATGGGGCCCGAGTGAATCTCGCTTAGATGCAGCCACTGCGTCAGGGCCTGGGCGGCGCTACCCAATAAGGGCTTGACATCGTCGGCGCGCACGGCGCCACCCTGGTTGGTCTTGGAATGGCTCAGGGTATAGAGGTAGACGTCCTGCGCCACTTGGCTGGTGTTTTCCATGGTGGCATGTACGACTTCCGAGCGGCGGCGCCCGCCCGTGGCCCAGGCAAACAGCAACAAGGCCCGGTCGCGGCGTCCGCGCAGCGAGCCATCGCAGGTGTCCAGCAGTTTTTCCAGCAGGTCCCGGGTCAGCGCATCCTTCTTGGCCGGCACAACGCCCCGCTTGGCGTAGGCGCGGCGGGTCTTGGCGACAAGCTCGCGCACGCTCGGATGTTGGCAGGGGTTGTCATGGCCATGGATCTGATGCGCCTTGGACAGCACCGAGAGCCGGTGCAGGATGGTGTTCAGGCTGAGCGGCCCGGGCTTGGCCTTGACCTTCATGGTTTGCAACTGTGTGTCGATGGCGGGGGGTAGCTCGCAGGCCAGCCCCTGGGGCGTGGAGCGCATCACGTGGTCCACCAGAAACTGTATTGCCACGGCGGGAGCAAGGGGCAGGGCGAAAGGCTGGCCATAGCGCAGGCCAAACCACGCCGCCCAGTACTTGATGGCCGAACCATACGCCGCCGCCGTATTGCGTGAGCTGCCTTCCTGGAGCAAGGCGGCTGCGGCATCCCGGGTTTGGGTATCGACCGCATTCGGATCAAGAACGGCGACGGATCGTATTTTTATCGGCATAGCTCTGCTGGCTTCATGTTGTATTGAATAATATATATTATTTATTACATATAATGTATGATGTAAAACATACATAGGATTTCTACCCACGATAATGTTCCCTTATCGTGGGTAAACCTATTCTAGGGCATGAAAACCAGGAAGGAAGCGGTATGGCAACCGGAATTACGGAAAATGATGTCTGGCAGGCAGCCGATGCCTTGTTGTTGGAAGGCGCCAGGCCCACGATTGAGCGGGTGCGCCAGAAGATCGGTCGCGGCTCGCCCAATACCGTCAGCCCCTACCTGGACAGCTGGTTTGGCGGCCTGGGCGCCAGAATCAGCGATAGGGCGGCCTTCAGCGCCCCGGCGGTGCCGGATCCCGTCGCCCAGGCGGCGGCCCAACTGTGGGAAGCCGCCTTGGGGTCGGCGCAGGCACAGCTCGCCCAGGCTGCCGCGAACCAGAAAGCAGAAACTCAAGCCATTCGCCACGGCCTGGAAAAAGAACAAGCACATGTGCAGCAGCAAGCGCAGCGGCTGGCCGAACGCGAGCGCGATCTGCAGGATGCCGTCGCCATGTTGAAGTCGCAGCTGCATGCGGCCGAGGCCAGGGCCAGCGCGCTCGACGCCGAGCGCCAGAGAGCACTGGGCCAGTTGGCCGAGCTGGCCTCCCAGCAGCGCGAAGCCAGCCAGGCCCAGGCACGCCTGGCGCAAGAGCTGCGCCTGGAAAGGGCGCAGCACGCGGACGAGCGTGCTGCGGCCGAAGAGCGTTCACGGGCCCAGGAAAAGCGCTGGTTGAACGAGCTCGACATCGCGCGCGAAGCCGGTAAGCGGCTGTCCCAGCAGCATGATCTGGCGCAGAAGGCCGCACAATCCCGGATTGCCGAGCTGGCCAGCCAAGCCGCCGAAGCCCAGGCCGGCCTGCAGCAGGCGCGCGACGATCTGGCCCGGGCCGATGCCCAAAAGCAAGTCAGCGCCAAGGCTGCCGAGGCCAGCCAGATGGCGATCGACACCTTGCAGGCCCAGGTTCAGCAAGCGTGGCAAGTCCTGCAGCAAACCCAGGCCGCGCAAAGCGCGCGCGAAGGCGAATGGCAGGAACAGTCGCGGCAATTGCGCACGCAAGTTGAGCAAACCCAGGCTCAATTGGCGCAACTCCTGGCGCAAGCGGCCAGCCGGCAAGCCGAGATCGCGGCGCTGCGCCAAGACGCGGCTGCAAGCGCGGCCACCCCCGTCCAGGAAAAAGTCGGCGGTAAGCGCCGAGGCTGATCGCGAGCGAGCCGGCAAGCTCGATACTGACGTTTTTAACTAAGACGGTAATCGTCATAATCTGCTCTGTTTTGGTATTGGACTCCTTGCGGATGCCTACCTATACTCGATCCAAACTATAAAGAAGCCAAGACCCATGGGCAGGGCATGCTGGTGGGTTGTATTCAAAAAGGTAGGGTATGGGACAGATAACGGCGGTCAGCGCCGCAGGAAATTCAATAAGGACGAAGTTCGGCTCAATTGGCCGGCTGGCTCGGCGCTCGTTCTCAAGGCCGGGATGCCTCGGGCCATATCAAGTTGTGCGGCGTTTTTCAGCACCCACGCAGCCAGCTTGACACCATGCGCGCCGTCATCGGGCTCGTCCCGGGCGCGCCATAACACCTAGACGCAGGCAAGACCGCATTTTGGAAAACCTCGAGGGTTTTCCATGGATGCGTGCGACCTGCTGTCTCGCGGGCTTCGCTACACGAGACCAGATAGCGCAAGCATGCGGAATCAATACGCCCAGATATAGAGGAGACCAATTCATGGATGTGTACGCCCCTGCCGTGGCGCAGGTACTGAGGGAGGGTGCTTGCCATGCCTGAACTGATGCAAGTATTCAACGTTTCCCTGTTTGCCAACGCCCTGGCCCTGGCTTCGCTGCTGACTATCCTGTCCAGCGGGCTGGCATTGATATTCGGGCTGCGCGACGTCATGAACTTTGCCCATGGCGCGCTGTACATGGCGGGCGCCTACCTTGGGTATAGCGTGTCGTCCGTGCTGGGTTTCTGGGCCGCGCTCATCGTGGTGCCATTGGCCTTGGCTTTGATGGGCGTGGTTTTCGAGCTGGCGATATTGCGGCCGTTCGCCCATCGCTCGCATATGGATCTTGCCTTGATGACGTTCGGCCTGTCGCTGATCCTGGGCAAGGTCATTACGCTGATCTGGGGCACCAGCCCGCTGGCCGTCTCGGCCCCTGATGTGTTGAGCGGCTCGCTCGACCTGTTCGGCACGGTGTATCCGGTTTATCGCCTGTTTCTTATCGTCGTGGGCTTTGGCACCTGTACCGCACTGGCGTATTGGCTGAACTGCACGCGTTCCGGCATGTATGTTCGCGCCGTCAGCTCCCAGCCCGATGTGGCCAGGATGATGGGCGTCAATACGGATCGCCTGGGTTTTGTCGTGGTGTGCCTGGGAACGGCGTTCGCCGGTTTCGCGGGCGTGCTGGCCGGCCCCTATCTGTCGGTGGACCCGGGCATGGGCGGAGCCATCCTGATCAGTTGCCTGATCGTGGTCGTGATCGGTGGCCTGGGCAGTATTGCCGGGGCGATCATTGCCTCGGTTGTCTATGGCTTCATCCAGGTGCTGGGCATGGTGGCTTTTCCTGGCGTGGCGGTGCTCGCACCCTATCTGCTGTTGTTCCTGGTGTTGTTGTTGCGCCCACAAGGGTTCGGTAAAGGGAGGGTGGCATGAAACCCGAGGCTCAAGTCTTGCCGGCTTTGCCAAGTGCCGCCGGCGGTTATCGGCCCGCGGGGTCGGGCCGCATCGGCATCACGGTTCTCGCGCTGGCGGTGGCGCTGGCCGGGCTGCTCGCGCCGTCCCTGGTCAATAGCCCCTTCTACCTGGCCCTGCTGACCCAGGCAACCATCATGGCGATAGCGGCCGTGGGTGTGGGTTTTCTGATGTACCAGTGCGGCCTGGTGATGTTCGGGGTGGCTGGTTTTTATGGTGGCGCCGCGTATGTGGTGGCCATGGCTGTGAACCATCTGGGGCTGGGCACGATGGGTGCGGCGCTGCTGGGCCTGTTTGGGACGACGACGCTGGCGGTGCTGATCGGCATCCTGATCGTGCGCACCCGGCCCTTGCCTTTTGCCATGCTGACGCTGGCATTGGGGCAGATGCTGCGCCAGTTCGTGACGCTGACATCGGTGCGATCCGTCACGGGCGGAGACGACGGCCTGCCGGTTTCCTTCGAGGGATCCTTGCTGTGGCTGGATCCGGCACGCTTTAGCCAGCCTGCGGATTTCTGGCCATTGGCCTGGCTGGGCCTGTGCGCCGCGATCGTGCTGGTCTGGCTGGCGGGGCGATCGCGCTGGGGCCTGGTCTTGCGGGCGATCCGGGTGAACGAAGAGCGCATGCGCTTTTCGGGCTTCAACACTTTTGTGCCGCGCCTGGCCGCCTTCGCCCTGGCCTGCTTTTTGATATCCGGCGCGGGTGTCCTGGCCGCGCTGAGCAGCGCCTTTGTGTCGCCCGAACTGCTGGATTTCGCCACCGGCGGCAACATTCTGGTCGCCACCATCATCGGCGGCACCGCAAGTGCCCTGGGGCCGGTGCTGGGCAGCCTGCTGTTTTCCTTCGGCCAAGACCAGTTCGGGGCCAGCGGCCATCTTGAACTCCTGACGGGAATTGCCGTGGTCGTGGTCATTGCTGCGTGCCCGAGCGGGGTCTATGGCTTCCTGGTGAATCTTGTTCGGCGGCCCGCCGCGCGCAAAGAGGAAAACCATGCTCCTGATTGAGAACCTGACGGTGGCCTATGGCAGCTTTCGCGCCCTGGAAGGCGTAAACATGACGATAGAACGGCAGGGTGTCCTGCATGGGGTGATCGGGCCTAACGGCGCCGGAAAATCGACCCTGATGGATGCCATCACCGGCCGCAACCTGCCCACCGGCGGCAAGGTGTACCTGGACGGCGTGGATGTGACGCGGCGCCCCGTGGCCTGGCGCCGACGCCACGGCATGTCCCGCTCGTTCCAGCGCACCAGCATTTTCCCGGAGCTGACGGTGCGCGAACAACTGGAGCTGGTCGCCAGCGAACTGGGCGAGCAGGATCTGGCCGCCATTGTCGATACGCTCGAGCTGGGCGCCGTGTACGAATCCACGGCCGATTCCATTGCCTATGGGGATCAGCGCCGCATCGATATTGCGCTGGCCCTGATAGGCAAGCCGCGCCTGATCGTGCTGGACGAGCCAGCGGCAGGGCTGTCGACCACGGAAACCATAGGGCTGTTCCAGCACTTGGCCAAGATCGTGCGCGAACGCGGGGTCACGGCCATCGTGGTCGAACACGATGTGGATGCCGTTTTCCGGTTCTGCGATTCGGTGTCCTCGCTGGCCCTGGGCCGGCTGATCATTAGCGGCACACCGCAAGAGGTGCGCAGCGATGCGCGTGTGATTGCGGCCTACCTCGGGAGTGCGGCATGAGCTACATCGAGATCCAGGGATTGTGCGCGGGCTACGGTAAATCCAGGATACTGCGCGACATCGACTTCAGCATGGACGAGGGCGAGGCGGTGGCGGTCATAGGCAAAAATGGCGCCGGCAAGTCGACATTGCTGATGTCCTTTTTTGGCGCCACCGACATCCAGGGCGGCAAGCTGCTGGTGGCCGGAACCGATCTGCATTCGCTGCCTAGTTTTCGCACCAGCCAGCTCGGGATCAGCATTTCGCCCCAGGGGCGCATGATCCTGCCTAACCTCACCGTGAAGGAAAACCTGTTGCTGGGCGCCGCGTCGGGCCGGCCTGGCCACTGGACCCTGGACAAGGTATTCGATCTCTTTCCCGTCTTGCGCGAACGCCAGAGCCGCGCCGGCACCGCCCTGAGCGGCGGGCAGCAGCAGATGATTGCAATCGGCCGCGCCTTGCTGGGGAATCCGCGAGTGCTGTTCCTGGACGAGCCGTCCGAGGGCCTGTCGCCCGTGCTGGTGGACGAGCTCGTGGCCGTGCTCGATCAGGTGCAGAAAACCGGCACCGGAATTCTCGTCGTCGAGCAGCACCTGAGCCTGGTAAGCCGCGTGACACAGCGCTTCATCGTGATGTCCAAGGGGGGCATCATCGACGCCGGGCTGACTGCGGATATCGGTTCGCCCACCCATCGCGCCTCATTGGCGTTCTAGAACGATTTTCCTGACAACAAAAACCCGGAGACCATGACATGATTTTGAGGATGATGAAGCGGGCCGCCATGGCCTTGGCCATTTCAAGCGCCCTGGCGCAGCCGGCGATGGCAGCCGACGATACGATCAAGGTTGGCCTGATCCTGATCGACAGCGGGCCTTTCGCGTCGAACTATGGCATAGGCGATGCCGCGCGGCTGGCGGTGGACATGTTCAACGAAGCGGGCGGCGCGTTGGGCAAGAAGTTCGAGCTGTCGATACAGACCCATGCCGGCACGCCCGCAGGCGCCCTGGCCGCCACCACGCGCGCCGTGCAACAGGACGGCGCTTCGTTCATTACCGGGATGCTGCTGTCGCCCATGGTGCTGGCGATCAACCCCCGGTTGGCCAGCCTCAATGCGCTGCTTATCGACAGCAATACCCAGCTGGACAGCCTGATCGGCAAGAACTGCAATCCGAACTATTTCCGGGTTTCCGCCGGGGAAGGCATGCTGCTCAATGTTTTTCGCAGCTATTTGAAAAACAGTGACGCCAAGTCCTGGAATACGCTTGCCCTGGATCTGACGGCCGGCCATGAGTTTGCCAAGGGCTTTTCCGCCAGCGTCGAGCAGAACGGCGGTAGCGTGGGCCTGAACCTGTTTACCCCACTGGGCACTGCCGACTTCGGCACCCAGATATCGCAGTTGGCGAACAAGCCCGCGGATGGCCTGGCTGTGATGATCGTCGGCAACGACGTGATCACCCTGGCCAAGCAGCAACAGCAGTTTGGCCTGTTCAAGGGCTACAAGACGGTGCTGTCCAATGGCTTTACCAACGACATCGTTCTGAAGGCCCAGGGTGAATCGGTTCTGGGTGTCACCGGCACGACGGGTTATTTCAATACCCTGGATACCCCTCGGAATGCCGCTTTCGTGAAGGCGTTCGAAGCACGCCACCAGCGCAAGCCCAATCCGATGGAAGCCGATATGTACGTGGGCTTGGAGATGCTGCAGGCGGCCATCGGCAAAGCCCAGTCCGCCGAGGTGGGGGCCGTGCGTTCGGCGCTAGAGGGCCTGAAGACCGAAACCATTTACGGCGACGTGGAAATGCGCGCTCAAGATCACCAGCTTTTGCGCCAGGTCTTGATGGCGCAGGTTGTCAAAGCTGATGATGGCTCCCTGACTTTCGCGGTTCGCGAAAACTTTGCCGGCGCCGATATTACGCCCGCCGTCAACCCGGAGTGCAAGCGATGAGCCGCGCTATGGAACGTTTTGAGGGCAGGGTGGCGCTGGTCACCGGCGCCGGGTCTGGTATCGGCGCGGCGATTGCGCAAAGGCTGCACGCCGAAGGCGCGAAGATCGTCCTCGTAGACCGTCATTTGCAGGCGGCGCAGGCCCTGGCCGATAGCCTGGGGCAGCGCGCGCTGGCGCTGCAGGCTGATGTGGCCGATGCAGCCCAGGTCCAGCAGTCGCTAGCCGCGGCGGTGGCGCATTTCGGCGCCATTCATATCGGCGTCAATGCGGCGGGTTTCGGCGCCCTGGCCCCCCTCTTGGATATGGAGGTCGCCGCCTGGAACAACCTGCAGCAGGTCGTGCTGGGCGGGGTGTTTATTTCCACCCAGGCCCAGGCGCGGCAGTTCGTTCGCCAGGGCGGTGGCGGCGTCATCGTCAATATCGCCTCGACCAATGCGGTGCAGCCCGCCGCCGGCATGAGCGCCTACTGTTCGGCCAAGGCCGGGGTGGCGATGTTCACCCGGGTGGCGGCCATGGAACTTGCCGAGCACGGCGTGCGCGTGGTGGGAGTGGGCCCCGGCCTGACGGAAACACCGGCAACCAAGGCGTTTTTCGATGCCCCCGGGATCAAGTCCGCGTTCCTGGCCAATATCCCGGCCGAGCGCGCCGCGCGGGCGGAAGAGGTCGCCGGCATGGTCGCCTACCTGGCCAGCGATGAAGCCGGCTACGTCACGGGTGAAACCTTCTATATAGAAGGGGGGCTGCTGACGCGTTCCTACCCACGGCTTACCCCGCGCCAGCCCAGTACTTCGCCAACCGGAGCCAACACATGAAAGCGCTGGTATATCAGGGCCATAAAAACGTGGCCATGCGTGAACTCGCGGAACCGGTAGCCGGGGACGGCGAAGTCATCGTACGCGTAGGAAGCGTGGGCATCTGTGGTTCGGACATCGGTGTGGTGATGAGTCCCGAGCCCCCGATTCCCCCGCCCTTTGTGCTGGGCCATGAATTCTGCGGCTGGCGCGAAGATACCGGCGAATTCGTGGTCGGCAACCCCATCATCGGTTGCGGCGTCTGCCTGGCCTGCCAGGACGGCAATACCCACTGTTGCGCACAGCGCACACTGATCGGGTTTCGCCGCCAGGGGGCTTACGCGCAGCGCGTGGCAGTGCCCGAGTCCAACCTGCTGCGCGCCACGGGCCTGGAACGCCTCAAGGCGACGCTGGTCGAGCCCATCGCCAATGGCCTGCATGCCTGGAACCGTGCGGGCAAGCCGCAAGGGCGTCTGGCTGTGATGGGAGCGGGCGCTGTCGGGCTCAGCATCCTGCATGTGCTCAAAACCTGCGCCGATGCTCATGTGACAGTGGTGGACCCGGTGGCGTCCCGTTTGGTTCATGCCACCGGCCTGGGCGCCGACGCCGTGGCCTCGTCCCTGACGGGAAGCTACGACGCGGTGTTCGATGCGGCCGGCACGGCCCAGACCCGGCAGCAGGCCCTGGCCTGCACCCGCCTGGGCGGCACCGTCGCACTGATAGGCTTGCATGACGATGTCCTGGACCTGTCGGCGTTGCAGGTGATCGCGGGCGACAAAACCATCTGTGGCTGCTTTGCCTATACGGTGGGTGAGTTCGCCCAGGCCGTGTTCCTGGCCGCCACGATATCCACCGACTGGGTGCGCAGCGTGCCGTTCGACGAGGCCGAGTCGGTGTATGCCGCCATCTTGAACGGCCAGGGTTCGCCGGTTCATTCGAAAACCTGTTTTCACATTTCTGATTGACCATCGATGAAAAAGCTCGTGTTTGTCGCCCCCGACGGACTGCGCCGGGAAGTGCATGCCGCGCCCGGGCTGACGCTGATGCAGGCGGCCGTTGCCCACGATGTGCCAGGCATAGATGCCGACTGTGGCGGATCGTGCATCTGCGCAACCTGCCATGTTTTCATCGTGGGCGATGCGATGGAAAAACTGGTGCCGGCCGACGACATGGAGCTGGCCATGCTCGAGTGCGCCGTCGGCTACGAGCCGCAAACGTCGCGTCTATCGTGCCAGTTGCGGATCGATGATCTGCCCGATGGCTTGGAGATTGCAGTGCCCGTGTCGCAGCGTTAGCCTGTTCCAAAACAAGTTGAATAAGGAGATAACCCATGACCACTTCAGATTTGACCCCTGCCGTACCCGCCGCCAAGGCCGCCGCGCGCATCGAGATTTTCCGCGCCGAGCAGGCCCAAACGCTGACCGAAACCGGCATGATGACGGTGAAGGCCTTGCCGACCGAATTCGAGCCCCATTTCGGCACTTTTGCCGAAGCCGCCCACACGGGATCGGTGACGCGTGTGCTGTTCCAGGCGCCGGGTTCGTCCGGTTTCAGCCTGGTGTACGCCTGGTTCAAGAGCAATTTCCCGCTGCCGGCCCATACGCACAATAGCGACTGCCTCTATTACGTGGTGTCTGGCGAATTGGCGCTGGGCACGCAGGTACTGCGCGCCGGCGATGGTTTTCACGTACCCGCCAACGCGGTCTATTCCTATGTGGCCGGGCCGCAAGGAGTGGAAGTGCTTGAATTCAGAGGCGCCTGCGCTTTCGACTTTGGCATACGCCAGGGAACGCCCAAGATGTGGGAACGCATGTCGGGGCTCTGGAAAGCCAATCTTGACACCTGGCGCACCGAGCAGCCGCCGGTGCGCGACAGCCAGGGCCTGGGCTGAAGTCCGGTCTTCGTACCCGGTTGGCCGGGCTCGGGGCATGCGCACTACAATCCCGGGGCGGCCAGGTTTGCCGGATGCGAAGGAGTACGATTGAAGCTGGACCCTCGAACCATCATGCAATTTTCGGTGATTGCGGAGGAATCCTCTTTCACCAAGGCAGCCGTGCGCCTGCAGGTTGCCCAGCCCTGGTTGTCCGCGCGTTTGCGCAAGCTCGAAGACCAGATCGGCTTTCCCTTGCTTGTGCGCAATACGCGCAATGTCACCCTGACCGACCGGGGCGCCGAGTTCCTGCAGGCCGCTCGCTCGGTTGCCGCCGCCGTCGAGGCCTCGGAAGCCCTGGCCGTGCAGTTGCGCCGCCTGGATACCTCCAGCCTCAGGTTGGGGGTAGGGCCTTATGGCCTGGATGTGGCCAGCCGCCGCGAGCTGGTCGATGAATTCGCCGCCCGGCACCGCGACGTCAGGATCGAGCTGGACGTCGGCTGGAATGCCTACCTGCTTGAGCGCATGCGCTCGGGCGCTCTCGATCTGCTGTTCCTGATGGGCGACGTCAAGCACAGCGATCTGGAATCCATGACGTTGTGCAACATCGGTTTTCATCTGATGATGTCGCGTCGCAATCCCCTGGCAGCCAAGAGCGCCGTGACGCCACAGGATCTTGCCGGGCAGTCCGTTGCGGTGTTCGTCAGACGTTTGAATCCCGAGCTGTACGACGAAGTGTTCGCCCCCCTGATCGATGCCGGGGCGGTGCTGGTGCAGGTGCCCGAGTTGAGCGCGGGCCTGTTCAGCCGTTTCGATGGCCCGGAACAGTTGATCGCGACGGTGCTCGACACGGCGGACGTGTCTGTGCCGGACACCCAGGTTGCGCGCCGCCCGCTCGCATCATCCAAGGAAATCGCCTTCTCGCTGGTTCGCAAGCGCGGCATCGCAACGCCGGCAAGCCATGCCTTGTGGAATATGGCGCTGACCCGGCGCCTGCTCTCAAGCAGGATGTAGCACGGAGAGTCGCAGGCTTAGGGGTCGGTTCAGAAAACGGAAAATAAAGCACGCTAAGGCGCGCGACCAGTTTATTGCGCAGGTTCTGCGGGATACATTACCTTAGGCCGCACACTCGCTCCACGACCGACATCAATCTCCAAAGGAAATAGCACCATGGCCAAGTACCTGATCTCCTTTCCCAGCGCTGCGATGGTCGTGCCCGAAGGCGAGTGGGAGGCGGTGGGGCGCGATGCGCACGCCGTGATCGACGAGGCGAAAGCCGCCGGCGTCTACGTCTTCGGCGGCGGCATCGACGAAGGCGTGCCGCCCGTTCTCGTCGCAGCAGACGGAGCCGTCGCCGAGGGCGGCTACCCATGGGCGCCCCCGCTTGACGGCGGCTTTACTGTGCTCGAACTGCCCTCACGCGAGGAGGCCGTCGCGTGGGCCGCGCGCATCGCGAAGGCCTGTCGTTGTGACCAAGAGCTACGCGTCTTCGGGTTCGACCCGCAGTCCTGAGGGCGGCATAGACATAGCTCAGAAGGTCCTGGCAGGCGCTCGACCTACCGTCCGGCATCGAGCGGCTGGTTCATCTGGCTGCAAAGCGTCGAACTGCGCCGCCGCGTCCACGCAGGGTTGAACAAGGGCGAGGCGCGCAATGCACCGGCCCGCGCTGTCTTCTTCAGCCGGCAACCGGCTTAGCGTGCGTTGTTTTCCGTTTTCTGAGACGACCCCGCTTGGTGCCACGGAAAATATACTCTTGACCTTCCAATGATTGGAGGGTTGACAATGCATTGAGTCAACCCGATCAAGAACATTTTCCGGAGCAAACACCATGAAATTCATCGTACCCGACATGACCTGCGGCCACTGCGCAGGCCATATCAACAGGGCTATCAAGGATGCCGACGGCCAGGCCGTAGTGGACGTCGATATCGCCGGCAAGAGCATATCCGTGAGCGGCACGTCTGCCAGCAGCGACGAGATCGCGCAGGCAATTGCCGACGCTGGCTATACCCCTGAATTGCAGGCGGCGTAATACAACCCGGCCGGTTGGCAGCCTGAACCGGCCACTGTGAGGCGATGATGACTTCAACCCAAATTGCCGTTGGCCGGGCCCATGCCCATGCCTCGGCCCTGAGTCTTTCCATACAGGGCATGACCTGCGCATCTTGCGTGGGTCGTGTCGAGCGCGCCTTGAAAGCCGTACCCGGTGTCGCCACGGCAAACGTGAACCTGGCCACCGAGAAAGCCGATATCGTCTTCCAGGGCCAGCCCGATGCGGCGGCCGCGATGCAGGCCATCAGCGCTGCCGGCTACGAGGTGACGGCGCAAACCGTGGACCTGGACATTTCGGGCATGACTTGCGCATCGTGCGTGGGGCGCGTGGAACGCGCCCTGAAAGCCGTGCCGGGCGTCATCAAGGCCAGCGTCAACCTGGCGACCGAGAAAGCCCAGGTAAGCGGGGCAGGCGTTGCGGTGGCGGATCTGGTGCGGGCGGTTGAAAGCGCCGGCTACGAGGCCAGGCCGGCGGCGTCGGCTGCCGGCCTGGAAGACGAAGCGGCGCAAAAGCGCGCAGCGGAAATGGCCTCGCTCAAGCGGGCCCTGATTATCGCGGCGGTGTTCACCCTGCCAGTGTTCCTGCTCGAGATGGGCTCGCACCTGGTTCCCGCACTGCATCACCTGATCATGGACACCATAGGACAGCAGGCCAACTGGTATTTCCAGTTCGTGCTGACCACCATCGTGCTGTTTGGCCCCGGTTGGCGGTTCTACCAGAAAGGGGTGCCAGCCTTGCTGCGTGGCGCGCCCGACATGAACGCCCTGGTGGCCCTGGGCGCAACGGCCGCCTATGCCTTCTCTATCGTGGCCACTTTCGCCGCCGGCGTGCTGCCGGCAGGTACAGTCAATGTCTACTACGAAGCCGCCGCGGTCATCGTCACCCTGATACTGCTTGGGCGCTTCCTGGAAGCACGCGCAAAAGGCCGCACGTCCGATGCCATCAGGCGGCTGGTCAGCCTGCAAGCCAATACCGCGCGGGTGGTTCGCGAGGGCGCCGTGCTCGAAGTGCCTATCGTCGAAGTGATTGCGGGTGATCTGCTGGAAGTGCGCCCCGGCGAGCGTATCCCCGTTGATGGAGAGGTTGTCCAGGGCTCGGGGTTCGTGGACGAATCCATGATCAGCGGCGAACCTATTCCTGTCGAAAAAACAGCAGGATCCGAACTGGTGGGCGGCACCGTCAACCAGAATGGCGCACTCACATTCCGTGCGACGCGAGTGGGTGGCGACACCGTATTGGCTCAGATCATCCGCATGGTCGAGCAGGCCCAGGGCGCAAAATTGCCTATCCAGGCGCTGGTCGATCGCATCACCATGTGGTTCGTGCCGGCGGTGATGGCGGCGGCTGCGCTGACTTTCCTGGTATGGCTGTTCTTTGGGCCGCAGCCGGCGCTGACCTTTGCGCTGGTCAATGCGGTGGCCGTGCTGATCATTGCCTGCCCCTGCGCCATGGGCCTGGCGACACCCACCTCCATCATGGTGGGCACCGGGCGGGCGGCGGAAATGGGCGTCCTGTTTCGCAAGGGCGAGGCCCTGCAGCAGTTGCGCGACGCCAAGGTCGTGGCGGTGGACAAGACCGGCACGCTGACCAAGGGCAAGCCCGAACTGACTGATCTGATCGTGGCGCCAGGTTTCGAGCGCAGCAAGGTGCTGGCCGGCGTGGCGGCGGTCGAAGCCAAGTCCGAACACCCGATAGCCCGCGCCATCGTGGATGCGGCAAAGGCCGAGAACATCACCCTGGGCACGCTGGACAAGTTCGAGTCGGTTACCGGTTTTGGCGTGCGCGCCGAGGTCGATGGTGAGCGCATCGAGGTTGGCGCCGACCGCTACATGGTGCAACTGGGACTGGACGTGTCCCTGTTTGCGAACGACGCAAGCCGTTTTGGCAACGAAGGCAAGACGCCGCTCTATGCCGCTATCGGTGGGCGGTTGGCGGCCATGATCGCGGTTTCCGACCCCATCAAAGAGAGCACGCCGCAGGCCATCCGTGCCTTGCACGAGCTGGGGCTGAAGGTGGCCATGATCACGGGCGACAACCGCCACACCGGCCACGCCATTGCGCGCAAGCTGGGTATCGACGAGGTTATCGCCGAGGTGTTGCCCGATGGCAAGGTCGAAGCGGTCAAGCGCCTCAAGCGCGAATACGGCCTGTTGGCCTATGTTGGCGACGGCATCAATGATGCTCCGGCGTTGGCCGAAGCCGACGTCGGCATGGCCATCGGCACCGGTACCGATATTGCCATCGAGGCGGCCGACGTGGTATTGATGTCTGGCGACCTGGACGGTGTTGCCAAGGCGATTGCCTTGTCCAAGGCCACGATTGCGAATATCAGGCAGAATCTGTTCTGGGCCTTTGCCTACAACACCGCTTTGATCCCGGTGGCGGCGGGTGTGCTGTACCCGGTCAACGGTACGCTGCTCTCGCCGGTTTTTGCTGCCGGCGCGATGGCGCTCTCAAGTGTCTTCGTGCTGGGTAACGCGCTGCGATTGCGGCGTTTTCACGCGGACGCAGGAGGCTAGTCATGAATATCGGCCAGGCAGCACAGGCCTCGGGTGTTACGGCCAAGATGATCCGTTATTACGAAAGCATCGGACTGGTCAGTGCTGCCAGCCGCAGCGGTGCGGGCTACCGGGAATTCTCGGAAAACGAGGTCCAGACCCTGCGCTTCATCAAGCGTTCGCGCGATTTGGGTTTTTCCCTGGATCGTATCAAGACCTTGATCGGTCTCTGGGAAGACCGGTCAAGAAAGAGCGCTGATGTGAAAACCCTGGCAAAACAATATATTGCCGAGCTTGAGGATGATATTCGCAAGCTGCAGTCCATTCGCGACCAGCTTCGGCATCTTGCCGATTGCTGCCATGGCGACAACCGCCCGGGTTGCCCGATACTGGAAGACCTGGCCAAGACCAATTGATGACGTAATCCTGAACGCCACTGCGGCAGCAAGCCGCTGTGGCGTTCAGGATTGCTGGCCTGGCGCCAGCAGCAGATGGCGTTTGTCCTTGACCTGCGCCCAATCGCCATGGTCGGCGGGCGGGGGCTTGCGAGAGGTCACCCGCTTCCACCCCGGCGCCACCGCTAGCCGGGCGTTCAGTTCCAGGAACTCCCGCTGATCCTGCGGCACATCCAGATCCGAGTAAATCGCGCCCACTGGGCACTCTGCCACGCACATCGCGCAATCTATGCATTCATCGGGGTGGATGGCCAGGAAGTTTGGCCCTTCGAAGAAACAATCCATGGGACACACCTCAACGCAGTCGGTATAGACGCAGTTGATGCATGACTCGGTAACGACAAAAGTCATCCTAAAGGCTCGCGTTTGAACAGGATTCAGAACTCCCATTATTGCCGATAGCCGAAAACCGGGGTCAGACCACGATATTCCACCCAGCGCAATATCGTGGTCTGACCCCGGTTTTTGGGTGCGATGTTTGCTGCCCTATGAAAATGGTATGGTGGTTCGGGCAAGTGCGTGGCTGTTGCCATTTGCACGGTGCGTTTAATTCAGGAGGTAGGTCGTGAACAACACCAATAGTTTTGGAGCTCGGGGCAATCTGGAGGTGGGCGGAAAGTCTTACCAGATCTACCGGCTTGATGCCGTCAAAGGAGACGGGTTGGATGTGGCCAGTTTGCCCTACAGCCTGAAAATCCTGCTCGAGAACCTGCTGCGTACCGAAAATGGGGTGGACGTCACCGCCGAGGATATTCGAGGGCTGGCGGGATGGGATGCCGCGGCCGAGCCCAGCCGGGAAATTGCGTTCACGCCGGCGCGCGTGGTGCTGCAGGACTTCACCGGCGTACCGGCGGTGGTCGACCTGGCCGCCATGCGCGAGGCCATGCATGCGCTGGGCGGCGACCCTGCGCGCATCAATCCGCTAGCACCCGTGGAACTCGTGATCGACCACTCGGTCATCGTCGATGTTTTTGGTACGGCATCGGCGTTCGCAAGCAACGTCGATATCGAGTATGGCCGCAACCTGGAACGCTATCAGTTTCTGCGCTGGGGGCAGGGCGCTTTTGACGATTTCAAGGTAGTGCCCCCCGGCACTGGCATCGTGCACCAGGTCAACCTCGAGCATTTGTCGCGTGTCGTGTTCACACGCGACGGCGACGACGTGATCGAAGCCTACCCCGACACCTGTGTCGGCACCGATTCCCACACTCCCATGGTGAACGGCTTGGGCGTGGTGGCCTGGGGCGTGGGCGGCATCGAGGCCGAGGCGGCGATGCTGGGCCAGCCCATTTCCATGCTTATTCCCCGGGTGGTGGGCTTCAAGCTGACCGGAAAGCTGCCCGAAGGCGCTACCGCCACCGACCTGGTCCTGACGATTACGGAAATGCTGCGCAAACACCGGGTGGTGGGCAAGTTCGTCGAGTTCTATGGCCCGGGCGTAGCTGCGGTGCCGCTGGCCAACCGTGCCACGATCGGCAATATGAGCCCGGAATACGGCTCGACGATTGCGATTTTCCCGATCGATGACGAAACGCTGCGCTACCTGGCGCTGACCGGCCGTGCGCCCGAGCAGGTCGCGCTGGTCGAAGCCTATGCCAAGGCGCAAGGGCTATGGCATGATCCGCAGGCCGTGCCGCGCTACTCCGAGACCCTCGAGCTCGACTTGTCGAGCGTCGTTCCTTCCATTGCCGGCCCCAAGCGCCCGCAAGACCGCATTTCCCTGGCCGATGCCAAGCAGGCCTTTCATGGCGCCTTGGCTACCTTCGTCGATGCCCCGGCCGAAAAACACCACGGCTACGACAAGGCAGTCGCCGAATCCTTCCCGGCGTCGGATCCCCCGGCGTACAAGGATTCCGAGCGCCGTTCGGCAGCACCCACCGACCACGTCGAAGACGCTCCGGCCAGCGGCTATCGGCGCCGCGAGCCCGTCACCGTGAAGGGGGACGACGGCACCCAGTACCAGATCGACCATGGTTCGGTGGTGATCGCGGCGATCACTTCCTGTACCAACACGTCCAACCCCACCGTCATGATCGCAGCCGGGCTGCTGGCTAGAAATGCGGTGCAAAAAGGCTTGGCCCGCAAGCCGTGGGTAAAGACCAGCCTGGCGCCTGGATCCCGGGTCGTCACCGACTACTACGACCGCGCGGGCCTCACGCCTTATCTGGAAGCATTGGGTTTCAACCTGGTGGGCTATGGCTGCACCACCTGCATCGGCAACTCCGGCCCGCTGATTCCGGAAGTGAGCCAGGCGATTGGCGAGCACGATCTCTCGGTCGTGTCGGTGCTCTCGGGCAACCGCAATTTCGAGGGCCGCATCCACGCCGAAGTCAAGATGAACTACCTGATGTCGCCGCCGCTGGTGGTGGCTTATGCGTTGGCGGGCACGATGGATATCGATCTCTTTAACGATGCCCTGGGCCGCAGCGCGGATGGCAAAGAGGTTTTCCTCAAGGATATCTGGCCGTCGGCCAGTGAAGTCCAGACGGTGGTCGATTCGGCCATCGTGGCCGACATGTTCAAGAGCGGTTATGCCGACGTTTTCGCCGGCGACGAGCGCTGGCAGTCCTTGCCTACGCCACAGGGCGGCGTGTTCAGCTGGGATGCGGCATCGAGCTACATCCGCAGGCCGCCTTACTTTGACAACATGCCACGCCAACCCCAGCCCGTGTCCGACATCGCAGACGCTCGCGTGCTGGCCTGGCTGGGCAACTCGGTGACCACCGACCACATCAGTCCGGCCGGATCGATTGCCAAGAACTCGCCGGCCGCCGCCTACCTGACAGGGCACGGCATTGCACCGGCAGACTTCAATTCCTATGGTTCGCGCCGTGGCAACCACGAGGTGATGATACGAGGCACCTTTGCCAACGTGCGCCTGCGCAACCTGCTGGCCCCCGGAACCGAGGGTGGCTATACCCGCAACTTCACCCTGGCCGATGCGCCGGTGACTAGTATTTTCGAGGCGTCCCAGGCCTATTTGGCCAGCGGCACGCCGCTGGTGATCCTGGCCGGTGCCGAATATGGTTCGGGCTCATCGCGCGACTGGGCCGCCAAGGGCACTGCGCTGCTGGGCGTGCGCGCCGTGATTGCCGAATCCTACGAACGTATCCACCGCTCGAACCTGCTGGGCATGGGGGTGTTGCCCCTACAGTTCCCCGCGGGTGAAAACGTCTGCACGCTGGGCCTGACGGGCGAGGAAACCTTCAATATCACGGGCATCGTGGCATTGAACGAAGGCCGCACGCCCACGACGGTGCGGGTGCAAGCCGGCGACGTACAGTTCGACGCCCTGGTGCGCATCGACACCCCCAGCGAAGCGGCATACTACCGCCATGGCGGCATCATGCAGTACGTCTTGCGCAGTCTTTTGCAGTAACGCGGCATTGCGGCCAGTCTGAGCAGGGTGGCAGCAAAAGGCTGATGGGGATGTCGGCCCGTGGTACGAGCATATGCTTTCGCCGGGGACTTGTGTGCCCATCCTGCTACGGCTCTTGCCCTGGCGCACGCCTTCGGCTGGATGGCGACGCTTTAACCTGACGTGGGTGAAACCGGGCTCGGCAACCATCACAGTTAATGTAATATATTAACTGTGATGGTTTAAGTATTCATGATAGTCAGTTGAATATATTGAAAATTATATTAATAATTGAAAGCACAGTTCAAGAACCACTTGACCTTCCCATGGTGGCAAGCCTGATACTGCCGGGTTTCCCACGGCAGGAAGGCAGCACATGGCAGCATCGAAAAAAGTAAAGGCTTTGCTCGCAGGAGCTTGCGGTATCGGGCTCCTGGGCGCCTTGGTGTTCGCCTATTGGCCACAGCCCGCCAATCAAGCCCGCTATATCGAACCGTCGGGCCAGACCTTGCTGGCGCAGGGAAAGACCATCTATGCCAATAACTGCGCCTCTTGCCATGGTGCGCAGCTGCAAGGCCAGGCCAACTGGCGCTTGCGCCTGGCCAACGGCCGTCTTCCTGCGCCGCCGCACGACGTCAGCGGCCACACTTGGCATCATCCCGACCAGGTCTTGGTGGACATCATCCGCAACGGGCTTTTGCCAGGAGTCACGGCACCCCCAGGATATGTCAGCGATATGCCGGCATACAAAGACGTGCTGTCAGACCATGACATCGTGGCTGTGCTGGCATACATCAAGAGCTCCTGGCCCAGGCAGGCGCTGGATGCCCAGAAGCAAATGACAGAACAGTGGCAAAAGCAAAATCAGTGACAATCCGGGTTTTGCTCGGCAGTAGGCATAACAACAGATGCCCTTTGACGACAACCGCAACGACTATGGGGTGCAACCATGAATAGAGGCATTCAACAGATCGCCGTCGGTAGCGACGCCACAACCCGCGCAAGTGATCAACGTGGCACCGCAAGGCTCGGCAAGAGGAATTTTCTGCGTCTGGCTTGGATTCTGGCGTTATGCCTGTCTATGGCTGGCTGGATGACATCTGCCTTGTTTTTGGATAAAACCACCTGGATTGATCCTGAAGGCTTCCTGCATGAACCGCTCTTCGGACTTATCCCGATGAGCTATTTTTTCTTGTTTGTGGCTATCGTGCTGGCCGCATTCGATGTGGCTCGCAAACTACGGAAACGTCGTTAAAACCGTGGCAAATGCTTGACGTAGTTGCTTTCCTTCTACGGCCGTGTCTTATGGCTTAATTCTTATGTAAAAAATCATATTTCATCGTTAAGCATTTGAATTTATTATTAAATTAAAAAGTTTTCCGATTCTAGTTTGATTGTCGTATGATGATGTTATTCTTTAACTAAATTACTTTATATACTTAATATAAGTAATTGATATATAATGATTTATCTGGATCTCATGGAGTTTTTCAGCACTTCATAAATCGTCGGGTCGGAAGATTGCGCAACGTTGAAACGCATGAACTGGCTGGCCGATTGTGAAGGGCTAAAGACATTTCCGGGTGCCAGCACTACGCCGTCAGCCAGCGCGCGGCGGGCGATGTCGGCGGCGTCCTGGCCTTCGGGCAGGCGGCACCATAGGAACATGCCGGCGCGCGGCTCTATCCATGGCGTGATGCCTATGGCCCGCAAGCGCGCCGAGGTTTCTCCCATGGCGCGGGCAAGACGGGTGCGCAGGGCGTCCGTGTGCCGCCGGTATGTGCCGTCCTTCAGCAATGCCAGGGTCAGCTCGGCAGACAGATTGCCGCCGCCAAATGCCGTGGCCAGCTTCAGGTCCATCAAGTCATCTATCCAGTCCTGGCGCGCGGCGATATAGCCGCAGCGTATAGAGGCGGACAGCGTTTTCGAGAAGCTGCCAACATGAATGACCCTGTCCAACCCGTCGAAAGCCGCCAGTCTTGGGGTGGCCTCATGTTCGAAGTCGGCGAAGATATCGTCTTCAATAATGGTCAGGTTGTGCAGTTCCGCAAGTTTTAGCAATTTGTGCGCAACCGCTGGCGCCAGTGTCGCCCCCGTGGGGTTGTGCAAAGTCGAGTTGGTCAGGTACAGGCAGGGGCGATGTTCGGTCAGCGCCTGACTGAAGCGTTCCACATCGGGGCCTGTCGGCGTGTAGGGCACGCTGACCACGGTGGCGCGGTGAGCCCGCAGCAGGGCATGGAAATTGAAATAGCAGGGATCGTCAACCAGCACCACGCTGCCGGGCTCCAGCAGGAAACGGCATAAAAGATCTATGGCTTGAGTGCCGGATTCCGTCAGCATGATCTGGCTGGGCAGGGCGTCCATGCCACGTTCGCTCATGCGGCGGGCCAACAGTTGCCGCAGCGCCGCCAGGCCCAGTGGGCTGGCATAGTCGGTAAGGCTGGGTTCAGGGCCGCGAGCCAGGCCGCGCAAAGCCTTGCGGATGCCGGTTTGCGGCATCCAGGACGCCGGTAGCCAGCCGCAACCAGGTTTGAGCATGGGCTCATCGGTTTCCAGCGATTGGCGCGATACCCACAGGGGGTCGACCGCGCGATCCAGGCGGGGGCCGATTTTTGCCAGTGTCAGTGCGGGCAAGGCTTGGCCGATCACAAAAAAACCTGAGCCACGCCTGGGCGCGACCGTGCCTTCCGCCGCCAGCCTATCGTAGGCCTCGACAACCGTGGACTTGGATACCTGCAAAGTTTCGGCCAACGCCCGTATCGAGGGCAGCTTGGCACCGGTGGCCAGCGTGCGCGCTGCGATGCGGTCTCGCACGGCCTGCATCACTTGCGCTACCCGTGTCGTTGCAAGGCCGTTGGAAGCTGATTTGTCTTTCATCTGTACTGCTTTCATGATCATGACAGTTCATGCAAAGTGTATTGCAGTGTCCCTGGAATATGCCTATTGCGCAAGCCATACTGCGGCAACCAAGGGGTAGATGATGCGCAACACGAATGGCTGGGCCAGCGGGTTTCTGGGGGTATTGATTTTCAGCGGATCCTTGCCCGCTACGCGGGTTGCGGTAGGCGAGTTAGGCCCCCTGTTCCTGACGGCGGCGCGGGCAGCGATCGCCGCTGCATTGGCCATCATTCTCTTGCGGTTGTTACGGGCCCCACGCCCCGGACGCGGTGATTTGCCTTCGCTGGCCATCGTCGCGCTTGGCGTGGTGGTGGGCTTCCCACTTTTGAGCGCGCTGGCGCTGCAGCACATTACCTCGGCCTACTCCATTGTTTTCACCGGCTTGCTGCCGCTGGCCACCGCCATATTCGGCGTGGCCCGGGGCGGCGAGCGGCCGCGGCCGGCCTTTTGGTACTTTTCCGGCATCGGCAGTATCTTTGTGGTGGCTTTTGCCGCCACCCAGAACCACGGACCGGCGTCGGCGTATGGCAGCCTGCTGATGATTGCCGCTGTTGTCGTCTGCGGCCTGGGCTATGCCGAGGGCGCCAGGTTGTCGCGAAAACTTGGCGGCTGGCAGGTGATCTCGTGGGCACTGGTGCTGTCGCTGCCGGTGATGCTGCCGATAGCCTTGTACACCGTGCCCGCATCGTTGGGCGCCGTCAGTGCTTCGGCTTGGGGCGGGCTGGCCTATGTATCCTTGTTCAGCATGCTGATCGGTTTCTTTTTCTGGTATCGCGGCCTGGCGCTGGGCGGTACCGCCGCGGTGGGCCAGTTGCAGTTGCTGCAACCCTTCCTTGGCCTGATGCTGTCGGCCCTGGTGCTGCAGGAAATCGTGGGTTGGCCCCTGGTTGCTGTCAACGCGGCAGTGGTGCTGTGCGTGCTGGGCTCGAAACGGTTTGCGTAGGCGGCCCCAAGCGCCACTGCGTCAGCCTTAATCCAGCACAGACGCGAAATCCTGGGCAATTTCAGAGGGTTTCTCGGTCGGGGCGTAGCGATGCGCGACATAGCCATTACGATCAACCAGGAACTTGGTGAAGTTCCATTTGATGCCTTCGGTACCCAACACGCCGGGTTTTTGCTCTTTTAGCCAGCGATACAAGGGGTGTGCGTTGGTGCCATTGACTTCGATTTTTGCGAACAGGGGAAACGTGACGCCGTATTTCGTCTGGCAGAACTTCTGGATCTGCGCTTCGTCGCCGGGTTCTTGATGGCCAAACTGATCGCAGGGAAAACCCAGAACCACCAGCCCCTTGTCGGCATACTCGCGATAAATGGCTTCCAGCCCCTCGTACTGGGGGGTGAATCCGCACTCGGAAGCCACATTGACGATAAGCAGGGCCTTGCCGCGGAACTCGCTCAGACTGCGTTCGGCACCCGTAATATCGACAGCGGAGAAATCGTAGGCGGTGGTGGTCATGACGCAGCTCCTTGAGTGACGATCCGGGTGCCTGCGGGCGACGCCGGGCAGCCCTGGGTGAGTAAGTCGACACTCAAACTATAGCTGATGGCTGTGCAGGCCGGCAGCTTTGATGCAGCCAGGGCGGCATGGGCCAAGCCATCGGATGTGAGCAAATAGCGCTGCTAGGCAGCCAGGTTGCGCACCATATAGATAGCGGGGGTTTGATAGCTGGCCAAATGCATCTGCTGGGTTTCGTCCAGGTGCCGGTGAGCGCTATAACCCAGCCGAGACCAGAACCCGTGGGAATCCTGCACCGAAACCAGTGCCGAATATCGCAGGCCCTGTGTCACCGCTTGCTGCAGCCCTTGGCGCACCATGGCGGGCCCTATGCCCAGGCCGGCAGCGCGCCGGGCCACGGCAAGGTCATGCAGGTAGAGGCAATCCGCGTCAGGCTGGTGTGGGAAAACGCCGTCCAGCGGCGTGACCATGCCTATGCGCGAGCGGTAGGCAAACAAATATCCGCAAGTGCCTTGCGCATCGGCGGCGATCCAGGTCTCTTCGGGATGGGAATCCAGGCGAGCTGCAAAAACTTCGGAATCTTCCAGCAGCGTTCCCGCATAGCAGTCTTGCTGGATTGAGAGTGCGGCCGGCAAGTCGTCCGGTTGCATGGGTCTCAGGGTAAACATTGACGTATGGCTTGAATTATCGAAAGGCCGGGATTGTAGTATCCCTATGCCTGGGCAGGGCGGGCATCCTGGTTTCCTTGCGGGCCGATGTCGGATAAGATCGAAGCCGCAGTATCCAAAAATACGAAAAAAAAGGTGGCTTCATGGCCGGTCCCATCAGCAGCTTGCTGGACAGCAGGACAGTCTTTTTTATCGGTCGGGTGTTGCTTACCATGCCGTTCTGGCTAAGCGGTTTCGCCAAGCTCGTGGATTTTTCCGGGGCAACGGTCGAAATGCGCTACTTCGGGCTCGAGCCCGCAGCGGCTTTTGCCGCCGCAACCATCCTGGTGCAGTTGCTTGGGTCGGCCCTCGTCATATGGGGAAGGCATGCCTGGCTGGGTGCCGGGGCCCTGGCGGTGTTCACGCTGCTTACCATTCCGATAGCCCATGCCTTCTGGACCATGACCGGCAACGAAGCCATCATCGAAAGATTCTTCGTTTTCGAGCACATCGGCATTGTTGGCGGCCTGATTCTGGTGGCCGTGTTGTGCCATAGAACGCATAGATCCTGACGGAAAGGCTCGCACGGCGAGCCGCGCAGCTCATGGGTCTCACAGCAACTATTCATCGGCACCCCCGGCCTTGACGCTGAATATGGGACGCTGTTAGTGTGTTCGCGAGCGCGTGACGCCACAAGCCCTTGCCGGGCTCTTCACGCTCCCTGCAGTCTCATGAATTCCCCAGCTGTGTGTATTGCGGTGATTCCTGGTCGGCTGGTCCTTGCCTACCGGTGTCGCATGGCAGCATCTACCGGAGCCGAGACCGTGAGTCATTTCATCGATCGCCTGAAATACTTCACACGCGCCAGGGAGTCGTTCGCCGACGGCCACGGCAGCGTGGTGAACGAGGATCGCAGCTGGGAACAAGCCTATCGGGATCGCTGGCAGCACGACAAGATCGTGCGTTCCACCCATGGCGTGAACTGTACCGGTTCCTGTTCCTGGAAAATCTATGTCAAGGGCGGCATCGTTACCTGGGAAACCCAGCAGACCGACTATCCGCGCACCCGGCCCGACATGCCCAACCACGAACCGCGGGGCTGTTCGCGCGGGGCTTCCTATTCGTGGTACCTGTATAGCGCCAACCGCATCAAATACCCGATGTTGCGCGCGCGCCTGGCCCGATTGTGGCGCGAGGCACGCAAGTCGATGGCGCCGGCCCAGGCCTGGGAACACATCGCCACGAACCCGGAACTGTCGCAGCAGTACAAAGCCATGCGCGGGCTGGGCGGCTTCATACGGTCTGACTGGGACGAAGCCAACGAGATCATCGCCGCGGCCAACGTGTACACGATCAAGCGCTACGGGCCCGATCGCATCGTGGGGTTCTCGCCGATTCCGGCCATGTCCATGGTGTCGTTCGCCGCCGGCAGCCGCTACCTGTCGCTGCTGGGCGGCACCATTCTCAGCTTCTACGACTGGTATTGCGACCTGCCGCCGTCCAGCCCGCAAACCTGGGGCGAGCAGACCGACGTAGCCGAATCGGCGGACTGGTTCAATTCCAGTTTCATCATCATGTGGGGCTCGAACGTGCCCCAGACCCGTACGCCGGACGCGCACTTCATGGTCGAGGCCCGGTACCGCGGCACCAAGGTGGTCTCTATTTTTCCCGACTACGCCGAGGGTGCGAAGTTCGGCGACGTCTGGCTGCATCCGAAGCAGGGCACCGACGCCGCCCTGGCGCTGGCCATGGGCCATGTGATTCTCAAGGAATTCCACCTGGACGGAAAAAGCGAATACTTTCGCGACTACTGCCGGCGGTATTCCGACATGCCATTCCTGGTGCGCCTGGTCAGGCAGGGTGATCACTACGTACCCGAGCGCATGCTGCGTGCCAGCGACTTCCCCGGGGGGCTGGGGCAGGCCAACAATCCCGGCTGGAAAACCGTGGCGTATGACGAGCACACGGATCGGATCGTGGCGCCTGCCGGCTCGGTCGGTTTTCGCTGGGGGCAAAAAGAAGGCGAAGACCAAGGGAAGTGGAACCTGGAATCCAAGGATGGCCATGGCGACGACGTAAGCCTCAGGCTGACTTTGGTCGGCAACCATGACGACGTGGTGCCGGTGGCGTTTCCGTACTTTGGCGGCCAGAAGCACGATTACTTCCAGGGCAGCGAGCACAGCGAAATCCTGGTGCGCAATCTGGCGGTGCGGCGGGTTCAGACGACCGAAGGCGAGACGCTGGTGACGACCGTGTACGACCTGCTGATGGCCAACTACGGGCTGGATCGCGGCTTGGGCGGCGCCAACGTCGCGCAGTCGTATGCCGACGACGTGCCTTACACGCCGGCCTGGCAAGAGCGCATTACCGGCGTCAAGCCTGAAGACGTGATTACCGTGGCGCGCCAGTTCGCCGACAACGCGGACAAGACGCGCGGAAAATCCATGGTGATCCTGGGTGCGGGCCTGAACCACTGGTATCACATGGACATGGCCTATCGCGGCATCATCAACCTGGTGGTGATGTGCGGTTGCGTGGGTAAGTCCGGTGGCGGCTGGTGCCATTACGTGGGGCAGGAAAAGCTGCGGCCGCAAACGGGTTGGACGACGCTGGCGTTCGGGCTGGACTGGTGCCGTCCGCCACGCCATATGAACGGCACCTCGTTCTTCTATGCCCATACCGACCAGTGGCGCTACGAAAAACTCAAGGTGTCCGAGATCCTGTCGCCGCTGGCCGACCCCGCCGAGTTCCAGGGCTCGATGATAGATTTCAATGTGCGGGCCGAGCGCATGGGTTGGCTGCCGTCGGCGCCGCAGTTGCAGACCAACCCGCTGCAGGTCGCGCGCGACGCCCAGGCCGCCGGCCAGGACCCGGTCGAATACACCGCCCAGGCCTTGCGTGACGGGCGGCTGAAGATGGCGTGCGAAGACCCTGACAGCCCCGACAATTTTCCTCGCAACATGTTCATCTGGCGCTCGAATCTGCTGGGTTCATCCGGCAAGGGGCACGAGTATTTCCTGAAACACCTGCTGGGCACCGAGCATGGCGTGCAGGGCAAGGATCTTGGGGAAATGGGGCAGGAAAAGCCCACCGAAGTGATCTGGCGAGACGAGGCGCCCAGAGGCAAGCTGGATTTGCTGGTCACGCTGGATTTCCGCATGTCCACGACCTGCGTCTATTCCGATGTGGTCCTGCCCACCGCCACCTGGTATGAAAAAAATGACCTGAATACCTCGGACATGCATCCCTTCATTCATCCCTTGTCGGCAGCCGTCGACCCGGTGTGGGAATCGCGCAGCGACTGGGAAATCTATAAAGGCATAGCCGAGGCGTTCTCAAGGATGGCAGCGAGCGAACTGCCCGCCGCGCAAGATGTGGTGCTGACGCCGCTGCAGCACGATACACCGGCAGAGCTTGGTGATCCTTTCGGTGTGCGCGACTGGAAACGTGGCGAATGCGATGCCGTGCCGGGCAAGACCATGCCCTCCATCGCGGTGGTGGAACGCAACTACCCAGAGCTATACAAGCAATTCACCTCGCTCGGGCCGTTGACGCGAAAGCTGGGCGTGGGGGGCAAGGGCATTGCCTGGCCCGCCGGGTCGGAATGCGATCTGCTGGGGCAGTTGAACTACCTGGTGCAGGACGAGGGCGCGAGCCGGGGGCTGCCCAGGCTGGATACGGACATCGATGCCGCCGAGACCATCCTGGCCCTGGCGCCCGAGACCAACGGCGAAGTGGCCGTCAAGGCCTGGCAGGCGCTCTCGGCGTTCACGGGCCGCGATCACGCCCACTTGGCCATGCCGCGCGAGCACGAAAAAATACGCTACCGGGATTTGCAGGCCCAGCCGCGCAAGATCATTTCTTCCCCCACCTGGTCGGGTGTGGAGTCCGAACACGTCAGCTACAACGCCGGCTATACCAATGTGCACGAACTGATTCCCTGGCGCACGCTGACCGGCCGCCAGCAGTTGTACCAGGATCACACCTGGATGCGCGCCTTTGGCGAGGCCCTGTGCGTGTACCGGCCACCGGTGGACACCAAGTCGATCAAGCCCATGCTGGAGGCACGCCACGATAACGGGCACCCTCATGTCGTCTTGAACTTCATCACACCGCACCAGAAATGGGGCATCCATTCCACCTATACCGACAACCTGATCATGCTGACCCTGTCGCGTGGCGGGCCCGTGGTATGGATATCCGAGAAAGACGCGGCGCGGGCCGGCATCGTGGACAACGACTGGATCGAGGCCTTCAACGTCAACGGGGCACTGGTTGCGCGGGCCGTGGTCAGCCAGCGTGTGCCCGAGGGCATGACGATGATGTATCACGCCCAGGAAAAAATCGTGAACATGCCGGGCTCGGAGATCACCGGCGCGCGTGGCGGCATCCATAACTCCGTCACCCGGACCGTGCTCAAGCCGACCCATATGATCGGCGGCTACGCCCAGCTGTCCTACGGGCTGAATTACTACGGCACCGTAGGTTCGAACCGGGATGAGTTCGTCATCTTGCGCAAGATGGCCAAGATCGATTGGCTGGATCAGCCTCGCGCAGCGCAATCCGCGCCATCCCAGCCGTAGGCACCGGAGAAAACCATGAAAGTGCGTGCTCAGATCGCCATGGTGTTGAACCTGGATAAGTGCATCGGTTGTCACACCTGTTCCGTTACCTGCAAGAACGTCTGGACTTCGCGTGCGGGCATGGAATACGCCTGGTTCAACAACGTCGAGACCAAGCCTGGCGTGGGCTACCCCAAGGATTGGGAAAACCAGAAACACTGGAACGGCGGCTGGAAGCGGCGCGGCGACGGCAAGATCGAACCCCGCCAGGGCGGCAAGTTCAAATTGCTGGCCAACATCTTCGCCAACCCCAACATGCCAGAGCTCGACGACTACTACGAGCCCTTCACCTTCGACTACGAGCACCTGCAGTCGGCCCCGGAAATGAAGGCACCGCCCACGGCGCGGCCGCGCTCGCTGGTGACGGGCCGGCGCATGGAGAAAATCGAGTGGGGCCCCAACTGGGAGGAAATCCTGGGCGGCGAATTCGCCAAGCGTTCACAGGACTACAACTTCGAGGACGTCCAGAAAGACATCTATGGACAGTTCGAGAACACCTTCATGATGTACCTGCCCAGGCTGTGCGAGCATTGCCTGAACCCCAGTTGCGTGGCCAGTTGTCCTTCGGGGTCGATCTACAAGCGTGAAGAGGACGGCATCGTGCTTATCGACCAGGACAAATGCCGTGGCTGGCGCATGTGCGTGTCGGGCTGTCCCTACAAGAAGATCTACTACAACTGGCAAAGCGGCAAGGCCGAAAAATGCATATTTTGCTATCCGCGTATCGAAGCGGGCCAGCCCACGGTTTGCTCTGAAACCTGTGTGGGCCGCATCCGCTACCTGGGGGTGCTGCTGTACGACGCCGACCGCATCGAGCAGGCCGCCGCGGTCGAGAACGAAAAGGATCTGTACCAGGCCCAACTCGATATTTTCCTGGACCCGGACGATCCGGCGGTGGCTGCACAGGCACTGGCAGATGGTGTACCCCCCGCCTGGCTGGAGGCTGCCCGGCATTCGCCCACCTACAAGATGGCGGTGCAATGGAAAATCGCCTTTCCGCTGCACCCGGAATACCGCACCTTGCCCATGGTCTGGTATGTGCCGCCTCTGTCGCCCATACAGTCGGCCGCCAACAGCGGGCATATCGGCGCGTTCGGCGAGATTCCGGATGTCAAGTCCTTGCGCATCCCCTTGCGGTATCTGGCCAATATGCTGACGGCCGGCGACGAAGCGCCGGTGGCGCTGGCGCTCGAACGTCTTTTGGCCATGCGGGCTTTCATGCGCGCACGCACGGTGGACGGCGAGGAAAGGGTGGACATCCTGCGCCAGGTCGGCCTGAGCGTGGCCCAGGTCGAAGAGATGTACCGCTATCTGGCGATCGCCAACTACGAAGACCGCTTCGTCATCCCGACCTCGCACCGGGAATATGCGGAAGATGCGTACGACATGAAGGGCGGTTGCGGTTTCTCGTTTGGCAACGGCTGTTCGGGCGGCACTTCCGAAGGCAGCCTGTTTGGCAAGAAACCCAGGGGCGATGCCCAGCAGGTCGTTTTCATGGAGGTGCGGCGTGACCGCTGATTCCATGCCGCCCAAGCGCGGTCTTGTCCTGTATCGCGTCCTGTCGGCGCTGCTGTCCTATCCCGACGATGAGCTGATCGAAGCGCTGCCGGTCTTGCGCAGCATGCTCGAGCCGGAATCATCGCTTGCCTTGCAGCCCCTGTTCCTGCTGCTCGAGCAAGCGCCGGACGCGATCGCGCTGCAGGAACAGTACGTTGCCACGTTCGATCGCCGGCCAGCGCATTCCCTGCATCTGTTCGAGCATATCCATGGCGAATCGCGGGATCGCGGCCAGGCCATGGTGGATTTGCGCGATGAGTATCTGCGTCATGGCCTGGTGCTCGATACCAGCGAGCTGCCAGATTATGTGCCGCTGTTCCTGGAGTTCCTGGGACAGGTCGAACCTTTGGCCGCAGCGGCCTTGCTGGGCGATGCCATCCATGTGCTGGCCCGCATCGGCGACAAGCTCGCGCAGGCAGGCAGCCCCTACGCCTGTGTCTTTACGGTGCTGCAGGGCCTGACCAGCACCGTGCCGCAGCCGCTGCCCGAGCCGCCCGAAGGCGATATGGAAGAGGCGATGGTGACTTTCGGGCCGGGCGCGGACGGGACCGAACCCGCCCTGCGCAGCCGCACGCCGGCCGAGCAGCCGCTGCGGTTCCATGCCGAGCTTCCCGGAAAACAGACGCGTTCAGATCCTGCATGACCACCAGGAGACAGGCATGTCCACCCACCTGCATTACTTCTTCTTCGGCTTGTATCCCTATATAGCGCTGGCGGTATTCCTGTTCGGCAGCCTGGCGCGTTTTGAGCGCGAGCAATACACCTGGAAAAGCGATTCCAGCCAAATGCTCAAGCGCGGCCAGCTAAGGCTGGGCAACAACCTTTTTCACATCGGGATCATTGCGCTGTTCTTCACCCACCTGGTTGGCCTGCTGACACCGCCCGCGGTCTATCACGCGTTCGGCCTGTCCACGCAATTCAAGCAACTGCTGGCGATAGTGGTTGGCGCCATACTCGGCGTCATCTGCCTCATTGGCCTGATATTGCTGATTCATCGCCGGCTGTCCGAACCGCGCATCGCGGCCACCTCGCGGTTTTCCGACTGGCTGACCTTGTTCTGGATACTGGCGGTGCTGCTGCTGGGCCTGTTGTCGATTTTCACATCCAGCCAGCACCGGGATGGGTCTTTGATGATAGCCCTGGGGGATTGGGCTCAGCGCATCGTGACCTTCCGTAGCGGGGCCGCCGAAGTCATGGTGGGCGCGCCGTGGGTATACCAGCTGCACATGGTGCTGGGCATGACCTTGTTCCTGATTTTTCCGTTTACCCGGCTGGTTCATGTCTGGAGCGGGTTCGCGTCGGTGACCTACCTGGGCCGGGCCTGGCAGTTGGTGCGTCCACGCTAGGCGGCAAGGAGCCAATATGATTACCGTCAATGGAATCGTGATCACCGAGGATCAGGTGGCAGCCGAAACGGCGCGCCACCAGTACGCTGAAGATCCGATGATGAGCGCCGGGCACGAGCTGGTGTTGCGCGAACTGCTGCGCCAGCGCTCGCAACAGCTGGGGTTGGCCGAACCGGATCCTGAGCTGCTGATCCAGGCAGTCCTGGCTTGCGAGGTCAAAACGCCCGAAGCCGACGAGGCGGCCTGCCGGCGCTACTACGCGCAGCATCAGCCCCAGTTCCTGGCCGGGGAACTGGTCGAAGTCGAGCATATCCTGTTCCAGCTAACCGCCAGGATGAATGCCCAGGCGCTACGCCGGCGCGCCGGCGAAATCCTGCAGGATGTCAGCCGCGCCACGCCGCAAGAATTCGCCACCTTCGCCCGGCAATACTCCAATTGCCCCTCGGCTCGGGAAGGAGGGCGGCTGGGCGCCGTAACCCGCGGCGATACCGTGCCCGAGTTCGAGCAAGTCGTGTTCGCCATGGCTGGCAATACCTTGCTGGACAGGCTGCTCGAGACGCGCCATGGCTTTCACATCGTGCGCACCGGCCGCAAGGTCGAGGGCAGCGTAGTGAACTTCGAGACCGTGCGCGCCGACATCGCCGATTGGCTCAAAGAGGCCAGCCAGCGCCGCGCGACTGCCCAGTACCTGCAGTGGCTGGTGGGGCAGGCCGATATCAAGGGTATGGAAATGCAGGGCGCCGATACGCCGTTGCTGCAATAAGCGGGTTGGCCGCGGCGGCAGGAACCCATCGTGTTGCCGGCCTTGCCGGCTTAGGTAGCGACTGACAGGAAAGGATGCTCCATGCAAACCCACGACAAGGCATATTCGGTCCTCTATAGCAGCACGCTGGCTTTCATGGTGTGCTTTGTCGTGTGGATGATGTTCGGTGTGCTGGGTATCGAGATCCGTGAAGAGCTGGGTTTGAACGCCTTCGAGTTCGGGTTGTTGACGTCGACCCCGGTGCTGACGGGCGCGATTTTCCGGCTGCCCCTGGGGCTATGGACAGATCGGTTTGGCGGCCGCGCGGTCATGACGACCTTGTTGGTGGTGTGTTCGATCCCGGTGTACCTGGTCAGCTATGCCCAGGTAATGTGGCAGTTCCTGCTGATCGGCCTCTTCCTGGGCCTGGTTGGCGCATCCTTTGCGGTGGGAACGCCCTATGTCGCACGCTTTTTCGCACCCGAGCGCCGCGGCTTTGCCATGGGCTTCTTCGGGGCGGGCACCGCCGGCGCCGCCGTCAATCTGTTTCTGACCCCCATCCTGCTCGAGAGCTACGGCTGGCGGGCCGTGCCCAAGATCTATGCGATCGCCTTACTGGTCACCGCCGCCATTTTCTGGTTTGCCGCCGCGCCGGATCCCGGCGCGGGCAAGGCCGGCGGCGGCTTGGCCAGCCAATTCAAGGTCTTGAAGAACCCCAAGGTATGGAAGTATTGCCAATACTATTCCATCGCCTTTGGCGGGTTCACCGCCTTGTCGCTCTGGATTCCCCAGTACTTCAAAGACGAATATGGCCTGACGCTGGCCGCGGCCGCCGCGCTGGCGGCTGGCTTTTCGTTGCCGGGCTCCGTACTGCGGGCGGTGGGCGGCATACTGGCCGACAAGTTCGGCGCGCACAGCACAACCTGGTGGTGCTTGTGGGTGGCCTGGGTCTGCCTTTTCCTGCTGTCCTACCCGGACACGACCTTGAGCATCCAGACCTTGAGCGGCACGGCCACCTTCCGTATTTATCTGCCCATCTGGCTGTTCACAGCCTTGTTGTTCGTGCTGGGCATGGTGTTTGCCTTTGGCATGGCATCCACCTTCAAGTATGTGGCCGATGACTTCCCCGACAATATGGGCGTGGTCACAGGCATCGTCGGCCTGGCTGGCGGCCTGGGCGGCTTTCTGCTGCCCCTGATGTTCGGCGCTTTGGCCGACGTCCTGCAAATCCGCTCGAGCTGCTTCATGCTGCTTTATGGCGTCGTGTGGGTCTCACTGATCATCATGTACGTTTCCGAAGTCCGGCGCGTGCAGATTTCCGGGGAAGTCTCCCGCCCGCAGGCCCAGCCCACGCAATAAGGCCAGGCTGCCTTCTACCGGCAGTCCCGCAGGCGGTAGGCGAGGATGTAGTCTCCTCGCTCACGCGAGTTTCGCGCGCCGCCGGCTGACAAGGCGATATATTGGCAGCCCGTTTCGGGAGATACATAAGTGATGGGCGTGCCCTGGCCGCCTACGGGCAAACGATGCTTCCATAACTCCTTGCCCGTTGCTGTATCCAGCGCGCGCAAAAAGAAATCCTGGGTTCCGGCAAAGAAAAGCAGGCCAGAAGCCGTGTTGACCGCGCCAGCCAGGGTGGGCATGCCCAGTGGAATCTCGAGGTTGGTTGTGTAGCCGCGCGGCCCGGTATCCTTGACTGTTCCCATGGGAACCTGCCACAAAACCGTGCGGTCATGCAGATCGATGGCGGTCATCGTGCCGTAGGGGGGCTCCTGGCAAGGAATGCCCAGCGGCGAGCGAAAAGTTATCCAGTTCATGCCGTCAACCGAAGAGTGCCTGGTGCCCTCGTTTCCGGGCGCGGCTTGCGCGGTATCGCGGGCCTCGATGGCCAGCATGGCTGCGGCCTGGGGATAGCGGATATCGTTGGTATACATGTAGCCGTTGACGGTATCAACCGAGGCGCTGCCCCAGTTCTGCCCACCTGTGATGCCGGGCCATTGCAGGTAAGGGGTGGTCGAGGGCGGAGTGAAGTCGCCTTCGTAGCGCAAGCTTTTAAAGAAAATACGGCAATACAACTGATCGAACATCGTGACGCCCCACATGCGGGCTTCGGTCAGTGGGGCTGCCCCTATGGCGGGAATGCCCCCTATGGGGTAGGGCTGAGTGGCGGATAGCCAGTCACCTTTCTGGCCTCCCTCCTGGGGCACCGGGACTTCCCTGATTTCCTGCAGTGGTGTGCCATCGCGACGGTCGAACAGAAAAATCTGACCGCGTTTGGTGAGCTGTATCAGGGCAGGGGTGACGCCGCCCTTGCCGTCGGGGATATCGTACAGGGCAGGCTGGGAAGGCACGTCGTAGTCCCAGAGATCGTGATGCACCGTCTGGAAGTGCCAGCGCACCTTGCCCGTTTCGATGTCCAGCGCAACGACAGAGCTGGAGTATTTTTCCGTGGCCGGGCTGCGATCGGCGCCCCAGTAGTTCGGCTTGCCATTGCCGGTGGGCACATACAGCAGGCCCAGCGCGTCGTCGAACGCGGGCGCCGACCAGACGTTGGGCGTACCGCGGGAATATTCGCCAGAGGCCAGGGCAACCGGATCTTCCGATGCACCGACATCCCATACCCAGACCAGCTCGCCCGTGCGGGCGTTGAAAGCCCTGACGGCGCCCGACGGCGCTTCGCTGTGGCGATCCACCACCCAGCCACCGACCACGATCAGGTCGCGCACCACGGTGGGTGCGGCCGTGGGGAAGTACCAACCTGGCAGCACCTTGCCCATGCCCGCTGTCAGGTCTACCGTGCCGTTGTCGCCAAAGCTCGCGCAAGGACGGCCGGTGCTGGCGTCAAGCTGAATCAGGCGGGCGTCTATGGTGTTCAGGACGATGCGGCGCGAGCAACCGCCCTGATCGACTGGGTTGGCCTGGGCAGGTTCATAGTAGCTGACGCCCCGGCAGCGCTGCCATTCGGGGGAGTGAGCCTTGGGATCAAAGGCCCAGCGCTCTTGCCCCGTATCGGCGTCCAGTGCGATCACGCGGTTGCTGACGGTGCAGACATACAGGGTGTTGCCGATCTGCAGCGGCGTATTCTGGTCTTCCGCCCCCCGCCCGGGCACATCTCCTGTGCGGTAGGTCCATGCAAGCTGTAGCTGCCCGACGTTCTGCTTGTCGATTTGCGTGAATGGCGCATGGCGGGTGCCGGCCGGGCTGCGGCCATAGTGCCGCCAGTCCTGGTCCCGGGGCGTATTCGCGTCCTGGATAGCCGCGCCCTGACGGATGTCGTTGGTGTCGGCCCGGATGACGCCCTGGGGCTGGAATGCCGCGACGGCGCCGGCCACGAAACACAGCGCAAGCAGGATGGCGCCTGAGCGAGCGAAGGTGCGCGCCCTGGCACTGGCCATGCCAGGGAATTGCGGCAAGAGCAACAGCATGACCATGGCCAGAACCACATACCCGCCAAGGCGGGGCACCAAGGGCCAGAAGCTGAGTCCGGCTTCCCAGAGGGACCACAAGAGCGTGAGTATCGTCGCACCGGCCAGCATCCACGCACCCGCCAGACGGCCGCGGATGGTGTAGGCACCGGAGGCCAGAAGCATGAGTCCAACTACGGCGTAATACCAGGAACCGCCCAGGGTCAGCAACCGCAGGCCGCCAGCCGCAAGGACCAGCCCGATCAGCGCCAGGACGACGCCAAATGCCACGAACACATACCGCATCCCTTTGCGGGCGGTAGAGGGAAGGCCTGTAGACATGGTTCGTGATTCCGGCTGAAGCGCTTTCTGTTTTTATGGTTCGAGGGCGAGCATGGCCAAAATTGTGCAATAGCGGCCCCAGGCCGGACATTGGCCCAATGGACTATGGCCCTGCATTCAATCGCCAGGGTGGCACTACATGTTCAGCACGCTGCAGTCGGCCCGCCGCACCAGTTCCAGGCGCTCGTGGCTGGCGGCATCGTCCTCGGGAAAGTGCAGATAGTGCTTTCTGGCATTTTTTGACGGGATATTGAAGATGACCGTGCTGAAGCATGAGTAAATCGTTGGCCGGCCCTGGGTGCTGGCCCGCAGTATCGCGATTTCCGCAAGCTCGCCCTGCTTGTCCAGCAGGGGAATGTTGTCGGCGAGTGGCTGCGCCTCGCGCGGGTGCATGACATAAAAATCGATGTTCTGGCTTTCGATGAATGCCTTGAGCCTGGCGATCTGCGCCGGGTTCAGGGTCTCGCGAAAAGGTTGGCCTATGAAAAACGATTTCGCCTCGCCGCTGTTTTCCGTGTCGCTTGACGGCGGGAAAATGTCCAATGGAACTATCTTTTCCGGCGGACAGATATTGGTGAATCCTTCGTAGATGCTGTAGTGCTTTTCCGAACGTTTTTTCATGGTCCCGAGAGTTCCCAGGCCCAGCAGCCTGGAATACAAGTGGGATCTGCCATAGTCGGTTTCTCTGTGGTAGAGGCTGAACGGGAAAATATTGGACGTGCCATCGTCGAAGGTCGCCACCCTGGCGGCCGGGTTGAACTTGATGATGGCGCGAAAGATAAGGTTGTTGATACTGGCCAGGAATATCCGGCCGTAGGCGTTGCGCCGAGTGAACTGCGAATCGGTGCGCAAATACCCTAATACATGGCTCATCAGGTCAATGCGTTGATTCTTGATGAACAGATATTGGGATTTGCCTCCGAGCGCAGCCAGGCGGGCGAAATATTGCCTCTCGGTATCGCTGTCGCTTTGTGTGAAGAAAAAAATGTCAGGCTTGGCAATGCCCTCGGTCTCGATTATTCGCAGGCAGATTCTGGCCTGTAATGCCGTCCGACACAAAAAAAGACTGCTGCTCGCATTGCTCATAAGGCCTGCTCATGGTTCGGCCGCCGTTGCGAAGGCCGTCCTGCTACCCCGAGACAATCGGAAAGACGGGGACCCAAACCGATAGCCAAAAACATGCGCCATGATAGGGCGGCATCCGTCGAGGCGATATCCTACTTTGCGCCTAGATCGGCTCGGCCGCCACACCGACGGAGCCGGTTTTCCTATGCCACGCGCGCCAGTTTTTCCTGCATGGCAGGCCGCTGGGCCGACCATTCGCTGGCAAGGATTGCCAGGCGATAGATGTCGATGTAGTTGTCGTCCCGGCGATAGTGCTGTCGAAACACTCCTTCCACCTGGAAGCCGAACTTCATGTGCAGCTTGATCACCGCGGTATTGAACCCCAGCACTTCGCAGTGCAGCTTGTGTGCGCCCAGCGGCCCAAAAGCATGTTCCAGGGCCAGGTAGTCCATGCGTGCTCCGCAGCCTTTGGGTGCGAAGGGCGATGCGTACAGGGCATAGGAGGTATTTTTGTTGACCGGATCGATGCCGTTGAACGCCACGATGCCGGCGGGCTCGCCGCGATACTCGTACATGAAGTACTGCTGGTCTTTGCGCTGCTGTGTCGTTGCCCACCAGGCAAGATGTTCATCAAGGCTGATTTCGTGGCAGGTGTACATATTGAACCGCACGGTGGGTGCATTGCGCCAGGCAAGCATGAGCTCGAGCTCGTCCGGGTTGATATCCCTGAGCTTACCAATATGTTCCATTTTTTTGTTTTCCATCAGTGGTTTGACATGGCTAGCTGCATGGCGGATGCAACCCGGCTGGTGCCGCAGCCGTCGGTTATCAATCTGGATTGCTGGCTCATCTCGTAGAGCAGGTCTGCATTCTTGACAATGTGGTCCACGGTTTTGCGCAGCTCATCCGTGGGGTCGGCCTTATAGGCCAGCGTGACCATGGCGCGCGATGCGCGCAGGCGCCTTGCCGCGGTTTCCTGGTTTTCCGCCAGTACCAGCAGTACCGACGGCAAGCCCAGGCAACACCGCTCCCAGGCGGTGGAACCGGCCGCGCCTATGCACAGATCGCTGCTCGCCATCAGCCTGGCCATGTCGCTTACGCCCACCTGGACGTCGACAGGCCAGGGCAGGGAATGCGCTTGTTTGCGCACAGCGGCCAGGTGCGGGGCATTGGGCCCCATCACCACGGTGATTCCGCAGTCGGCAGGCAGGGTGCTTTGCCGCAATGCGTTCAAGGCCGTGCCCGTTGCGTTGCCCTTGTCGACCCCGCCCATGGTTATCAGCAGGGACTGCACGGTGGTGAGCTGGCGGCGTGCCAGGCTTTGCTGGCGCCAACTGGCAAATTCTTCGCGCAACAGGGCGTATTCCGGGCCGCACAAGACAGTGCAGCCGGCGGGTGTCAATGCCGCATAGTCATCGCTGTCGCGCCCGAAATTCTGGTCTACCAGCAGGTCGCAGCCATGGCGCCGATCGGCCAGGTCGTCGATCACCAGCAGCTTGCCGTAATACGGCCGCAGCGCGCTTTCCCAGCGGGCGTCCAGTGCGTAATGGTCCAGCACAAGCCAGTCCGGCACCCATGCTTCGAGCAAGTGCCGGCTCTGGGCGGCGTCAGTCTGCCATGCGCAACCCAGCCATGCCGCATGTGCCGGCGCTGCAGGGTTTTGCTCTGCGGGCTGTTGCGTGACGGCTGCTGTTTGCGGCAAAAGCGCCACCTCAAAACCCTGGCTGCGGATAAGCGCGGCCAGATGACCTGGATGCGCGCGGGTGATGAAACGGCAGTCGGCGCCTTCGCGCCGCATCGATGCCGCCAACGCCAGGCAGCGCATGACGTGGCCGTTGCCTATGTCCAGCGATGCATCGGTCCTGAACGCGATCCTCATGCTTGAGCAGCCCCCAGTCGCATCGCTTTCCACATCAACTCGGCTCGCAGCCAATCCTCTGGCGTATCGATATCCTGTACCAGATGGCGAGGCAGGATCACCGGAGCGGCAATCTCGCTGAAGACCGATTTGCCTTCGAGCCAGGCGGCGCTGCGGCCCCAATAAAACTGCCCCGCGTCATGCCAGGCTGGCTCGAGGTCTTGCGAACGGGACTGGAAATGTTCCGGGTGCAGCATTTCCATGCGTCCCTGGCTCGTCATGCGCAGCGCCCGCTGGATGGGGAATGCGTAGTTCGTGACCGAGAATGCATATTGGGCATCCGACAGTTCAAGGCAACGCAGGCCCTCAAGCAGGTCTTCTTCGCGCACGAAAGGCGCGGTGGCATACAGGCAGCAAACGCTGTCGAAGAACATGCCTTCCTGCTGGTGCCACTGGATGGCATGCTGGATGACTGCCGTGGTGCCGGTGCGATCGTCGGACAGTTCCGCAGGGCGCATGAACGGTGTCGTGGCACCGTAGCCGCGGGCGATGTCGGCGATTTCGGTGTCGTCGGTCGAGACGATGATGCGATCGAAGCAGCCGCTGGCCAAGGCCGTGCCGATGGACCATGCGATCATGGGTTTGCCACAGAATGGCTTGATGTTTTTGCGTGGAATACGCTTGCTGCCACCGCGGGCCGGGATAATCGCTAGACGCATGGCGATGCTTCCTTGCAAAACACACAAAAATGACCCGCTTTGTGCCGGCGCCAGGTTGGCACCTCGGACGCACAAGAGATTGAATGCCAACTCTACGCAGTCAATACTGACAATGAGCAAACCGATACATTACATTTCGGTAATGAAGCGCGGGTTGCCGCCGCTCGCTGCCCCATGCAATCTCGGATCGCGCAGGGGCGCGGATTCCCCAGGCCGATGCCGCGGCAGCCCAGGCAGACTGCCTCATGATGCAAAATGTCGTTTTTTGTCGAGAAAAGACGCACGCCATTCGTCGCTCTGGCCCTCAAGCCGTGTTCGACGAAAATGGGCATGGATTTCGACATGGGTGAGTTTAAGGGGTTGAGTGGAAATGCGTATTCTGGTCGTAGAAGACGAGCACAAGCTGGGGGATTACCTGCATAAGGGCCTGACCGAGCAGGCCTACGTGGTTGACGTGGCACGCGACGGCGTGGATGGCCAGCACCTGGCTATCCACGGCGACTACGATCTGTTGATCCTGGATGTGATGTTGCCCGGCATCGACGGCTTTGGCGTGCTGGCGGCAGTCCGCCAAACCAAGGACACCCCGGTCTTGATGCTGACTGCCCGGGACAAGGTCGAGGACAGGGTGCGGGGACTGCAAGGCGGCGCCGACGACTACCTCGTCAAACCGTTTTCCTTTTCCGAGCTGCTGGCCAGGGTCCAAGCCTTGTTGCGACGCGGACGGGCCCAGGAACCCAGCATTCTCAGGCTGGGCGACCTCGAGCTGGACTTGGTACGGCGCAAGGCCCTGCGTGGCAAGGATGCCCTGAACCTCACGGTCAAGGAGTTCACCCTGCTGGCTCTTCTGTTGCGTCGGCAAGGGCAGGTCCTCTCGCGCACCGTACTCGCCGAACAGATCTGGGATATGAACTTCGATAGCGACACCAACGTGATCGAAGTCGCCGTGCGGCGCCTGCGAGCCAAGCTCGACGACCCCTATGCCGTGAAGCTGCTGCACACCGTTCGCGGTATGGGCTACGTCCTGGAAATGCGCGATCAATGAGCAAGTTCTTTCCGCGCTCGATGAGCCTGCGCCTGACTCTCTCGCTTGCCACGATTGCCTTGCTGGTGTCCAGCGTTGCCGGTGCCATGCTGTTCTGGGCATTGCAGCGCGAGGTGCAGCGCCAGGACATGGCCGAGGTAATAGGAAAGCTCGAACTCGTCAGCCACCTGATGGACATGATGGAGTCCCCAGCCGGGATGCCGGAGCTCAGGGTGACGCTGGACAATATGCTGACAGGCCACGGGAGTATGCAGGTCTGGATATTCGACGCCGAACAGAACCTGATCTATGGCGTGGCGCCTCCCGCACAGGTAACGCAACTGGCAAACGGCGAAGTGGCGATCATCACTTCCGCCGGCGTTGAAATGCAGGGCCAGCGCGTGGCCACGAACCCGCGATTGTTTCCCGGCGGCCATCTGACGGTGGCCATCGACACCCGGCCCAGTAGTCAGTTCCTGTATGCCTATGGCATGGCACTGATCCTGATCTGCGCATTGTGGATAGGCTTGACCGCGCTCCTGTCGGGATGGGTCGTGCGGCGCACGCTGGAACCCATACGCAAGCTGTCCGCCCAGGCGGCGCGTATCCAACCCGAAAACCTGACCTTGCGCCTGCATCAGGACGGCATGGACAAAGAGCTCGAAGAGCTCACCGTATCCTTCAACCGTACCCTGGACCGGGTGCAGGTGGCCTATGAGCAGATGGAAGAGTTCAACGCCAACGTCGCCCACGAGCTGCGCACGCCGCTCACGACCCTGATCAGCGGCACTCAGATCACCTTGTCGTCATCGCGCTCGGTCGAAGACATGCGCGAGACGCTTGAGTCCAACCTGGAGGAGCTGGAAGACCTCAAGGTCCTGGTCAACGATATGCTGTTCTTGGCGCGTGCCGATGGAGGGGAGGTCGCGACGGATCTGGCGGAGTTTTCGCTTAATACCGAGATAGACAAGGTCGCTGACTATTACGAAGCTTCCTTCGAGGCGCAGGGGCTGAGGCTGGTCAAGAACGGCAATTGCCGGGTGCTGGCCAACCGGGGGCTGGTGCGCCGAGCCCTGGTCAACCTGATGGCCAACGCGGTGGCGGCAAGCCCGCAAGGGGCCACGATTACGCTTGATTGCACCCACAGTGCAAACGAGATGCGCATTGCGGTGCGCAACCCGGGACGCCCGATCAAGCCTACCGACCTGCCTTATGTATTCAACCGCTTCTATCGTGGCGATGGCAGCCGCAATTCCCGCACCGATGGCTACGGTCTGGGCCTGGCGATAGTGCGCGCCATTGCCCGTATGCACGGCGGCAGGGTTTTTGCCTCGTCAAACGCCGAAGAGACCGAAGTGGGATTCACGCTGGTCAAGGAAGCCAAGCTGACAGAAACGTAATGTTTATGTCAGCTTGAGGTGGGCAGGGGGTGGATACAGTACGGCTTTCCGTACATTCTTCCAAGGCCAGCTCTTGATGCGCATACGTTTCTTCCTCAGGACCATGATTTTGGGGCCCGTTCTTGCTATATCGCTGGGGGCCTACGCGGCCCCTGGCGAGTATAGCGGCCACGGCGCCCATGCCGAGCCCGCCACGGCGCCGGCCATAGGCCAGGCAGGGCAGGCCGCGCAGGTATCGCGCACGATATCGGTGGATATGGTTGACGCCATGCGCTTCAACCCCAGCCAGGTAGCGGTCAAGGCTGGCGAGACCGTGCGCTTCAAGGTCACGAACTCGGGGAAAATGCAGCACGAGTTCGTTCTGGGCACCGAGGCCGATCTGGCTGGCCACTATCAAATGATGCTGAAGTATCCCGGCATGCGCCATACCGAGGCGAACTCGGTGTCGCTGCCGGCCGGCAAGAGCGGTGAAGTCATCTGGCAGTTCGACAAGGCTGGAACCGTTGCCTTTGGCTGCCTGGAGCCTGGGCACTATCCTGCCGGGATGAAAGGCGTGGTTGCCGTTCGCTAAGGCAAGCCCAGACAATCACTGCGAGAACAGAATGTTTGATAAGACTGTACTGCCGCGGCGGCGCTTCGTAACCGGGCTGGCCGCGGGCACCGGCCTGGCCAGCCTGGGGCTTTGGCATTCAAAAGGTTGGACCCGAACCGAAAGAGCTGCACAGCAACTGCTTCAGGGCAAGGAATTCGATCTTGTCATCGGCGAGACTGCCGTCAACATTACCGGCTCGGCTCGTACCGCGATGACGGTCAATGGATCGCTTCCCGGCCCGCTGCTGCGCTGGACAGAGGGCGACACGGTGACGCTGCGGGTGCGCAACCAGTTGCGCGAAACCACTTCCATACACTGGCACGGCATCTTGCTGCCGGCCAATATGGATGGCGTGCCGGGATTGAGCTTTCATGGCATCGAGCCCGATGGCATGTATGTCTACCAATTCAAGGTGCGGCAGAACGGCACTTATTGGTATCACAGCCATTCCGGGCTTCAGGAACAAGCCGGCGTCTATGGCCCGCTTGTGATCGAACCCAAAGGTGCGGAGCCTTTCAGCTACGATCGCGAGCACGTCGTGATGCTGACCGACTGGACGGACGAAAATCCGGCGCGGGTCATGGCCAAGCTGAAGAAGCAGTCTGACTACTACAACTTTCACCAGCGTACCGTTGGCGACTTTTTCAAGGACGTTGGCGAGCAAGGCCAGACCTCGGCCCTGAGCGACCGGAAGATGTGGGGGCAAATGAAAATGAGCCCCACCGACCTGACCGATGTCAGCGGCTATACCTATACCTACCTGATGAACGGGCAGGCGCCCGATGGAAACTGGACGGGCCTCTTTCGCTCCGGCGAGCGGCTGCGGCTGCGCTTTATCAATGGCTCGGCCATGAGCTACTTCGACGTGCGCATACCAGGTTTGAAGATGACGGTGGTAGCCGCCGATGGCCAGCACGTTGAACCGGTAGCCGTCGATGAGTTCCGTATCGCGGTTGCCGAGACCTTTGATGTGCTGGTCGAGCCGGCAGATGCGCAGGCCTATACGATCTTCGCGCAATCCATGGATCGCAGCGGCTATGCGCGCGGTACGCTGGCAGTGCGCGAGGGCCTCGCGGCGCCGGTGCCCGAGCTCGATGCGCGCCCATTGATAGCCATGTCCGATATGGGCATGAGCCACGGCGGCATGGGGGATATGGCGAATATGGATCACTCTGGCATGGGGCAGCAAGCCGCCGCCATGCCGGATATGCCTTCCACCGATATGGCGGGCATGGGCCACGGCGGCATGAACCAAGGTGGTATGGATCATGGCAGCATGGGCCATGCGGGCTCAGTCGCCATGGCGGGAGGCGCGATGGCGGGAATGGATCATGGGGCCATGCCGGGTATGGGCCATGGGGCAATGTCCGGCATGGACCACGGCACAGCGGGTGCCTCGGCCCTGATGCAAAGCCACCCGGAATCCGAGTCCAACAACCCGCTGGTCGACATGCAGACCATGAGCCCGTCGGCGAAACTGGACGATCCCGGCATAGGCCTGCGCAACAACGGACGCCGGGTGCTGACCTACGCCGACCTGAAAAGCGCCTTTCCCGATCCGGACGGCCGGCCGCCGGGCAGGACCATAGAGCTGCACCTGACCGGCCACATGGGAAAGTTTTCCTGGTCATTCAATGGCGTGGAATTTTCCGACGCACAGCCTGTACGCTTGCAGTATGGCGAAAGGATGCGCGTCGTTCTGGTCAACGACACTATGATGTCCCACCCCATACACCTGCATGGCATGTGGAGCGATCTGGAAGACGAGCAGGGCAACTTCATGGTGCGCAAGCACACTATCGATATGCCCCCGGGCTCGCGCCGCAGCTACCGGGTGACGGCCGATGCGCTGGGCCGCTGGGCCTATCACTGCCATTTGCTGATGCACATGGAGATGGGCATGTTCCGCGAATTCCGTGTGGATGAGTCAGCGCCATGATGAGCAGACCTGTGGAAACGCCAAAAATGACCCATGCCACCCTAAAGCTGGCGACCTTGACCCTGGTTACCACGATCACTGCCGCAGCGGGCAATGTGCAAGCCCAGGGCGCCGGGCACATGGGGCACGCGATGCCCGCCACCGGCCACGTGCCGGTACCCGCACTGACCGACGCGGACCGGCAGGCCGCCTTCCTGGATGGACCTGGCCACACCGTCCACGACAAGGGCATCAATTACCAAGTGCTTCTGGACCGGTTGGAATGGCAGGACGCAGACCACGGCAGCGCCCTGAAATGGGATGGCTCGGCATGGTTTGGCGGCGACATCAATCGGCTTTGGCTGAATTTTTCCGGAGAGCGCAACAATGGCGTCACCGAGCAAGCCGAGATCCAGGCCCTATGGGGGCATTCGTTCAGCCCCTGGTGGGATGTCGTGGCCGGGGTGAGGCAGGATTTCAAGCCTGGCAGCCCCCAGACTTGGGCCACCCTTGGCATGCAGGGCACGCCCTGGTATGGCATCGATAGCGAAGCCACGGTTTTCTTTGGCGAGAACGGACAAACCGCGGCTCGCTTCATCGGCGAGTACGAGATGCTACTGACCAATCGTCTGATCCTGCAGCCGGCGGTTGAAATCAACTTCCATGGCAAGAACGACCCGGCAAGAGGGGTTGGCGCCGGTTTATCGACAACCGAGGTCGGCTTGCGACTACGCTACGAGATCCGCCGCGAGTTGGCACCCTATATCGGTGTTACCTGGGTGCGATCGTATGGCAATACCGCCGACTTCGCCCGGGACGAGGGCGAGGACAGCAACGATGTTCGTTTCGTGGCGGGCGTACGCCTTTGGTTTTGAGCGCAATGCCCATGCCCCTGCAGGGGCATGGGCTCTTGTCGGCACCCTGGGCGATTTGCGCCAGGTGTGCCTATGCGGCTTGTTTGACGCTGGTATCGGTCTGTGGGCTTGCCTGCTGTGCCGCGGGCAGGATCACGACCGCGCCATCCGAAAATTTCAATGTGCCGTCGTCCACCTTGCCACGTCGCAATATCTTGCGATCCCAAAAGTAGTCCTGCTCGTGTATCCACGGAAAGGCCTTGCCGTGCTTGGGCATCCGGTGCGCGGACCGCAGTACATAACCCGACGTGAACTTGAGCGCCCGATTGATGCTGCCGAACTCGTCGTCGCCGGCCCTGGGCACGACTTGGCGATATCCCTTGCGATCCATGTGTCGCAGCAAGCGGCAGGCAAAGTCCGCGACCAGATCCACTTTCAGCGTCCAGGAGGCGTTGGTATAGCCGGTAAAGTAGATCAGGTTGGGTACATTGGAATACATGAAACCCTTGTAGATCAGTAGCTTGGAAGGATCTATGGCTTGCTCGTCGACGCTGACCTGGATTCCGCCCATGAATTCAAGCACCAGTCCGGTAGCGGTAATGACGATGTCGGCATCGATTTTCGTGCCGTCCTGCATCAGCAGGCCGGTTTCGGTAAACCGTTCGATGTGGCCGGTGACCATCGTGGCCTTGCCCTCGCGCAGGGTCTTGAACATATCGCCGTCGGGCACGGCGCAGATGCGCTGCTGGCCAGGCATGTACGACGGGACGAAATGCTTTTTCCAGTCTTGGCCCTGGCCCAGTTCCTTGAGTACATCGCCCACCAGCAACCGCTTGGTGCCTTCCACATTGCGGGCCATTTTCTTGCGCCGCCGGGCTCCGGCCAGGATGGTTTTCCAGCGGGTGATGGGGTAGGCCAGGCGTTCCGGTAGCCAGCGGCGCAGGCTGTTGGCTACCTTGTCTTCGGCGGGGCGCGAGACGATGTAGGTTGGCGAACGCTGCACCTGGTAGACGTGCGCGGCTTTTTCCGCCAGCGCCGGGGTAAGCGTCACCGCGGTTGCGCCCGAACCTATCAGGGCGATGGTCTTGCCGGTGTAATCCAGGTCTTCGGGCCAGAACTGCGGATGGATCCGAATACCCTGGTAATCATCGTATCCCGGCCATTCCGGCAGATAGCCTTCGCCGTGCTTGTAGTAGCCCGCGCACGACAACAGGAAATTGCAGGTAAGGGTTTTTTGCAGACCGGCATGGTCCACCTGCAGCGTCCAGTTCTGGGTCTTGGACGAGTAGGCGGCCGACAGCACCTTGTGCTGATAACGAATATGCTGGGCCAGACCGTTTTCCTGGGCGGTTTCCTGGATGTAGTCCAGGATGGCGTTGCCATCGGCGATAGCCTTGGCTTGCGTCCAGGGCCGGAATGCATAACCCATGGTGTGCATGTCGCTGTCCGAGCGCACACCAGGATAACGAAAGAGATCCCAGGTGCCACCCATGCGCGCCTTGCCTTCCAGGATGGCGAAGCGCTTGTCGGGACACTTGACCTTCAGATAGCGAGCAACGCCGATACCCGACAAGCCCGCGCCGATGATGAGTACATCGAAATCCGCTTTTGCCATCGTTGCATACCCTTTTTTCTAATCGTTATCCATGCGGATCGAACATAGCATATTTTCCAATGCTGGGATGTTTGGTTTTTCAGGGAATACCTGAATGGCGCGTTCTGCCTGTGTGGGCGCAGACTGTCGGATACACGACAAAGGAGACAGGCGGATCATGCCCAAAATCACGTTGAACGGAACCGGCATCCATTTCGAGGATAACGGAGCACAAAACAACAAACCCATTCTTCTGATAAGCGGGGTCGGCACGCAGCTGACGCGCTGGTCCGAGAAGTTCACCAACCAGTTGGTGCAGCGTGGTTACCGTGTGATCCGCATGGATAACCGCGATATCGGCCTCTCGGACAGTTTTGACAGTGCCGGGGTACCGGATTTCAAGGCCATCATGGCCGCAAAGGCCGAAGGCCAGCCCCTGCCGGTACCCTATACGCTAGACGATATGGCGGCCGATGCTGCGGCACTGCTCGATCATCTTGGCATCGAGCGAGCTCATGTGGTTGGGTCCTCCATGGGCGGGATGATCGTGCAGTTGTTGGCGATCAACCATCCGGAAAAAGTCGCCTCGCTCACGTCCATCATGTCGACTACCGGCCATCCCGACCTGCCTCGCGCCACGCCCGAGGCCCAGGCGGTATTAACCGGGCCGCGGGTGGATCCAACCCAAGACCGGGAAGCCTATCTCGATAGGTCGGTCGCCTCCGCGCGGGTCATCGGCAGTCCTGGCCATCCCGAAGATACGGCCCTCATCCGCGCCAAGGCAGCGGCCGACCTGGACCGCGCCTATCGCCCCGACGGATTTGCCAGGCAATACGCGGCCATATTGGCTGCGCCGCACCGGCGCGAACAACTGCGCGCACTGGCGGTGCCGGCCCTGGTGATACATGGCGTAGATGATCCGCTGGTGCGCATCGAAGGTGGCCGCGACACGGCCAGCAGCATTCCGAACGCCGAAATGCTCGAGGTTCCGGGCATGGGGCATAACATCCCCGAGCCGTTATACGAACTGGTGATCGACGCAATCGAGCGCACAGCCAAGCGCGCCTGACACCTAGGGCCGGGCCTGCCCGGCCAGCTCGCGGTCCAGTTGGGCATGGAACCGTGGCGCGCTGAATTCGAAGGTTCCGAAGGTCAACGCCGTGTTGGCGCCGGATGACAGGCCAGCCTGGATGGATTCGGACAGCGCATAGTCTTCAGCCAGCGTGCGGCGATACAGGTTGACGTTCGCATCCCAATAACGTCGGGCTTCCGGCGTGTCGGGCGGCGTGGGCAGTAAGGTGATTTCGTGAATGGTGGTCGTTCCCGCCGCGGTGGGCTCCCAGGTGCTGAACTGGGAATGATCGGGTTGCACCAGGATCACTGTATTCGGAAAGAAAAAATAGATCAGATTGCCGTGCTTGCGCGGCTCGAATCCGTCCACATCCGGCGGCGCATCGGCATCAAAGTTGGATTTCAGCAGGTACAGGCGCCGGTGCAGGCCAAACTCGTCAACAATCTGGACGTTGTCGGCAAACATGTGGGCGATAGTGTCCCGATGAGCAACCTTGAAGTGATAGGCTTCGAACGACCCGTCGATCAGCAGCTTCCAGTTGGCGGCTACAGGATAGGAACGGGGCGCGTAGGCCAGCGGGGCGCTCAGGCCCAGGGCTTCGACTTCGTCCATCAGCGGGCCCAGGCCCGCGTCGACATCGATGTGGGCAAGATCCGGGTCGGCCACCACCCATATCAACCCTGCGCGTTCGCTGGCGGCCAGCCGGCGCAGGCCGGCGGCTTTCTGGTCCAGGCAGGGAAAGCCAAAGGCCTGTGGAACACCGCGCAGCGTTCCGTCGGGGCGGTACGTCCAGGCGTGGTAGGGGCAAACGAATGCCCGGGCCTGCTCGCCGGCGCCCTCGGCCACTACCCGGGCGCCGCGATGTCGACAGACGTTCAGGAACGCATGGACACTGCCATCTTCCTGGCGAACCAGAAGCAAAGGAATCCCGTAGCGGTCGCGCGCCACCCACGAGCCTGGCCCGGGCAGCTCGGAACTGCTGGCTACGGCCTGGGGAAAGCGACGAAAGAGTTTGGCTTCCTGCGAAAATCGTTCCGGGGACTGATACCGGTGGACGTCCACCGGACTGGACGCCGCATTGCCTTCCGGGCGCTCGCCGCGCAAGGCGGCCAGGCTGCGCTGATGCAAGCTGCGGGCTACGTCTCGCTGCATTTTTCGTCTCTGAAAAGGGATAAAGAAAAAGTACGGGTCACCGTCTGAACCCATTGCTCGTCGTCCGACAGGCTGGGGTCGCCAGGCCACATCCTGCTGAAGGTCGGGCGCACCACCAGCCCGTAGGACAGCGTGCCCAGCATTTGCGTCACCAGCGCCAGGGGTGGGGCGTCTATCGCCATATGCTGTTGTGCCGCGGCGAATTCCCGGGTCAGGGTCTGGACGAAAGCAGACAGCGGCAAGGCCGTGGCGACTTCGACACGCCCAACGTTGTCGGCCAGTTCGCGCAGCACAAGCTTGACCGCCAAGGGGCGGTCGATGGTCCAGCGGGCTTGGGCGGCGATCAAGGCCTGCAGCCTTGCCTTGGGGCCAAGCACGCCCGCTAGGGCGGCATCCAGGCTTCGGGTCAGTTCGGCGGCGATGCTATCAAGCAGCGCCAGATAGAGAGCTGCTTTATTCGGAAAATGGTGGATCAGTCCGGGATTACTCAATCTTGCGGCGCGGGCAATCGCGTTCAACGAGGCGCCGTGAAAACCCTGGTCGGCAAATGCGGCTTCGGCCGCAGAGAGCAAGCGTAAGCGCGATTCCGCGCCGGTATCCTGGCGCAGGGAATCGCTTTGTGCAGTTGGTATCGTCATGGCCTCATGCTACCGACCAAGCAATCGGTCGGTCAAGCGGCGTCAGCTGGCCATGGCAGGATCCATACTCAATCCAGCAAGGCCACTTGCACATCACGAGGGCCTTCATAGGGATTGCGGCCATGCCAGACCTGAAGGTTGTCCAGGACCATGACATCGCCATCGCGCCAGGGCCAGCTATAGGTCACCTGATCGAGGATCTCTTCCATATGGGCCATTTCATCGGCTTGCAGGCGCTCGCCATTGCCCAGGGTCGCGCCGGTGGCGAACTTCTTGATCTTGCCGACTTGGGCGCCCAGCTCAAGGTTTTCCGCCTGGGGTTTCATGTGCAGGACCGAGCGGTAGAGTTCCTTGCCGGTTTCGGGGTGCACCACGAAAGGTTCGAGCTTGTTGAACACGGCCAGGGATCCGTCTTCGTACCAGACGGGTTCGAGCCCGCGTTCGATGCAGATGGCTTCGACTTGGGCCGGATCGTCGGTGAAAAAGGATTGGTTCCAGCCGCGCTGGTCCATATGGGCGTAGGTGCCGTCCAGGTTGTCGCTAGGCGGGCCGAAATTGCGGGCCATACGGGTGCCCAACAGCCGTATTTTTGCAAGAACCTCGGGCGCCATGGCATCGATCAGCTTGCGCACGTCGCCAATCAGGGTTTCACCCCCGACCGGAGCCGTCTTGTGGGAAAAAAAGGCGATGCGCTTGGGGTAGTCACGCATATAGGCCATCTCGGAATGCAAGGCCAGGCGCACGCTCGAGGCCAGGCGTGTAGCTTCCATGACCTTGCCGCTGATGGCCTTGCGGGGTGCCCGGCCGCCGGCATAGCCGACATCGAACGCGGGAAACAGATTGATGAAGCTCGAGAAGTCCTGGGTCTCGGTAATCGGAAAGCCACGTAGCACGATGCCGCCGTGCGCCGTGATCAGTTTGTCCAGCCTGGGCCGCATCGACTCGGACCAGGCGCGAAAGCGCGCCCGGTCTTGCAGGGCGTCGCCCTTGGGTTCGATGAACAGAGGGGGCTGCCCAGGATTCAGTTCGTGGCACTGCACATCCGGGCCCAGGCCCAGGATGGCGTCGCTGGCGGTGGCGGGGCTTGTTGACTGAAGGTCTGCTACTGCATTCATGATTTTTCTCTCTCCTGACAATCTGAAGACTTGGCCAGCCCCCGGGGCCATAGGCCTGCTGGGCGCTGCCGTCTTGCATGGGCGACAAACGATGCCTAGTTCCGGTAGTCGGGGGAACGGCGATCAAGCTCGCGGCGCACCGCTGCCCATTCGCGCTGGCCCCGAATCGGAACGCGGGCAAAGGCGGCGCGGGTGGCCTCGATGGCGCTATCGGGCGGCACGATCAGCTCTGCGCTGCCCATGGCGTCCACCTGAACCTTGCAGGCCGCTTCCAGCCAGTACACATTGAAGAAGGCTTCGGCTATGGTGCGCCCGCACACCAGCAGGCCGTGGTTGCGCAAGATCATGGTGCTGTAGGCACCCAGGTCCGCGACCAGGCGATTTTGCTGTTCGAGATTGACTTCAGGGCCGTGGAAGTCGTGATAGCCGATGCGGCCATAGAACAGCTGCGACTGCTGGGAAATCGGCAGCAGGCCACAGGCCATGGCCGACACCGCGGTCGAGGCCCGGGTATGGGTGTGCAACACGCACAGCGCGTCGTGCCTGGCCTTGTGGACCGCGGTGTGTATGACGTAGGCCGCCGGGTTCAGGTCAAAGCCGTCATCGGGCTTGTACAGCACCTCGCCATCCAGGCTGATCTTGTAGAAGCTGGACGCGGTGACTTCCTGGTACAGCATCCCGTAGGGGTTGAGCAGGATATGGTCGGGCTCATCCGGCACCCTTGCGGTAATGTGGTTATAGATGAGGTCGGTCATGCCATACAGGTGAATGGCACGATAGAGCGCGGCAAGATCGACCCGCATGTCCCATTCGGCGGCGGATATCTGGCTGGCGACCGGGGCAGGGCTGTACAGGTTTGCAGCAGTGTTCAAAACAATGTCTCCAGGCTAGAGATGCAAGGGTTCATGCGTTCGGCAGCGCCATCGCGGCGCAAGGGCGGGCGCTATGCACTACATTTGCAGGCCCAGGCTGCGAATATTGAGTTTGTCGTTCTCGAACTGCGTGACCGCATAGCTCTGGTATTCGGGCGTCGCCAGGTAGCGATAGGGCATGGACTCGACGGCAAGTGCGCGCTGGAACCCTGGGCTGGTAGAGGCCTTGTGGAATGCCTCGTGCAAACGTCCAACCACCTTGGGGTCTATTCCCTTGGGGCCGCCCAGCCCGACACGGGATTCGACCACGATGTCGTAGCCCAGCTCGCGCAAGGTCGGCACCTCGTTCCAGCGCGTGATGCGCTCGGCTTCGGCCACTGCCAGCAGGCGCAACTTGCCGGCCTCGGCCATCGAACCCCAGCCGGCTTCTATCATCACGTCCACGTGTCCGCCCAAGAGCGCCAGGGTGGCGTCGGCGCCTCCCTTGAACGGCACATAGTTGAATTCGACGCCGGTTTTTTCGGCCAGGCGCTTAGTGGTGATCTGGCCCAGCGAGCCCGTACCAACGCCGGCAACGTTGACCTTGCCGGGATTGGCGCGCGCATAGGCTATGAGTTCCTGGAAGGTTTTCCAGCGGGAATCGGCTGCCACCGAAACCCCATAGACATAGCTGGTCAGGCCGATGATGTAGGTAAAGTCCTTCAGCGCGTCGTACGGCACTTGCTGCAGATGTGGCAAGCGAAACAGCGCCGGCGTGATCAAGCTGAGCGTATAACCATCTGGCGCGGCGCTACGCGCCATCGTGGCCGGCGCCAGGGTGCCGCTGACGCCGGGCTGGTTGATAACCACGATAGGCTGGCCCAGTTCTTGGGATGCCGCGGCACCCAGTGCGCGGAATTGGGTATCGGTTGGCCCACCGGCCGAAAACGGCACAATCAGTGTGATGGGCCGGCTGGGCCAGTCTTGCGCCAGGGCGTTGGACGCAAAGCCTGTGGTTCCCAGCAAGGCGGCAACCGAAATTGCCTGCGCAAACGCTCGTCTGCTCATCGAAATGGACGGTTTCATTTTTGTCTCCGGTTTTAGCTGATCTGTTTTTTGACTAGGTGTCGGTTGGCGGCATGGCCAGGCGCATGCGGGCCATAGACGGGACATGGCTTGCCGCCGCTTGCATCGCACCAGGATGAATACGAGTCTATAAGTTGAGCCGCGGGCTGACGATTCCCGTGGTTGGCACAGTGAGTCCTATCAGGACTCACTAAAATAATGCCGGCCTGAGTACAACCAAACGGGGATGACATAACGACATGCGGCTCGATGATTTAAGAATGTTCCTGGTGATGGCGGACTCCGTGAGCCTGCATCAGGCCGCCAGTGCGCTGGGGATGACGCAGTCGGCGCTATCCAAGACGCTGAACCGCCTGGAGCAGGATGCCGGCATGCAATTGCTCGAGCGCACGCAGCGCGGCGTGGCCCTTACCTCGGTCGGGCAGTCGCTGCGCGAACATGCCCGCAAGGTCTTGCTGACGGTCGCGGACATGGAAAGCGATCTGGGCGATCAACGGGTCGCGCGCAGCGGCACGGTGCGCATCGCCACCTTGCCGCATCTTCTGGTGACCCTCTTTTCGCCCCTGCTGGCCCAGTTTTTCAGTGCCAGGCCCATGGCAACGTTTTCTATCGAAACCTACCTGAGCCCGCAACTGACGGCAGCGGTCACAGGGGGGGAGGTTGACCTCGCGTGCGGTGCGCTGCCCAGCCAGCCGCTGGCGGAAATTTCCTTCCTGCCCCTGGGGCCCTTGGCCTTGCAGATCGTTGTCAGGCAGGATCACCCACGCATCCAGAGCTTTCGCTCGCTGGCCGACCTGGGGCAGGAACGCTGGATCATGCCGTCCAAGTCCATCTACCTGCGGCACTGGATAGAAAACCATTTCCTGTCGTTGGGTTTGCCGCCACCCAAGGTCGCCCTGGAAAGCCGGGTCTCGCCCGTGGCTTTCGCCGAGCTCTTGCGCCAGACCGATTTCATCGGCGTGATGCCGGTGCGCCTGCTCAAACAACGCGAAGGCCATGGGCTGGCTGCCCTGCAGGGCGCGGACATGCGTTGGGAGCATGAGCTTGCCGTGCTGTGGCGTACCAACGGCTACCTGACACCGCTATGCCGGGATTTTCGAGACGCCCTGGTGCAGTGGTGCCAGGTTTCCGGGCTTTGAAGGAAAGGCGGTGCCAAGCTTGCGTGGCGCCGCCTGTGCCGGCGAGGCTCAAACCAGGCCGACGGGTGGTCAGTACCCCATTTTCTTCTTCAAATCCTGGTCTATCCATATGCGTGCATAGATGGGCCCCGGACGCACCGCGCCGGCACGCAGCTCGCCGTCGTAGTTCTTGACCCAGGGCCACCAGGCACGATAAGCATAGGGTGTAGGCAGGACGATGTAGGGCGTTTGCGATAGGCCCAGCTCGGTAAGCTCTTGCATCAGCTGCTTGCGCTTGCCTTCGTCACGTTCCAGGAAGACCTGAGCCATGCCGGCTTCGAATTCTTCGTTATGCCATTTGGCGACATTCCAGGGGTCGCCGTAGGTATAGCTGTTGTCCATGACCGCAGTGGGGTTGCTGTGCCCCTTGCTCATCATGTAGCCGGCCTCGTGGGTGGACGAGTTCATGGCCGAGTGAAAGGCGGCATATTCCAGCGGGGCGATTTCCATCTTCACGCCAATCTGCTCGAAGTAGGCCGCCAGCAGTGGCATGAGCTCCATGTGCGCTGCACTACAAGCACACACCTGCGCCTTGAAGCTGAAGCCCTTGGGGTAGCCTGCCTCGGCCAGCAATTGCTTGGCCTTGTCTGGGTTGTAGGTAAAGAGCTCCTTGACGCTTTCCGGCATCTGCGCCAGCGGCTTGTAGTAGCCGTCGTAGTCCGGATGCATGGGGAAAGCCAGCATTTCGGCATTGCCTTCGTACAGGGCGTCAATAATTTCCTGCTTGTTCACCGCCATGTTCAAGGCCCGGCGCACCCGCAGGTCGTCAAAAGGCTTGACGTCGTTGCGCAGGCCCAGCAGGTAGCCAAAGTACATCAACGAACGCCGCCATTGCAGGTCGGGCGCGCTTTTCTTGAGTTCTTCCACCGCGCTCCAGCGGATGTTTTCCAGGATATCGACTTTCCCGCTGCGCAGCAGCGAGTGCTGTGTGCTTTCGTCCTTCACCATGCGGTATACGAAGGAATCCAGAAACGGCAGTTGGTATGACTTGCCGTCTATGGTCGTGCTGTCCCAATACTGGGGGTTCTTTTTGTAGACGGCCGCGTTGCCCTGGATGTACTCGGCAATGTTGAACGGGCCCGTGCCGTTGGCGTTGCGCCAATCCGCCATGCCTTTGTCGACGACTTCCTTGGGGTAGATCATGGCCGCATAGCCATACCCGGTGCGGTAGTCCCATTCCGCGTGGAATTGATTGAAGTAAAACGCCACGGTGTGATCATCGATGGCTTGCACTTTTCCGATATGGTCGAAGTAGCCGGGGATGCCGCGCTTGCTGGCGCGAGTGCGCTCGAAACTGTAGACGACGTCTTGTGCGACCAGGTCGCGCGCCGCCATGACGCCTTCCTTGGCCGGGAACCTGACGCCCTGGCGCAGCTTGATTTCCACCCGCAGCGGGTTTTCCTTGATTTCCCAGCTCTCGGCCAGTTCGCCCCTGATCGCATCGCTTGGTATCCAGGCGTCCGCTTCGAAGGAGTAGGGGCCTCCGTTGCGCTTGGATTTCGAGAGGTCGCCGACGAACAGCATCTCGTAGATCGAGCCCGCATCGTGATTGATCTTCCACGGCCAGTCCGCCGGATCCCACGACAAGGCATTCAGCGTGGGGTAGTAGTTGATGATTTCCAGGCGGCCGCCATATTGCGGCTCTTGCGCGGCAAGGGCCATATTGGCCGCAGCGCCTGAAAGCGCCAGCGCCATGGGGATTGCATATAAAGCCTTCGTCAAACGATACGCAGCCATCAGCTTGTCTCCTTGGGTTTTTATAGGAATAGAGGATTGCGCGAAATCGGGATCAGATGCTGCCTACTGCATAGTCAATGCATACCAGAAGTTCGATGCGTGTCGGGGGTTACGCGGATTGAGATCTTTCTTTTGCGCAATACACTGAAAGAGTGAGGTTTTGCTTTGGTGGAGGATGGTTCTGATATTTCCGAGTAGTGCGAAATGACTCTATCACACGTACTGAAACTTCGAATTCAAGTAAACCCTTAACCGAAAGCCGGATGCCGCCATCAGGCTGTAGGGATTTTTCGGGCACGAAAAGATGATCAAAAACCGGGTTCAACCCATCATCCTGCTTGATGCCATGGGCGTCATCTACCGAAATGCCGACGACGTTGCCGATCTGCTGATTCCGTTTGTCCGCCGGCACAACCCCGGGGTTGTCCCTGGGCTTGTAGAAACCAGTTATCGCCTTGCCAGCCTGGGCGAACTCCGTGCCGATGAGTTCTGGCAACAGATGGGCATCGATGCCGGTTTCGAGGACGACTATCTCGTCGGTCACGAGCTGATGGCGGGTTTGACTGAGTTCCTGGACTGGGCCCAAGTCCAGGGTTTTCGCCTGGCTTGTCTTTCGAACGACGTTTCGACATGGTCTCGCAAGCTACGGCAGCGCTTCGATCTCTCGGCCCGCTTCGAGAAATGGATCATCAGCGCGGATGTCGGCGTGCGCAAGCCCGAGCAGGCCATTTACCAGGCCGCACTGCGCCAGCTCGACGCATCTGCGTCAGATCTGCTGTTCGTGGATGACCGGTTGGCCAATGTCCAGGCGGCCCGGGCGCTGGGGATTCGTTCCGTCTTGTTCGGTGTGTCCGCAGATGCCAGCCAGGATCCTGGCGCCTGCGCCGGTTTCCCGGCACTAAGGCAGCGTCTGGAAACCGAGCTGGGCGGC
>JBEBVZ010000026.1:0-60127 GCA_040392445.1 Verticiella sediminum
AGACGGACGGCCCGCCCGTCATCGACATCCCTGACGCCGATGGCGCCGCCACCGGTGCGCACAACTCCGTGACCGAGAAGACCGGTGACACCGTCACCGGCACCATGACCGTGTCCGCCGAGGCCGGCATCGCCGGCGTCACCGTCGGCGGCCAGGACGTGACCAACGCCAGCACCACGCCGGTGGTCATCACCGGCGCCCACGGCACCCTCACCGTCACCGGCTACGATGCCGCCACCGGCGTCATCACCTACGAGTACACCGAGAGCAACACCGCCAAGGACCACACCGCGGGCGACGACAAGGTGCGCGATGCGTTCACCGTCAGCGTCACCGACGTGGCCGGCGTGACCCACGCCGACGACCTGGACATCCAGATCGTGGACACGGCACCCGTGGCCGACCACGACACGGCCAGCATCGACGAAGACGCGACCGCTGCCATCACCGGCAATGTGCTGGGCAACGACACCCTGGGCGCTGACACCAGCACCATCAGCTTTAACGGCGCGAGCGGCGCCTACGGCACCTTCGTCGACAACGGCGACGGCACCTGGTCCTACACCCTGGACAACACCAACGCGACCGTCCAGGCGCTCACCGACAACAGCCCGCCTCTCACCGAGACCTTCACCTACACCGTCACCGATGCTGACGGCGACGAGAGCCAAGCCACCCTGACCGTCACCATCAATGGCAAGGATGATGTCGCGGTGATCACCCCCAGCCAGCCCGGCAAGGACGCCGGCCAGGTCATCGAGGATCACACCCCACTGGCCTCGGGCAAGCTCAACATCAAAGATCCCGACGCAGGCCAGGAGGTCTTCGTGGCGCAAACCGTGACTGGCAGCTACGGCACCTTCACGCTGGGTATCGACGGCACTTGGAAGTACACCCTGGACAACAGCAAGCAAGCTGTCCAGGACCTGAAACAGGGCGAAACCCTGACGGAAATCTTCCAGGCCGCCTCTGGGGACGGTAGTGCCACGCACCCAGTTACCGTCACCATCCTCGGCACCAACGACCAGCCGGTATCAGCGGACAATTCGGCCAATGTCTCCGCCGGTGGCAAGCATGTGTTCACGCTGGGCGAATTCGAGTTCAGCGATGGAACAGAAGGCAACCAGCATGAAAGCGTTGTCATTACCCGCCTGCCCAACGATGGCAGCCTGACCCTGGACGGCCAGCCGGTGGGCGTGAACGCAGTCATTTCCGCCGACGACATTGCCGCGGGCAAACTGGTCTTCACTCCTTCCGCAGCCGGCAAGGACACCAGCTTCGACTTCCAGGTGCGAGATGACGGCGGCACCGACAATGGCGGCCAGAACACCTCGGTCGTGCATACGTTCACGCTGTCCAGCGACACCCTGGTTCAGGGCAACAACCAGGACAACCCTACGCTGAAGGGCGGCTCCGGAGACGACATTGTCGTAGGCGACAACGGCGGCTCTGCGCCCACGACAGAAGCGGGCAAGAGCTACAACATCGCTCTGCTGGTCGACCTGTCGACCAGCATGACGTGGGGTGTCAACGGCAGCACCGGGGGGGGCTCCAGCGCTAGTCGTCTCCACCTGCTCAAGCAGGCGCTCTTGACCCTGGCAGACCAACTGGCCGGACACGATGGAACGATCAATATTTCCCTGATCGGCTTCGGCAATAACTCATCTTTCAAGATGCAGCCGGAAACCCTTACCCTGACGGCAGGCAATGTCAATACGCTGAAAAACGCGATCAACAACCTGAGTATCACTGGCGGCACCCAATATACGAACTACGAAGCGGGCTTCAACCAGGCCCATGAATGGTTCGAGGACAACGCCAATGACGACTATGAGAACCTGACCTTCTTCCTGACGGATGGCGATCCGACTCGGTACTTGAACAATTCCGGCGCAGTTTCGGGTAGCGGCAGCTCCACCACCCAAACCGTCCTGAAGGAATCCGTCGATGCGTTCCAACCGCTGAGCGACATCAGTACCGTGCATGCCGTGGGTATCGGCACGGACGTCAATGAAAACTATCTTCGCCTGTTCGACAACACGGGTGGTCAAGGCACCGGCTATGTCGGGTTCGGCGGCACCAACGGAACGCCGCTGGCCAACTTCAACAACAGCAGCGGTACTTGGCACAACGCTGCCAATTGGGGAGGCGGCAGCAATGTCATCCTGAACGACAAGAAGCTGCAGATCACCGACCCCACTGCCAAAAACGGCACGGGAACCATTGCGACCAGCCCTACATTTACCGTCAGCACTTCACAGCCCTACTTCGAAGTTCGGTTCTCGGCGGCCACGTCCGGCTTCAGCGCGGGCGATAAGTTCACCTGGTCGCTGCAAACCTGGGATACAGCCAAGAGCGAATGGGTAACGCTGAGTACGCAGACCCTGCTCCAATCGGCCAGCGGTACCTTCTCTACTCACGTTGTGCCCTCGACCTCGGGGCAATATCGCGTCGTGTTCCAGGTCGAGGACAAGTCGGACGCCGGCACACTGAGAGTGACGGTCGACGACATCACGCCCCGCACCTATAAGGCCAACGAGGTTGTCCAGGGACCTCTGGGCAAAGTCGATATCGTGCTGACCAAAGACGATCTGGTCGCCGCCCTGCAAAACGGCAGCTCCGGCATTGAGCTGGAGTCCGTCGGCAGCGATACGCTTAAAGGCGATGCCGGTAACGACATCATCTTCGGCGACACCATCAATACCGACCATCTTGCGTGGACCGATGTCGCAGCCGGGACGCATGACGGTGACGGCATGAACGCGCTCAAGGCATACCTGAACGACCTCAACGGGCATACCCCGACCGCAGCCGAGATCTATGATTACATCCTCCTGAATCACGAGGCTCTTAATCTGGCTGGCGACCCCCGGGGTGGCAATGACGTTCTGGATGGAGGCGAAGGCAACGACGTTCTCTATGGCCAGGGCGGTAATGACACCCTGCTTGGCGGCAACGGCAACGATACGCTTGACGGAGGTACAGGCAGCGATGTGCTTGATGGCGGCGACGGCAACGATGTCCTGAGGGGCGGCAGTGGCAACGACGACATGTGGGGCGGCGCGGGCAGCGACACCTTCGAGTGGAAGCTGGGCGACCAAGGCACATCCGCGGCACCGGCCGAGGACACCGTGAAGGACTTCTCCATCGCGGAAACCGCCGACGGTGGCGACGTTCTGGATCTGTCCGACCTGCTGCAGGGCGAAAACCATGGCAACCTGACGGACTATCTGAACTTCAGCAAGGACGGCGCCAACACAGTGATTGATGTCAAGTCCGGCGCGGCTGCAACCGGCGTAGACCAGAAGATCATCCTGGAAAACGTCGACCTGACCAACAACGGGGCGCTGGGCAACCAGGACATCATCAACGACCTGCTGAGCAAGGGGAAACTGCTGACCGACAACTAAGGCACGCAACACGGCAGGCAGGCCGCCGCGGGGAAGGTGCTACTCTGGGCACCCTTCCTCGCAGGCCCGCCTGCCGTATGCGTATTGTTGAATGCCGATGCTTTGCATTACCCGACGGGTCCGGGCGTTGAACCTGCGCTGGAGCCTGGCGCTATGCCTGGGCTTGCTGTGCAGCGCCAGCGCGGCCCTGGAAATCAACAGCAAACAGTTGCAAACCCAGGCGGCGCGCTATGGCGCTCGCGGCGAACGCGCCATCACCGGCTGGCTCGAACTTGCCCGCGCGAACCAATCTCTGTCGGAACGCGAAAAACTTACCCGTGCCAACGACTTCTGGAACCGCAGCGTGCTTTCCAGCGAAGACCTGCTGGTCTGGAAGAAGGCCGACTACTGGGCCACGCCGGTGGAAACCCTGGGCAAGGGAGCCGGCGATTGCGAAGACTACGTTATCGGCAAGTACTTCTCGCTGCTGGACATGGGGGTCGCCCCGGAAAAACTGCAGTTGATCTACGTGCGCGCCCGGGTGGGCGGGCCTGGCAGCCGCGAGCAGATCGCGCACATGGTGCTGGGCTACTACGCCACCCCCAATGCCGTGCCGCTGGTACTGGACAATCTGGTGTCCACCATTTTGCCTGCCACCCAGCGACGCGACCTGGTACCTGTTTTCAGTTTCAATACCACCGGCGTCTATGTCGATGGCAAGCCCTCGGCCCCCATCGATAGGATAGGCCGCTGGAGTGATTTGCTTTTGCGTATGGAACGCGAAGGGATACGCCCCTAACGTTCCGGGAACCAGACTATGTCCATACTTCGACAACTGCTCTTGAGCATCACCATTGCCATCGGGGTTATCCTGCTGGGAACCGTCGCGTTGAGCGTCAGCGCGGCACGCGACTATCTAAGCGGACAATTGCAGGCCCAAAGCAGCGATACCGCAGTGTCGCTGGCGCTGTCCTTGTCGCAGCCCGGCAACGATGACCGCATCATCCAGGAGTTGCTGATTTCGGCCCTGTTCGATGGCGGACGGTTTTCCCTGGTGCAACTGGCCGATCCACAAGGCGATGTGGTGTTCGTGCGCCAGGCCGAAAGCGCCGCGCCGTCGGTGCCCCGCTGGTTCCGCAGCCTGCTGCCCCTGTCCGCCAAATCGGCCACGCACACAGTGACCGACGGCTGGCGCCAGATCGGCACGGTGACCATTACCGCCGACGATTCCTACGCCTGGGAAACCCTGTGGCGCAGCAGCCTGCAGATGATAAGCCTGGTGATAGGCGCGGGAATACTGTGGGCGCTGTTCGCTTTTGCGCTGGTGCGCTGGATCAAGCAACGCCTGTTCCTTGAAGTCAGCGAACAGCTGAGGGCCATGGGACAGGGCCAGTTGGACAGCGGCCCCACGCAATCCCGGGTACCCGAGCTCTCGGGCGTTACCCACGCGCTGAACCAGACACGCGAACAATTGCGCATGACCGCCGAAGAGCACAACACGCGCATCGAACAGATGGAAGTCGAGCTGAACCGCGACCCCATTACCGGTCTGGCCAATCGCAAGTATTTCCTGAACGAATTCCGGCGCACACTCGAAGCCGCCGCAGCCGACGCCCCGCAAGCACGGTCCGGCAAGGCAGCGGGCCATATCCTGGCGTTTCGCCTGCGAGATCTGGCCGCCATCAATCGCAATATGCCTCGCGCCTTCGTCGACCAGTGGCTGCTGATGCTGTGCTCGCGCCTGAACCAGGTGCTGATCTCGCGCAACCTGCCCGGTTCGGTGCTGGGCAGACTCAACGGATCCGACTTTGCATTGCTGCTGCCGCATTGCGAGACGCCAACGGCCATGATGCTGGCCGAACGCCTGCGGGCCGAATTGCGTACATCACGGATTCCCGTGGGCGAAGGTGAGCTGTGCCGCTGGGTGCAAGCCCTTACCGACTACGCCCCCGGAGCCGAGGCCGGCGACGTGCTGGCTCGGCTGGACAACGCCCTGATGCGGGCCGAAAGCGCGGGCAACGATCATGTCAGCTTTACGCCCGACGGCGGGTCAGCCGGCTCCTACCGGGGAGAACACGCCTGGCAGCAGACGATACAGTCGGCGCTGGACGGACAACGCTTCACACTGGCCAACGAAGCCCTGCGGGATCAGAACGACCAGATCGTGGGCCACGAAGCCACGCTGATGCTGCAGACCGGCGATCAGCCCGATGCCATTTCAGCGGCCGTTTTCATTCCAGCGGCCGTACGCCTGAACCTGGCGGCGGACTGCGACCTCGAGGCCTTGCGCCTGGGGCTGGACTGGTTGCGCGGCAACCCGGGCGACCTGACCATACGCCTGTGCCTGCCCTCGTTGCGTCTGCCGAGCTTTCTGAAAGGGCTTGAACGCCTGCTTGTCGAAAATCCGCAAATCACAAACCGGTTGATCCTGGAAATCGACGCCCACGGCCTGATCGAAAGGCCCGGCGACGTCAAGGCATTCTGCCACATGGCCATCGCACATGACGCACGCGTCGGGCTGCGCCGCCTGGCCCAGCAATTCAGCGCGCTGACCGAACTGCACGGCCTGCCCGTCTCATACGTGAAACTCAGCGGCGGCTTCGTAACGGGTATGGCGCAAAGCCCCGGCAGCCAAGCCCTGGCCAACTCGGTGCTGGAAATTGCCAAAGCCTGCCGGATCGAGGTCTATGCCGAAGACGTGCCCGACGACAGCACCCGGCAGTTGCTGCGCGCCATGGGGGTCACCCGGATGCGTGGCCCATGAGTGCCTGGCGTCACAATCAAACCACACACCGCTTGCAAAAAAAACCAGGTTGTGGCTGAATAGAGGGCAGAACACCTTTTCGAATTCAGCGCAACGCAGCAGATCTTCATCTCATGTTCACAGCCGCCTTTCACGCCAATTTTCCCGCTCCGTGCCAGCCACGGCGCCCGGGTATTGGCTATGCGCCGGCTCGTGATGCAGCGCGCTTTCCCCTTCGCTTCCTGCTAGACCTACCGATCGGCTGCTGAGCCTCGTGCTCGTGGCAGTTCGGCAGCCGTCCCCCATTCCCGCCACAGGCCCTGTCCGCGCCGAACCACCGCCGGTTCGTCATTGCGCGTAAACAATCTCTCCGGAGGCGAAAATGCTCAAGAATCCCCAGACCAAATACATCCCCTTTGTGCCCTTTGCGCGTGATTATTCCGAGCGCACCTGGCCCAGCCGCCGCATCACTGCTCCTCCGATCTGGTTGAGCACCGACTTGCGCGACGGCAACCAATCGCTGATCGAGCCCATGAGCGTCGAGCGCAAGCTCCGCTTTTTCGATCAATTGGTGAAAATCGGCTTCAAGGAAATCGAAGTGGGCTTCCCGTCGGCGTCGCAAACCGACTACGACTTCGTACGCAAGCTGGTCGACGAAAAGCGCATACCCGACGATGTCACCATCCAGGTGCTCACCCAGTCGCGCGACGACCTCATCGAAAAAAGCATTGAATCCGTCGCTGGCGCACGCCGCGCGATCGTGCACTTGTACAACGCGGTTGCACCGGCATTTCGCAAGATCGTGTTCAACATGAGCAAGGACGAGATCAAGCAGGTCGCCTTGCACGGCACGCGCACCATCAAAACGCTGACGGCAAAGCACCCGGAAACCGAGTGGGTGTTTGAATATTCACCCGAAGTCTTCAGCACCAGCGAGCCCGAATTCGCCAAGGAAGTCAGCGAGGCCGTGGCCGAGGTATGGCAGCCTACCCCTGAAAACCGGATGATCCTCAATCTGCCGGCAACGATAGAGGCCACCATGCCCAATACGTATGCCGACCAGATCGAGTGGATGCACCGCAACCTTGCCAACCGCGACTCCATCATCATCAGCGTTCACCCGCACAACGACCGCGGCACCGGCGTAGCCGCGGCCGAACTCGCCGTGCTGGCCGGCGCAGACCGCGTTGAAGGCTGCTTGTTCGGCAGCGGCGAGCGCACCGGCAACGTCGACCTCGTTACCCTCGCCCTCAACCTCTACACCCAGGGCGTGCACCCGGGCCTGGATTTCTCGGATATCGATGAAGTCCGCCGCTGCGTGGAATATTGCAACCAATTGCCGGTGCACCCGCGCCACCCCTATGTGGGCGACCTGGTCTTCACCGCGTTTTCCGGTTCGCACCAGGACGCCATCAAGAAAGGTTTTGCCCAGCAGCAGGCCGATGCCGTGTGGGAAGTCCCCTACTTGCCCATCGATCCTGCCGATCTTGGCCGCACCTACGATGCGGTCATCCGCGTCAACAGCCAATCGGGCAAGGGCGGCGTGGCCTATCTGTTGCAGGCCGAGCATGGCCTCGATCTGCCGCGTCGCTTGCAGATTGAATTCAGCCGCGCGGTACAGCGCGTTACCGACGACACCGGGCGCGAAGTCACGGCCAGCGAAGTCTACTCACTGTTCCAAAGCGAATACCTCGATTGCAACAAGCCCTGGCAATTGGTGCGCCACCAGATCACGGGCGATCCCAAGGCGGCCGACGGCCACCGTTTCAAGATCGAGGCCGAACTGGAATATGACGGCGAACGCCGAGTGGTAACGGGTGTGGGCGACGGTGCGATCTCGGCCTTCGTCAATGCACTGGATATGCCCTTGCGCATCATGGATTACCACGAACACGCCATTGGCACCGGCACCGACACCAAGGCTGCCTGCTACGTGGAATTGCGCCTGGGCGAATCGCAGACCGGGTTCGGCGTGGGCATCCATACCGACATCGTGACGGCATCGTTCGAAGCGGTCCTGAGCGCCGCCAACCGGCATATCGCCCAAGGCAACGCGATGGAACCAGCCGCCGAAGCACAAGTAGCCTGATGCAATAACACGCACAGTATGAAACGGGGCCCTCGGGCCCCGTTGCTTTATCTGCGGCTTACTGGCCTAATAGCCGACTGTAAGCCCCGGAACATCAATGGTGATGCGTGCATGGCCCACGGCCAGCACAGTATTGCAGGCGAATGCTTCGGCCAGGTCAGTATCCTGACTCAGGCCGTCGTATCCGGTGGCCATGGCAATTGCCAGAATCCGGTCCAGTAGTAATACCTTGCCGCTAAGACGTACGGGTTCGCATTCCATCCGTACATAGGTAGCCTCCAGCCACTCGTGGGCAGCAGCAGATGCCTTGGGGCTGCTGGCATCGCAACGGACCTGAAGCTCGAGTATGCGGCCGTTGCCGAAGTTCACGGTTACGTCGCCTTTCATTTTTCACTCCGGGTATTGTTATGACGAGGCCGCCAAGCCTCTCATGCTGTGCATTGTTGCACTAAAATGCCCTATTTAACGCAACGTGTGGCGCATGTCTTCCTCTAATTTGCCTATCCTGGATTTCAAAAGCGCCACGCTATACGCGGTACGGCTGGTATTGCAGTCTGCGGATACCACTGCGCTACTGCCTGCTCTACAGCAGCGGCTGGAAGAAGCCGGCGATTTTTTCGACGGTGAACCGGTAGTTATCGATGCACTGGCCCTGTCGGCTGCGCCGGAATGGAAAACACTGGCCCGGGAACTGACGGCACGCAACATGCCGCTGGTGGGTGTCGCCGCCCCCGATGCCCTACATAGCGGCATCCGCAAGGCCGGCCTGGCCGTCGTCAGCCTGCCCGCCACCCGCGAAACGGTTACCTCTGCCGGCAGCATACACCGCGATGCGGCGCCTAATGGCAATGCGACGCCAGAACCGGCCAGGCCGGCAGCCGTCGTCCCGGATATGTCGGCCCCCGCAGTCGCGAAAAACGTACCTGCGGCAGCCGCCCAGTTCGTCGCTCAGGCCGGGCTTGCCGACGAGGCGCCGGCAACCGCCGTCACCGCACCGGACGAAGGCCAGCGTGCCACCCTGATTCTCGACCGCTCATTGCGTTCGGGCCAGAAGGTGTATGCAAGGGGCGCCGACCTGATTGTCGTCGGCGCGGTAAGCCCGGGCGCCGAAGTCATCGCAGATGGCAATATCCACGTCTATGGGCCTTTGCTTGGCAAAGCCATGGCCGGGGCTCGCGGCGACGAAAATGCCCGCATTTTCACCACGCAACTCGATGCCGAACTGGTCGCGGTGGCCGGGGTATACCGTGTAGTGGATACCCAGCTTCCCGCCAACGTACTCAAACGCCCCGCTGCGGTACGATTGCACGATGGTGCGCTCCACATCGAGCCGCTGGCAGTGTAGGAAGCAGCGGCTCCACGTTACCAACAGTCTTTCCCAGAACAAGGATTTAATCGTTATGACACGTATCGTTGTCGTCACTTCCGGCAAGGGTGGAGTTGGCAAGACCACCACCAGCGCCAGCTTTTCTGCTGGCCTGGCCATGCGCGGCCACAAAACCGCTGTGATCGATTTCGATGTCGGCTTGCGCAACCTCGATCTGATCATGGGGTGCGAACGCCGTGTGGTGTACGACTTCGTCAATGTCGTCCAGGGTGAAGCCACGCTCAACCAGGCACTGATCCGCGACAAACAGCTTGAAAACCTCTACATCCTGCCCGCATCGCAAACGCGCGACAAGGATGCCCTGACTCGTGACGGCGTGGAACGCGTGCTCAACGAGCTCAAGGAAATGGGCTTCGAATACGTTGTCTGCGATTCGCCGGCAGGCATAGAGTCGGGCGCGCTGCACGCAGCCTACTTTGCCGACGACGCACTGGTGGTAACCAACCCCGAAGTCTCGTCCGTGCGCGATTCGGACCGCATCCTGGGCATCCTGTCGTCCAAGTCGCAGCGGGCCGTCAAGGGCGACCCGCCAGTGAAAGAGTTCCTGCTGCTCACGCGCTACAACCCCAAGCGTGTCGCCAATGGCGAGATGCTGTCCCTGAAAGACGTGGAGGAAATCCTGCGCATCAAACTGCTGGGGGTCGTTCCGGAATCCGAGAACGTCCTTCACGCGTCCAACCAGGGCTTGCCCGCCATTCACCTGAAGGAGACGGACGTGTCCGAGGCATACCAGGATATCGTTGCCCGCTACCTTGGCGAAGAGCGCGTCATGCGTTTCGTCGAGTACAGCAAACCCGGCTTCCTCAAGCGCCTCTTCGGAGGGAAATAAGCAATGTCCCTGCTGTCATTTTTTCTAGGCCAGAAAAAGGCCTCGGCCAGCGTCGCCCGAGAACGCCTGCAGATCATCCTTGCCCACGAACGATCCGGGCGCGGACCGTCTGCCGACTACCTCCCGCAGTTGCAGAAAGAACTGGTGGCGGTGATCTCGAAATATGTCAACATCAACTCCGACGACATCAAGGTCAACCTCGAGCGCCAGGATTCGTTCGAAGTGCTGGAAGTCAAGATAGAAATGCCTTCGGTTACGGGCGCCGGCGAAACACCGGCCTAAGGTTGCGCCTTGGGTACACAAAAAAAGCTGCCTTCACCGGCAGCTTTTTTTGCATCTGTACTGGCCCGAGCCGCGCTTTGCCGGCTAGGGTATCGTGCCGCCTTCCACGGTTTCCCGGATAGTCTCGCGTGCCAGCTCTGGCGCCAGCAGCTCCAGGAAGGTATAGATATAGTCGCGCTGGAACACCCCCGACTTCACTGCGACCCGGGTAGTGTGCTTGCCAAACAGGCGCCCGACCGGCAGGCCGACCAGGCCCCGATCACGCCGTGGATCGTAGGCCACGCCGGCAATGATGCCTACTCCCATGCCCAGCTCGACATAGGTCTTGATGACGTCGGCGTCGATGGCTTCGAGCACGATATCGGGATGCAGCTTGTTTTCGCTGAATACCTGGTCGATCGCGGTACGTCCGCTGAAGGCACGCTCGTAGGTGACCAGTGGATACTGCGCCAGGTCTTCCAGGCTTAGCTTTTTGGCCGCACTGGATGTGATCTGCGCCAAGGGGTGATCGGGCTTGACCACCAGCACGTGTTCCCAGGTAAAGCACGGCAGGCTGACCAGGCCGGGCGTGAGCGCCAGCGACTCGGTGGCGACCGCCAGGTCGGCCTGCTCGTGCAGCACCATTTCAGCCAACTGTACCGGGCTGCCCTGGACCAGGGACAAATGCACTTTGGGAAACCGCCGGCGAAACTCCGGGATCACCTTGGGCAGCGTATAGCGCGCCTGCGTGTGGGTGCAGGCGATGGTCAGGCCGCCTTCGTCGCGACGGGCGAACTCGTCGCTCACCTTCTTCAGGTTATCGACTTCGGCCATGATGCGATCCACCACCTGCGCCACCATCAGGCCGGGCCGGGTAAGCCCTTTCAGGCGCTTGCCGTGACGCTCGAAAATCCGCACGCCCAGTTCGTCTTCGAGTTCGATAATGGCTTTGGATACACCGGGCTGCGAAGTGTGCAGCACCCTGGCGGCTTCCGTGAGGTTGAAGTCGCGGCGCACCGTTTCGCGTACGAATTTGAATTGTTGCAGGTTCATGCTGCAAATTCTAAGCTATAAGAAGAAGCCTCAATATAACTTATGGTTATTTGCATAGTTGCAAAAATCACGTGAGACACATGCCTTGAGCAGCCGCCCGCAGGCGCTGCGCCGGCCTGCCTACAGAATAGCGGCACGGCAGCCCGCGCCACCAAGCCGCGCTAACGTCCCGGATCGGCGGGCGCCCGCACCCGAAGCCGGCGACGCAGCAGCCAAAAGGCGATCAAGGCGACGAGCACATGCAGCGGCCAGACCCCCAGGGCAAACGGCAACTGACCCGCCGCCACCCATGAGCGCAGCAGGTTCAGCAGGTTCAGGTACAGCATGGCGATCAGCCCGGCCATCAGCAGATCGCCCGAGCGGCCCAGACGCGGATTGACCGCCCCCAGAGGCAAGGCAATCAGGGCCAGGTTGAGCAGCACCAGCGGCATGGAAATGCGCCACAGCAACTCGCCAAACGCCCTGTCGTCGCCATCCTCCAGCAAGAGCGTTGTCGGGCGCGCCTTCATGATGCTTTCCGCTTTCGCACGCGCCGTGGCCTCGGCATCGCCATCGTCGCTGCGTTCCAGCCGCACGCCGTAGCGATCGAAATGGACCAGCCGGGTCTCCAGGCTGCCAGGTGTAATGTCGTAGCGCTGCCCTTTGTCCAGCACCAGGAAGCGGTCCCCGTTTTCCTGGACTTGCACGCTGGCGCCGTTAGAGGTGACGATGCTGATGGTGCCCGCCTCGGCGTCGGTTTCGCGCACGAAGACGCTGCCCAGTTCGGCGCCCGGGTCCTGGGCCGCCTCGGCCACGAACACCCTGCGCCCGCCGCTGGTCTCACCGAACTGGCCCACCACCACTCGTGAGATGTCCGATCGTTGCTCGAATCGCAGACGATACTCGCCGATCTCCCGATAGGCCCAAGGCGCCACCACCAGGGTAAGCGCCGCCACCAGCAGCACGGCAGGCACGGCAAAGCGCAGCACCGGTCGTATCCAGCTGGCCAGGCTCAAGCCGCTGGCAAACCACACCACCATTTCCGATTCGCGATAGCTGCGGCTGACCGCCGTGAGCACGGCGATGAACACCGACACCGTGATAACCGTGGGCAAGGCCGTGATCGTAGAGAAGGCGGCAAGGCCCAGCACGACGTCGGCGCCGATGCTGCCTGCGGCAGCATCGCCCAGCAAGCGGACCAGCAATACGCTGAGCCAGACCACGACCAATGTGGAAAACACGACCCCGGCATGGCTGGATAGTTCGCTGACGACGGAGCGTTGAAAGAGTGACATAATCGGGGGAATCTAGCCGGACAGGCACATGGCGCGTTACCTGGCGAAGGCCAGGCATCAGCCCCCTTTTACAACCCAGGCTTGCGCAGGAAATTTCATGGAATTTAGCACACAGTACGTAGCCCCCGAAAAGATCAAAACCGCTGCACTGGCAGTTGGCGTTTTTGCCGACGCTACACTGACACCCGCCGCGCAGGCTATAGACCAGGCCAGTAAAGGATCCCTGAAGGCCGTGCTCGCCGCCGAGTTCAAGGCGGCCGCAGGTGCCACCCTCACCTTGCGCGACCTGCCCGGCGTTGCCGCGCAGCGCGTCGTGCTGGTGGGTCTGGGCAAAGCCGACGAGCTCACCGCGCGACGCTACGCCACTGTGCTGTCCAGCGCCGCCAGCGCGCTGGCCGCCTTCGGCAACAAGGAAGCCGCCAGCGCGCTGGTCGAAGTCGAAGTCGCTGGCACCAGCCTGCGCCAACGCGCACGCCAACTGGCCCTGGCCACCACCGGCGCCGCCTACCGCTACGACGCCACCTTCGGCAAACCCGATGCCGACACGGCCAACGCCTTTGCCAAGCTCAGCGTGGCAACCACTCGCGCCGACAGCCGCGAAGTCCAGGCCGGTCTGCGCGAAGGCAGCGCCATCGGCAACGGCACGAACCTGGCACGCAACCTGGGCAACCTGCCGGCCAATATCTGCACTCCCACCTATCTTGCCGAAACCGCCCGCAAACTGGGTGCCCAGCACAAGTTCAAGGTTGAAATCCTCGAGCGCAAGCAACTCGAAGCGCTCAAGATGGACTCTTTCCTGTCGGTTGCCAAGGGTTCGGACGAACCGCCCCGCTTCATCATCATGCAGTACCAAGGTGGCAAGCCAGCCGGCCGCGGTGCCAAGGCTGCGGCTGCCGCAGCCCCCATCGTGCTCGTCGGCAAGGGCGTCACCTTCGACTCCGGTGGCATCTCCATCAAGCCCGCCGCCACCATGGACGAAATGAAGTACGACATGTGCGGTGCGGCCAGCGTCATCGGCACGCTCCAGGCCGTGGCCGAACTGCAGTTGCCCATCAACGTTGTGGGCCTGATCCCGGCCTGCGAAAACATGCCCAGCGGCCGCGCCAACAAGCCCGGCGACGTCGTCACCAGCATGTCCGGCCAAACCATCGAAGTCCTCAACACCGATGCCGAAGGCCGCCTGCTGCTGTGCGATGCCCTGACCTACGCCGAACGCTTCAAGCCGGCGGCGGTGATCGATATCGCCACCCTCACCGGCGCCTGCGTGGTGGCGCTGGGCCATGTCAACACCGGCCTCTTCACGCAAGACGATGAGTTGGCCGGCAAACTGCTCGATGCCTCCAAGCAGGCTGTCGACCCCACCTGGCGCATGCCGCTGGAAGACGAATACCAGCCACAGCTGAAGTCCAACTTTGCAGACATCGCCAACATCGGCGGGCCTCCGGCAGGCTCGGTTACCGCGGCCTGCTTTCTGGCGCGCTTTACCAAGCAATACCGCTGGGCCCACCTGGATATCGCTGGTACCGCCTGGAAGAACGGCAAGGACAAGGGCGCCACCGGCCGCCCGGTTCCCCTGCTGGTTCAATACCTCATCGACCAGTAAACGCTCCACCCCCGGCCGCCGCCCTTGATGCTGGCGGCCCAGGCATGACAAGGCCCTGCCACGGTTGCATCCAACCGTGGCAGGGCCTTTGTTTTTCAAACTGAAAACCGCGGTCAGACCACGGTTTTCAGTTTGAAATGGTGCTCGAACGCCCCCAGCAATTCCATATTGGAGCGCGATGTCGGCGCAAACCGCGGATCCCAGCCGTTTGCGGGAACGAGCCTATGGTCGTGGTGGGGTAAGCCGGCAGGCCAAGACGTTCCTGCTGGCGCACGATACGCTGGGCAAAGGGCTCGCCCTGGCGAGCCAGGCTCTGCAGCACTTCCAGATATACCGGCAGCAGGGCCTTCAGTAGGTCGAGCTTGCCCGCATCGGCCGCGCCGCCGGCAAAAGCGTCGCCCTTGGCCAGCCACAGCCAGCTCAGGGGACCGGGAATCACCGTCGCGCGCCCGTGGCGGGCGCGCCGGCAAACTAACTCAGTTCACCGCGGGTGGGCCGGCAGCCGTCGAGGCGTCGGGCTTTTTCGCCGACCCCGGCGTCGTGACAAAACCTATGCCTTTGACGCCGGCCCGATTCGCCTCGCCCATGATTTCGGCCAGGATCTCGTAGCGCGTATCCTGGTCGGCACGCAATTGCAGATCCGGCTGGGGCTTTTGCTGCGCGATCTCGCGCAAGCGGGCCGGCAATTCAGCGCTGCCCACGGGCTGCTCGTTCCAGTAAATGGCGCCATTCCCGTCTATTGCCAGGTCAATGACCACCGGCTCTTCCTTGACCGGTTGGGCGCTGACCTGCGGCAGGTCGATCACGATCGAATGCGACAACAGCGGCGCGGTAATCATGAAGATCACCAGCAGCACCAGCATGACGTCGATCAGCGGCACCATATTTATTTCGGATTGCGGCTGGCTGCTATGCCCGCCACTGTTCAATCCACCGAAAGCCATAAGTTTTTTCCTTTGCGTTGACGCAACGGGGCCGGCGCGAGCCGGCGACCCGGCTTAGCGGATGGAGCGCACCCGGCCATCGGTATCGATTTGCTGCCCGGTGGTCAGGAAGGCGTACAGATCGTGGGCGAAAGCATCGAGCTGCGACAGCAGAACCCGGTTACGGCGCACAAAAGCGTTGAACGCCAGCACCGCGGGAATGGCCACGGCCAGGCCGACACCGGTCATGATCAGCGCCTCGCCAACCGGGCCGGCGATGCGATCGATGGTGGCACCGCCCCCCATGCCGATGGCGACCAGGGCGTGGTACACACCCCAGACCGTGCCGAACAGGCCGACGAAAGGCGCGGTGGAGCCAACCGAAGCCAACACGGTCAGGCCGCTTTCCAGCTTGGCGGTTTCTTCGTCTATCACCTTGCGCATGGTGCGCATCACGAAGTCGCTTTGGGTGCCGGCCTCTTCAAGCTTGGACGCACCGAACTTGGCATGGTGATTACGGGCATGCATGGCATGGCTCGTGAGATGCGAAAAAGGATCTTGCGCGCCATGCGTATTGATCTCGTTGGCCACCGCATCCAGCGAAGTCGAGTGCCAGAACTTGTCGAGGAATATGCGCACCCGGTGCTTGGTACGCATATTCGAGATCGACTTCACGACGATTAGGTACCAACTGGCCAGGGACATGATCAGCAGAATCGCGAACAGCGATTTGCCGATGACGTCGCTTTGCCCGATGAAGTGCATAAAGCCCTGCGACGAGGCATCCGGAACCTGGGTCGTGGATACCGCAGCCTGGTTTTGTACCGCGGCAGCGGCTGCCGGGTCAGGCAGGGCCACGGCAGGCGTGCCGGATTGGCCTGGAATAGCGTTAGTCGATTCGGACATTTTTTATCTCAACTTGAAGTCGAAAGGTAGATCGGCCATGGCGGGGTATGGCACGCCATTTTCGGTATAGGGACGGAATTTCGCGCGATTCGCAGCCTTCATCGCTTCCTCGTCAAGACGGCCGAAGCCCGACGAACGCTGTATGGTGGCGCTCTGGACATTGCCACGCACATCGATCAGCACGCGCACCACGACCCGGCCCTCTTCACGCATGCGCTGCGACGCCCGGGGATACTCCGGCATCGGACGGCGGCCCACGTAATCGACGCTGCCTATCATGCGCGGCTTGTCGCTGGGTGGGGCGACAGGCCGGTCCGGCGCGGCCGAACGCTGCGCGCTGGCATCAGGCGTGCCTGCCGGCGGCTTGTCTTCCAATAGCGACTTCACTACGGGCGTAGGCGGCGTGGGCACAGGTTTCACCGGCTTGGGCTTGGGCGGCTGCGGCTTGGGTGGCGCCGGCTTGGGTGGCGGCGGTGGCGGCGGTGGCGGCAGCGGCTTGGGCTTGGGCGGCGGCTCGGGCGGCGGCGGAGGAGGAGGTGGCTCCGGCGGCGGCTCAGGCACTTCCGGGGGAGGCTCGGGCGGCGGCGGCTCGACCTCCTCGGGCGGAGCCGGGGGTGTCGGTTCGGGCGCGGCCGGCTCACCTGGTGGCGCCTGGGCCTCCTGGACCTCGGGCGCGATTTCCACGAACCGCACCTGGACGGCTTGCGGCTCCTCGATCTTCACCTGTTCGGGCTTGGCGAATATCAAGGTAGCGGCCACGCCGGCATGCACGGCCAGGACGGCAATCGCTGCGCCCACCTTGAGTGCAGGCGAGGCGCTGGAACGCCAGGAATCGGAAACGGTCATCGGGTACAACCAGAAGGAACACAAGGCTTGGTATGCAGCACGAGCATGCTGTAGGCCGGATCGCCCGCGGCTGCAAGCAGCGGCTGTCGGCGTAAAACCGATAGGGACAAAAATATATCATGAATGCGAATTATTCGCAGTATCAAATAGAGATCACGCCGAAAGCAAACCTTAAATCAATACAGCCGCCATTTTTTCCGATGACCCGGTAGAATGCAACGCATGCAACAGCTCGCCCGCCCCCTCGCGTATTTTCCCGCTCCGCGCACGCAGAGCTTCTGCTCTCAATGTGCAGCGCCTTTGGTCAAGCGCATTCCGCCAGACGACACCCGCATGCGCGACGTCTGTGAAAAATGCGGCGCCATACACTACCAGAACCCTCGCATGGTGGTTGGCACGATACCCGTCTGGCAAGACCAGATCCTGCTTTGCAAGCGCGCCATCGAGCCGCGCTACGGCTACTGGACGCTGCCGGCAGGCTTCATGGAACTGGGCGAAACCAGTGCCGCAGGCGCCCAACGCGAGACACTGGAAGAGGCCGGCTTGCAAACCGAGGTCGGCTCGCTGTTCAGCGTCATCGATGTGCCGCAGGCCGACCAGGTGCACAGCTTTTTTCTTACCCAGGTACTCGATCCGTCTCTTGCGCCCGGCCAGGAAACCCTGGAAGCGCACTGGGTATCGGAAGCCGACATCCCCTGGTCAGAGCTGGCATTTCGCACGGTATCACTGACTCTCGAACGTTTTTTCGAAGACCGCAGGCGCGGCAGTTTCGGCGTTCATTACCTGGCACTGCAAAAACGCGGCTGATTCCTCGTGGCCCTCACCTTGCTAGGCCGCCACACGCCCTTCCCTCCGGCCGAACTTGCCTTGCAGGAACCGGACGGGCTGCTGGCCATGGGGGGTGACTTGTCGGTGGCCCGCCTGCGGGCGGCCTATGCCAACGGTATTTTCCCCTGGTTTTCGGATGGCCAACCCATCCTGTGGTGGAGCCCGGACCCACGCATGATCCTGCGACCGGCCTGTTTTTCACCCGGCCGGGCCCTGCGCAAGAAGCTCAACCGCATCGCCACGGGCGGCCTGCCCATACAGGTTCGCATGAACACCGCCTGCGCGCAGGTGATCGCCGCCTGCGCCGCGCCCCGTCAGCAACAGGACGGCACCTGGATCGTGCAAGCCATACAGGACGCCTATGCGCAATGGCACGAGGCCGGCCAGGTGCACTCGATAGAAACCTGGATCGACGGCGAACTGGCCGGTGGCCTGTATGGGGTCTCCCTGGGCCGCATGTTCTTTGGCGAATCCATGTTCACGCGGGTCAGCGATGCCTCCAAGATTGCCCTGGCCTACCTGGTGGCCTTCGTGGGTCGGCACGGCGTTGCCATGATCGACTGTCAGCAGGACACCGCCCACCTGGCCCGCATGGGCGGCCACACTATCGCCCGCAGCGAGTTCCTGGCGCATATCCGCGATGCCGTCACCCAGGCAGATCTGCCCTGGGGCCGTGGCGTGCTGCAGGCCGATGGCAGGCTACAGTCCTGAAACTGTCTCAATAACGATGCACGGCCCGGGTGCGCTGGTATCATGGAACTATCATGAGCCGCCTGCAGGAACTCCCGTTCTCGGTTGTTCAGTTCTATGCAACCGCCCCCTACCCTTGCAGCTACCTGCCCGGGAGGCAGGCTCGTTCCCAGGTGGCCACGCCCAGCCACTTGGTCAATGCCGATACCTATACCGCGCTGGTTGCTGCCGGTTTTCGCCGTAGCGGCACTTTTACGTACCGGCCGTATTGCGATGGCTGCCGCGCCTGCGTGCCGGTGCGCGTGCCCACCGCACGCTTTACGCCCAACCGCACCCAACGCAAGACCTGGCGCAAGCATGCCGAACTGCAGCCGCTGGTCGGCAGCCTGAACTGGTCCAGCGAGCACTTTGCGCTATACCAGCGTTACCAGGCCAACCGTCACGCTGGTGGCGGCATGGATCACGACAACCGTGAGCAATACGCGCAGTTCCTGCTGGCCAGCGGCGTCAACACCAGACTGGTCGAGTTCCGCGACGAGCAGCGTCAGCTGGTCATGGTGTCCATTATCGACGTGCTAAACGACGGCCTGTCGTCGGTTTATACCTTCTACGACCCCGAATATCCGGGCAGCCTGGGCACCTGGAATATCCTCTGGCAAATAGAACAATGCCGCAGCCTGAACCTGCCATGGCTTTATCTTGGCTACTGGATCGCGGCTAGCCCTAAAATGGCATATAAAACCGCATTTCGCCCCATCGAGGGGCTAATACAAGGCGAGTGGCGCGAACTTCCCGCGCCCGCCACCGATCCGGCGCAATAGCGCCGGCTCTTTTCCTGCCCACATACGATGTCGATGATCTTCCAAGCCTATCCCCTGGCCCGCCCCGCGCTATTCGCGCTGGATGCCGAAACCGCGCATGAAGTTACCCTGCGCAGCCTGCAGCGAGCGCATAGCCTGGGCCTCACGCGCTGCGCCGGGCCCACCCCGCTGGCCCCGACCACGCTGATGGGCATGCGGCTCAAGAACCCCGTGGGCCTGGCCGCCGGCCTGGACAAGAATGGCGAATACATCGACGCCCTGGCAAGCCTGGGCTTCGGCTTTGTCGAGGTTGGCACGGTGACACCCCGGGCCCAGCCGGGCAACCCCAAGCCGCGCATGTTCCGGCTGCCCCAAGCCCAGGCGCTGATCAACCGCATGGGCTTCAACAACCACGGGCTGGCCGCCTTCATCGACAACGTCAAGCGCAGCCGTTTTCGCGAACAGGGCGGCATCCTGGGGCTGAACATCGGCAAGAACGGCGACACCCCCCTGGAACTCGCGGCGGATGACTACGTCAAGGGCATGGCGGCGGTCTTTCCCCATGCCGACTACATTGCGGTGAATATTTCCTCGCCCAACACCAAGAACCTGCGCTCGCTGCAGGGCGGCGACGAGCTGACCCAGCTTCTGGAACGACTGCGCGACACCCGCAGCGAACTGGCCAGCCAACATGGCCACGATGTTCCCCTGGTCGTGAAGATCGCGCCCGACCTGGATACCGACCAGATCGACGCCATTGCCGATATCCTGCCGCGCATGGGCATCGATGGCGTGATCGCCACCAACACCACCCTGGCGCGCGACGCCGTTGCCCACCTGCCGCACGGCAACGAAGCGGGCGGCTTGTCCGGGCGTCCCGTGCACGAGAAATCGCTGGTTGTCATAGAGCGGCTGCGCCGGCAGGCCGGCCCCGCCCTTGCCATTATCGGCGTCGGAGGCGTTTTCTCAGGTGCCGATGCGCGCGCCAAGATCCAGGCCGGCGCCGATGCGGTACAGCTGTACAGCGGCTTGATCTACCGTGGCCCCGCACTGGTCAAGGAATGCGTGCGCGCCCTGGCCTGATTCTGGCCGGCGCCAACGACGAAGCCCCTTTCGGGGCTTCATAAAACACCACAGGCCCAGCCTGGACAACCATGCTGGGCCTGCTTGGCCGGGCATGCCGCTATGCGACATGCCCAAACCCGAAAGACTTACGACGGGCGGCGGTTGCTCGTGCCGCTATTGCGGCGCTTGGCTTCCTCGTCCAGCGAGACATTGGCTGCCGCGGCATCGAACGAGGCGGTAGCGGCCTTGGCGATATTCGCTTCGGTGACTTCGGCGGCCTGCTTGGCAGCCTTGGACAACGAATCGTATGCCGAGGTTGCCGTTGCCAGCGACGATTTCACGAAAGCCACGGCGCTTTCCGAACCGGCCGGTGCGTTCTTCGAAGCCTGCTCGATGGCTTCGGCCAGCTGCTTTTGGCCTTCGGCGATCTTGGTCTCGGTCAACTTGCTGACCTGCACCTGCACACCCGACACGATGTCATAGACATTCTTGCCATAAGCCAGCGCCTTTTCGGCCGAGGGCTGCGCCAGGGAAGTCGCAAACGCAATCGCCTGCTGCGGATCTTCCAGCGCAATGACTTCCTGGGCCTTCTGGGTTGCTTCGTCCAGCGTCGCCTTCGCAACGCGCAAGTTCAGGTCGACCAGCTTCTCGAAACCGGCGAATACCGTGTTCTGCAGGGCCAGGAAGGCTTCAAGAGAGGCTTTCTGGTTGGCTAGTACTTGCTGGGGGAATGCGGACATGTGGGATCTCCTTGGGAGGCATACTACGTAATTTGGATGCGCAGCCAGATCCGGAATGAAGCAGGACGGATAAGCAGCAACAGAATGAGCGCACTGGATTTGCTGCACTGCACAAGTTCCATTCTACCGAGGTTTTTGGCGATGTCAATTTAATTGATGCATCGCAACAACTGCGGATGTGCAAGTTTTTGTACGAACCGCAGCCCGGGGTAATGCCGTGAAACAGGGTATTCCCGGTTGTGCAGCCAGGCGACGTTGTCAATACTTGCGCTATGCGCACGCTGGGCCGAGAGAACTCGAACGACGAGCATCCCGGCCTTCGGCGCACTGGCTTCTCAAGGACACACAGATGCATCTTACGTTACGCCACACCGTCGCCGCCCTGCTGGGCGCCGCCAGCCTGATCTCGGCTAGCGCCGTACATTCCGCCGACTACCCCGAGCGCCCGATCAACATGATCGTACCTTTTGCCGCGGGCGGCCCCACAGACAACGTTGCCCGGTCGCTGGCCGAGGCCATGCGGGGCGAACTGGGTCAACCCATTATCGTCGAGAACAAAGGCGGCGCCGGTGGAACCATAGGCGTAACCCAGGTTGCCCGTGCCGACCCCGATGGCTACAACATCCTCCTGATGCACATCGGCTTCTCGACCGCGCCCTCGCTGTACAAGAACCCGGGCTACAAGCCGGAAGACCTCCAGCCAGTAGGCCTGGTGGTGGATGTACCCATGACCATCATCGCCCGCCGCGACTTCCCGCCCAACAACGTGAAAGAGCTGGTCGATTACCTGAAGGCCAACAAGGAAAAGGTCTCGCTGGCCAACGCCGGCGTGGGTGCGGCCTCGCACCTGTGCGGCACCATGCTCATGGATGCCCTGGGCCTGGATCTGCTTACCGTACCCTATAGCGGCACCGCCCCGGCCATGAAAGACCTGCTGGGCAAGCAGGTAGATCTGCTCTGCGACCAAACCACCAACACCACCCAACAGATACGCGCCGGCACCGTCAAGGCCTACGCGGTTACCAGCCTCGAGCGGGTGCCCACCCTGCCCGAGCTGCCCACGATGGACGAATCAGGCTACAAAGATTTCGAAGTCGGTATCTGGCACGGTATGTGGGTACCCAAGGGCACACCCCAGCCTGTCGTGGACAGGCTGCAGAAAGCACTGCAATCGGCCATGGCCAACGAAAAATTCCAGGCCAACATGAAAGAGCTTGGCGCTACCGTCCTAGTGAACGATGCCAACCCGCAGGCGCTGGCCGACAAGGTCAAGCAGCAGGTTCCGCAGTGGGAAAAACTCTTTCGCAAAGCCGGCATCCAACCACAATAAGACCGCAGACGCCAAGCCCAAGCCGTCGTTCACGGCGGCTTGGCGCCCTGGGCTCACATGTGCGTGGTGCAAGCTCGATTCACTGGCCCTGATAACCCAGGGCCTTTGAGATCCTGGCCGCCGTCTCGGTCAGATCGGTAATCCATTCGTCTTTCAGGCGGCTGGCCGGTGCCGAGATCGACAAGCCCGCAATCAGGCGGCCAGCCTCGTCCCGAATACTGGCCGCGATGCATCGCACCCCCAGCTCCAGTTCTTCGTTATCGCGGGCATAGCCGTGGCGACGCACCAGGCTGAGCTCACGCTCGAGCAAGACCTGGTCTGTCAGGCTGTTGCGCGTATTGCCTACGAGCCCGGTGCGGGTAGCATACGAGCGCACCTGCCGGTCGTCCACCGCTGCCAGGAACAGTTTGCCTGTAGACGTAAGGTGCAGCGGCGCGCGTCCACCGATGGCGCGCACCACCTGCATGCCCGAGCGTTCACTATAGGCCCGGTCTACATACACGATTTCATCACCCTGGCGCACCGAGAGGTTGACCGTCTGCCCGGTCAGTTCGTGCAGTTCGCGCATGGGTATCAAGGCGACTTCGCGCACACTCAGACGCGTCTTGACCAAGTGGCCGAGCTCGAGCAGGCGCATACCCAGGCTGTAGTACCCGTTTTCGGTCCGCTCTATATAGCGGCCGGTAACCAGGTCGTTCAAAATGCGATGCGCGGTGGATGGATGCAACTCGGTGGCCAGGGCCAGGTCTTTCAAGCTGACCGGCCCCGAGCGTTCGGCCAGGGCGTCGAGCAGGCGCATGGCGCGCTCGAGCACCTGGATGGCGATACGAGGCGGGGCTTCGCCTGGATCAAGAACAAGGGGAGCTATTGCGCGGGGGCGGGGCATGAGCTTTTGGGTGCAACAGAAGGCTAGAGTTTACGACGCAAACCGGAACGACAACTATCGGGGGCAAATATCGTCAGGTTCCCAGTTCGCCGCCCAGGCGCACGGCCTCGTTACGCAGGTGCTCGAGGGCGGCCAATGCCGCCTTGGGCTCGCCCTTGACGCCCAGCTCGATATGCGGGCGTCCACCTGCGCCCATGCTGGGCAGGCTGAAACTGCGCAGGCCAGGCCAGAGCCGCTCGATATCCTGCAGGGCCGGTGTAATGCGCGATTCGGGCAAGCCAAACACAATGAAGCTATGTTCGGCGCGGGGCCGACGATGATGCAGGGCCTTGTATCGGGAATCGAGCACGGACTCGATCATGGGCCATGCCATCACCGGAAAGCCCGGCACGAAAGTATGGTCGCGAATCCAGAACCCGGGAATCTGGTTGTAGGGATTGGCCACGATCGCACAGCCAACGGGAAATTCCCCCATGCGCAGGCGCTGCTGGTTTTCCGGCGTGCTCATATCGGCACTGCCCTGGCCCTTTTCGGCCATGGCCGCGCACCGCGCCGAGATGAGCTCGTCCGCCTCGGGGTGCAGGGCCACAGCCACTCCCAGCGCCTCGGCGACCGCCTGGCGGGTTTTGTCGTCCGGTGTCGCGCCAATGCCACCGCATGAAAACACGATATCGCCGCTGGCAAAGCTGCGGCGATAGGTATCAACCAATTGATCGGTGTCGTCGCCTATCAGGTTGGCCCATGCCAGTTGCAAGCCACGGTCAGCCAGCAGCTGCACGATTTTGGCGAAGTGCTGGTCCTGGCGTCGACCGGAAAGAATCTCGTCCCCTACGATGATCAGGCCGAAACGGCGCTCGGGTGTTGCGGAGTGAGTCATGGCTGCACCGGTGGGAGTGTTCGATAAGAGATGGTTTCGGGCGTTCCCGCAGGTGGTTCCACTCTGGGAGCCGCCTCTTGCGCACGCTGGTTGCGCAAAGCCTCGAGTCCGAAGTGGGCAAACAGCAGGGAAGAAAACACCGGCAGAAAGAACCAGGCCGGCGGCAGCAGGCTGAGCAAGGCGCAGATCAGGCCCAATAGCCAGAACTCGCCATTATGACGCGCAATCAGCAGGCGACGCTCTTGCGGTGTGGCGTAGTCGGCCAGCGCATCCAGGCGCAGCATGCGAGTGAAGGCGAAGGTCCACCACAGGGTGGGCAGGATCAGCGCCAACGGGGGAATCAGCCACAGCGGCATGGTAAGCAGCCAGCCACCCACAAAAATCACCATGACCCAGATCGCGTTCCAGCCGCTGACGGCAAAACCCAGCCGCCCGCGTGGCTTCACATCGGCATAGGCGCCGCCGGCCAGATGGCGAAGAACGATGGGCATGATGAAGACTGCCGCGATGGCCAGGCCCAGCAGCCCGGCAAAGGGCAGCAGGATCAAGGTAGCGGCTATCGGTACCAGCCAGATATTGAGCGAGACCAGGCCTATCGCCACAACCCAGGCGTCGACCTGCTGCATCCAGGGCCATTGCATGACGGTGTTGCTTAGCCACAAGGTGACCGGTTCCCACAACAGCCACAGCAAAACCGCCGAGCCGACCAGCACCACCACGAATGGCAGCAGTAGCGCCATCAGCATGCGTGGGTGAAACTGTGAAACGATTGCGCGCGTAAAAGCCCGGCTGACGCCGCCAACTCTGCCCATGGGGGTAATAGTCTGGTTCATCTTGGAAGTGTACCGCTACGATGAGCAGCCTGCGAGCGGCTTACAATGCCTGCACAACCAATGCCCTGCCGCCCGCCGTGCCAGTACACACTCCTGACGACCCTCTTCTGACAGCCCGGCTGGCCCAAGCCGGCATCACCCTGGTGGCCTGCCTGTGCGCGGATTGGTGCGGCACCTGCCGCGAATACCTGCCCAAATTCCAGGCGCTGGCGCAACGCCTGCCGAACCACGTTTTCGTGTGGATAGAAATCGAGGACCATCCCGAGCTGACCGACGATGACGATATCGAGAACTTCCCCACCCTGCTGGTGCAGGATGCGGGCGGCATCCGCTTCTATGGCACCATGCTGCCCCATATCGGCCATCTGGAAAAATTCCTCGACACCCTGGCCACGGGGCCGTCGGGGCCGGCCATGGCCGGCCCCGACGTGCTGGGCATGCTGCGCGAGCCAGCGTCCCGCCCATAGCCCGCATGGCGTGATGCCAGGCCAAGCCCGACTTCACGCCATGCAGGCAGAAAATAGAACAGGGGCCAAGCCTGCCGCCCGGTACTACCGGACAGCTGGCTTGGCCCCTGTTGCCAGGAAAGGGGTTGCCCCCTTTTCCTAGTGCTTACTCAGCCGGCGCATCCGTTGCGGGTGCGGCTTCGGCGGTCTGGGCTTCCAGTCCACCAATGGCCTTGACCGACAGACGCAGGCGGCCCTTGTCGTCGGCCTCGATGACCTTGACGCGAACCTGCTGGCCCACTTTCAGCACATCGTTGATGTTCGCAATACGGTAGTTTGCGATTTCCGAGATGTGCAGCAGGCCATCACGGCCTGGCAACACCTGGACGATGGCGCCGAAGTCGAGCAGGCGCAGCACGCTGCCTTCGTAGACCTGACCCACTTCCACATCGGCGGTGAGGTCGGAAATACGACGCTCGGCGTCGCGGGCACGGTCCAGGTCGGCGCTGGAAATGACGATGGTGCCGTCATCCGAAATGTCGATCTGCGTACCGGTTTCTTCGGTCAGCGCACGGATGGTGGCGCCGCCCTTGCCGATCACGTCGCGGATTTTTTCCGGATTGATCTTCATGGTGAGCATGCGCGGGGCAAATGCCGAGAGCTCGCCACGCGAACTATCGAGCGCACCCTTCATCGCCTGCAGGATATGCAAGCGGCCGTCGCGAGCCTGGGCCAGCGCGACCTGCATGATTTCCTTGGTAATGCCCTGGATCTTGATGTCCATCTGCAGCGCGGTGATACCGTTGACGGTACCCGCCACCTTGAAGTCCATGTCGCCCAGGTGATCTTCGTCGCCCAGGATGTCGGTCAGGACTGCGAACTTGCCGCCTTCCTTGATCAGGCCCATGGCAACGCCGGCAACGTGGTCTTTCACCGGCACGCCGGCATCCATCATGGCCAGGGAGCCACCGCACACCGACGCCATCGACGACGAGCCGTTGGACTCGGTGATTTCCGACACCACGCGAATGGTGTACTGGAAATCCTGGGAATCGGGCAGCAGGGGCACCAACGAACGCTTGGCCAGGCGGCCGTGGCCGATTTCGCGGCGCTTGGTGAAGCCGATGCGGCCGGTTTCGCCGGTGGCGAACGGAGGCATGTTGTAGTGGAACAGGAAGCGGTCGCGGTACTCGCCCATCAGGGCGTCGATGATCTGCTCGTCCTGCTTGGTGCCAAGGGTGGCCACCACCAGCGCCTGCGTTTCACCACGGGTGAACAGTGCGCTGCCGTGGGCGCGCGGCAGCACGCCCAGGCGGATGCTGATCGGGCGCACCGTGCGGGTGTCGCGTCCGTCGATACGCGGCTCGCCGTTCAGAATCTGGCCGCGGACAAGCTCGGACTCGACTTCGAACAGGATGTTGTCGACTTCGACGGAATCCGGCGCGGCTTGCTGCGCGGCTTCAGCGTCGGCGGCCAGGCGAGCCTTGGCGTCGGCGGTGACTTCACGCAGCTTGAGCGTGCGCTCTTGCTTGTCACGCAGCTGATAGGCGGCCTTCAGGCCTTCGGTAGCGGTGGCGCGAACGGCGGCGATCAGCGGCTCGTTCTTGGCGGCAGGCTGCCAGTCCCATTCAGGCTTGCCACCTTCACGCACCAGCTCGTCGATGGCGTTGATGACGGCTTGCAGTTGCTCGTGGCCGTAGACCACGCCACCCAGCATGATTTCTTCGGACAGCTGCTGCGCTTCGGATTCGACCATCAGCACGGCTGCGTCGGTACCGGCAACCACAAGGTCCAATTGCGAGGACTTCAGCTGCGTGGCGGTCGGGTTCAGCAGGTATTGGCCGTCGATATAAGCGACACGGGCGGCGCCCATGGGGCCATTGAACGGGATACCCGAAATTGCCAGCGCAGCCGAGGCGCCGATCATCGCGGGGATGTCCGGATCGATTTCAGGGTTGACCGACAGCGTGTGCAGCACAACGTGCACTTCGTTGTAGAAACCTTCCGGGAACAGCGGACGCAGCGGACGGTCGATCAGACGCGACGTGAGTGTTTCTTTCTCGGAGGGCTTGCCCTCGCGCTTGAAAAAACCGCCGGGAATACGACCGGCGGCATAGGTTTTCTCTACGTAATCAACGGTGAGGGGGAAGAAGTCCTGGCCGGGCTTGGCCTTCTTGGCGCCCACGACAGTTGCCAGCACCACGGTATCGTCTATCGTCACCAGCACTGCGCCCGAAGCCTGGCGAGCAATCTCGCCGGTTTCCAGGGTGACAGTGTGCTGACCATATTGGAACGATTTGGTCACTTTGTTGAACATGGCAATATTCCTTGCATAAAAAAACCGTGGTCGCGGCGATTAAATCGCCACGACCACGGTTGCGTTCGACATGGTCGAACGGATGATCACTTGCGCAGGCCGAGCTTTTCGATCAGCGAGCGGTAAGCATCGGGGTTGCGACCCTTCAGGTAGTCGAGCAACTTGCGGCGACGGCTTACCATGCGAAGCAGGCCACGACGCGAATGGTGATCTTTCTTGTGCTCTTTGAAGTGATCGGTAAGTTCGTTGATGCGGGCGGTGAGCAGTGCTACTTGCACTTCAGGGGAACCAGTGTCGCCCTGTGCGCGCTGAAATTGACCAACGATATCAGCCTTGTTGATGTCGGCTACAGACATAGTCCTCTCCATACATGCGGCAAAGCCGAGGTGCCTTGCCGTGAAGTTGTTCAGATGCCGGCCAAAACGACCGGACCCGCAATTCTACCCTAAAATTGAAAAACGACGCCAACCGCTTGCGTCTCTGGAGAACATCATGCTGTGCATTCCTTCTGGCGCCACACGTCGATGGTACCTGGCCATCGGTGCAGCACTGGCGCTGGCCGGCTGTGCCACCCCCTCGCAGCGCATGCCGCCCGGGACACCCGCCACCCAGGTCATGGCCGACATGGGCAGGCCTTCGGTTACTTGCCCGCTACCCGACGGCGGCGAGCGCCTGGTGTGGTCCGGCCAACCTTTTTCCCAGGCATCCTGGGCCACCAATGCCGCGCCCGATGGCAGCACCACGGGTGTCGAGCAGGTACTGACCGACGCCTCTTTCGCCAGGCTGCGCCAAGGCCAATGGAGCGCAGACCAGGTGCGCTGCACCTTCGGCCCGCCGGCCCAGATCGCCAATGTGGGCCTGCCCCGGTCGTCGCAACGCGTCTGGTCGTACGCCTATCTTCAGGACACGGTCTGGAATTCGCTGATGCACGTGTATTTCGACAATGCCGGCTACGTCACGCACTTTCATCCCGGCCCGGATCCCGCCTACGACGCGGACTCGATATTCGGGCGATAAGACCCGGATACGACAGCGGGCCACCGAAGTGGCCCGCTTAAGGTTCCCGCTATGGCGGCCTAGGATTCCATCGAAGGCGGCGTCGGTGGCGGGGGTGGTCCGCCATCGCGCCGGGCCTGCTGCAGGCGGCGGGCACGGTGCCAGCGCCACACCAGAATGCCCCAGCCCGACAGTCCGTAAATGACGAACAAGCCAAACAGGACGATAGGCGGGTTGCTGGACACAAAGGCAAACGCCAGCACGAAGGCCAGGATCACCCAGAAGGGCACGCTGCGCCCCAGGGCAAAGGTCTTGCCACTGTAGAACGGCGCGTTGGACACCATGGACAGCCCGGCATAGACCGTAATGAAGAACGCGGCCCACGGCAGCCAGGCATCGCGGATGGGCATCAGATGCGCCACCGCCAGCCAGACGAAGCCGGCCACCAGCGCGGCCGCGGCGGGGCTGGGCAGCCCCTGGAAGAAGCGTTTGTCGACGACCCCCAGATTGGTATTGAAGCGCGCCAAACGCAGGGCGGCGCAGGCGACATAGATGAAGGCGGCCAGCCAGCCCAGCCGGCCCAGGTCCTTCAGCGCCCATTCATACATCACCAGCGCCGGCGCCACGCCGAACGAGGTCATGTCCGACAGCGAATCGTACTGCTCGCCAAACGCCGATTGGGTGTTGGTCAGGCGCGCCACCCGGCCGTCCATGCCATCGAGCACCATGGCCACGAAAATGGCGATGGCAGCGGCTTCGAACTGGCTGTTCATGGCCTGCACGACGGCATAGAAGCCGGCGAACAAAGCCGCGGTGGTGAATGCGTTGGGCAGCAGATAGATGCCGCGGCGGCGGCGCTCCTGTGCTTCGGTTTCGTTCATTCGGTATCCAGACGAGGGTTGCTCGGGGTCAACAGCAGGATCCATGCCTGTCAGGCCGCGTCGTTACGGGCAAGATCGGCCAATATCGTCGAGGTGGCGCTGACCTTGTCCCCAATCGCAACGCGCGGCTGGGCATCGGGAGGCAGGTAGACGTCGACGCGCGAACCAAAACGGATGAAGCCGTAGCGCTGGCCGCGAGCAACGCGATCGCCCGTCTTCACGTAGCAAAGTATGCGGCGCGCCACCAGGCCCGCCACCTGCACGCAGGTGACAGTGATACCGCTGTCGGTGCGGATCAGCAAGGCATTGCGCTCGTTTTCCAGCGATGCCTTATCCAGGTCCGCGTTCACGAATTTGCCGGGGAAATATTCCAGCTGGGTGATCTGCCCGTCTACCGGACTGCGGTTGGAGTGCACGTTGAAAACGTTCATGAACACGCTGATCTTGAGCGCTTCGCGCTTGGCGTAGGGATCTTGCGTGACTTCCACCACCACGATGCGCCCGTCGGCCGGTGACAGCACAGCATTGGGCTGCTGCGGCACATGGCGGGGCGGATCGCGAAAGAACTGGATGACAAAAAGGGCAATCAGCCAGAATGGAATCGACCACCAGCCGCCGAATACCGTTGCCAGCAGGGCGACAACGACGGCAGCCGTCATATAGGGCCAGCCCTCGCGGGCGAAAATTGGGTGCGGATAATAGGGTTTTTGCATGATGCCGCCAAGATTAACCGATATGATTGTACGATTACAGGCTTTGCCCGTATCGAATCCGGGCAGCACCACCACCGTCTTCGTCAGGAATCACCATGCGTTTGCTTTTGGCCCTTCTGCTGCCCTGGCTGCAGTTCTTCACTATCGGCCGCCCGTTTGCCGGCATCATCTGCCTGATACTGCAGATCACCATCATTGGCTGGATCCCCGCTGCGATCTGGTCTGTCTACGCGCTGAGTCAGTATAAAACTGATGAGAAAATCCAGCGCGCCCTGAACCAACGCTGACGTCCCGGAGCGCAACCATGACGACTCTGCAACGAGAAAAACTCGCCCTGCCCAACCAGGAAAACAAACTGCTGCTGCACTCGTGCTGCGCACCCTGTTCGGGCGAGCCCATGGAAGCCCTGCTGGATTCGGGTATAGATTTCACCATCTACTTCTATAACCCCAACATCCATCCGCGCCAGGAATACGACATCCGCAAGGACGAGAACATTCGTTTTGCCGATAAGCACAACATCCCCTTCATCGATGCCGACTACGACTACGACCCCTGGTTCGAACGGGTAAAAGGCATGGAAAACGAGCCTGAGCGCGGCAAGCGCTGCACCGAATGCTTTGACATGCGCTTCGAGCGCACCGCCCTGCATGCCCACGAACACGGCTTTTCCGTGATCACCAGCTCGCTGGGCATCTCGCGCTGGAAGAACATGAACCAGATCAACGACTGCGGCCTGCGCGCAGCCGCGCGCTACCCGGGCATTACCTACTGGACGCACAACTGGCGCAAGAAGGGTGGCTCGGCGCGCATGATAGAAATCAGCAAGGACGAACAGTTCTACCAGCAGGAATACTGTGGCTGCGTGTATTCGCTGCGCGACACCAACCGCTGGCGCAGGGAAACCGGCCGTGAGCGTATCAAGATCGGGGTGAAATACTACAGCCACGATAGCGACGACAACGGCAGCCTTTAAGTTTTTCTTATTTCCGCTACATGACCCCACCAGCACTGGAAGCTCCCCACATACCCCGCATACAACTCGTCGGCTGGACGATCGCTGCGATCGGGCTGTTCCTGGTGCTGCACCTGCATTTACTACTGGCCCTGCTGACGGGCCTGCTTGCGCACCAGCTCATCCACACGCTGGCGCCGCACTTTGCGGGGCGTTTTTCAGGGCGAGGCCAGGTCGTGGCCGTGGCCGTGCTGGCAACGCTGGTGGTCGCCATCACCACGCCCTTGATACTGGCCGCCCTGGCGTGGCTGGCGGGTTTCAGCGACCACCTTCCCGCGCTCGAGGTCAAGCTGCAGGGCATCATCCAGGTTGCCCATACGCAACTGCCCGAGATGCTGACGCAATACCTGCCCAACGACGTCGATCACATGCAGCGCGACCTGAGCGCCTGGCTGCGCGAACACATCGCCGAACTTCAGCTGGCCGGAAAAACCGCGGTCAGCGCCGTCGTGCATGTCATCATCGGGATGGTCCTGGGCGCGCTGGTGGCATTCGAAGAAGCCCGGCCTCCCGACACCCTGCGTCCGCTGTCGCGCACGCTGACCATACGCTGCAGCCTGCTGGCCATGGCTTTTCGCCAGATCGTGGTCGCCCAGGTACGCATATCCACCCTGAACACCGCCTTCACGGCCGCATTCCTCTTGCTGGTGCTGCCCATGTTCGGCATCCACCTGCCCATGGCCAAGACCTTGGTCGTGATCACCTTCGTGGCCGGCCTGCTGCCGGTGGTGGGCAACCTGGTGTCGAACACCGTGATCGTCGTGGTAAGCCTGTCGATCTCGATCTATGTGGCCATCTCGGCGCTGGCCTTTCTAGTCATCATCCACAAGCTCGAATATTTCCTGAACGCGCGCATCGTTGGGTCGCGCATCCATGCCCGCGCCTGGGAACTGCTGGGCGCGATGCTGTTCATGGAAGCCGCCTTCGGCCTGGTTGGCCTGGTGGCAGCCCCTATCTACTACGCCTACATCAAAAGCGAACTGAAACTGGCCGGCCAGATCTGAAAACAAGCAGCAAAAAGCCGGCTACCGCTTGATGCGATAGCCGGCTTTTTGCTGCTGGCCGCCTTGCGACGGCCATCTCGTGCGGAGACGAGGATCAGTTCTTGGTCTGGTCTACCAGCTTGTTCTTGGCGATCCAGGGCATCATCGGACGCAGTTGGCCACCGATCTGCTCGATCTGGTGCTCGGCGTTCAGACGGCGACGCGATTGCAGCGTGGGCGCACCGGCCTTGTTTTCCAGGATGAAGCTCTTGGCGTACTCACCGGTCTGGATGTCTTTCAGAACAGCGCGCATGGCGTTCTTGGTGTCTTCGGTCACGATGCGCGGGCCGGTCACGTACTCGCCGTATTCGGCGTTGTTCGAGATCGAGTAGTTCATGTTGGCGATGCCGCCCTCGTAGATGAGGTCGACAATCAGCTTGAGCTCGTGCAGGCACTCGAAGTAGGCCATTTCGGGCGCGTAGCCGGCTTCCACCAGGGTTTCGAAACCAGCCTTGATGAGCTCGACGGCACCGCCGCACAGCACGGCCTGTTCGCCGAACAGGTCGGTTTCGGTTTCTTCGCGGAAGTTGGTTTCGATGATGCCGGCACGGCCGCCGCCGTTGGCGCTGGCGTACGACAGGGCCACGTCGCGGGCCGAGCCGGACTTGTCCTGGTGGACCGCCACCAGGTGCGGCACGCCGCCGCCCTGCGCGTAGGTGGAACGCACCGTGTGGCCGGGAGCCTTGGGCGCGATCATGATGACGTCGATGTCGTCGCGCGGCACGACCTGGCCGTAGTGCACGTTGAAGCCGTGGGCAAATGCCAGGGCTGCGCCCGGCTTGATGTTGGCTGCAACCTGGTTGTTGTAGACCTCGGCGATGTTCTCGTCGGGCAACAGGATCATGACGACGTCGGCTTGCTTGACGGCGTCGGCCACTTCGGCAACCTGCAGGCCGGCGTTGACGGCCTTGTTCCAGGAAGCACCGCCCTTGCGCAGGCCAACCACAACTTTCACGCCCGAGTCGTTCAGGTTGAGCGCGTGCGCGTGGCCTTGCGAGCCGTAGCCGATGATCGCAACGGTTTTGCCCTTGATGAGCGACAGGTCACAATCTTTGTCGTAGAAAACTTTCACGTTGGTTTCTCCAGTTCTATTCAGGGGGCCGGCGCCTGGCGCCGCCCTTATTGTCTTCAGATTTTCAGAATGCGCTCGCCGCGCCCCACCCCGCAGCTGCCGGTACGCACGGTTTCCAGAATGGAGGTGCGGTCCAGCGCTTCGATGAAGGCGTCCAGCTTGCGCTGGTCGCCGGTGAGCTCGACGGTATAGGTCTTGTCAGTGACGTCGATGATGTGGCCACGGAAAATATCCGCCATGCGCTTCATCTCTTCGCGCTCCTTGCCAACCGCACGCACCTTGATGAGCATCAGTTCACGCTCGAGGTGCGGGCCTTCGGTAAGGTCCACGACTTTTACCACTTCCACCAGCCGGTTCAGATGCTTGGTGATCTGTTCGATCACGTCGTCCGAGCCGTGCGTGGCGATCGTCATGCGCGACAGGGTGGCGTCCTCGGTGGGCGCAACCGTCAGCGTTTCGATGTTGTAGCCGCGTGCGGAGAAAAGCCCCACCACTCGCGACAATGCTCCGGGTTCGTTTTCCAGAAGCACGGAAATTACGTGTCTCATGCGTGCCTCCTTAAAGATCTTCCGAGCCCAGCAACATCTCGGTGAGCCCCTTGCCAGCCTTCACCATGGGCCAGACGTTTTCCGACTGGTCGGTAATGAAGTCGATGAACACCAGGCGCTTCTTGTGCTTGCCAAAAGCCTCTTGCAAGGCCGGCTTGACGTCGGCGGGCTTGTCGATGCGCAGGCCGACGTGGCCATAGGCTTCCACCAGCTTCACGAAGTCGGGCAAGGCATCCATGTACGATTCGGAATAGCGCGAGCCGTAGTCGATCTGCTGCCACTGGCGCACCATGCCCAGGTATCGGTTGTTCAGGCACAACACCTTGGGAGTGAGGTGGTACTGGAAGCAGGTGGAGAGTTCCTGGATGTTCATCTGTATCGAGCCTTCGCCCGTGATGACAGCGACATCCGCATCGGGGTTGGCCATCTGCACGCCCATGGCATAGGGCAAGCCCACGCCCATGGTGCCCAGGCCACCGGAATTGATCCAGCGCCGCGGCTTGTCGAAGCGGTAGTACTGGGCGGCCCACATCTGGTGCTGGCCTACATCCGAGGTAACGAAGGCGTCACCTCCGGTGATTTCCCACAATGCTTCCACCACGCTTTGCGGCTTGATGAGCTCGTCGGACGGGGCGTACTTCATGCACTCGCGCGCACGCCAGGTGTCGACCTGCTTCCACCAGGGCGCCAGCGCTTCGGTGTTGACGCCGCCGGCGGCATCGAGCTGGGCAAGGAGATCCTGCAGGACATCGCGCACGTCGCCCACGATGGGCACATCGACCTTCACCCGCTTGGAGATCGACGACGGGTCGATATCGATGTGGATGATCTTGCGCGCGTTCTGGGCGAAATGCTTGGGGTTGCCGATGACACGGTCATCGAAGCGCGAACCCACGGCGATCAGCACATCGCAGTGCTGCATGGCCATGTTGGCTTCGTAGGTACCGTGCATGCCGGGCATGCCCACATAGAGGCGATTGCTGGCGGGAAAGCCGCCCAGCCCCATCAAGGTGGTGGTGCAAGGCGCCCCCATCTTGTCGACCAACTGGGTCAGCTCGGATGCCGCGTTCGAGAGCACCACGCCGCCACCCGCATAGATCATGGGACGTTCGGCGCTGCGCAGCAACTGCACGGCTTTCTTGATCTGGCCCTGATGGCCCTTGACCACCGGTGCATACGAGCGCATGGTGACAGGCGCGGTACGCGGCGTGTACTTGCAACGCGCGACGGTGATGTCCTTGGGCACGTCGACCAGGACCGGTCCGGGACGGCCGGTACGCGCAATATAGAACGCGCGCTGCACGGTTTCGGCCAGGTCTTTGACATCCTTGACCAGGAAGTTGTGCTTGACGCAAGGACGGGTGATACCGATGGTGTCGCATTCCTGGAACGCGTCTTCACCGATGGCGGCGGTGGGAACCTGGCCGCTGATGATCACCATGGGGATCGAATCCATGTAGGCGGTGGCGATGCCGGTGACGGCATTGGTGGCCCCGGGCCCACTGGTAACCAGCGCTACGCCGATCTTGTTCGAAGAACGGGAATACGCGTCGGCCGCATGGACAGCCGCCTGTTCGTGCCGCACGAGTATGTGCTGGAAACGATCTTGCTTGTAGATTTCGTCGTAGATGTACAACACGGCGCCGCCGGGGTAGCCGAAAACGTGTTCCACGCCTTCGTCAGCCAGACAGCGCACGAGAATTTCAGCGCCATTGAGTTCCATTGTGATTCCTTTCAAACCGGTGCGACACACCCCGATTGCCGACGTTGCAAAGACAACGACAAGACCGAACCTGCACTGAGCCCGGCATCACGCACAGCGTTTCGCGATTCACGGAACCGCTAGACCCGCACGCATTGCCGACCCGGCGCACGCTCATCGGAACGGGCACTGGAGGTTGAAACGAAGGTCTTCGCACACGCTTGTGGCATGGCGAAAAGCAATATAAGCGGCGCATAGGCACCTGACGAGTCACCAGGGCTGCAGCGAAGCTGCCCAAACATGGATAATGAACGGGCATAAGAAAAGAAGCTTAGCGCGTTGCAGCATTTGCAGCAACTCGCCTGCGGATGCACGTGGCGCCTGGGATACGGGCGCCACCGCCTACGTGGCGCCGCGCCCCTATCCGGCGTCGATTCGCATTACGTAATAAAATTATCGATTAGTAACAATTTCGACTGGCAACGACTTGGCCAGCATTACGCCGCCATGGCTACGCCATCTTTTACCGCAGCATCCGCCATGGATGCTGCCGCAGTTGCCCTTCCCTCCGCTACCAGCCTTCCCGCCCCGATCTCCTCCGATCTTACCGACGCCTTGCTCGAAGCCGCCGTCGACAGCATTATCGTGATCAACTCGCGCGGCATGATCGAAGCCTTCAACCGCAGCGCCACCCGGATGTTCGGCTATGGCACGCACGAGGTCTTAGGCCGCAATATTTCCATGCTGATGGGGGCCGGGGATGCCAGCCAGCATGACGATCACCTGGCGCGCCACCAAACCACGGGCCGGTGCAGCATCATCGGCATCGGACGCGAGGTGTCGGGGCTGCGCCGCGACGGCAGTCTGTTTCCCATGCACCTGAGCGTAGGCGAATTCCGCAGCGAAGGCCGCCTGCTCTATGTCGGCATCTGCCGCGACATCAGCGAGCGCAAGCGTTCCGAGATGCATATGCGGCACCTGGCGACCCACGATACGCTAACGGGCTGCGCCAACCGCGCCCTCTTCAACGAGCGCCTGCGCGACACCCTGGAGCGCACCGGCGGCAACGCCGAGCCGCAGGCAGCGGTACTGTTCGTTGACCTTGACCGCTTCAAAAGCGTCAACGACGACTTCGGCCACCAAATGGGGGACCGGGTGCTGGCCACCGCAAGCCGCCGTATGCAGGCCTGCCTGGAGACCGGCGACCTGCTGGCGCGGGTGGGGGGCGACGAGTTCGCCATCGTCATGCACCCGGCCAGCGATGAGCGTATCGACACGGTTGCCGCCTGCCTGATCGAGGCTCTCGCGGCCCCCATCGAGGCCGGCGTGCGCATGGCGCGCATCGGCGCGAGCATAGGCATCAGCCGCAGCCCCGCCGATGGCCGCGATGCCGCGCAATTGCTCAAGCTCGCCGACATCGCCATGTACCACGCCAAATCCGAGGGGCGTGGGCGCTTTACCTTCTTTACACCCGCCATGCATGAGCGCATGCGCCAGGACGCCCTGCTGGCGAGCCAGCTGCGCGCCTCGCTCGACTGCGGCCGCTTCGAGCTGCACTACCAGTTGCAGTTCCGGCTGGACACGCTCGCCGTATGTGGGCTGGAAGCGTTGATACGCTGGCGCGACGCAAGCGGCCAGTTGGTCGCACCCGACAAATTTCTGCCGCTTGCCGCCGAACAGGGCCTGATGCCAAGAATCGGCAGCTGGGTGCTCGAGCGCGCCTGCCGCGACAACCGCCTGCTGATCGAGCGCGGCCTCCTGGACGTGCCGGTGGCCGTAAACATCGGTCCGTATGAGTTCGAAAACGCCGACTTTGTGCGGGAGGTCACGCAGGTACTGGCAGACTGTGGCTTGCCCGGGCGCAACCTCGAGCTGGAAATGACCGAGCATGCGGCAGTCACGGATATGCCGGGCGTGCGCCAGGCCATGCATGCCCTCAAGGCCCTGGGCGTCACCTTGTCGCTGGACGATTTCGGCACGGGGTTTTCATCGCTTAGCTACCTCAAGCGTTTTCCCTTCGATCGGCTGAAGATAGACCGCTCGTTCATTAGCGCCCTGCCCGATAGCCAGGACGATGCGGCACTGACAGGCGCCATTCTGAAAATCGCCGACAGCCTTGGCATGTCGGTGATAGCCGAGGGCGTGGAGACCACGGCACAGCGGGACTTCCTGGTCCGCAACGGTTGCAAACTGGGCCAGGGCTACTGGTTCGCCAGGCCCATGCCCTTGCCGGACATCATTGCGCGTCTCTCGGCTTCATCAAACCAGGCGCCGGCCTAGCGCTGTCGCACCGCCGATATGGGGCAAGTCGCATTGCAATTTCATGACTGTCATAAAATTGTCATGCAACGCGGTTAAGCTGCGCCGTCGCGGGGTCGCCCAGGCGACCCCGGCCCCCTCGATGGCCCTGCCCGGGCGGCTTTGCCGGGTGGTCTTTAAGGAATTAGGAAACGAGATGCTCAAACGTGTTTGCATAAAAATCATGGCCGCCATGGCGCTGGCCACGGCCACATTGCCAGCACTGGCAACAGATATCACGGGCGCGGGTGCCTCTTTCCCCTTCCCGCTGTACGCCACCTGGGCGTCGCGCTACCTGCAGGACACCGGCAATATCGTCAATTATCAATCCATAGGATCGGGCGGCGGGGTCGCGCAGATCAGCAAGCCCACCGTCGACTTCGGCGCCACTGACGCCCCGCTGACCGGGCCCGAGCTGGAACAGCGTGGCCTGGTGCAGTTCCCGGCCGTCATGGGCGGCACGGTGCCGGTTGTGAACATCCCCGGCGTCGGCCCAGGCCAGCTCACCTTGTCGGGGCCGGAACTGGCCGACATTTTCCTGGGCAATATCCGCAAATGGAACGACCCCAGGCTGGTTGCGCGCAACCCTGGCGTAGCACTGCCCGATGCCGAGATCCTGGTGGTCCACCGCTCGGATGGCTCGGGCACCACCTTTGGCTGGACCGACTACCTGGCCCAGGTATCGCCCGAATGGAAGCAGCGCGTCGGCCAGGGCAAAGCAGTCAAATGGCCTGCGGGCCAGGGCGGCAAGGGTAATGAAGGCGTAGCCAACTATGTGAAGCAATTGCGCCACACCATAGGCTATGTGGAATACGGCTACGCCCGCGAAAACCAGCTGTCCTATGTAGCGCTGCTGAACCAGGCCGGCGCTGTCGTGCAGCCCACTGCGGAAACCTTTGCCGCGGCCGCGGCCAGCGCCGACTGGAACTCGGTACCCGGCATGGGCGTGATGCTCACCAACCAGCCCGGCGAACAGGCCTGGCCGGTGGCAAGCGCCACCTTCATCCTGGTGCCCGGCAAGGTGCGCCGCGCTGAACAAGCCCGCGCGGTGCTGGAATTTTTCGACTGGGCATTTCGCAAGGGTGGCGACACCGCCAACGAGATGCACTATGTGGCGCTGCCCGAAAGCGTAACGGACGAAGTGCGCAAGCGCTGGGCGACCGACATCCGTACGAAATCCGGCCAAGCCATCTGGCCCTGATGGAGGAAGTGGTAATCGAGCGCCGGGTTGTCATGTTTCTGTCATGACCGAGCTGTAATCTGCACGGCAACAGGAAGAAACAACCCTGTTTTCACTTACCACGAGCACACAGGAAGCTGCCATGTTCAAACGTGTATTCCAACAAGTTTCGGTTGCTGTCGCCCTTGGCGCAGCAGTCGTCTCTGCGCACGCCACCGATATCACCGGCGCTGGCGCGTCCTTCCCCTACCCCATCTACGCACGCTGGGCCGCCGACTACAAGGCCGAAACCGGCAACGTGGTGAACTACCAGTCCATCGGTTCGGGTGGTGGTGTCAAGCAGATTACCGCCAAGACGGTCGATTTCGGCGCATCGGACGATCCGATGAAGGGCGAAGACCTGGAAAAGAACGGCCTGCTGCAGTTCCCGGCCGTGATTGGCGGCACCGTGCCGGTGGTGAATATCGCAGGTGTCGAACCCGGCAAGCTGCGCTTTACCGGCGAAGAGCTGGCCGACATTTTCCTGGGCAAGATCAAGAAGTGGAATGATCCGCGCCTGGTAGCGAGCAACCCTGATGTCAAGCTGCCGGACACCGACATCATCGTTGTCCACCGCTCGGACGGTTCGGGCACCACGTTTGGCTGGACGAACTACCTCTCGAAGGTATCGGCCGAATGGAAGCAAAGCGTTGGCGAAGGCAAGGCCGTGAAGTGGCCCGTAGGCCAGGGCGGCAAGGGTAACGAAGGCGTAGCCAACTATGTGAAACAGCTGCAGAACTCCATTGGCTATGTTGAGTATGCCTACGCCAAGCAAAACGGCCTGGCCCACGCCGCGCTGCAAAACCAGGCTGGCAAGTTCGTCCAGCCCGAGTACGACGCGTTCGCAGCCGCCGCCGAAGGCGCCGACTGGAACAGCGCCCCCGGCATGGGCGTAGTGCTGACCAACCAGCCGGGCGATGCCTCCTGGCCTGTTACCAGCGCTACGTTCGTGTTGGTGCACAAGCTTGCCGACAAACCCGAAAACACCAAAGCCGTATTCGATTTCTTCAACTGGGCCTTCGAAAAAGGCGCGGATTCAGCCAAAACGCTGGATTACGTCGCCCTGCCCCAAGCCGTTACCAGCGCCATCGCGAAGCAGTGGTCCAGCGACGTGAAGGACGCTGGCGGCAAGGCCGTCTGGAAGTAAGCGTCATCTGATGACAATACGCCGGTATCCAGCCATGGATACCGGCGTACGCGTACAACGGAAGGAGAGGGAAAACCGACTATGAGCTTAGTAATTGATAATATGTGCCGGCCGCCAGTTGCCGACCAGGCACTGGCCTCCACCCGACCTCCCTCTCCAATGAAGCAAACCAATAACGCCCTGCTCGATGCCATCTTCAGAAACGTGACGCGATTTTTTGCGTTCGCGGTTTTCTGTTTGCTGGGAGCGATTCTCGTCTCGCTGCTGTACGGCAGCCAGGACAGCATTCGCGAATTCGGCATCGGCTTTCTTTTTGATTCCGAATGGGATCCCGTCAACGACCGCTACGGTGCGCTGATTCCCATCTACGGCACCCTGTTGACCTCCGCTATCGCACTGCTGATAGCCGTCCCGGTGTCTTTCGGCATTGCCCTGTTCCTGACCGAACTCTCGCCAAAATGGCTGCGGCGCCCCCTGGGTACCGCCATTGAAATGCTGGCCGCCATCCCCTCCATCATTTACGGGATGTGGGGCCTTTTCGTTTTCGTGCCCATTTTCCAGCGCACCCTGCAACCCTTCATGATCGACACGCTGGGCAACATCCCGGGTGTCGGCCTGCTGTTCCAGGGCCCTCCTTTCGGCATCGGCATCTTCACCGCCGGCATCATCCTTGCCATCATGGTGATCCCGTTCATTACCGCGGTCATGCGCGACGTATTCGAACTGGTTCCCCCCCTGCTCAAGGAATCGGCCTATGGCCTGGGCGCCACCACCTGGGAAGTCTCCAGCAAGATCGTGCTGCCCTTTACCCGTGCGGGTGTCGTGGGCGGGGTCATGCTGGGCCTGGGACGCGCGCTGGGTGAAACCATGGCGGTTACCTTCGTGATCGGCAACGCCTATCGTATGACGGGCTCGCTGTTTGCGCCGGGCAATTCGATTGCCTCGGCGCTGGCCAACGAGTTCAATGAAGCCAGCGGCCTGCAGATCTCCGCGCTCATCCAGCTCGGACTCATCCTGTTCCTGATCACCACGATCGTGCTGGCCCTGTCCAAGGTCATGTTGATGCGCCTGGCACGTGGCGACGGCGCCAAGTCCTGACACGCGCCGCCTGGGCGCCCGTATCGGGCGCCGCCCCTGTGCCTTCCAACGCAACGAATTCTTCAGCATCTATCGCCATGTCGCAAATCAACATGCAAAACCCGATATACCGGCGCCGCAGCGTGACCAACAAGGTCATGCTCACGCTGTCATCGGCGGCCCTGATATTCGGCCTGTTCTGGCTGTTCTGGATCATCATCACCCTGCTGGTCAAGGGCGCGGGCTCGCTGTCCCTGGCCCTGTTCACCGAGATAACGCCTCCGCCCGGGTCGTCCGGCGGCCTGCTCAACGCCATTATCGGCAGCTTCATGATGTCGTTCGTGGGCGTGCTGATCGGCACGCCCGTGGGCGTGCTGGCGGGCACCTACCTGGCTGAATTCGGCTCGCGCGGCTGGCTCGCGCCCGCCACCCGCTTCATCAACGATGTGCTGCTTTCCGCGCCCTCGATCGTGATCGGTCTTTTCGTCTACACGGTATATGTCGCCCAGGTCGGACACTATTCCGGCTGGGCCGGCGCGATCGCGCTGTCCATCATCGTCATTCCGGTGGTCGTGCGCACCACCGACGACATGCTCAAGCTCGTGCCCAACAGCCTGCGCGAAGCCGCCGCGGCCCTGGGTTGCCCGAAGTGGAAAATGATCACCATGGTGTGCTATCGCGCCGCCATGTCCGGCATCGTGACCGGCGTGCTGCTGGCCATCGCCCGTATCGCCGGTGAAACCGCCCCCCTGATGTTCACCGCGCTCTCGAACCAGTTCATGAGCCTGAACATGAACCAGCCGCTGGCCAACCTGCCCATGGTGATTTTCCAGTACGCCGCCAGCCCCTTCCCCGACTGGCAGACCCTGGCATGGGCCGGTGCGGCGTTGATTACGCTGCTGGTGCTCGGCATCAACATCACCGCCCGCGCGCTGTTCAGTAAATAAATGCACCCAGGAACTGCAATGGAAAACCTCGCTACCCGCCCCAAGATCGAAGTCAAGAACCTGAACTTCTACTACGGCAAATACCATGCCCTGCGTGATGTGAACATGTCCATCAGGGAAAACCGCGTCACGGCCTTCATCGGCCCGTCCGGTTGCGGCAAATCGACGCTGCTGCGCACCTTCAACCGCATGTTCGAACTCTATCCGGGCCAGCGCGCCGAAGGCGAGATCAACCTCGACGGCGAGAACCTGCTGACGTCCAAGCAGGACATTTCGCTGATACGCGCCAAGGTGGGCATGGTGTTCCAGAAACCCACCCCCTTTCCCATGAGCATTTACGACAACATCGCCTTTGGCGTGCGCCTGTTCGAAAAGCTCAACAAGGTGGACATGGACGAGCGCGTTGAATGGGCCTTGAGCAAGGCTGCGCTGTGGAACGAAGTGAAAGACAAGCTGCACCAGAGCGGCAACAGCCTGTCGGGCGGCCAGCAGCAACGCCTGTGCATCGCCCGCGGCGTTGCCATCAAGCCGCAAGTGCTGTTGCTGGACGAGCCCTGCTCGGCCCTGGACCCGATCTCGACGGCCAAGGTGGAAGAGCTGATCGCCGAACTGAAAAGCGACTACACCGTCGTCATCGTGACCCACAACATGCAACAGGCCGCCCGCTGCTCGGACTACACCGCCTACATGTACTTGGGTGAACTCATCGAATTCGGCGACACCGACCAGATCTTCGTGAAGCCTGCCAAACAGGCAACCGAAGACTACATCACCGGCCGTTTCGGCTGATCGCCGTGGCGCAAAACCGGGGTCAGACCACGTTTCCTTTTTAAACCGTGGTCTGACCCCGGTTTTACGTCAATACCATCCCGCTTGCAAAAATCGGGCTGGCCATGGACTGCTGGGGCATGAGAGCTGCCCCCCACACGCGAATAAGCATATTCCCCAAGGTTGTCAGGCCTTTGCGCCCTGCGCCGGCATCGCCCATAATGAGGTGCCTCACCGCAATTCGCACGACCCAACCGACAACACTTTGGAGACCCCCTATGGCCACGCTTCGCCTGGGCGATACCGCCCCCGATTTTGAGCAGGACTCCTCAGCAGGTCCGATCCGGTTTTACGATTACTTGGGCGACAGCTGGGGCGTGCTGTTCTCGCACCCCGCCGACTTCACCCCTGTGTGCACGACCGAGCTGGGCTTCACCGCCAAGCTGTCCGACGAGTTCGCCAAGCGCAATGTCAAGGTGCTGGCCGTCTCGGTGGATCCGGTGGAATCCCATACCAAGTGGATTGCCGACATCGACGAAACCCAGAGCACCCGGGTGAATTTCCCCATCCTGGCCGACGATGACCGCAAGGTGGCCGATCTCTACGACATGATCCACCCCAACGCCAGCGCCACCGCCACCGTGCGCTCGGTGTTCATCATCGACCCGGCCAAGAAGGTGCGCCTGACCCTGACCTACCCTGCCAGCACCGGCCGCAATTTCAATGAAATCCTGCGCGTCATCGATTCCTTGCAACTGACCGACAGCCACAGCGTTGCCACCCCCGCCAACTGGGAAGACGGCCAGGACGTGATCATCGTACCGTCGCTCAAAGACCCGGAAGTGCTCAAGCAGAAATTCCCCAAGGGCTACAAGGAAGTAAAGCCCTATCTGCGCATCACGCCGCAACCCAACAAGTAAGACTGGGCCCGCCCGGCGCCATCGCCGGGCTTGCGGACAACGTTGCCGACAAGGCAAAACCGGTGGCAGTCCCAGCTTGAGGTACGGCTAAAAGCGGCAACGTCATGCCGCAGCCGCCGCAAACGGGGGTCTGACCCCCGTTTGCGATTGCCAAGCTCGGGCTTGACCGATAGGCCTGGGGAGCAGGCGCCGGTTTCTAGCGGAACTGGTCTTGCAGCCAATCGAAGACAATCGCGTTGGACAACGGCAGGTTGCCCAACTGGCAGTGCATATCGGCCCCCAACTGCGTGGTGAACAGGTAGCGGGTTACCGCGCCGCCGGCCTGGGCGCAGAAAGTCTCGAACTGGGCGATAGGCTCGGCTCCCTCGCTCTCGCCGCATAAGGCAAGCGAGGGGCAATTGATGCGCTGCAAGTGATCTTCCTCGACCCGATAGGCCTTCAAAGCGGCCAGCCAGGCTTGGTAGCCCGTCACGCCATAGCGCCGGCACGACGCCTTGAACCTGTGTTTCTGCAAGGGCGGGAATTCGTTATCGGGCACCTTGTTCACCACGGCCAGTAGCAGGTCGGCTTCCTGCGCAGGGTCGTCCGGCACGCAGCCCAGCGTATAGCGGGCCAGGTCAACGATAGGCGAGTTCACCACCAGCGCCCGGATGCGCGTATCGGCGGCAGCCGCGCGCAGCGCGAAATAGCCGCCCAAGCCAAGGCCATAGACGGCCAGGGTGGCGGCGTCGACCTCGGGACGCGCCAGCAGCGCATCCAGCATGGCGGCGACAGCGGTTTCGCAATCAGGCTGCAAGACCGAATCGGGATAGTCGCGCAGGGTGCCTACCTGGCCTGGCCCTTCGACTATCGCCACGTTGTAGCCACGTTCCAGGGCAGCCTTGCCGGCCTGGAAATAGAGCTCTTCGCTGCAGCCGTCAAAGCCCGTCAGTATCAAGATCGTGCGGCGCGGGCCGCCGCCTGCATCGGCCGGCTGCATGAAGTAACCCGGCAAGGCGATGTCGCCGAACGGCACGGCCATGGGTTCGACCGATTCGGCCATGAAGCGACAAGCGCTCTGGAACGAGGCCCTGCAAGCCAGCCCATGCCTGCCCGCCTCGGCCAGCAAGGGATCCGAAAAAGATTCAGCCACGCGCCAGTACATGCAGGCCCGCAGATAGTGCTCGCGCGCGCTGACATCATGGCCTCTTAGCGCGGCGGCCCGGCCCAGTTCATCGAGTTCATGCGCCAGCGCAATGAACGCCGACGGCCATTGCGCCGGGTCGGCGCCGGCAATATCGTGCCTGGTCCGAAAGATCTCGCCGGGCGCGCCGCCGCCATAGCAAGCGGCCCCCAGCACACGCATCAGCTGGAAATCCAGCTCGGCGACGCCAAACCCGGCAATGCGCGTGGCAGTCCTGTCAACCTGTGCCATAGGCGTCTCCGTACAGCTTTATTGCGGTTGCGGCATTTCAGCCCGAGCTTAGGTTATCGTTACGCCCCATGCAAGATACCGCGACCCCCATCCCCCCCCTGGCCACCCGCCTGCGCCGCTTTGCCTGCATGCTCTACGAGGCAGTGCTGCTGTTTGGCGTGATTTTTCTGGCCGACTATCTCTTCGATACGCTGACCCAAAGCAAACATGCCTTGATGTTTCGCCAAACGCGGCAAATCTGGCTGTTCGTGGCCATCGGCCTGTATTTCGTGCTGAGCTGGCGCCATGGCCAGACCCTGCCCATGAAAACCTGGCACATCCGCATCCTGGACCGCACGGGGGCGCCACCCACCCTGCTGCGCAGCATTGCGCGCTATGTCCTGGCCTGGCTGCCGGTGATGCTGGCCGCCGCCCTGGTGTGGGCTGCGCGCCTGCTTACCGGCACGCCATCCGTCATGTCGCTCATCGTCCTGGCCCCCATGGCGATCTTCGTGTGGTCATGGCTGGACAAGGACGGACAGTTCCTGCACGACCGCCTGCTGGGCATGCGGCTGATCTCGACACGCTAGCCGGCCGGGGGTATTGCAGTTCCGGGCGGCGTAAGCAATGATGGGAGCTTGTACGCCGGGACAGCAAATACATGACCAATTCCCATCAGTACCAGGCTTTGTACGATCAGTATCGCTGGCTTGTACCCTTCCGGTTCAATATCGCCGAGGCATGCTGCAGAAGATGGGCACTCAGTGGGGCTGACGCCCGGCGCATCGCCGTGTACACCGAAGACGAATCCGGTATGCGCGATATCTGGACGTACGAACGCCTGTTCGAGACGGCCAACCGGCTGTCGCGCGGCCTGGAGCGCATGGGGGTGGGACGCGGCGATCGGGTTGCGGTGATTTTGCCGCAGCGCGGCGAAACCGCAGCCGCCCATATGGCCATCTACCAGATGGGCGCGGTCTGCGTGCCGCTGTCGGTGCTGTTTGGCCCCGAGGCCCTCGAGCAGCGCCTGCGCAATAGCGAGGCCCGGGTCGCCATCATCGACGCCACCAGCCAGGCCAGCCTGCTGCCCATCCTGCATCGCTGCCCGGCATTGAAGCAACTGGTGGGCATAGACCTGGTCGACGAGCGCACGATCACCTGGCGCAGCCTGCTGGCGCGCCAGGAACCCGAGTTCACCCCGGTGGCCACCGTCGCCACCGATCCGGCCCTGCTGCTCTATACCTCGGGCACTACCGGTGCCCCCAAGGGCGTGCTGCACGCCCACGCCGCCCTGATCGGCAATCTGCCCGGCTTTGTTGCGTCGCAAGACTGGTTTCCCAAGCCCGGCGACGTATTCTGGTCGCCCGCCGACTGGGCCTGGACGGGCGGCATCATGGACGCCCTGCTGCCCACCCTGTATTTTGGCCGCCCCATCGTCGGTACCCGCAGGCGCTTCAGTCCCGAACATGCCTTCGAGCTGATGCAGCGCTATCGGGTCACCAACACCTTTCTCTTTCCCACCGCCCTGAAGGCGATGATGAAAACCGTGCCCAAGCCGCACGAGCACTACCAGCTTGCATTGCGCTGCATCATGAGCGCCGGCGAAAACGTGGGGGCAACGGTATATGCCTGGTGCGAGGATGCGCTGGGCATTAGCCCGAACGAGATGTTCGGCCAGACCGAAATGAACTACATCGTGGGCAACAGCCGCCAAAAGTGGCCCGCCAAGCCCGGCAGCATGGGCCTGCCCTACCCCGGACACCAGGTAGCGGTCATCGACGACGCCGGCAATCCCGCCAAGGTGGGGAAAATAGGCGAAATCGCACTCAATCGCCGGGACATCCATGGTTTTCCGGACCCTGCCATTTTCCTGGGTTATTGGCGCAACGACGAGGCCACCCAGGCGCGCTTCAGCGGCGATTGGTGCCGCACCGGGGACCTCGCGCGCATCGACGAGGACGGCTACCTCTGGTATGAAGGCCGGGCCGACGACGTTTTCAAGTCCTCGGGCTACCGCATCGGACCCGGCGAGATCGAGAACTGCCTGCTGAACCATCCGGCCGTGGCCAATGCCGCCATCGTGCCCAAGCCCGACCCCGAGCGCGGCGCAGTGGTCAAGGCCTATGTGGTGCTCACCGAATCGTACGCGGGTCATGCCGCCAGCTACCTGGTCGAAACGCTGCAGGCATTCGTGCGCGAACGCCTGGCCCCCTACGAGTACCCCAAGGAAATCGAGTTTGTCGATGCCCTGCCCATGACTTCCACCGGCAAAGTACAGCGCAATGTGCTGCGTCAGCGCGAAAACGACCGGGCTGCCCGGCATGCCGGCAGGCGCACCGGCAAAACAAGCGCTGTCTGAACGCACGGGCCCGGCAACCGCCGGGTCGCCGGCATGGCAAAAAACAGCCCAGGCGTACCTCCACGCGCCCGCATCTGGGCCGTACCCAGCCTTGGGCAGCACCGGCGCCCGAGATGGGTACAATCAATAAAACCTATAACTGGAGGACGTATGGCCATTTACCAACTGGGTGAACGCGCACCGCAAATCGACCCGACTGCTTTCGTTTTTGAATCGGCTGTGTTGATTGGGGATGTGCGGATGGCCGCACACACCAGTGTATGGCCGGCTGCGGTGTTGCGGGGCGACAACGACCCCATCTTCCTTGGTGAAGGCAGCAACGTGCAGGATGGCAGCATTTTGCATACCGATCTGGGCCACCCTCTTGTAATTGGTAAAAACGTCACCATAGGACATCAGGTGATGCTGCATGGCTGTACCATCGGTGATGGCTCACTGGTGGGTATGCAGGCCATCATCCTGAACGGCGCCCGCATCGGGCGCAACTGCCTCATCGGCGCCGGCGCCCTGATCGCCGAGGGCAAGGAAATTCCCGACAACTCGATGGTGTTGGGCCGCCCCGGCAAAGTGGTGCGAACCCTTACCGAGGCTGAAGTAGAAAACTACCTGCGTAAAGGCCCCTTGCATTACCAGGAACGCGCTCGCGAATACCGCGATATGCTCAAGCGTATCGGGTAGCGCCCGCACACGACTTATCCAGCTTGGCGACAGGGCTTGCCGCCAGGCCAATATCTATTCAAAGCATGTCAGACCAGCTAAGTAAATACCTGTTCGCCGACCGTACGGTACGAGCCCAGACCATCATGCTGGAGGACACCTGGCGTGCCGTCCAGGCACGCCATGACTACCCTTCGGTCATCATCTCGCTACTGGGCGAGCTGGTGGCCGCCAGCGCCTTGCTGTCGGCCAACCTGAAGTTCGACGGCTCGCTCGTGCTGCAGTTGCAGGGCGATGGCGACGTACGCCTGATCGTCGTCGAATGCCGGGCCAACCTGGATCTGCGCGCAACGGTCAAACTGCGCGAAGGCGCCGTGCTGCCGCAAGACGGCAACCTGCAAACCCTGTTGAATACCAATGGCAACGGCCGCTTCACGGTGGTGCTCGATCCACCGCGCAAGCAGCCTGGGCAGCAGCCCTACCAGGGGGTGGTGCCCTTGGTGGGCGACACCGTCGCCGCAGCGCTCGAACACTATATGGCCTCTTCCGAGCAATTGCAGACCCGCATCTGGCTGGCCGCCGATGGCGAGCACAGTGCCGGGCTGCTGCTGCAGAAGCTGCCGCACGACGGCGGCAACGCGCCGGTGGCGCAGGCCGACGAAGAGCTCGACGACACTTGGGAGCGCGCCCTGCACCTGGCCGGCACGCTGAAAACCGACGAGCTGCTGCAAACCCCCTCGGCCACGCTGGTGCATCGCCTGTTCTGGCAGGAAGACCTGATTGCGTTCGACCCCATGCCGGTGCGCTTTCATTGCCCCTGTAGCCGCGAAAAAGTCGCCGACATCCTGCGCCTGCTGGGCCAAGCCGAAGTCGACGACATCCTGGCCGAACAAGGCCATGTCGAAGTGAAGTGCGACTACTGCACCGAAGCGTATACCTTCGATCCGGTGGACTGTGCCGAAGTCTTTATCAGCAACACCCCTGGTGCACTGCGGCACCAGAGTCCCAGCACACACTGAAATATTCCCCGCGCGGCCTGTGGGTAAGTGGTGACAGACCCATGACTGCCCAAATTCTGCCCACTGGCCGCAAAGCCTTGTGAAATCAGGCTTGTCCTAGCTTGTCAGAACGAAGTCCCCAAGCTTATCCACATAATGCGGGGATAACTTCCCCTGGTCATAAACACAGCTTTGGCACGTACGCATTGTTCACGATAGCGCCGCATGCCGCGCCCAACGATACTGGGCGCGACAGCGTCCGACCGGCGCGATGGGATAGAAATGCGCACGTTTGCCCTGGGTGCCGCGCGTGGCATGGCGGCCACCGAGTTCCTTCTGGTTTCCATACCGCTGCTCCTGACCGGGCTGGGCGCCTTCGAACTTGCACGCTGGCATCTGGCACGCCAGATGGTCAGCCACGCTTTGCTCGAAGGCGCACGCGCCGGCGCGGTGTCGCATGGCAACCCGCAAGCCATCCAGGCAGCGCTGCAACGCGCCTTGTTACCGCTATACGGTACGGCGGGTGCCGGCTCCCAGCCTGTCCAGGCAGGCGCCAGGCAGGATGCCCATCACACCGCCCTGCAAGCCCGGTATGGCCTGACGCCCTGGCAGGTAGAAGTCCTCAGTCCACGCGCGGCGCATTTCCAGGATTTTCCAGGGCCTTTTCGCCACGGCATGCGCACGATCAACAATAGCTACCAGCGGGAACAGCACCAACGCGCGCTGTCCGCCGGCTATCCCGGCGGCATGGGTCCAGCCTCGGGCCAAACCATCTATGCCGCCAACACCCTGACGCTGGACATGACCTATCTTCATACCCCCATGGTGCCGGGCCTGCGCGCCCTGCTGCGCCAAATGGGCCATGCCGCCGCCGGCAACACTTTCGCCAGCCGGGCCATGCGCCAGGCGGGCGTACTTGCCTTGCGGCAACGGATATCGATAGCCATGCAGTCCGCGCCGCATGACTGGGCCGCTGGCGGCGTCAACAACCCAATAGGCGCGGGGCCGCCGATCCCGATCACGCCCGTGCGGCAACTCAAACCAGGCTGCATAGGTCTGTGGTGCGATACCGCCTGGCCGGGGCGCGATGCCGCAACGGCGAACGGCATGCCCCCGGCGCTGCCGCAACCCGGCGCGCCCGCATTGCCCGACGATGCACAACAAGCTTGCGGCGTGGCTTTGTGCTGCGCCGACGGCGCGCGGTAGACTACGGCCGACTCTCTACCCGCCGTTCAGGACATCCACCGTGACCCAACCATCCACCATTCGTATCTGGGACCTTCCCACCCGGGCATTCCACTGGCTACTGGCCGCCTGCATCCTTGGTTCGTTCGTTACCGTGAAGGTCGGTGGATTCTGGATGGACTATCACTTTCTGTTCGGCTATGCCGTGCTGGCCCTGCTGGCCTTTCGACTGGTGTGGGGCGTGCTGGGCCCCGGACATGCGCGTTTCGCGCGCTTCGTGCGCGGACCACGCGCCATCATCGAGTACCTGCGCGGGCGCAGCCCGGACAGCGCCGGGCATAGTCCGCTGGGCGCGCTCTCGGTAATCGCCATGCTGGCCGCACTGTCCGTGCAGGCAATCACGGGCTTGTTCGCCAACGACGGCATCATGAACGAAGGCCCCCTGACCAGCCGTGTCAGCGGCGCGCTGTCCGACACCCTGACCGGCATCCACTTATTCAATGAAACCGTGCTGCTGGTGCTGATAGGCCTGCACATCCTGGCCATCGCCTGGTATGCCGTGGCCAAGCGTCGCCGCCTGGTGCGGGCCATGATCACCGGCAACAAGGATGTCAGCGAAGTGCCGCCGCAAACCCGGCCGACCCGAGACGATGCTGGCGTGCGCCTGGGTGCTGCAGTGCTGGCCACGCTGGCGGCAACGCTGGCCTGGTGGATAACGACACTGGGAGGTGCCGGCTACTGATGGCCGGCGGCGTGGGCATCGGGCAAGCCGTGTACCCACGCCTATGCTGTCGCAGAGCCTGGCGCCGGGACCAAACCGAATCAAGCGGCCCAGCCCTGGCGCACAGCGTTTAGCGACGCTGGCGGAACGAATCGTGACAGGCCTTGCAGCTGGCGCCGGTATCGGCATAGGCCGCGCGGATCTTGTCGAAATCGCCGGTATCGGCGGCTGCGGACAACTTGTCCACGTTGTCCTGCATGGTCTTGGCCGCTTCCTGGAACTTGGCCGAGTCTTCCCACACCTTGGGCAGCGAGTTGCCGCCCTGTGTGCCTTCGCCAAAAGCCTTCCAGGGCAAGCTGGACAAGGACTTCAGGATGGCGACTTCGGCCTTGACCTGTTCAGCATCGAAGGGAACTCGGCCGCGCATCACCGGCGCCAATCCACCCGAATGGGCGCCCATGAGGGCCAGCGCCGACTGGCGATACTTGATGGCATCTTCGGGCTTCTCGAACTGCGGTTGGGCCAATGCACCGGTGAACAACCCCAGTCCCAGTGCACAAGACAACAGCATCCCGGCAACTTTCTTCATTACTACTCTCCTGAGTTCACTTAGAGGAAACGCAGCAGGAAAGTAACAGCCGATTGTTGCAGGGGCAAGGGAAACGCGCTGCCCAAGAAGAACTGCGTACGAATCCGCCGCCTGCGACAGGCGGCGGATTCGTATTTACTACATCGAGCGCGCGAGCTTGGCCGCCAGGCCGATGTAGCTGCGCGGCGTCATGTCCAGCAGGCGCTGGCGGGCATCGGCTGGCAAGTCCAGGCCGGCCACGAATTCACGCAGGGCCGACTCGGTAATGCCCTTGCCGCGGGTAAGAGCCTTCAACTGCTCGTAGGGCTGCGGCAGGCCAAAGCGGCGCATGACAGTTTGCACCGGCTCGGCCAGCACTTCCCAGCAATTGTCCAGGTCGTCGTCGATGGCCTGGGCGTTGAGCTCGAGCTTGTTCAGGCCGCGCAGGCAGGCGTCGTAGGCGACCAGCGAATAGCCGAAAGCCACCCCGAGGTTGCGCAGCACGGTGGAGTCGGTCAGGTCGCGCTGCCAGCGCGAAATCGGCAGCTTGTCGGCCAGATGGCGCAGCACGGCGTTGGCCAGGCCCAGGTTGCCTTCCGAGTTCTCGAAGTCGATGGGATTGACCTTATGCGGCATGGTGGACGAACCGACTTCGCCTTCCTTCAGGCGCTGCTTGAAGTAGCCCATGGCAATGTAGCCCCAGACGTCGCGGTTCAGGTCCAGCAAGATGACGTTGGCGCGCGCGACGGCGTCGAACAACTCAGCCATCCAATCGTGCGGCTCGATCTGGATGGTGTGGCGGTTCTGGACCAGGCCCAGGTCGCCCAACACCTTGCCCGAGACGGCTTCCCAGTCGATTTCCGGGTATGCCGCCAGGTGGGCATTGAAGTTGCCGGTGGCGCCGTTCAGCTTGGCCAGCGGGGTCACCTGGGAGATCACGGCAATGGCGCGCTTGAGGCGCACCGCTACGTTGGCGAACTCCTTGCCCATGGTCGAAGGCGTGGCGGGCTGGCCGTGGGTGCGCGACAGCAGCGGCTGCTCGGCATGCTCGAGCGCCAGTTCAGCCAGTTTGTCGTGCAGCGACTGCAGCGCCGGCAGCACGACTTCGTCACGCGCGGCGCGCAGCATCAGCGCGTGCGAGGTGTTGTTGATATCTTCCGATGTGCAGGCGAAATGGATGAACTCGGCGGCGGCGGCCAGTTCGGCGTGGCCGGCAACGCGTTCCTTCAACCAATATTCCACGGCCTTGACGTCGTGGTTGGTGACACGTTCGATATCCTTGATGCGGGCGGCATCATCTTCGCTGAAATCGGCCAGCAGGCGATCCAGTTCAGCGCGGGCATCGGCGCTGAAAGCGGGCAGCTCGGGCAGCCCGGCATCGGACAAGGCCGTGAGCCAGGCCACTTCGACCTGCACCCGATGGTGCATGAAACCGGCCTCGGACAAAAGCGGGCGAAGTGCCTGGCCGCGGCCGGCATAGCGCCCGTCGAGCGGCGACAAGGCGTTGAGAGTACTGGGCGCAGGCGAGATCTTCATGAGTAGTTAAGAGCCGGTAAATAAAAGAAAATTTTAACATTGCGCCCCAATTCCGGGCGCATGCCGGGCCAAGTCCGGAACCCTACCCGATGCTATACTTGCCTTCGCGTTGCCCACCCTATACTGGTACTCATGAAACTGATCGGTTCGCTATCCAGCCCCTACGTACGAAAAGTTCGCATCGTTCTGGCCGAGAAAAAGCTCGACTACCAGCTCGAACTCGAGAACGTCTGGGCAACAGATTCTGCCATCCAGCGCTCCAATCCGCTGGGCAAAGTGCCCTGCCTGGTCATGGACGACGGCAACCTGAATCTCTTTGATTCGCGGGTCATTGTCGAGTACCTCGATACCCTGTCGCCTGTCAGCCGCCTGCTGCCCGCAGCCGGACGCGAACGCGTCGAAGTGAAATGGTGGGAAGCCATGGCCGACGGCATGCTCGACGCCTGTGTGCTGATGCGCCTGGAAGAAACCCAGCGCCCGCCGGAACACCGCAGCCAAGACTGGACGGCCCGCCAGCGCAGCAAGGTCAGCGCCACCCTGCCCGTGATGGCGGAACACCTGGGCGACAAGAATTTCTGTGTCGGCCAGCACATCACCAACTACACACTGGCCGATGTCGCCGTGGGTTGCGCGCTGGGCTACCTGGATTTCCGCTTCCCCGACATTTCCTGGCGCGATGAATATCCCAACCTGGTCAAGCTGTACGACAAGCTGATGCAGCGCCAGTCCTTCATCGACACCGTTCCGCAGGCCTGATCCCCCCTGCAAGGCAAGACAAAGAGGCGTGCTATGGCACGCCTCTTGTCCATTCAACGCTGCATCGCTTCCCAGGTTTTTTCCAGGCGCTTGACCGACACCGGCATCGGCGTGCGCAGCTCCTGCGCGAACAAGGCTACCCGCAGCTCTTCCAGCATCCAGCGAAACGCCTGCAGGTTTTCATCCGGCGCGCCCTTGAGCGCGGCCAGCGCACGCTGGTAGCGCGTCAGCAAGGTGCCCAACTCGGCGCCCAGCCTGGCATCACGCGCAGGATCCGCGCGCAGCTTGTCGATACGGGCCGCCGCCGCCTTCAGGTAGCGCGGATAGTGCGCCAGTTGGGCGTAAGGCGTATCCCGCACAAACCACTTGCCCACCAGGGCGCGCAGTTGCTGCTCGATATCGGCGTGCGCCGCGGCATGTCCGCGGGCTTGCGGCAACTTGCGCACCACGGCCGCCCATTCGGTCAATACCGTACCCACCAGGCGGGCGATTTCCTGCGCCAGCAAGCCCAGCCGGCCACGTCCCTCGGTGGCGCGCGCGGCAAAAGCCTGGGCCGTGGTGGGCAGGGGCTCGGCCAGGCAGGCACTGGCCAGGGCGCAATCGATGATCTGGTCGCGCAGCTCTTCCTGGGTACCCAGCGACATATACAGCATGCTCATCTGGGTTAGCCCGGTCAGGTTTTTTTCCAGGAACTTGACCTGGTCCTTGAGCTGGATGCGGAACAGGCGCAGCAGTCCCAGCCGATGGCGGCGGGCGGCCTCGGCCGGATCATCGAAGACGTCCAGATCGCAGTGTGTGCCGCGATCGACCAGCGCCGGATAGCCAATCACGGTTTGCCCGCCACGCCGGATCTCCAGCAGCTCGGGCAATTCGCCAAAGCTCCAGCTGGTGATATTTTCATGCGCCAGGGCCTGGGCCGCGCCCCGATCGCGCGCAGCCACCTGCTGGAAAGTGGCTTGCGCTTCGCGACCGTGCTCGGCGCGCAACTGGGCCAGGTTGCGGCCCATGGCCAACATGCGGCCATGCTCGTCCAGAACCCGGAAGTTCATGAACAAATGCGGCGGCAAGGTTTCGAGCTTGAAGTCGGTGGGCGCGATGCGCACCTGGGTCTGGGCGCGAACGTCGTCGATCAGGGCGTCGACCAGGCCCTTGTCCGGGTTTTGCGCACGCTCGAAATGACGATCGTAGAAACCTGCGGCGTAGTCCGGCAGCGGCACACAATGCCGGCGCAGTTTTTGCGGCAGGGATTTCAGCAGTAGGTGCACCTTTTCCTTGAGCATGCCGGGCACCAGCCACTCGGTGCGCCAGGCCTCGAGCTGATTCAGGGCAAACAGCGGCACCGCCAGCGTGACGCCGTCACGCTGCGAACCCGGCTCGAAATGGTAGTCCAGCGCCATCGCAACGCCCTGCCACTGCACCTGCTTGGGGAAGACGTCGGTGGTGACGCCCGCCGCCTCGTGGCGCATGAGCTCGTCGCGGGTCAGGAACAGCAGCCGCGAGGAACGTGCGCTGGCGCGCGGATTGTTGTCCGCAGCGGGCTGAGGGGCTTCGCCCGTCTTGCCTTCGCCCGCCTTATCCTTGCCCGCGCCGGCCTGCCGACTGGCTGTGGCGTACCATTTTTCCAGTGATGCGGTCTGGAAAATATCGACCGGCAACTGGCGCTCGTAGAACGCGTAGATCAGTTCCTCGTCGACCAGGATATCGGGCCGACGAGCCTTGTGTTCGAGCTTTTCGATGTCGGCAACCAGCTTGCGGTTATGCGCAACAAACGGCAGCTTGGTGTCGATATCGCCCGGCACCAGCGCCTGGCGTATAAAGATCTCTCGCGCACGCACGGGATCGATGCGGCCATACTGCACACGCCGGCCGGTATAGATGGTCAGGCCATACAGGGTGCCACGCTCGCTGGCCACCACCTGTCCGGTTTTCTTTTCCCAGCGCGGATCCGACCAGTTGCGGTTGATCAAGTGATCGGCCACCCGCTCTATCCACACCGGATCGATCTTGGCCACGCAGCGCGCATACAGGCGCGTGGTTTCGACCAGTTCGGCCGCCACCACCCAGCGACCGGCCTTGCGCACCAGACGCGAGCCGGGATGGATGTGAAAACGGATGCCTCGCGCGCCCAGGTAGTGCGCGGCCTCTTCGCCCTTGGTGCCGATGTTGCCCAACAGGCCCGATAGCAAGGCCAGGTGGATCTGCTCGACGGTGGCCGGGGTGTCGTTCACGCGCCAGCCTTCGCTGCCCACGACCGCGGCAAGCTGGGTATGGACGTCATGCCATTCACGCAGGCGCACGGGCGAGAGAAAGCTTTCGCGCAATTGCTGCACCAGCTTGCGCTGCGAAGCCTTGTGCGCCACCTGCTCGCCATACCAGGTCCAGAGCTTCAGGTAGGATAGGAACTCCGAGCGCTCGTCGGCAAACCTGGCATGCGCCGCATCGGCGGCCTCCTGGGCCTGCATGGGCCGGTCGCGCGGATCCTGCACCGACAAGGCTGCGGCAATGATCAGGATTTCGTTCAGGCACTCGTGCTGGCGCGCAGCCAGGATCATGCGCGCGATGCGCGGATCCACCGGCAGGCGGGCCAGCTCGCGGCCGGTGGGCGTGAGCGCATTGGCGCCGTCGATGGCGCCCAGCTCCTGCAGCAGGTGGTAGCCGTCGGCGATCGCCCGGCCCGGCGGCGCCTCGACGAAGGGGAAGCGTTCGATATCGTCCAGGCGCAGCGCCTTCATGCGCAGGATCACCGACGCCAGCGACGAGCGCAGGATTTCCGGGTCGGTAAAGGCCGGACGCAGATTGAAATCGGCTTCGTCGTAAAGGCGTATGCACACGCCCGGGCCCAGGCGCCCGCAACGGCCCGCGCGCTGGTTGGCCGACGCCCGGCTGATGGGCTCGACCCGCAACTGCTCTACCTTGTTGCGCCAGGAATAGCGCTTGACCCGGGCCAGGCCGCTGTCCACCACATAACGAATGCCGGGCACGGTCAGCGACGTCTCGGCCACGTTGGTGGCCAGCACGATGCGCCGGGCGTTGCCGCGCGGATGAAAGACGCTTTCCTGCTCGGCCTGCGACAGGCGCGCGTAGAGCGGCAAGACTTCGGTGGCGGGTGGATGGCGCTTGCGCAGGGCTTCGGCAACCTCGCGGATTTCACGCTCGCCCGGCAGAAACACCAATACATCGCCCGGCCCCAGCCGCGCGCACTCGGCCACGCCGTCGACCACCGCATCGATCAGGTCGCGCTCTTCGTCCTGGCTCAGGCGGTCGCGCTCGGCGGGGGCATCGCTGGCATCGCGCGGATCTACGGGGCGATACCGGACCTCGACCGGATACAGGCGGCCCGACACTTCGATGACCGGCGCGAGCACGCCTTCCTTGGGCGCGAAATGGCTGGCGAATCGCTCGGCGTCGATGGTGGCCGAGGTAATGATGAGCTTGAGATCCGGGCGCCGCGGCAGCAACTGCTTCAGATAGCCCAGCAGGAAATCGATGTTCAGGCTGCGCTCGTGGGCCTCATCGATGATGATGGTGTCGTAATGACGCAACAGTGGATCGCGCTGGGATTCGGCCAGCAAAATGCCGTCGGTCATGAGCTTGACCGACGCACCCGGCTGGGTGCGATCGTTGAATCGAACCTGGTAGCCCACGACCGAACCGAAAGGCGTATTGAGCTCTTGCGCCACGCGCTTGGCCACCGACGTGGCGGCCAGCCGCCGCGGCTGGGTGTGGCCTATCATCCCCTGCTGCCCGCGCCCCAGCTCGAGACAGATCTTGGGTAGTTGGGTGGTTTTCCCCGAACCGGTTTCGCCGCTGACGATCACGACCTGATGCGTGGCGATGGCGCGCGCGATCTCGGCTCGCCGGGCGCTGACGGGCAGCTCTTCGGGGTAGGTAATCGGCGGGATGGGGTTACGCTGGCGCAGCTGGACAGGTTTCACGCGAAGCAATGCTCTGGTTAACCCGCCATTATAAGTATCTATGGGGCGTAAAATGTTCGGCAGCCGCGCCAGGAGCAGTATGTGCGCGATTCCTTTTTCTTCGCGCAACACCATGACAGATACCCCAAAGCCAGACGAACCTCCCGCTTACCTCGAGCTGCCCGCCATCCCGCCCGAGCCCGACTCCGACCTCGACATCCTGGCCGGCGACGCCGAAACGGTTCCGCCGGAAGCCTCGCCCGCGCAATTCGTGCGCTGGTTCCGTGAAGTCGCACCCTATGTGCATGCGTTTCGCGGCAAGACCTTTGTGGTGGCCTTTGGCGGCGAACTCGTCCAGGCCGGCGCCCTGAACAGTCTGGTGCAGGACTTGTCCCTGCTCAACGCGCTGGGCATACGGCTGGTGCTGGTGCACGGCTCGCGCCCGCAGGTCAACGAACAGCTGCGCCTGAAGGGTTTTGTGCAACAGTTCGACCGCGGCATGCGCGTCACCGACGCCGATGCACTGGAATGCGCGAAAGAAGCCGCGGGCGAAATCATGCTCGATATCGAAGCCGCGTTCAGCCAAGGCCTGCCCAATACCCCGATGTCGCATGCCCGCATGCGCGTGCTGACCGGCAACTTCGTCACCGCCCGGCCCGTGGGCGTGATCGACGGCGTGGATTTCCGCCACACCGGCCAAGTGCGCAAGATCGACACCGAAGCCCTGCGCTTTGCGGTGGATAACGGCTCCATCGTGCTGATGTCGCCCCTGGGCTTCTCGCCCACCGGCGAAGCCTTCAACCTGGCCATGGAAGAGCTTGCCACGCGCGTGGCGGTGGTCTTGCGCGCCGAAAAACTGATTTTCCTGACCGAGGGCAGCGGCGTGCTCAATGGCGACGGCACCGTCGACACCGAGCTGGCGCGCGTTGACGCCGACCGCCTGCTGGCGCAGAACGTGTTGGACGAAGACACCGCCTCGTACCTGCAGCATGCCTCGCGGGCGGTCAAGCAGGGTGTGGCGCGCGCCCACCTGCTGCCCTTCCCGCTGGATGGCAGCATCCTGCTCGAAATCTTCACCCACGACGGGGTCGGCACCATGGTGGTCGAAGACACCCTGGACGACCTGCGTCCGGCCACGATAGACGACGTGGGCGCCATCCTGCAGCTCATCGAGCCCCTGGAACAGGACGGCACCCTGGTGCCGCGCGGGCGCCACCAGATCGAGCGCGACGCCGAGAAGTTCTGGGTCGCCGAGCACGACGGCATCATCTACGGCTGCGCCGCGCTATATGTGTGGCCGGAAGAAAAAATGGCCGAAATGGCCTGCCTGGTGGTGCATCCCGACTGGCAGATCGAAGGCGAAGGCGACAAGCTGTTGCGCCACATCGAGGCGCGTGCCCGGGCTAAAGGCGTCAAGCGCCTGTTCGTGCTCACCACCCGCACCTCGCACTGGTTCATCAAGCGCGGCTTCGTGCCGGGCTCGATCCATGAACTGCCGCGCGACAAACAGGCGCACTACAACCGGGCGCGCAACAGCCTGGTCTTCATCAAGCGGTTGTAAACCCGCACAGGCCTCATC
>JBEBVZ010000027.1:0-57310 GCA_040392445.1 Verticiella sediminum
GCCAGCGCCACCAGGGCAGCCAACCCGCCCAGCCAATATGCCCGCTTGCCGCCGGCCCCGGCAAGCGGCCCGGAATCGGACGGCTCGGGCGGGGTAATGCCTGCGCCGCCAGAACCCAGCAGCGCGGCGATCGCCTTCAACAGATTCCGGTATTCGCCATCCGTGGTGTCGCCTTGCCAGCCGGCCAGCTCGGCCGCCTCGATGCGCCCAAACCCCAAGGGAGAGGCCGTCTCGTCGATGAAAACCGGAACCAGGATCTTGCGCTGCGCCGCGCGTTGCGCCTCATCCTTGACCCAGTCGGACTGCACCGATGCCTGCGACCACAGCACGACCACGCACTTGGCGGCCTGCAACTGCTCGTTGAGGTATTGATCGAAGGTTTTCCCCGGCGGAATGGCCTTGTCCCAGAAGACCGACCAGCCCTGGCTCTCGAAGGCGCGGGCAAAGCGTTCGGCCTGCGCCTTGTCCTGCTTGTTGTAGCTGATGAAGATGTCGCTCACGACGCCTTTCCTTGTCCACCGCCCTTGCCGCCGACGGGTTTGCGCGGCCGTGTCCTGCGCGCTTTGGCCGGCGCGGGAGCCGGCACCTCGGCGGCAGGCTCGGCGCTGCCTTGCCCGGTCGCCGCTGGCGGCCCGCCAGAACCCGCGCGGGGATCTGCCCTATCCTTCACCAGGGCCGCCAGCTCGGCCAGCGCGGCGGCCTTGCCGCTGTCGCCCGGCTCGCCGCGCAGCCTCAGAAAGCGGGCCAACAGTTCGAGCTGCCTGAAAACGGAATCAAACTGGCGCACCGACGGCTCCAGGCCCTGCAGCGCATCCTGGTAGATCTGGTCCAGCGCGCGCGCCGTCGGCGTCGCCACCGGGCCCGCCGGCAGGCCTGGCAGTTGGCCATCCAGCAGCCAGCCCGTCAAGGCGGCGTCGGCGGCCATCACCGCGTCAAAGAAGCCATAGCTGCGCAAAAAGCGGGCGCGGGCGGCTTCCTGACAGCGCAGGGCCGCGTCAGCTTCGCCGCTGCCCTGCCCCAGCAAGGCATCCAGTTGCAGCCGGTTGATCCGGGCATAGGGGTTCCAGTCCGGCGCATTCTCTTCGCCGTCCCCCGATGCATAGGCCTGCCTGGCCAGCAGCAGCACGGGCCGCACCTGGCTCCAGTCCTTGCCGGCCCGCACCAGCACGCCGGCCTTGCGCTTGTAGGCGCTACCCAGAATGGCTTGCCGCTCCAGGTTGGCACGCAGGCCGGTGTCGCCCTGCATACTCCCGGCCGGCTGCGGGCTCGCCAGCGTCAGCAGCGCCGTTGCCCGGGCGATGGCGCCGTCCAGAAGCTGCTGTGCGGCCGCCAGGTCTTGCGCCGAACCCGGCTCGCTGAGTTGATCCGCCTGGCGAGCCTCGATGTTGATCAGTTGCTCGATGGCCGAAACCGGCACCAGGCCATGGGATGAATCTTCGGCTATCGAGCGCAGCAGCGCCTTGCGGGCTTGAGCAAAGCCAATCGATCCGTATTCGCTGTACAGCCGCCCCAGTGCGTGCTGCACCTCGGCGTGCTCGGCCCAGGACGGCGGCAGTGTGCGCAGACGCTTGGCCACGCTTTCCACGAGGGCCTTGAAATCGCTATCTTGCCTACCGGCGCCGGGCAGTTTATCGGTCAGCCGCAGTTGTTCCAGCCAATCCAGCAACTCTTCCAGCGCAAGCAAAGGGCGCTCGCTGCGCGCGCCGGCGGGCAGCAGCTTCAACTGGAAGGCCGGATCGCCATACGCCTGGTAGGCGCCCCAGGTATTGCAGTCCGGATAGCCATCCAGCGTCGCCATGCGGGCCGCATGGATGGCATCGCCAAAGCGCATGCCCTCAACGGCCATACTCGTAAAGAAAGTCTCGGCAAAGGTCTGGGCCGCGTCGTCTCGTACTTCCCAGCCGGCCGCCACCACGCAGCGCACGCCCATATTGATCAGCTCGCGCGACAGGCTGGCCGCCAGGCGATTGTTGCGCTCGTCATCAGCCCCGGTCTTGCCCAGGTGGCAGCAGCTCAGGAACACCAGGTCGGGCACCATTTCCATCAGGCCGATTTCGACTGCGGACAAAAGCAGGCCGTCGGAAAGCACCACCCCGCTGCGATACAGGCCATCGGCACCGCGTTTGCCGAAAATGCCGTGCGCGGCGATGACCAGCACCCGGTAAGGGGTCTGGAACAACTTCGTGAAAACGTCGCCCGCCAAGGCATCCGGCGGCACCAGCCCGGTTGCATAGCCCGCGCTCTCCAGGACGTCGGCTACCGCCTTGCCCTCCCGGGACGCCCCCTCCAGGCTGGGCAGGCGATCGGGTTTTTCCTGGCCGTTGACCTGTACCTCGGGCTTCCAGCCAGCCCCGCCAAACTGCGTGTAATACCCCTGGGTGCTGGGATTGGCGATCACACAGGCGGTCAGCGCACTGGTGCGGATCACATCCCGGCGATAGCTGGCAGTCAGGAACTGGCGCACGACCCGGGTACGCCTGACCATGGGCTGGCCATCGGCTTCGAGCATCTCCCAGGGCAGATTGGCGGTGCTCTCGTCGACCATCAGGATGAGGTTGCTGACTTTGCGGGCCACCCCTTTGAGCTCCAGGGGCACCAGCAGCTGGAACAGCGTATTGCCAAACGAAGCCGGCTGCACATAGCTGGTGCTGCCCGGCCCTTTCAGAGAGGCGTCGACCAATTTTTCGAGCAGCCCCGGCTGGTGCTGCTGGACCACAACCTCGGCACGCGCCTTTTCGCCCATGTAGGTGAAGCGCAGGCGCTCGGCCTGGCGAATGATGGGCGCATTGTCCAGGCCGGCGGGCAGCAATGCGCCATCCGCCTTATCCACGCCATAGAGCGCCAGGATCTGGCGCAGCGCCTGCGCCGGAACAGGATTGCGCAGGCGAGGCCTGTAGCACTCGGGCGGGCAATTACTCTCGTCGCGATCGGCATCGCCCACCAACAGGCGCGGCCAATAATCGCTGAAGGGATTCACGCTCAGGCGCTGACGCACGCCCTCGCCATATTGCAGCTCGCTCGCGACTTCCAGCCTGGTGTCCAGGCGTTTGAGCTCGGACGCCAAGTTCTTGTCCAGGTCGCCGACCGCATAGGCGGCCGAGATGGCGGCATCCCGGAAAACTTCGACAAACTCCAGATGCGCGATGAAGACTCTGTGCGCGTCCGGGCCTGCCGCACCCAGGGCGAAATCGCGGTTGGCGGCCAGCACGCCCAGCACCACCGCCTTGACTGCCTCCGCCACTTCCAGCTGGGCAGAGGAATTGGTGCCGATCAGCAGGCTGGCCAGGCGCAGGGGCAGGTAATCGCCCTGGATTCCGGCAGGGCTGCGCGCCCATTCGTCGCTGTAGCGATCGTAGGCATGCAGCAAGTAGCGCAAGGCGCCCGTGCGCACCGCCTGGCTGACGCCGTCGGCCGAGAGCTTGCCCATTTCACCCAAACCCACCACCAGCGCGCCGCGCCCGGTCTTGCGAAGGTTGTCCTCAGCCGTGCGTGGCATCAGCACTACGGTGGCCTCGCCCATTTCGCCGGAATGGATGCCCAGGCGCTGGCGATGGCTCAGCGCGCCCTTCACCAGGCTGCGGTCGATCACCGCCTCGGCCCCGGCGATGGGATCGCCCTGGTAGTGCCCGCACATGATAGGCACCTGCACGAAGCGCAGATCCATGGCCTTGACCATCACCTGCAGCACGGCCTGCTTGCGGCTGGGCAGCACCTTGATGCGGCTGCCCAGCATCCTGGCCACCAGTTCCTGGTCGGTGGGATAGGCCGGCGGCGGCCCCGCCCGGTAGCTGATGAGCGGCGCGCGCGCTTCTTCGCTACGGCTCACAGGCAGGCGTCCCAGCTTTTCAGGCACGCCCTTGGCCAGCATGGCGGCAATCTCGCCGAAGTACTGCGGCGTGCCAACCAAGCCCCCGTGATCCACGGGCATATACCAGTAGCGCTCGTCCGGCAGCCTGGGTAGACGCCCCGATTGCCAGGTAACCGAGCCGTCACCATTGGGCGTGCCCAGCATCCTCACGCCGGCGGCTTCATTTTTTTCGAGATTAAGCTGCAAGCCGCAAGGCGTATTGTCGCCCTTGCCATAGACATAGGCCACCCGATCGGGTTCGCTATCCAGCCAACTGGTGTCGGCCATCTGCAGCCAGAAATCCCGGGCCTGCTTGAGCATGGCCTGGGCAGGCCGTCCGCCCAGGTTCCTGCCAAACCAGAAATCATCGTTGATGCGGGCCAGATCCGTCCAGGACTGGGCCTGGTAGAAATCCGTCAACGCCGGGCCGCCCGTGTCCTCGAACCCCGGCGCGGGCAAAAGGTGCAACGCGCCAGGAAACCCCGCCACCACATCCAACACTTGCTGCAAACCATGGCGCACGTCCACGCGGGCCAACATGCGCACGGTGCCGGCCTGGCCCAACAGGGTTTCGACAAAGGCATGCGAGCCGTGATTGGGCGTGCCCAGCATCAGCAGGCGCCCACCAGGGCGCCCCACCAGCTTGGGCCAGAGTTCGGGGTCCGCCGCGAAGGCCGCCCGCGCCACCAGCCCGCCCATGCTGTGGGCGAGCAGGCGCACCGGCTGGTGCGGGTGCGCATCCAAGGCCTCTTGCACAACCTTCGCCAGGTTTTCACCCAGCTCCCTGATGGGCAGGCGCCAATCATAGGCATGCCGGATGACACGATGGCTGCCTTCCAGGTAGTCCGCCAACTTGCCATAAGACATCGCGACCAGGCCGTCCGTGCTGATGCTGCGGCCACTGCCCAGTGCGATCCTGGGCAGGTGGCCCTTGACCAGACCCAGCGGATCCAGCCAGACCCGGTCGCCGTCCGCGCGCAGGTGACTGCCCATGATGCCGGGCAACAAGATCAGCACCGGCATGGTGTCGTTGGCGGGCTCGGCCTCGCCCCTGGCGACGCGGCCCGTGGTGGGCGGCTCCAGTTCCGGCACGTTCAGCGTTTCCCATGGCCGCAGGGATTCCGGCGCCGCCTCCAGCAACCAGGTGCACAGCGCCATGGGCAGGGACACGTTCAGACTCTTGACCTCGTCACGAAAATACCGGAAATGATTGACCTGGGGGCCCTGTACGAAAATCGCCCGCGCCTGCGCCGCCCGAGCCACCAGGCCGCCATACATCGAGCCCGTATCCACCACCAGATCGTTGCGGGCCCGATCAAAGAACGCCCAGTCCACGAACATCACGCCTATACGCTGGAAATAGCCCGCGCCCACGCCGTCGATATCGCCCGCAATCACCGCCATTTTTACGGTAGGCGCAATATCCGCGCGGCCCAGCAGCATCCCCATGGGCGCTTCGGGCAGCATGGCTTCTATGCCCGGAATCACCTGGGCCTGCAGGCGCTTGTCGGCGATTTCCAACACCACCCGGCTCAGGAACGCCAGGCCAGTGTCAGCCAGCTTCTTGGCGGCGAGGCCGACTGCGGGCGTCGCCACCGCGCCCACGGCGGCGCCCGCGCTCCAGGCGCCAAACTTGCGCACCAGATTCAGCAGGCCGGAAAGAAAGACATCCAGGCTATCGGACAAGAGCGCCGTGCCCCGGGCCGGGGCCGCCACGCGCACATAGCGCTCGACCCGCAGTTTTTTCTCGCGCATCAAATCCATCAGTTGGCGCAGCTTGGCCTGCTCGCCGGCTACGCCCTGCTCGCGCTCGCGGGCCAGGGCCGGGTTCCGGCGCTCGGCCTCGATCTCGTCGGGCCGGGGAGCGCGCCGGTACAGCGTGAACAATTCGCCCAGGGTCTCGCTGGCTGGATCCAGGCACATCAGATCGCCCACCAGGCCGCCGCGCGAATGGGTCACCAGGTGCAGCCTGGCGCCGCTGGGCAGCGCAGCCGCCAGGGCCAGGGCGTTGTCGATGGGGCTCTCGGAAAAAGTCCGGTGCTCCAGGCCATATATGCGCTGCTCGTAGGCTTGCGCCAGCACCGCCCAGGCGCTGCTGCCCGGCAGGTCGCCGAACCCACCCAGCGTATGCGAGCCGGTGCCGTGGATGAAGACCAGCAAGGGGCCGGCCTGGGCGGCAGCCAGAAGACGGCTATCCCCAGCCGCGCAACGGTCGCCCGGTTCAAGCAAGCCGCCGTCCCAGCGGTACAGGCCTGGCTCGCCTGCCAGGCGGTTTTCGATGGCCTTCATCAGCGCGGTGGCGCCGCGCCGCGAGGCCCATGCCGCCGCAGATGCGCCAAGCTGCTCACCCAGTTCGCCGCGGGCCTCTTCGGTGATGGCGTCGTCCGTCACTTCCAGCTCGGTGATCTGGCGCCAGATCCAGCCCAGGGCGCCGCGGCTGGTGTCGCGCTCATCCCGGAAGCGGGCGAAATCGATGGCGCCATCCTCGTCCACCAGTTCCGGCCGGCTGCGCCGCAACTGTGCGACCAGGGCATCGGCGCGCATGAAAATCGTGGTGCCGTCCGTCGCCTCGAGGGCCAGCAACTCGCCCTCGGCCGACAATTCCTCGCTTTGCGGCGCCTCGTCGCTGCGGCTGGCGGGCGCCAGCAGCCAGCTGCGCTTGACCCGCACATTGCCAAGCAATTGCGCCTGGACGCCATCGCCGGCCCGGCTGCCCGGCACGAGCAAAGCCGTCGGCAGGGCGCCCCCCATCCGGCCGCTCTCCTGCAGCGGCAACTTCAGCCGGAAACCCTGCGCCGCGTCATCCTGGGCTATCGTCATCGCTGCCATCTCCCCTGCGCACAGGCAAGCCGCCTGTCAGTCCAGCACCTTCCAGTGACGGGCCGCCCGGTTGCCGAAGATCTGCGGATTCTGCGGTAATTGGGTGGTCGGCAGGTAGGTCGGCGAAATCGCCCTTATCCAATCCTGGTACGTGGCATTCGCGCCCAGCGTGCCCAGGGCCTTGAGCGCGTAGAAGGTGAACGCACCGTTGGGACGGCTGCGAAAACGGGTATCCCAGCTGAACTGGGTATCGGTGCAGCCGGCCAGCAGCAAATCACCGCCGCCGCGCGCAAAGCCGCTGATCAACCGTTGCGGGCGCAGTACGCCCGAGGGCAGTTGCTCGGCCGACATCCACGCCTGGGGCGGCAGAAAACGCGCACGCGGCATACCGGGATCCAGTTCGGAATCGTCGCCGCGGGTAACCGAACCCGAGTGGCAGCTGTCGGAAATCAGCACGGTGCGCACGCCCGGCTTGCGATGGGCAAAAATCGGCTGGATTTCATCGTCCAGCAGGACCTGGCCGGAACCGATGTCCCAGGGGCAAAGACCTTCATCACGCCCGTCGGGTTCGTCTCCGCCATGGTCGGGAACCCAGGTGCCGTGCCCGGAATAGGTGATGACCACGGTGTCGTTGGGCGCCGCGTTGACGATAAGCCCCTGGATGGCAGCCACCATGGCGGCCTTGGTGGCCTGCTCGTCGAACAGGGTGGTGACGCCAAAGCCGCGCCCGCCCAGCGTGGCGGCCCAATCGTTGGCATCATTGACGCAACCGGACAAATCACTATCCGTACCGGGGTAGTCGTTGATGCCGATGCAAAGTGCGAGCTTGGCCATGATCTGCTCCTGGGCGGCGACACGACGAGGCCGCGCGATATTCAGGGATGGCGCCAGAAGGCGTACGACTGGAACTTGCCGTTGCGCCACCAGGCGGTGCGATTCACTGCAAACTGGAAATTATTGACACCGGCCTGGGACTCGACGGGCCGCAACACCTCCAGCGCGGCGTCGCGCAGGGCCTTGAAGCCGGGGCTTTCAGGCACCACCGCGACGATATGGCCGGAACGGTTCAGGTCTTGGCGCTTGCCCACGATCAAGCAGGCCTCGCCGGCGTTGGCGGCCGCCTGCAAGGTGGTCAGATCGAACTCACGATGCCAGCCAAAGTGCGTGCCGTGATCGTCCAGCCAATCATGCAAGGCATTGGCATTCAGTTCACGTACGGTTTGGCCATAGGCCGCCGCTGGCACTTCGCCTGTCGCCAGTCGCTGCAGCGCCAGGTCTGTCCACCACACGCGCGGCAGATAGACCCCCGCCAGATAGCAGTAGTCGCAGGCGTAGATATTGCAATAGGTCGTGCCGCCCCTGGGCTGGTAGCGGGCATGCGCAGGCGCCGCGCTGTCCAGATACTCGACGATGGCCAGCAGTTGTTCGGCTTTCGCCTGCGGCTTGGCGCCCGAGCGCCGGGGACGCCCGGCTTCGCCCAGCGGATATGCCCAGCCGCCGGCACGCTTGCGGGTGATGTCCGGGCGGTTCTGCTGTAGATGCGCCTGGACGGCCAAAGACACAGGCAGCCTTCGCGCAGCGAGCCCGGCGCCGCGGGTTCTGGCGACAGGCAAGGGCGCGAGGAAAGTATCGGCCACATAGCCTTCGCGCATCACGCCATTCAGGATGACCCGCACCCTGACCCATCCGGCCCGGTCGGCGCCCCCGACAACTTGCACTTCGCTGCCCTCGTCGAGCGTCGCCATCCAGGTGGCCGGCGAAGTCCGCGGGGCCGTGCGCAGGTTCAGTTGCGGCGGCACCACCCTATGGCCGGGCTTGAAGGGCGAGGTGTCGGGGGCGATGCTGTTGCCTGGGCTGGCGGCCACGTCGCGCAAGGCGTCGCGCGCCTTTTCCAGCAATTCGCGCCGCTCGGCAAAACCGTTCAGCCCGCCATTGACCGCCCGGGTAAGCTGCCGGATATCGTCGGTATCGGCCAGGCGATTGAGTTTGCGGGTGTCCCAGTAGAACACCGCGGAATGCGGCGCGAACCGGCTGGCCACCTGATCCGGGTCGGACAGCACGTCGCTGCCGGCCCAATCCGAGAATGCCTGGTAGTTGCTGCGCCCGGTCAGTTGCAGCAAGCCGCGGCCCCGATAGCGGTAGCCATCGCCGCTGGCTTCGGCCCGATTGCCCATGCGCGCGCCATACACCCGGCTGCCGATTTTCTCGGGCTTGCCCGCATAGCTTTGCGCCAGTTCGCGGTTGGGAAAATACCTGGGGAAGACTTGAATCAACCTGTCGGCCGAATAATTCATGTTCTCGACGACATGCCGGAAGTGTCCCGATTCATGCACCACCTGGGCCAGGAAATGCGCGATGCGCAGCGAGGTATCAATGCCGTGCGCCGCCATGGCCGCGTTCAGCGGCTCAAGATGGGTATCAGCCGCCGCGCCGCTCACGCCCAGTTTGGCAAGGACATCCCGGGTGATCAGCATTTGCGCTCCCTTCCCGACCGAGTCAGGCTCCTGCCTTACCTTAGGAGCTTCCGGGCTACTAGCATATGGTTCAAATTGACCATGGCCGGCGCTACAGCAGCGACGCCAGGCGCATCAGTTCTGCCTGCCGGGTGCAGCCGGTCTTGCGCAATACCGCCACCAGTTGCTTTCTGATTGTCGGCTGCGTCACGCCGCCCAGCTGCGCAATATCGCGCACGGCCAGGCCCTGCACCAGGTAGTGGTAGACACTGGCTTCGGCCCGGGTCAGGCTGAATACGTCTTGCAGGGTTTGAACGCTGGGAACGTCGAATATGTCGCACCGCTCGATGCGGGCGGCCACCAGATTGCGCGCAGTTGATCCCAACCCCGGATGCAGTACCGAGAATCCCAGACGGTAGCTGCGGCCCCATCCACAAGGCAACACCAGCGTGACGCCCTGCCCGGTCAGCAGCACGCTTTGCAGGCTTGCCTGTATGCGGCCCTGCCATCGCACTTCCCGATGGCACAGCGCCCCGGCCTCGATCGCAAGCAGGCTGTCGTGCCACAGCAGTTGCGGCAGGTTCGAGGTGCTGGCCTCGATACCGCCGTCCAGCCGCAAGATAAGGAAGGCCTCTTTACCCGGACGAATGACGGTTTCCAGCAGGGCGAAATGCAGTCGGGTCGCGGCCATGCGGCCATTGACTGAGCGCGCGCCTATCTTGTCCAGCCCCCGTGCCGGCCGCAACGCCTGCTGCGTGCCGGGCAAGGGCTTGGTACGCAGCAGGCTGAACCCTGCCTTGCCAGGCGCCCCAGCCGGCGCCGCCTCTGCAACTTGAGTCAATCCCGGCTTCATATCTGGCTCCCTGCATGATGGCGCCACCGCAGACCACAGGCGAAGTTCAACAAGGCTACATCGGTGCACGGCAACTTTCCAGGGATTTCCTGCAAAGCCCAAAGCACAGCGGGACAAAGACCAGCCGGCGCTGGCATATGGTCGCACCGATACCGGAAGTGCTAGAGTTTGCCGAAACAGATCAGGAGATACCCATGACCGACGAGCTCGTTTTCTACACCCATCCCATGTCCCGTGGCCGGATAGTGCGCTGGATGCTGGAAGAAGTCGGCCAGCCCTACCGCACCGAACTGCTGGACTACGCCACGACGATGAAGGCACCCTCCTACCTGGCCATCAACCCCATGGGCAAGGTGCCGGCCATCCAGCATGGCGACACCGTGGTCACAGAAGGCGCGGCCATCTGCGCCTACCTTGCCGACGCTTTCCCCGGGGCCGGCCTGGCACCGGCTGCCGGGGACAGGCTGCGCGGCCCCTACTACCGCTGGCTGTTCTTTGCCGCGGGGCCGCTGGAAGCCGCAGTCAGCAACAAAAGCCTGGGTTTTGTCGTGCCCCAGGATAAGGAATCCCTGGTCGGCTACGGCAGCCTGGCGCGCGTGCTGGACACGCTGGAGGCCGCAGTATCCCAGGGCGACTACCTGTTGGGCGACCGCTTTAGCGCTGCCGACATATACCTTGGCGCGCAGATAGGCTGGGGCATGGCGTTCGGCACGATAGAAAAACGCGCGGCCTTCGAGCGCTACAGCGCTCGGCTCTCTGCGCGCCCGGCTGCCGTGCGTGCAAATGAGATCGACAATGCCCTGGCGGCCGCACAAGGCAAGTAAATGATCCCGCTCGGCACTGCCCTGGCTTTCTTCGGGGTCTCTATATTGTTGGCTCTCACGCCAGGGCCGGACAACATTTTCGTCCTGGTGCAAGCCGCAAGCCGGGGACGCCAGGCAGGCATGCTGGTCGTGCTGGGCTTGTGCACGGGCCTGGTAGTGCACACCGCCGCGGTCGCCCTGGGCCTGGCCGCCGTATTTGCCGCGTCGGCCACGGCGTTCACTATCCTGAAGTTCGCCGGGGCAGCCTATTTGGCGTTCCTGGCCTGGCAAGCCTTTCGCGCGCCTGCCGGAGAGCTGGCTGCCTCTGGCTTGGCGGCCGGCCAGCCCTGGCGCATGTACGCCAGGGGCATCATCATGAACCTGACGAACCCCAAGATTGTTTTCTTTTTCCTGGCATTCCTGCCCCAGTTCGTGCGGCCCGAATCAGGCCCGGTCGGGTTGCAGGTGATGAGCCTTGGCCTGCTCTTCATTCTGGCCACTCTCTTGGTTTTCGGGGCGATTGCGTGTTTTGCGGGCGCTATCGGCCAACGGCTCGGACAATCCGCATACGCCCGGCAAGCCTTGAACCGCTTGGCCGGCACTGTTTTCCTGGGGCTGGCAATACGTCTTGCCCTGACCGAGAGCTAAGATTTGCCACAATGAGGAAAGCCATCATGCGCCACATCGCCCCGCTGCTTGTTCTTTTCATGCTAAGCGCCCCCGCCGCCGCGCAGATGTACGGACCCGGCTACCAGGATTGCGGCACGCGCGACACCACGGTCCAGATAGTCGAGTGCATCAACTCGAATGCGAAAACCTGGGATCGCCGCCTGAACACCGCCTACAAGGCGCTGCAGCAACGCATCGATCCAAGCCAGGCCCAACCCCTGAAATCCGCGCAGCGGCTCTGGATCCAGTATCGCGATGCGAACTGCGGCTTTTATGCATCGGCGGATGGCAGCATCCGGCAGGTCGAAGCGGCCGAGTGCCTGCGCGCCATGACGCAGCAAAGAACGTGCGAACTCGACGCCGCCAGCAACATGGAAGGCAAGGTCAGCCCAGGATGTGAATGACGGCGGCATGGCTGCCCGAGATATTCAGGCATCACAAGATCCATGCCCGATGACGTGAACTCCCTTGAAGGAGCATTCCATGCCCGCCACCAAGCAAAAAATCGCACTGGTCACCGGCGCTTCGCGCGGCATAGGCGCCCAGATAGCCGAGCGCCTGGCAGCCGACGGCTTTGCCGTCGCGATCAACTATGCCAGTAGTGCCGCGCACGCCGATGCGCTGGTCGCCAAACTGGCCGCGGCCGGCCACCGTGCCGTCGCGCTGCAAGCCGATGTGGCCATCGCCAGCGACGTGCGCCGCCTGTTCGACGAAACCGAAAGCCAGTTGGGCAAGATCGACGTCCTGGTCAATAACGCCGGAATTCTGCAGGCCACGCCATTGGCGCAGACCAGCGACGAGTTGTTTGACCGCACTTTCGCCATCAACACCCGCGGCACCTTCAATACCCTGCGCGAGGCGGCAAGCCGGCTGAACAACGGCGGGCGCATCGTTAATTTTTCGAGCACCAGTGTGGCTCTGAACCTGCCCGGCTACGCCATTTATAACGGTACGAAGGCGGCGGTCGAGGCCTTTACCCGGGTTTTTGCGAAAGAGCTGCGTGGCCGCAACATTACCGTGAATGCGGTCGCCCCGGGGCCGGTCGCCACCGAGCTTTTCCTGCACGGCAAAAGCCCCGAACAGATCCAGCAGTTCGCCAATATGCCGCCCTTGGAGCGCCTGGGGCAGACCCAGGACATCGCCAGCGTTGTCGCCTTTCTGACTGGCCCCGACGCGGGGTGGATCAACGGCCAGATCCTGCGAGCCAACGGGGGGCTGGCCTGAAGGGCGGCGTCGGCTTGCCTGGACGGCCGGTCGATCGGAGGCCAGCTTCGTGACTAGCACCAAGCTGGCGGGGACGGCGGCTACTCTGCGTCACGCGCCGCGGCGGCGCGCAGCTTGTCCTTCTTGCTGGGACGCTTGCCCTTGATACCTCCGCCCGGCTGCGCCGCAGGCGCGGTATCGACCGGCTCGAAGCCGGCTATCCGTTCGCGGGGAATGTGCTGGCGCTGGCGCTTTTCTATCAGCTGGAAATGCGCTTCGGTGGCGGCGCTGATAAAACTTAGCGCGACGCCGCTTTCCCCCGCCCTGCCCGTGCGGCCTATGCGGTGCACGTAATCCACGGCCGAGCGCGGCAGATCGTAGTTCACCACCACGGGCAACTGCACGATATCCAGACCGCGCGCAGCCAGGTCGGTGGCCAACACCACCTGTAGCCTGCCCGCCTTGAAGTCCTGCAATACCTGGGTGCGCTTGCCTTGGCTCAGTTCTCCATGGAAAGGCTCGGCATGGATGCCTACCCGCCGCAGCTTGTCGGCAACGTGCTCGCTGGCATATTTGCTGGCCACGAACACCAGCACCTGCTTCCAGTCCAGGCTTTCCACCAGATGGCGCAGCAATTGGGTACGCCGCCCGGCATCGACCTGGATCGCCCGTTGCAGGATGTCGGGCGCATCCGCAGCCTCGGGCACCACATCCACCCGCACCGGATCACGCAATATTTTTTCGGCAAGCGTCTTGACGGCAGGTGCAAAGGTGGCCGAAAAGAACAGGTTCTGGCTCTCGGTCGGCAGCATTTCCAGGATGCGATCGACTTCATCCGCAAAACCCAGGTCGAACAGGCGATCGGCCTCGTCCAGCACCAATATCGATACGGCGGCCAGGCTCAGCGCGTTGTGATCGATCAGATCCAGCAGGCGGCCGGGGGTTGCCACCACGATGTCCGCGCCACCGCGCAGATCCATCATCTGCGGATTGATGGATACCCCGCCGAACAACACGGCAATCTTCGGCGGCTCGGGCAGGTAACGGGCCAGGCTCGATATTTCGGCGCCAACCTGGCTGGCAAGCTCGCGCGTGGGCACCAGCACCAGAGCCTGGATACGCGGCGATCTGGCGCGGCGGTTCTGCTGCAAGCGCTGCAGAACCGGCAGCGCAAAAGCCAGCGTCTTGCCCGAACCGGTCTGGGCGGCACCCAGGACGTCACGCCCGTCCAGCGCGGCAGGGATGGTGGCCGCCTGGATGGGGGTGGGCGCGTCATACGCCCTCTCGGCCAAGGCACGCGCAAGAAAGGCTGACAGGCCCAGATTGGAAAATGGCATAGGGTGGGCTTGTGGAGTGTTTTGCATCTTGCGCAACTATAACCCTCAGCCCAGCCTGCCCAGCAGTTCAACCAGGCAGTCCTTCTCGGACTGGCTCAATCGGGCGGCGATGCGCTGGTCGTGGGCCTGCACCGCCGCGGAAATATCAGCCAGCGCCTTGCGTCCTGCCGCGCTGAGCCTGAGCGCCAGCGTGCGCTTGTCCGCCTGCTCACCCATGCGGCGCACATAACCTGCGGCTTGCAGGGTGTCCAGGATGATGGCCACCCCCGAACGCGCTATCCCCATGGTGCGTGCAAGCTCGATGGGCTTGATGCCAGGATTACGCTCGATCAGCATCAAGGCTGAAAAGCGTTGCGGGGTAATGGCCCAAGGCTGCAAAGCTGCCGTGAAATCCTCGTAGATACGAATCTGGGCGCGCCGCACCGCATAGCCCACCAGGCCGTCGAGCAGGCCGTACTCGATGTCCTCTCTATGCGGATTGAAGGGCTCGGCGGTCTTGCGGCGGGGCTTGGCGCCCGAAGGAATCATCTGCGTCATGACCAGGCAGCATACCGGGAAATCCCCCATCGCATGTGGCCATGGATTTTTGTTATTGTGCATAACAAAATTGGAGAAAACCCATGAAAGTCGTGATCGCGGGCGCTGGCATCGGCGGGCTCTCGCTGGCTTTGATGCTGCAGCAGCGCGGCCTGGAATGCGAAGTCTTCGACAGCGTTTCTAGCCTCAAACCCCTGGGTGTGGGCATCAATCTGCTGCCCCACGCCACGGCCGAACTCGATGCCCTGGGGCTTACCGATGTCTTGCGCGCGGGCGCCATCGAAACCGCGGCCCTGCACTACTACAACCAGTTCGGCCAGCCCATCTGGAACGAAGCACGCGGTGTGGCCGGCGGCTACCCGGTGCCGCAGTTCTCCATCCATCGCGGCGAATTCCAGATGCTGCTGGCGCAAACCGCCATGCAGCGCCTGGGTGCCGGCAAGGTGCATACCGGCATGGCCTTCGAATCGCTGGAACAGGATGCGGCCGGCGTCACGGTTACCCTGCGCAACCGCCAGACGGGCCAAGCCGTACAGGCTCGGGGCGACGTCTTCGTGGGCGCCGACGGCATCCATTCGGCGGTACGCCGCAGCTTTTATCCGCAAGGCGACGAACCGCGCTTTTCCGGCCGCATGCTGTGGCGCGCCGTCACCGAGGCACCGCCCTACCTGGATGGCCGCACCATGTTCATGGCCGGCCACCAGGATCAGAAATTCGTGGCCTATCCCATTTCCGAGCCCCTGCGCCGCAATGGGCGCTCACTGATCAACTGGATAGCCGAACTCAAGGTGGGCGACGGCGCCCTGCCCGATACCGACTGGAACCGCCAGGTCGACAAATCCGTGTTTGCCGACCAATTCGCAAGCTGGAAGTGGGACTGGATCGATATCCCGGCGATTATCGACAATGCCCAGGCGATCTACGAGTTCCCGCTGGTGGACCGCGACCCGCTGCCGCGCTGGAGCCACGGGCGCGTCACCCTGATGGGCGACGCGGCCCACCCCATGTATCCCATCGGCTCCAACGGCTCGGCCCAGGCCATCGTGGATGCGCGCTACCTTGCCGATTGCCTGGCCCAGGTTGCCGACGGCCGCATCCGCAGCCTTGAATACGCACTGAAGGAATACGAGGCCGAACGCCTGCCCAAGACCGCCGGCATTGTGCTGCGCAACCGCCTGAACGGGCCCGAGCAGGTGATGCAGCTGGCCCATGAACGCGCGCCGCAAGGGTACGCCCAGGTCACCGATGTGATTTCCCGGCACGAACTCGAGGAAATTTCCATGCGCTACAAGCGCCTGGCGGGATTCGTCCCCACCGCGCAAGCGGCCTCGGGCGCAGCGATCGAACCGGCAGGCGCAGCATGAGCGGCATCGTCGCTGCCCCCGCCCTGGAACATGTCACGACGGTGGTGGTGGACGTGGGCCCGCCGCTCGAAATCGGCGACACGCCCCAGGGGCGCCGGCGCGTCATCCCCATCACCGGCGGACAAGCCCAAGGCCCGCTGCTGTGCGGCCGCGTGCTGGCCGGTGGCGCCGATTTCCAGCTGATCCGCACGGCCTCTCATACCGAAATCCATGCGCGCTATGTGATCGAGACCCCAGAGGGCGAGCGGGTCTACGTCGAGAACACCGGCATACGCACCGGCACGCCAGAGGATATCGCGCGGCTGGCCCAGGGCTTGCCTGTGGATCCCGCCCGCATCTACTTCCGTTCGTACCCGCGCTTTGAAACCGCCGCCGCCAGCCTGCAATGGCTCAACACCCATTTGTTTGTCGGCACCGGGGCCCGCTACCCAGACCGGGTCGAACTGCAATTCTTCAAATTGTGCTGACAAACAGCACCAGACAAGAACACCAAGGAGACACCTCATGCATCCCCTTTTGCGCCACATCACCGCCTGCGCCCTGGCGCTGGCCCTGCCCAGCCTGGCGCTGGCCCAGTTCCCCGATCGCCCCATCCGCGTCGACGTGGGTTTTCCGCCAGGCACCGGGCCCGACATGGTCGCGCGCATCGTGGGCCAGCAAATGGGCGAAACGCTCAAGCAAAGCGTGGTCATAGACAACAAGGCCGGGGCCGGCGGCCAGATTGCCGCGCAGTCGGTTGCGCGCGCCCAGGCCGACGGCTACACCCTGCTGCTGGGCGAAGTCGGCTCCATGGGTATTGCCCCGGCGGCCTATACCCAATTGCCCTACCGCCCCGCGCAAGACTTCGCGCCCATCACCGAAGCCGTCCGTGCCGACTTCGTGCTCGTGGTGCCCGCCAGCTCAAGCTACGCCAAGGTCGAAGACCTGGTCGCGGCCGCCAAGGCGTCGGCGGATCCCCTGCACGTGGCCACCTTCGGCGCCGGCACACCCGGACACTTCGGCGCGGAACTCTTCGCCACCAAGGCCGGCATCAAGATCGAACCCGTGCATTACCGCAACACGGGCGACGCAATCTCCGGCCTGGTCTCGGCCAATGTACAGGCGGCGTTCGTTACCACGGCACTGGCGGCCGCGCAGGTACAAGGGGGCAAGTTGCGGGCACTGGGCGTCACCGGCAAGCAACGTTCGACGGCCCTGCCAGATGTGCCCACCTTCACCGAAGCCGGCCTGCCCGACGTGGATTTCAGCGCCTGGTTCGCCTATTTCGCGCCAGCCAACACCCCGGACGCGGTCCTGGACACCTTGCAGGGGAAAATCGCCGAGGCCCTGCAGGCCCCGGACGTTGCCAAGAAACTGGAAGGCGCGGGCTTTGTCGTCGTGGGCTCCTCGCGCGCCGAGATGGCCGCCTTGCTGGAACGCGACAGCGCCCGCTGGGCCGAGGTGGTCAAGGCCACCGGTTTTACGATGGACTAAATCACAGGAACCGGCCCAGCGCCAATCGGCCGAAAGTTACCGGGGGACACCAGTAGTAGCCCCCGGTCTCGGCCCGAGAGAACCGGAACAGGGCATCCACGATGCCGTCATCCAGGCCCATCATGCGGCGCATGACCTGCTCGAACGGATCCAGGCTATGGCCAAAGGCAATGAATTCCAGGCCTTTGTGCTCGCCCCTGACCCAGGGCATGGAACGCCGCACCATGAAGGCTTCCGGGGCAAAGCTTTCCTGGGCGCTGCGCTTGACGTGGGCCGACTCGGGCGCATCGTCGATTTCCTCGTTGTCCTCCAGCCGACGGCCCATCATGGCATCGCATTCCTCGCGGGTATGGGAATGAAAAAAGGCCAGGTCGTGGTTCCAGCGCTGGATGGCCACGAAACTTGACCCGGCCAGCCCGGCATCCTCGCCCGCCAGCAAAGCCACCCCGACGCTGTCCTGCGGGCTGGGGTTCTCGGTGCCGTCCTCGTAGCCGGTCAGGTCCTGCTTGCCGTGATAGCGGAAGGTGTCCAGGCTGTCCTCGATCTCGAACGCCGGATCCAGCATCGCCCGCACCCGCTCTTCGCGGTCGAAAATCGTGCTGCGGTCGTCTGCGCACAAGCGTATCCACAAGGCCTGCTGGGTGGCTGGCACCGTACAGCCCGGTCCTGACAAGGCGGGAAAAGTACGCAGGCCGGGCACGGTCGCGCCCAGCGCGCGGATCAGGGGCTCGCCCAGCCCCACGACGCCCCAGTCCACGGCAAAGCCGTCTTGCAGTTCACGCAGCACAGGCCTCGGATCGGCTCCGGGGCGCAGCCGAAAAACCTGCGAGAGTCCAAATGCGGGAATGGGTGCCAGGATGTGCGGCTGGGAACGCTGGGACGGCATGTTGATCCTTGTATCGATGTCTTGAAAAATGGCATGGGCGGCGCAGCCCATGCCGGTACGCGGGCACCAAGCCTGGCTCGGTTTGGCCTGGCGCAGGCAAGCACGCCGCCATGGATCTCTCTATGGCGGCGTATGCCCGGCCAATGCCTTATTCGCCCGGTGCCTCGCCCTCCGGCTTGGCTGCCGAACGGGTGCGTGCGGCGCTTTTGCTGGCGGATTTGCTTGCGCGCTTTCTGGCGGCTTTCTTGGCCGGCGCAGGCGCTGCTTGCGCGACGACGGCGGGTGCCGGGGCAGCAGTAGCAGCGGGCATGGTTGGCGCTGGTGTGGGCGCGGGCGCGACTGTGGGCGTGGGCACGGCCGCAGTCGCGGGCTCTGGCCTGACCGGCTGCTCTTCACGCGCGGCGCGCCGGCTGCCACGGGTCGGCGACCGCTCTTTGCGGGTCGTCGGCACGGACGCAACCGCCCTTGCAGGGGCAGGCGCGACGTTTTCGGCCGGGGTGACAGGAGCGACCGGAACCGTCGCCACCACCGGCACAGGCGCAGCGACTTGTTCCACGGCCGGCAAAGGCTTGGCCACCGTCGTTTCGCTTGGCGCCACGACATGTTTTTCCGCAGCCTGCGCCTGGGTGTCCGATACGGCAACAGGTGCAGCCGCCTTCTTGCCTGCAAGCTTGCGCCCGCCGCGTCCCCTGCGGCGCGATTCCGACGTAGCCACCTGGGCCTCGGCAGCCCCTGCCGACGCCGGGCTCTCGGGCGCCGCGACCAACACCGGCGCCCTCACCGGATGATCCACGAGATGCTCGTGGTCTTCGGCGGATACATTGCTGCGATAGACATAGGTTCCGGACTTCTCGTCACGGCCAAACTCCAGCAGGCCACGCTCTTGCGCCGCTTCCAGCAGGTTGCCGAAGGCCCGGAAACCGTAGTAGGACTCGTTGAAATCCGGTCGGCGCCGCTTGATCGCCTCTTTGAGCACCGAGGCCCACATCTTGCCGCTATCGCCACGTTCCGAGACCAGCGCATCGAAGGTCGACACCGCCAGGTCTATGGCCTTGCTGCGGCGCGCTTCCATTTCATCCTTGCGGCGCGTTTCTTCCTCTGGCGAACGCTTGGTCGCCTGCTGCGGACCACGGGATTCGCGCCTGGCGTTCGAGCGCTGGCTCTCGCGCACCAGGTCGTCGTAGAAAATGAATTCGTCGCAATTGGCGATCAGCAGATCGGACGTGGATTGCTTGATGCCAACGCCTATCACCTGCTTGGCGTTCTCGCGCAGCTTGGAGACCAGCGGCGAAAAATCGGAGTCGCCGCTGATGATGACAAAGGTGTCGACATGCGACTTGGTATAGCAAAGATCGAGGGCATCGACGACCAGCCGGATGTCGGCGGAATTCTTGCCCGATTGGCGCACATGCGGGATCTCGATCAGCTCGAAATTGGCCTCGTGCATGGCAGCCTTGAATCCCTTGTAGCGGTCCCAGTCGCAATAGGCTTTCTTAACGACGATGCTGCCCTTGAGCAGCAAACGCTCGAGCACAGGCTTGATATCGAACTTCTCGTATTGCGCATCGCGAACGCCCAGCGCCACGTTTTCGAAGTCGCAGAACAGCGCCATGCTGACGCTTTCCTGAGGTAAAGCCATGTTGTTCTCCAGTATTCCAGACCGAAAGCTAACACCACACGGCGGCGCGCGCCAGCCTGCGGACGGCGCTACTGGATCAGCGGGTCAGGTCGGTGAACATTTTTCCCACGAACTGCCTGACAGCTGCAGCAGCGCCGCCATGGTGGTCCGGCATTGCGGCGTCGCCCATCGCTGTGCCGCCCAGCGCGGGACATTCCCCGGCATCCACGGTCGCGGCCTCACGAATTTCGGCGTCGGTAAAGGCATAGCCTTTTTCCTGCGCAATGCACAGGGCCTCGACAAAGAAAGTATCGGTATTCAAGCGCGCCTGCAACCTTGCCAGGCTTGCCGGGTCATGGACAAGATCATGATGGAATTTTTTATATTCTTCCATTCTCGACATCATGCTCTCCTGGGTAGCAATGAAAACGATAGCGGCCAAGCGAAAGCAGGCCCTGCCTGTGGCACCATACCAGCACTCGACCTGCAGAACCTATGTAGGCCATTAAGCTTAGAGCACTAGGCATGGGTTTAGGAACGCCAGGAATCGAGACGTTACACAATCGCCGCTGAAAACAAGGAAACCGGGCTCATGAACTCAATCGATACGATTCCCCGGGGCCGTCTCGCCGCATTCCTGTGCGCCATGCCCAAGGCAGAGCTGCACATGCATATCGAAGGCTCGCTGGAACCAGAGCTGATCTTCGCCCTGGCCGACCGCAACGGCATTGCCTTGCCCTACCCCGACGTGGATGCACTGCGGGCGGCCTATGCCTTCACCGACCTGCAAAGCTTCCTCGACATCTACTATGCCGGCGCCAGCGTGCTGTTGCACGAGGAAGACTTCTTTGACATGGCCATGGCGTATTTGCGCCGGGCCGCCGCCGACAACGTTGTGCACGCCGAAATTTTCTTCGATCCGCAAACCCACACCGATCGCGGCGTGGCATTTCAGACGGTGATCCAGGGTCTGGCCCGAGCCTGCAAAACAGCACGCAGTGAACTTGGCATCAGCAGCGCCCTCATCATGTGCTTTCTGCGCCACCTCAGTGAGCAGAGCGCCTTCCAGACGCTGGAGCAGGCCTTGCCCTGGCGCGCGCATTTCATTGGTGTGGGGCTCGATAGCGGTGAACGAGGCAACCCGCCCGAGAAGTTCGCCCGGGTGTTCGCCCGCTGTCGCGAGCTGGGCCTGCGCATCGTGGCCCACGCCGGGGAAGAAGGGCCCGCGCAATATATCTGGACCGCGCTGGACGTGCTCGGCGCCGAGCGCATCGACCATGGCGTCAACTGCATGCAGGATGCGCAATTGGTGCAGCGGCTGGCCCGGCAGCGCGTACCGCTTACCGTGTGCCCCCTGTCCAATGTAAAACTGCGCGTCTACGACAAGCTCGAGCAGCACAATATCGCCGATCTGCTGCAGGCGGGTCTTTGCATCACCATCAATTCCGATGATCCGGCCTATTTCGGCGGCTATATCAATCAGAACTTCCTGGAAACGTTCCAGGCTCTGCCCAGCCTTGGCGCGCGCGACGCATGGCAACTGGCCGCCAACAGCTTCGAGGCCAGCTTTGCCAGCGACCAGGAAAAGAACCGCTGGCGGCAGTTGCTGGCCGATTGCATCAAGACGTTTGCAGCGGCGACGCCGCCACAGTAATACCGTGCGCTGGGGCGGCCTCTTCCCGCGCGGCGCTTTCAGGTGCAGTTTTTGCTGGGCGCCCCCGTATGGTCCAGGGCGCGCCTCTTGGTTCGCCCCCCAAAACGGAGGCGAGATCATGAGCAAGCAATTCCCGTCCTGGCGCACCGTTGCCGCCCTGGCCGCTTGCGCGGGCACCAGCGCCGTACAGGCGTCGGGCTTTCAGCTTCTGGAACAAAACGCCAGCGGGCTGGGCAATGCCTATGCCGGATCGGCGGCCGTGGCCGAGAACGCCAGCACCATCCACTACAACCCGGCCGGCATGACCTACCTGCCGGGCTTACAGGTTTCGGCGGGCGTCGCCGCGGTCTGGCCATCCTTCAAGTTCGAGGACAATGGCGACAGCCGCAATCCGCTGGCCCTGGGCGGCGGACGGCCCAGCGGGGGCAACGGTGGCGATGCCGGCACCACGGGCATCCTGCCCAATGCCTATCTGTCCTGGCAACTGGCGCCACAATGGTTCGTCGGGGTCGGGCTGGGCGCGCCCTTCGGGCTGAAGACGGAATACGACGACAACTGGGTGGGGCAATTCCATTCCAACAAGTTCGACGTAAAAACCATCAACATCAACCCGTCCCTGGCCTACAAGTTGAACGACCAGGTTTCGCTGGGCTTTGGGCTGAACTGGCAGCGCATCGATGCGCAATACAAGAAGAGAGCCGTCGTGCCCATCCCCGGGCTGGGGGTGCTGCCCGGCACGGCCGACCTGAACATGGATGGCGACGCCTGGGGCTGGAACGTGGGCCTGATGCTGCAACCTGGCCCCAATACCCGGGTGGGCTTGTCCTATCGATCGGAAATCAAGCACACGGCAAAGGGCGACACCAAGGTCGACGACTTTCTGCCTGGCCGATCTATTTTGTACGACGCCCAGGCCAGCGTCACGCTACCCGACACCGCCATCCTGAGCGCCGTCCACCAGTTGAACCCCAAGTGGCAATTGCTGGGCGACATTTCCTGGACAGGCTGGAGCAGTATCCGCGAACTCAGGATAGAGAACGCTGGCGGACCCACCGACACACTGCCCCTGAATTTTCGCAATACCTGGCGCGTGGCGCTGGGCGCCAACTACCAGTTCTCGCCCCAATGGAAATGGCGCTTGGGCCTGGCCTACGACCAGTCGCCGGTACACGAGGCGGCCGATCGCCCCACTTCGCTGCCGGACACGAACCGCTGGTGGTTCTCCACCGGCGTGCAATACCAGGCTACGCCCAGCACCACGATAGACCTTGGCTACGCCTATCTTTACCTGCGCGACACCGACATCGACACCACCGCGGGCAGTGCCCTGACCAAGGGACGCATAGCCGGCAGCTACGACAGCAATGCCCACATCCTGGGAGTGCAGGTGTCGTCCCGCTTCTGACGGATGGGCCCCGAGCCGGCACTGCCAGGGCGGATGGTTGGCGCGGCCATCGCCTGGCGCCCGCACAGGGTCACCCACGCTTCGTGGCAGAATGTCGATCGCCCAAGCTGGCGCGAGGCGCTGCCCTGCGCCAGCCCAATGACCCAAAGACACGAGACAAGAAACAAGAATGAGCAATCTGCGCGCGGACATCCCTGACGGCTTTGTGCCGCTCCCCGGTTCGGGTTTTACCGAAAACAATGGCCCCCTGTATGTGCGCATCAATGCACGCGACAACAAGCTGGTCTTCGGTTTTCGCGTCGAGCCGCGCCACACCAACCCCATGGGAACCTGCCATGGCGGCATGCTGATGCTGCTGGCCGATATGCAGCTTCCCCTGGCGGCCCATTACCAGGCCGACCTGGACGATCGCTTCCTGCCCACCGTCAATCTCACCGCCGATTTTCTTGCCTCGCCCCAACTGGGCGACTGGATCACCGGCGAAACCGACGTCGTGCGCGTGACCAAAAACCTGGTTTTTACGCAAGGCATTTTCAGCGTTGGCGATCAGCCCATGCTGCGCGCCAACGGTATCTTCAAGCGCACCGGCCCCGCGCCCGAGGGCGAAACCGGCAACAGCGTCTACAAACTACTGCGTTCGCTGCGCGCCAATTGAACCGCTGATGGCACCCATGGAATCGGGTCGAGTGCGCAACGCCGCAGCCAAATACGAGCAGGCGCCACCCGCGCGCGCCACGGCTACGCGATGCATTCCCGCCCTGCTGGCCTTGCTGGTGTTGGCGGGCTGCGCCACGACGCCACCCAGCAACCCCGAGGACATCTGTGCGATTTTTCGGGAAAAGCCGGACTGGCACAAGGCCGCCCTGGATGTCCAGGAAAAATGGGGCGCGCCGGTCCACATTCCCATCGCCATCCTCTATCAGGAATCGGCCTTTCGGCACGATGCGCTGCCGCCACGCGACTATGTGCTGGGCTTCATCCCCTGGGGTCGGGTCAGCTCGGCCTATGGCTACGCCCAGGCCCTGGATGAAACGTGGTCCGATTACAAAATTGAAGCCAGCCGCTGGTTCGCCAGCCGCGACGATTTCGGCGATGCCCTGGACTTCGTCGGCTGGTATATGGCCAAGACCAACAGCGTCAACCGCGTCTCGAAGTGGGATGCCTACGGCCAATATCTGAACTATCACGAAGGCTGGACGGGATACCGCAACCGCAGCTACGACAACAAAAGCTGGCTGAAAAATACCGCGCAAAAAGTACAACTGCGTGCCGAACGCTTTGGCGCGCAATATAAAAATTGCCAGAACGACTTGAGCGGCGGCCTGTTCGGCTGGTTCTAGCTGTGCCAGGCAGGCTTCGTGGTGCGCCTTGCCACCGCAGGCACTGTCGTCCGACGTCCAGCAATGCTATGGCGAGCCGATACGATAATCCATGGTTGCGGGCGCCTGAAACACGGGCCGGCTGCCAGAAATGCAATCGGCCGGCTCATCCCCTTCATCGGCCACCAGGCGATAAAGGTCCTTGGGGTCGAGCAGGTCTGGAACCAGCTTGATCCAGGACCCGATCTGATGCTCCTGGGCCAGGTCGCGCACATAGCGCAAGGCCGAGAAATCCTCTAGCGCAAAACCCACCGAGTCGAACACGGTGATGTCTTGCGCAGACGTGCGCCCCTGCTGCGTGCCCGACAAAACCTGCCAGAACGCCAGCACGGGCGCATCCGGCGCAAGCTGCTGGATTTCACCCTCTATGCGGCTCTGCGGCTCGAATTCCACCATGATGCGCGCATCGCGCAATATGCCCGGATGCAGCTCGGTCTTGCCCGGACAGTCGCCGCCCACAGCGTTCAGATGCATGCCGGGCTCTATCATTTCAGGGGTCAGGATCGCGGCCTTGCGCTTGTCCGCCGTCAAGGTCGTCACGATGTCGGCGCCCTTGACGGCCTGGGCCACCGAGCTTGCCGGCACGATGTGCAGCCCCGGCACCTTGGCCAGGTTCGCCATCAGCTTGCGGGTAGCCCGGCCATCGATGTCATAGGCGCGGATCTCGTCCACCCCCAGCATGTAGTGAAAGGCCAGCGCTTGGAATTCGCTTTGCGCGCCGTTGCCGATCAAGGCCATGACATGCGCATCGTCGCGAGCCATCGCCTGCGCCGCCAGGGCCGAGGTAGCGGCCGTGCGCAGCGCAGTCGTCAGGGTCAGTTCGCTGAGCAGCAAGGGATAGCCTGTATTCACGTCGGCGAGCACGCCAAAGGCCATCACGGTAGGCAGGCCAACCATTGTGTTCTTCGGATGGCCATTGACGTACTTGCAACCATACAGCACGCCGTCCGAGATCGGCATCAGCTCGATCACGCCGTCCGGCGAATGGCTGGACACCCGCGCGATCTTCTCGAACTGCTGCCAGCGCAGGTAATCCTGCCGTATGTATTGGGCCATCCCGGGCAGGAAACGATGCAGACCCCGAGCCTGGATCAGTCGGCCAAGATCCAGGACATCCAGATATTTTGTTTTCATGGCGCCACCCCTTTCAAACGACGGCCTCTTGCGGCCGTTCCCGCAACGCGGCCGGCACAGCACTGCTGCGATCCAGCCGCAGGGTCATGCAATAGGCCCCGCCCCCCGACAACATGAAGGGAGCGAGATCCACTTCGACAACGTGATACCCACGCTCGGACAAGATGCGGCGCAAGCGTGCCGTCGTCTTGCCCATCACCAGCTGGCTGCCCACGCTGACCGCGTTGACACTGAAATGGCCCAGGTCCTCTTCGCTGGCCTCGATCAGCAGATCGGCCGCGACCCGGTCGTGCAGATTGTGCAGGGCCGACTCGGTCAAGGCCGGTGGGTAGTACAGGATCTCGCCGCCGCTCAGGGGACAAAAGCACACGTCCAGGTGATAACAGCGTTCCGATGCCAGTTCCATCGGCACGGCGGGCTTGCCGAAGAACGCTTCGATCCGCGCCAGCGACTCGTGGCTGGAACGCGGCCCGTAGGCGGCCCAGAACAGACCGCGCCGGGCATCCCAGATACAGTCGCCCGCGCCCTCTTGATAGCAGCCCTCGGGAAACCGATCGACCTCGCGCAACAGGCCGCGCGATTGCAAGCCCATGAACATGCGCATGAAAGCCGCTTCCTCGCCCTGCCGCTGCGGGTAGCGAAAGCGGGCCAGCAAGGCGCGCCCATCCAGCACGATGGCTGCATTGGCCGGGAACACCATGTCCGGCAGGCCTGCGGCACCGGCACCGACGATCACTTCGCAGCCCGCCTCGCGCAAGGCCTGGAACAGATCGCCAAAAGCCTGTTGCGCGGCGGCCCGCAACCCCGCCGGGTCGCTAGCCCACAGATCGGGCTGCATCCATGGATTGATGCGATAGCTGACATCGAAGTGGCTGGGTTCAACCACCAAAATCCTCGGTTTGCTCACGTTGGCTCCTTGGGTGCTACCGCCGCTCACGGAATGCCCCCATTCTGCCCCCGGGCCCTGCCAGGCAGAAGAGTCAAAAACTCTAGCTTTATGAGCAATACTTGTCATATCGGCAAGTATTGCTATCGTTTTGATAAGCGCCCCACGGAGACATGGCCATGGACGACACCGACCAGCAACTGATTGCCCTGCTGCGCGACAATGCCCGCACGCCGATTTCGGCGCTGGCCAAGAAGCTTCATGTTTCGCGCGGCACCGTACAGAACCGCATGAACCGGCTGGAAGAAGAAGGCCTGATCGTTGGCTACACCGTGCGCCTCAAGCCCGACACCGAACCAGCTCATATCCGGGCATGGATGAACATCGCCATCGACGGCAATACGGCACGCAACGTGCTGCAAACCCTGCGCGGCGAACCGGCGGTCCAGGCTTTGCATACTACCAACGGGCGCTGGGACATCGTGGCCGAGTTGCGCGCCGAGAACCTGGCCGCCTTTGACCGAGCGCTCGAGCGCATACGTCTGGTTCCCGGTATTGCCAATACCGAAACCAATATCCTGCTGTCCACCCACAAGCTGTAGCCGGTCACTTTCAAGGAGCACTCATGGCAACACAAATCTTCGTGAACCTACCCGTGAAAGACCTGAAACGGTCAGTCGCTTTTTTTACGAGCCTGGGCTATAGCTTTAACCCCAAGTTCACCGACGAAAATGCCACCTGCATGATCGTGGCCGAAAACATCTACGTCATGCTGCTGGTCGAGAGCTACTTCAAGACCTTCACCAAAAAATCCATTTGCGACACCACGACCAGCACTGAAGTGCTAGTCTGCCTGTCGGTCGATAGCCGCGACAAAGTCAGCGAGCTGGTGGCCCAGGCGCTTGCCGCTGGCGGCACCACGCCCAACGACAGCAAGGACTATGGCTTCATGTATCAGCATGGCTTCCAGGATCTCGACGGCCATCTGTGGGAACTGGTTTACATGGATCCGGATGCGGCAAACCAGATGTAAAAGCCAGATGCCGCAGCACTCGGCGCCCCACACTGAGTGAATCTCAGGCAGGCGCCAACGACACCACGAGCCCCAGACCGACAGAACCTGAAAAGCCACATGGTATGCTGCCTCAGACCTATTTCTGCGCGCCTTCGGTCCACACGCTGATCGTTGCTATCCGGGCACCTGCCTCGGGGCAAGCTCGCGGCGCCTGCCCTTCCTTTTCGCTCTGCGCCAGATCTTTCGATCTCGCGGCAGAGTTTGCGCGCCACATGACGCCGACGGCAACCCTCCAAGTCGTTCATGCGGCTTCGTTGAACGCATCACGCTTCAGCCTTCCTGCCTCAAGGAAAAGATGGATATTCCCCGCTTTCGCGCAACGCTTCAGTTGCGGCGACTAGGTACTGCCTTGCGCCGCTGGAAGGGATCGTACCGAAAGCTCTCCTACGAGCCTGCCTTGCGCTCCGAGCTATTCAGTGCGGATCAAATGGAGCGCCACGGCGTGCACCTGGCCAGGCTGCACACCCTGAGTCCGCGCTCGGCAACGGATCTGCTGTTGGGGCGCCTGGCCGACAACGAGGCCATGCTGCTGCGCTGCTGCTCAATGCTTGCCACCGCCACGCTATCCAGCCAGCGCGTCACGCCCGCCGCGGAATGGCTGTTCGATAACTACTACCTGGTTGAAGAGCAGATCCGCACGGCGCAAAAACATCTGCCCAAGGGATACAGCCGCGAACTGCCACGCTTGAGCTCGGGCCCCTCGGCAGGGCTGCCCAGGGTCTATGACATCGCCCTCGAGACAATTTCCCATGGCGACGGCAGGGTAGATAGCGCAAGCCTGAGCCGCTTTGTCACCGCCTACCAGACCGTGACGCCCCTGACTCTTGGTGAGCTGTGGGCAATTCCGATCATGCTGCGCCTGGCCCTGATCGAGAACCTGCGCCGCGTGGCCACGCGGATCATGGCCGACTGGCTCGATCGCAATCTCGCGATAGATTGGGCCGACCGCATGGCCGAGACCGCCGGGCGCGACCCCAAGAGCGTGGTCTTGACGGTAGCCGACATGGCACGCTCGAACCCGCCGATGAGCAGCTCTTTCGTTGCCGAGCTGGCGCGGCGCTTGCAGGGCCAAAGCGCCGCGCTGGCATTGCCGCTGACCTGGATCGAACATCTCTTATCGGAATCCGGCCGCAGCATCGAGCATCTGGTGCGCATGGAAGCACAGCAACAAGCCGCGGACCAGGTGTCCATCAGCAACAGCATCGGCAGCCTGCGCCTCTTGGCAGCCACCGACTGGCGCCAGTTCGTCGAGAGCACCAGCATCGTCGAGCAGATACTGCTAGACGATCCACCAGGGGTGTATGGCGGCATGGACTTCGCTACCCGCGATCACTACCGCCATGTGGTGGAGCGCCTGGCAAGAAACAGCGGCCGCGCAGAAGAGACCGTGGCACACGCCGCGATACAACTTGCCCGGGACAGCGCCACGGCCAGCCCCGCCCAGGCGCATGTGGGCTACTACCTGATCGATCAAGGCCTACCCGGACTGGCGCGCCAGCTTCAAGCGCGGCCTACCCTGGCCGAAACCTGGCAAGGCTTGGTCAGCCGCGCACCGCTGGCGTTCTACCTGGGCCTGGGCTTGCTGCTGACAGCGCTGTTTGCGTTGCCATTCATGGCCATTGCCCGAAACAGCGGCTGGCCCGCGTACCTGTTGGCCCTGCTGGCGTTTCCGGCGCTGCTGACAAGCAGCCGGCTGGCCATCGACCTGGTCAACTGGCTAGCCACATTGACCCTGGTGCCGGATGCGCTAGCGCGCCTGGACTATAGCCAGGGCATTCCTGCCCAGGCCCGCACCATGGTGGTGGTACCAACCCTCATAGGCAACGCGCAGGATATCGAGGACCTGGCCGAAGGACTGGAAGTGCGTTTTCTGGCCAATCGCGACGCACATCTTCACTTCGCCCTGCTCACCGATTTCATGGACGCTTCGACCGAAGTCCTGGAGCAGGACGCGGCGCTTCTACAGCTGGCAGGCGCGCGCATCGACGCCTTGAACCGGAAATACCCCGGTGTCGATGCCGATAGCTTTTTCCTGTGCCATCGCCCACGACGCTGGAGCCCGGCCGAGCAGGTGTGGATGGGCTACGAGCGCAAGCGTGGAAAAATCTCGGAATTCAACGCCTTGCTGCGCGGCGAAGGCCTGGAGCGCTTTGCGCTGATTGCCGGCGATATCGCAGCCTTGCCGCAGGTTCGCTACGTCATCACCCTGGATACCGATACCCAGTTGCCACGTGATGTGGCCCGGCAGCTCATAGGCGCCATGGCGCACCCGCTGAACCGCGCCAGCTACGATCCGCAAGCCCGGCGCGTCACCGCCGGTTATGCCATCTTGCAGCCCAGGGTCGGCATCAGCCTGTCGAGCACCGCGCGTTCGGCCTATGCCCGGCTGCTGGGCAGCGAAGCCGGAATTGACCCCTATACACGCACCGTATCGGACGTCTACCAGGATATGTTCCGGCAAGGCTCATTCATCGGCAAAGGCATCTACGACGTGGATGCCTTTGAGCAGGCAATCAAGGAGCGCTTCCCGGATAACCGCATACTCAGCCATGACCTTATTGAAGGCTGCTACGCGCGCTCGGGTCTGCTTAGCGACGTGCAACTGTACGAGGAATACCCCTCACGCTACGGCGCCGACGTAGATCGCCGATACCGCTGGATTCGCGGCGACTGGCAACTGCTGCCGTGGATTTTCCCGCGCGCGCCGACCCAGCACCAGGGCCTGCAACCCAACCCGCTGTCGGCCTTGTCGCGCTGGAAGATTTTCGACAATCTGCGCCGCAGCCTGGTAGCCCCCGCCCTGCTGATCATGCTGCTGGCGGGCTGGCTGGGGGCTGCGCAGCCGGCACTCTGGACAGCGGCCGTCCTGGCCATGGTGTTGATCCCCTCGGCACTGGCATCGTTGCTGGATATCTTGCGCAAGCCACGCGGCGTGGCGCTGCATCAACACCTGGCGAGCAGTCTGCGCGCATCGGGCCAGCACTTCCTGCGTGCGTCGCTGGCGCTGGTCTGGCTGCCCTACGAAGCGCTCTACAGCCTGGACGCCATTGCCCGCACGCTGTGGCGCATGCTGGTCAGCAAACGCCAGCTTCTGCAGTGGAAGGCCTCGCGCGAAACCGAGCGCACCGGCACCAACACCCTAAGGGGACTCTATCGGCGCATGTGGATAGCGCCGCTGCTGGGCGTGCTGCTCACAGCCTTGCTGCTGCCGCGCCCCGACGTGCTGGCATATGCCGGCCTGTTCCTGCTGCTGTGGTTGGGTTCGCCGGCCATCGCCTGGTGGGTCAGCAAACCGCCGTCGCGCACGCAGTTCGAGCCCGCTGCAGGCGAACAACGCTTGCTGCGCCTGTTGTCGCGCAGGATCTGGGCCTTCTTCGACACCTATGTCGGCCCCCAGGACAACTGGCTGCCACCCGACAATATCCAGGAGCATCCCACCGCGGCCGTAGCGCATCGCACCTCGCCAACCAATATGGGCATGGCCTTGCTGGCCCATCTGGCAGCCTATGATTTCGGCTATCTGGGCGCAGGGCGACTGCTGCAGCGTATCGACCACTCCCTGGTCGCCATGACGCGGCTGGAACGCCATCGCAAGCACTTCTACAATTGGTATGACACCGTCACGCTGCAACCCCTGTCGCCCCGCTACGTCTCGACGGTGGATAGCGGCAACCTGGCCGGGCACTTGCTCACGCTGCGGGCCGGCCTGTTCGCGCTGCCGGATGACCCGGTATTCGACCCCCGCGTACTCGAAGGACTGCACACCACCCTGGACGTCCTAAGCGAGGCCGTTCTTGCCAGCGGCCTGGACAGCCCGGGGATGCCCGCGTTGCGCGCCTGCCTGGATGGCGACCCAGCGGCCTCGTTCCTGTCAGCGCAATCCGCGGTGCAACACATCCGGCACTTGCGGGATCAAGCGGCGGTTCTCGTCGCGGACTTCGGCGTCAAACCGCAAGGCGATGTCGCCTTCTGGCTGCACCAGCTTCTTGCGCAATGCGACGATGCCAGCACCGAGCTGAGCCAGTTCATGCTGCCCGCACCCACGCCTGGCGCCAGCGGCACCGACACGCAAACCTGGCGCCAACTGGCGCAAATCGACGTCAGCCAATGGCCGGCATCAGACTGGGTGCAAGCGGCCGACGTGCAGCGCCGCGCCGCCGAGCGCATCGCCTCGGCAACTCGACTGGCGCAGTTGGCCGGCGAACTGGCACTGATGGACTTCGGCTTTCTTTACGATACCGAGCGTGATCTGTTCTCTATCGGCTACAACGTCGACGAGCGCCGGCTGGACGCGGGCTACTACGACCTGCTCGCCTCCGAGGCGCGGCTGACCAATTTCGTGGCAATAGCCCAGGGCCAGGTACCGCAAGAGAGCTGGTTCACGCTGGGGCGCTTGCTGACCACCACAGGCGGCGTGCCCGTGCTGCTCTCGTGGTCCGGCTCGATGTTTGAATACCTGATGCCGATGCTGGTGATGCCCAGCTATGCGGGCACGCTGCTGGACCAGACCTGCCATGCGGCGGTGAAACGCCAGATCGAGTATGGCCACCAGCTCGGTGTGCCCTGGGGGGTCTCCGAGTCGGGCTACAACGTTCTGGACACCCAGTTCAATTACCAGTACCGCGCGTTCGGCGTGCCCGGCCTGGGCCTCAAACGCGGCCTGGGCGAGGACATCGTCGTGGCGCCCTACGCCACGGTGCTGGCGCTGATGGTGGCGCCGCAGGAGGCCTGCCGGAATTTGCAACGCCTGCTCGCCCAGGGAGGGGCCGGGCGCTATGGGCTGTACGAGGCCATCGACTATACGCCTGCACGCCTGCCGCGCGGCCAGACATCGGCGGTGATACGCTCCTTCATGGCCCATCATCAGGGAATGAGCCTGCTGGCGCTGGCCAGCGTGATGTTGGGCCGCCCCATGCAGCGGCGGTTCGAATCCGATCCGCAATTCCAGGCGACCACGCTGCTGCTGCAGGAACGCGTACCGAAAACCGCTACGGAATACGTGCAGGTATCCAACTTCCTGTCTGCCGATGCCTCGGCCGGTGTCGCCGAAACCAAGCTGCGCATTTTCACCGACCCGGACCGGCAGCGGCCCTCGGTACAGCTCCTGTCCAATGGCCGCTACCACGTGATGATAAGCAGCGCCGGCGGCGGCTACAGCCGCTATCAGGATCTTGCGGTCACGCGCTGGCATGAGGACATTAGTTGCGACAACTGGGGCACTTTTTGCTATTTGCGCGATGTCGCCAGCGGCGACTTCTGGTCCAGCGCCCATCAACCCACCCTGAAGCGCCCGCAGATCTACGAGGCGATTTTCTCCGATGCACGGGCCGAGTTCCGGGTGCGCGAACGCGATTTCGATGCCCACACCGAGATCGTCGTGTCGCCCGAGGACGACATCGAGCTGCGCCGCACCCACATTACCAACCGCTCGCGCACACGCCGTACGATAGAAATCACCAGCTATGCCGAAGTGGTGCTGGCGCCGGCAATCGCCGATGCAATGCACCCGGCCTACAGCAAGCTGTTCGTGCAAACCGAGCTGATCGAGTCGCTGCAGGCCATCATCTGCACGCGCCGACCACGCTCCAGCCAGGAGACTGCGCCCTGGATGTGTCATCTGCTGGCCGCCCATGGCGTCGATATCGACTCGATCTCGTACGAAACCGATCGTGCGCGCTTCATCGGGCGCGGCCGCAGCATCACACATCCGGCCGCGATGGATGACAGCCCGCAAGGCGGCGGCCAACTCTCGAACAGCGCCGGATCGGTACTGGATCCTGTCGTCGCGATCCGATGCCGCATCACGCTCGATGCTGGCCAGTCGGCCACAATAGATCTGGTTTCCGGCGTCAGCAACAGCCGGGCGGGCTGCCTGCACCTGATCGACAAATACCGCGACCGGCACCTGGCCGATCGAGTCTTCGATCTGGCCTGGACCCATAGCCAGGTCTTGCTGCGCCAGCTCAACGCATCCCTATCCGACGCGCAGTTGTATGAACAGATGGCGGCGTCCATCATTTATGCGAATGCCGCGCTGCGCGCCGAAAGCGGTATCCTGAGCGCCAATCAACGCAACCAGTCCGGCTTGTGGGGGCAGTCGATCTCCGGGGATCTGCCTATCGTGCTCTTGCAAATCAGCGATGCGGCAAACATCGAACTGGTTCGCCAACTGGTGCAAGCGCATGCCTACTGGCGCCAGAAGGGCCTGGCGGTGGACCTGGTCATCTGGAACGAGGACCAGGCCGGCTATCGGCAACATCTGCACGATCTGATCATGGGCCTGATCGCATCGGGCGTCGAAGCCAGCCTGATCGATCGGCCCGGGGGAATTTTCGTGCGGGCCGCGCAGCAGCTGTCGCATGAAGACCGCATCCTGATGCAGTCGGTGGCCCGGATCGTGATTGCCGACACGCGCGGCAGCCTGTCCGAACAGGTTCACCGCCGCCGCACCGAAATACCGCTGCCCAAGCTCCATGGCGGCCACATACGCGCTACCGGCATGGCCGCCATACCGGCGCCGCCGATCGATCCGGCCCTGGATGGGCTGAGCCTGCGCAGCCCCTATGGCGGCTTCAGCGCGGACGGCACCGAATACGTGATCACACTGCAAGCCGGGCAGACGACCCCTGCCCCATGGGCGAATGTCCTGGCCAACCCGCAGTTCGGCACGGTGGTTTCCGAGAGCGGCAACGCCTATACCTGGAGCGACAACGCCCACGAGTTCCGGCTCACGCCCTGGCAGAACGATCCCGTGAGCGACACCGGCGGCGAGGCCTTGTACCTGCGCGATGAACAAACCGGGCACTACTGGTCACCCACGCCCTTGCCGCGGCGGGGCCGGGGCCGGGGCACCTACCTTACCCGCCATGGTTTTGGCTATAGCGTTTTCGAGCATAGCGAAGATGGCATCCACTCCGAGCTGTGGGTATACGTGGCTCTGGATGCTCCGATCAAGTATTCGGTGCTCAAGATACGCAATGCCTCGGGCCGTGCGCGCCGGCTGTCCGCCACCGGGTATGTGGAGTGGTTGCTGGGCAGTCTGCGCGAGAAGTCCGCCATGCACGTGGTGACGGAGTCCGACCCGCTCAGTGGCGCATTGCTTGCCCGCAACGCCTACTCAATGGAGTTTTCCGGCCAAGTGGCGTTCTTCGACGCCGATATGGCTGAACGCAGCATTACCGCGGATCGCAGCGAGTTCCTGGGTCGCAACGGCAGCCTGCGCGCACCGGCGGCGATGGCGCGGGTGCGCTTGTCAGGGCGCATTGGCGCCGGGTTGGATCCTTGCGGCGCGATCCAGACAGCCTTTGATCTGGATGAGGGCCAAAGCCATGAAATCGTCTTTCGCCTGGGAGCGGCCCACGACGCCAAGGCTGCCAGCCAGATGGCGCTGCAATCGCGGGGCGCCGCGGCCGCAGCGCTGGACGCCGTGCGCAAGCATTGGCGCCAGACGCTGGGCCAGGTTCAGGTGCAGACCCCCGACCCGGCAGTCAATGTCCTGATGAATGGCTGGCTGATGTACCAGGTCATCGCCTGCCGCCTCTGGGCGCGCAGCGGCTATTACCAGTCCGGCGGCGCCTTTGGCTTTCGCGATCAGCTCCAGGACACCATGGCCATGGTGCACGCGAACCCGCAGGCCGCGCGCGAGCACCTGCTGCTTTGTGCGGCCCGCCAGTTCCCGGAGGGTGACGTGCAGCACTGGTGGCACCCACCCCAGAATCGCGGCGTGCGCACCCGTTGCTCCGACGATTATTTGTGGCTGGTTGCGGCCACCAGCCGCTATATCGACATTACCGGCGATCTGAGCGTGCTGGACGAGCAGGTTGGCTACATCGAGGGCCGCGCCTTGAATGCGGGCGAGGAATCCTATTACGACCTGCCCGCCCCCTCGTCCTTGCAGGAAACGCTTTACCAGCATTGCCTACGGGCGATCGAACACAGCCTGCCACGTGGCGCGCACGGCCTGCCGCTGATCGGTAGCGGCGACTGGAACGACGGCATGAACCTGGTCGGCGAGCAAGGCCGTGGCGAAAGCGTGTGGCTGGGCTTTTTCCTCTACGATGTGCTGCTGCGCTTCGCGGCCACGGCCAGGGCGCATGACGACGCCGCCTTCGCCGATCGTTGCGAGGGCCAGGCGGCGATACTGCGGGATAGTCTCGAGGAACATGGCTGGGATGGCGCCTGGTACCGCCGGGCCTACTTCGACGACGGCACGCCGCTGGGTTCATCCGCCAACGACGAATGTCGTATCGATTCGATTGCGCAAAGCTGGTCGGTACTGTCGGGTGCTGCGCCCCCCCAGCGCCAGCGCGAGGCCATGGCCTCGCTCGATCAGCATCTGGTACGGCGCGACATCGGGTTGATCCAGTTGCTCGAGCCGCCGTTTGATCGTTCCTTGCCGGACCCCGGCTATATCAAGGGCTATGTGCCAGGTGTGCGCGAAAATGGCGGCCAGTACACGCATGCTGCCGTCTGGGCAACGATGGCCTTCGCCGCCCTGGGCGACAGCGCGCGCGCGTGGGAACTGCTGCGCATGATCAACCCGGTAAACCATGCCGGCGACGCCACCGCCGTCGAAGTGTACAAAGTCGAGCCCTACGTGATGGCCGCTGATGTGTATGGCGAGAGCCCCCATGCCGGGCGCGGCGGCTGGAGCTGGTATACCGGCTCGGCCGGCTGGATGTACCGCCTGATCCTGGAGTCCCTGCTGGGTTTGCAGCTAAGTGGCGAGCTCCTGCGCCTGACGCCCGTGCTGCCGGCGCAGTGGCCAGGCTTCAGCCTGGACTACCGCTATCGCACAAGCCACTACCGCATCGTCGTCTGGCAGACGGCCGCCGGCGATGGACTGCAGCAAATCCGCCTGGACGGTGCCATACAAAACGGCCAGGATATCCGCCTGCTGGACGACGGCGGCGATCACCAGATCGAGATCCACCATCGGCATGGCGGCTAAGGCCCGGGCCGGCGCTGCGCCACGGCAGCGGGCGGTGCCCGGTGGGATGGTTATACTCGAGGGCCTGTTTTAACGAGGCACCTTATGTCTACTATCCCAGCCTGTGCGCAATGCGCCATGGAAAACACCTATCCCGACGGCGAGAACTACGTCTGCGCCGATTGCGGCCATGAGTGGCCGATGGTGCAGGCCAGCGCTGATGATGACGGCGCCGACGCGGTGGTGAAGGACGCCAACGGCAATGTCCTGGCCGACGGCGATGCCGTCGTCCTGATCAAAGACCTGAAGGTCAAAGGCTCGTCCATCACCCTGAAAATGGGCAGCAAGGTCAAGAGCATCCGGTTGGTGGGCGGCGACCATGAAGTCGACTGCAAGATGGACGTGGGCAACTTCATGCTCAAGGCCTGCTTCCTGAAGAAGGTCTGACCTTCCCGCCAGTTGCCCTGCCGGCAATGATTGCACAGGCGGTGCCGGTGTCGTGCTCAGCCTGCGGCGACATCGTAGGTTTTCACCAGCTCGCGGTGGCGCTGCGCCGGATGCGCAGATGGCATGCGCACGTGTCCCCTGTCAGCTCCTACCATAGAGCGTGACCACGCAAGCGCCGCCCAGCCCCAGGTTGTGCTGCAACGCCAACCGGACGCCCTGTACCTGGCGCCGGTCGGCCGTCCCCCGCAGTTGGTGCGTCAGTTCATAACATTGCGCCATGCCGGTGGCCCCCAGGGGATGGCCCTTGGCTAGCAGTCCTCCCGAGGGGTTGGTGACAACCTTGCCGCCATAGCTGTTGTTGCCATCCAGCACGAACTTCTCGGCATCGCCCTCGGCACAGAAGCCCAGCGCCTCGTAGGTGATGAGTTCATTCTGGGCAAAGCAATCGTGCAATTCGCACACGTCGATGTCCTCGGGGCCCACCCCGGCCTTCTCGTAGACCTTGTTGGCGGCCGCGCGCGTCATGTGCGTGCCGACATAGTTCAACATCGACGGCGGATCGAAGGATGCCGGCGTATCGGTGGTAAGCGTCTGCGCCAGGATCTGTACATCGGTACGCAGACCGTGCTTTTTCGCAAAGCCCTCGGAAACCAGCAGCGCGGCCGCGCCCCCGCAGGTGGATGGGCAGGCCATCAGCCTGGTCATCACGCCCGGCCACAGCACGGTATCGGCCATCACGTCCTCGGTGCTGAGAACCTTGCGCAATAGTGCCAGCGGGTTGTTGGCGGCATGACGGCTAGCCTTGGCACGCACCGCGGCGAAGGTCTCCATCCTGGTGCCATGACGCTGCATATACTCACGCCCGGCCCCGCCGAAAGTGCGCAGGGCCTGGGGTATGTCCGGCACGTCCGCCGTCAGGCGATGCAGGATGGGCATGAAACGTTCGCGCGTGGGGGCCCGGTCGCTCCAGTTAGAGCTCAGGGCGCCTGCGCGCATCTGCTCGAAGCCCAGCGCCAGCACGCATTGCGCATCACCCAGCGCCACCGCCTGGCGCGCCAGATAGAGCGCCGTCGAGCCAGTCGAGCAGTTGTTGTTGACGTTGATGATGGGAATCCCCGTCAGTCCGACTTCATACAGCACGGTCTGGCCGCAGGTGGAGTCGCCATAGACATAGCCGACATAGGCCTGCTGCACCTGCTCGTAGCCGATCCCGGCGTCGGCCAGCGCGCGCCGGGTCGCCTCGGCGCCCATTTCCACGTAGCCGGGGCTGGCCCCGGGTTTGCGAAAAGGGATCATGCCCACGCCGGCCACCAGCACCTTCTCGCTCATGATGCCTCCCGGACGAGGAATACCGAGGTTAGAGCTTGCGTGCGATCAGTTCTCGCAGCACTTCGCTGGTGCCGCCGAAGATACGGGTCACGCGCATGTCGGTGAAGGCCCGCGCAATCGGATATTCCAGCATGTAGCCGTAGCCGCCGTGCAACTGCACCATATCGTCCAGGCACTTCCACATCGTTTCGGTGGCGAAAAGCTTGGCGATGGCGGCCTCCTGCACCGTCAGCCTGCGCCGCATGTGTTCGCCGATGTAGTAGTCCACCATGGTGCGCACCGCCACCGCCTGGGCCTTGGCATCGGCCAACTTGAACTTGGTGTTCTGGAAGTCCCACACGGTCTGGTTGAAGGCGCGGCGCTCCTTCACGTACTCGACGGTCTGCTCGATCATGCGCTCGAGCCTGGCCGCGCAGTAGACGGCAATGATCAGGCGTTCTTGCGGCAGCTCTTCCATCAGGTGGATGAAGCCCTGGTTCTCTTTGCCCAGCAGGTTGCTTGCCGGCACCCGCACGTTGTCAAAGAAGAGTTCGGCGGTATCGGCGGCCGGCTGGCCCACCTTGTTCAGCTTGCGCCCGCGGCGAAAACCCTCGCGATTGGTCTCGACCATGATCAGGCTGACGCCCTTGGCGCCCCCTTGCGGATCGGTCTTGCAGAGCACCGCCACCATGTCGCAGTTCAGGCCGTTGGTGATGAAGGTCTTGCTGCCATTGATGACGAATTCGTCGCCGTCACGCACCGCGGAGGTCCGGATTGCCTTCAGGTCGGAGCCGGTGCCCGGCTCGGTCATGGCCACCGCCAGGATGGTCTCGCCCGTGCAGATGCTGGGCAGCCACTTGCGCTTTTGCTCTTCGGTACCCAGGCGCACGATGTAGGGCGCGACGATGTCCGAATGCACTGAAAACCCGACGCCCGACACACCCGAGCGGTGCAATTCCTCGGCCAGGATGGCCGAGTGGCCGAAATCACCGCCGCCGCCGCCGTATTCTTCGGGAATGGTCAGGCACAGCAAGCCGTCGCGGCCGGCCTTGCGCCAGGTTTCGCGATCGACGCGGCCGGCTTGATCCCACTCTTCCTGGCGCGGCAGGCATTCGCGCTCGAAAAAGCGCCTTGCGGTTTCCCGCAGCATTTCATGGTCTTCACGGTAGACGGTACGGTGGACTTCCATCGAGAACTCCTGATTGATTGCGTTGCAAGGGGCGCACGCCCAAATAGGTGCGCGCCGCCCGATGGAAGTATTTTGGCTGGCACCGCTGTCAAAGTACCTACCCCTATGGAGTAGGTAGCGGGGGTCATTGCGGCTCGATGCCCGCCAGCGAGATCAGCCGTTGCCACTGCTGCTGGTCGTCGATGATCACCTGCCTGAGCTGCGGCCCGGTCGCCGGCAAGGCAAGGTTGCCACGCCTGGCATAGTGATTCTTCGCTTCGGGGGAATCCGCGAACGCAAGGGCCAGGCGCGAGAGCTCATCCACGATGGCTGCGGGTGTGCCCGCCGGTGCAAACAGGCCGGTCCAGCTCGTCAGGTCGACACTCTTGATCCCCGCCTCGGTCAGGGTCGGCACATCCTTCAGGATAGGCAGGCGCTCGGGGCTGAATACCGCCAGGGCGCGAAGCTTGCCGCCGTCGACCAGCGGGGCGGCCGACGAGATGTCGAGCACGGTGTAATCCACGAGGCCACCCATCAGATCCGTCACCAGGTTGCCCAGCGACTTATATGGAATGTCGGTGCTCTTGATCCCCGCGGCCTCGTTCATCGCCGCCAATACGACCCGGAAACCCGAGTTCGCGCTGCCATGATTGAAGCCGCGCTGCGATGCGCGCGCAGCGGCCGTGAACTCGGCCACATCACGGTATGGCGACGAAGCCGGCACGACCAGCGCCAGCGGCAAGGCCGACATGCGAGCTATCGGTTCGAAATCCTTGCTCGGGTCGTAGGGCAATTTCTTGTACAGGTAGGGGTTGGCCGACATGGCGCTGGTGGTGGCCAGCAGCAGCGTATGGCCGTCCGGCGCCGCCTTGGCCACATAATCGGTGGCCAGGATGGAGCCTGCTCCCGGTCGGTTCTCCACGACGAAGCTTTGTCCCAGCTCCTGGCTCAGGTACCGGGCCAGCAACCGGGTGTAGTCGTCGACTCCGCCGCCCGGGCTGGCCGGCACGACGATACTCACGGGTCTTTCGGGATACTTTTGCGCCAATGCCGGGCGGGCAAAGACCAGCAAGGCACCCAGCACGGTCGCAAGGGCGATGGCGCCCCGCTTGGCTGAGAACGGGAAGGCTTTCATGGATTCTCCAGTTTTCCCTAAGGGGTAAATGCGTCATTGGCCCGGAAACGCCCGACCGCATAGGCAAGCGCCACCTTCGTGATGCATTCTGGTTCATACGCAAGTGGAAGTACCTACCCAAATGGAGTGGGTGGAGCGGCAAGCGAAGGCCGGGCGCGCAGCGCCGCGTAGCGGCCCTTCGTCAGTGCGGCTGGCCGCTTGCCTGGCTGGCGTTGAAATCACGCAAGCGAGCCACGGCCTCGACCCGCCCGGATACAGCCAGCTTGCCGTAGATGTTCTTCAAGTGCCACTTGACCGTGTCCAGCGACACGCCCAGCACGCGAGCGATTTTCTTGTTGGGCAGGGCTTGGGCGAGCAGGCCCAGCACCTCGTTTTCACGCTCGCTCAGGGCCGCTATCGGCAGTTGCGCACGGCGCCCTTGTGCCGCGCCAAGCGCAGGCAGCGGCTGCGTGGCCGCCATCAGGCGCTGCGCGTAGAAAGCCAGCACCGGCTCGAACTTCTCGTCACCGATCAGCTCGCCCAGCATTCCGGGCAGGCGCGGCGATACATCCAGCAGGCTGCGCACCAGGCCCAACCTATGCCCCACGCGCAAGGCCTCGATCAAATGCCCATGCGCCACCGGCTCGGCATGGCGTCCCTGCTCGGCGATGGCCAGTTGCAGGCGCAGGCTCGCGACCCGGCACCATCGGCCGCCCGCTTCCGACAAGGCGTTGAGCGGCTGCAGCAGCGCCAGCGCGCCGTCAAAATCATGCCTGTGCAAGCACATCGCGATGCGCGCCAGGTCGGCATTCACGCTGATTTCCCATGCGGTGCTGCGGCTGGCGCCGCTATAGCGCGCGCCCAAGGCCTCAAGCCGCAGCAGCACCGCGTTGGCCGCGCTCGAATCTGCGTCCTCTATCAGCCAGCGCGAATGCAGATAGAGCGCGTTGGCCAGCAACCGGTCGACACGATGACGCACGGCATAATTTTCGAGTCGCTCTAGGCAGGCGCGGGCCTGTGCATGACGGCCGGCCAGCCTGTGGGCGTTGGCCAGCACCAGCAAGGCCCGCAACACCGTATCGGGAATCGATACCCGCTCGAGCACCTCGATACGCGGCTCGAGCAAATCGATGGCCGCCTGGACATCGTTGAGTTCGTACAAGGCCTCGCCCAGCAAAGCCGCAGCCATGCAGGCCACGCCGATATAGGCCGCACCGTGCTGCTCGGCCTCTTGCAGCACCTCGCACAGTATGCGCTCGGCCTGCAAGAACTGGCCTTCGGTGGCATGCACCATGCCACCCATGCAGCGCCCCAGCAAAACTCCCCTGGGCGCGCCGCCGCCCGGGGCACCCTCCTCCAACACTTTGCGCGCCTCGGCGTACTCGCCCCGGTAGATATACATCCAGGAAAGGATATTGCCGCGGCCCGTCAGCGTGAAGTCGTCGGCACCCGGCGGAATGCGCTGCAGTTCGGGCAACAGGACCACGACCGAATCGGTATCGTCGCGCTGCAAGGCCAGGCCGCCACGCAGCAGCGCCAGGGCGTAGCGCTGCCTGGCTCCCAACTGATCGGCTTGCGACTGCATCTGGCGAATGCTTAGCTCCAGGGCCTCGATCTCGCCCGCATACATCTGCAGGTGCGCCGACACGAGGTGCAAGCGAAAACGCGCCTGGATCTGCGCGGGCGCAAGCCTGCGCATCAACCCGGCGAGCTGGCTCAGCTCGCCCCGAGCCAACAGATCGTGCGCACACGCTTCAACCATGTCGGCGGCGGCGTTCGTGTCGCCGGCCAATACCGCATGGCGCACGGCCTCATCGACATGCCCGCTGGCATCGAACCAGTGCCACGCCGCCACATGCAGCGCGCGCAGTTCGTCATGCGGCAAGTCGGCCAGACGCACCAGCAACACCTCGCGCAGCAAGGGGTGCATGCGATACCAGCACTCGCGATCTTGGCCGCCGGCCATCTGCGTGATGAAAAGATCGTTGCTGTCCAGTTGCACCAGCCGGGCGGCGATCTCGGGCACGGCCTCTGCGCGCTTAAGCAGCGTCGCACACAAAGATGCGCAGAAAAACTTGCAGACCGCCATACGCGTCAACAGATCCAGGTCCTCAGGCGCCAGCCGAACCAGCACTTCGCGCTCGAAATAGCTGGCGAAAGCCTGGGCGTCCCGCACTTGCACAGGAGCATAGGCCGCGCCCTGCTTGGCCTTGAGGTCGACGGCGAAGAGTTGCAGGCCGGCGACCCAGCCGTCCGTCAGATCGTGCAGCACCTGGGCGTCGCGCTTGGCGATGCTGCCCAGTTGCTCGCGCAGGAAACGCTCGGACTCGTCGGCGGTGAAACGTAGATCGTTCAGATCGAACTCGCTGGCCAATCCCTGCGAGCGCAAGCGCGCCAGCGACAGCGGCGGCACAGAACGCGAAGCCAGAACCACATGCAGATGAGCAGGCGCATAGTCCAGCAGCCATCCCAGAGCCTGGAACAGGCGCGGATCCTCGAGGTGGTGCAGGTCGTCGAGCATCAGCACCAGTTCGCGCTTGCGGCTTGCGATGCCCCGCACCAGCGTAATCACCCAATGCTCGATCGCAGAGCCCTGGCTGTCGCGCCCCATCAGGATGGCGGCTTCGCGCACGATCTCGTCATCGACTTCGGCCAGGCTGGACAGCAGGCTGTTGAAAAAGCTCGCCAACTCGTTGTCCTCCGGGGCCAGCGAGAGCCAGGCCACATCGAAGTCGAGCGCGAGCAGCCCCTGCCGCAAGGCCACCAGGGTACTGGTCTTGGCGCTTCCCGCCGGCCCCTGGATCACCAGGCAGCGCCGGCGCCTCGCCTCGAGCAAGCGCGCCATCAGCGCTTCACGCGGCATCAACCGCCGGGCGCTGCGCGGCGGAACCAGCTTGGTGCGAGTATGGCTGAAAAGCCTAACGGGGCGGGCCGGCGTAGGCCTCGTCCCGACTGGCGGGCTACCGTGCTGAGACATGGCTCAAGGCCTCGGAAGTAGTCGGCCATCCTGGCCTGGCGCAGGTTGCTGACGCAATGGGATAGGGTTAGCCGATTATAGCGTCGGCCCGCCTCGCCCAAGGCATATGCTATTTGCCGCAATCCTGCGGCGCGGGGCCGAGTCAGCCCTCTGACGGCTCGCCACCCAGCTTGAAGCGGCAAACGTTGTCCCCACGCGCCATGCAGGCCTGGTGATCCACCGGCCGGCCGGAAAAGCTGGCCATCAATGCCAGGTCGAACTGGCAGATTTCCGGATGCTCGCGCGCCAGGCTATGAAAGACGCAATTGTCGGCTTCCAGGGTGGCGGTATCGTCCGTGGCGGCGACCTGCCTGGCGCGATAGCCCATCTGCTTCATCAGGACGACCAGCCTGCCGGTGCGTTCCGCCGGTGTTTTCATCAGGGGCTGGCCGGCCAGCAACTGTGCGCCGGCGGCAAGCCCCATCTTGCTCATGCGCGCCGCCAGCCCCTCGCTGCCGCTTTCCTGGATAGCGGTTTGCACCAGAAGCTGGGCCAGCAAGGCATATTGGCGCGGGAAAAGCTCATGGCCCTTGTCGCTGAGCACATACAGTTGCTGCGGACGCCCACCCGAAGGCCGCGTCTCGTTGCTCATGACCACGCCCGCATTTTCCAGCGCCGCCAGATGCTGGCGCACGGCGTTGCGGGTAATCGCCAAACCCCGGGCCAGCTCATCCACGGTCAGGCCGGACTTGGTTTCCAGCAATAGGGTCAGCAGATCCTGCTGACGACTGCCCAGCATGTCCAACATGATTTTCCTTCGATCAACCCGCCGTCATATCGCGCGCAGAAGACTGATTCTACGTCTTTCCGGCTTTATTGCATATAAAACATATTTTACTTGTTTTTATATTTTTACAGTCCTATCCTTGTTCACGGCATCGCGATCCGGAACTGGCTTGCACCTTGCCCGATGCTGACGACCTAACTGGAAAAAAAGAGGAACACGCGATGAAAACGCTAAAGAAAGCTTGGCTGTTGGCCCCTGCCCTGGTGCTGGCCCTGGCCTGTACCACGCCGGGCTACGCACAGGAACATGACAAGGCCACGGCAGGCCAGATGACAAGCAAAATCGTCCAGACCGACAACGCCATGCGCGACCTGTGGCTGGGCCATGTCTTCTGGGTGCGCAATGTGGTGGTCGACACCTTTGCCGGCAATAGCGACGCGGCGGCCGCCGCCGAAAAAGAGGTGGTCGCCAACGCCAAGGCAATCGCGGCGGCGATAGAACCCTTCTACGGCAAGGCCGGGGCGGACAAACTATTCGAACTGCTGGCAGCCCACTATGGCGCGGTCAAGCAATACCTTGATGCCACCGTCGCCAAGAGCCAGCCCAAGCAGGATGCGGCAATGAAAGCCCTGACCGACAACGCCGGCCAGATCGCCGTGTTCCTGAGCGGCGCCAATCCCAACCTGCCTCAGGACGCGGTACGTGGCATGCTTGTTGCCCACGGCGCCCACCACGTCCAGCAGATCCATCAATTGCGCGACAAGCAGTACACACAGGAAGCCCAGACCTGGGAAGCCATGAAAAACCACATGTATACCCTGGCCGACACTTTGACGAACGCCATCGCCAAGCAGTTCCCGGCCAAATTCTAGGCAAGGTTGCCAGGCCAGGCATCGTAGGCGCAGTGCCTACGATGCCATTTTTCTTGTCCGCCGGTACATCAACAGCCGCCCCTTGTAGGCAGGAACGCCGTCCGAGGCACGCTGGTCCAGTCGCTCTTCGCGCATCACGAAACCCTGGCTGGCCATCTGCCGGTTGAAAGCCGGCCGGTTGCCGCGATCCGGATCCACTATCCAGACCTCGGCTTCGGGGCTGGCGTGGCGATCGATGAATCCCGCCAGATCTGCGTTGGCATCGCGCTCGTACAAGAGATCGCTGCCGATGATCAGGTCGTAATGTCCCCGCACACCGCAGGCCAGGGCATCGTCGTGGTGCTGCGCCAGCTCTTGCGGCGCGCCCCAGTGGCCGTGGCGGTATGGCATGGGCTCAAGGTCGTTGAGCAACAGGTTTTTAGCCAGGAACTTCCCCGCCAGGGGGTGGCAGTCGCTGGCCGTGATGTTGGCGCCGCGTCGATGGCCGACCAGGCTGGCCAGGGCCAGCCCGCAGCCGATCTCCAGGATCTGTTCCTGGCGGCAAACCGGCCTGGCGGCGATCCGCGCGGCCAGGTGCGCACCCGAAGGCCACAGCAAGCCGAACAAGGGCCATGTGGCAGAAGAAATCCCCAGGCTTTCGGCAATGCCATGGGGATCGGAATATTGCTGGTGGTCTAGCAGCGAACGAATGACCAGATCGTCGGCGCCCGCGATGGCGATGCGCTCTTGCTTGGTTTCATAACCGGGCATCGGATGGGGTGCGAAACCTGATGAAGGGCTTCGAAGCGTGAATAGACCCCCCAGTATGGCCTATTAAAAACTTATAACAAGCCCATTACGTAATAACCTGGTTTTAATGCTGGTCGGATTCCCCCAGGAAACGCAGACCCACTCCCGGTTCGGTGGCGATATACCGCGGCGCCACCGCCGAATCGCCCAACTTGTGCCGCAGCTTGGCCGTCAAGACCCGCAAGTAATGGGTATCCTGGTCGTGCGTCGGCCCCCAGAGCTGGCGCATGGCCTGCGGCTGGGTAATGACCCGGCCCGGATGGCTGACCAGCAAGGCCAGCAGTGCGAATTCCTTGCGGCCCAAGGCCAGCGGCTTGCCATCGAGGAATACCTCGCGCCGGGCCTGGTCCACCCTCAGGTGGCCATCGTCGAACCCGGGCAGGACCTCGCCGGCCTCGCCACGGCCGCGTAGCAAGGCCCGGATCCGCGCCATCAATTCCTGGGTGCCGAAAGGCTTGGTCACATAATCGTTGGCGCCGTCATCCAGGGCCGTCACTTTCTGGGCCTCGCCCGAACGCACGGTCAGCACAATGACGGGCACTTGCGACCACGACCGGATATCCTTCAAAACATCCTGGCCGTCCCGGTCGGGCAGACCCAGGTCCAGGATCACCAGGTCGGCGCCTTGTGTCGCCAGCGCCTTCAAGCCGTTTTCCCCGCTGTCGGCCAATAGGGTGCGGTAGCCCTGGGCGCGCAAGCTGATATCCAGGAACCTGCGGATCTGCGGCTCGTCGTCGATCACCAGGATCCGCATACCTGCCCCCACCACGGGAATATCAGTCGTTGTCATCATCATGCCCTTGTGATGGCGGCTCGCTCAGGGGCAATGAAATCCGTATGGTCGTGCCCCTGCCATGGCGCCCCGCAAACGCCTGGACCTGCCCGCCATGCGCACCTATCATGCCCTGGCATATCGTCAGGCCCAACCCGGTACCCGTGCGCCCCCTGTCTCCGCGCTCGACGCTATAGAACATATCGAAAATACGTTCGCGCTCGGCCTCCGGTATGCCCGGGCCCTGGTCGCCCACATCGATGCGCAGTTGTCCGTCATGCACGTCGGCGCCGACTTCGATGCACTCGCCTTCGGGGGAAAACTTGGCGGCATTTTCCAGGACGTTGAAAATCGCCTGCTCGACCAGGGCGGGATGCACCCAGATATCCGGCAGATCGGCCGGCAGATCAATATTCAGGCAGATTTGCGGCTGATAGCGGCGTAGCCGCCGGGCAGCTGACCCTATCAGTTCGTCCACACCGATCCAGTCGCGGTGCAGCGCCAGGCCCTCGTGGCCCAGGCGCGTCATGTCCAGCAAGTTCTGGATATAGCGGTCCAGCCGCTCGCCCTCCTGCATGATGGTCTCGAGCAGGCTGCTGCGATCCTCGCCGGACATGGCCTGTGCATAGCTACTCAGGCTGCTGGCCGCCCCTATCATCGCCGCCAGGGGCGAGCGCAGGTCGTGCGACACCGAGGATAACAAGGCCGAGCGCAGGCGTTCGGTTTCACTGTTGACCTTGGCGGCCTGCAGGTCGGCAACCAGCTGCGTGCGCAAGGCCGCCTGCCCGATATCGTCCACCATGGCCTCGGCCAGGCGCCGCCGCTCGAACACCAGTTGCCGGGTTTCAGCCGGAAAATGCAGGCCGACCACGCCCAGCGCCGCGGCATCGTTGCGCACCGGCAGGAACCACCAGCCCGCGCCAGCCAGGGTATCGGTAAAACGCCCAGTCGGCTCGCCGTGCTTTTGTGCCCAGTCGGCCGCTCGCAAGTCAATCTCGGCCAAGGCCGGCCCCGTGATCCCGGCGGGCCCCATAGCCGCGTCCCCGATCCGGATCCAGGCATGCGCACCCAACGCAGCTTTGAAAGCATCCTCGCCCGCGCGCGCCACCTGCCCCAGATCGGCGGCGCTGGCCAGTTGCCGCCCCAATGACTGCAAGACGACCGCATGGACGTTCGCCGCGCGCAGCGCCAACACCTGCGCGCGCAACGTCGCCGCCAGGCGCCCGGCAACCAGGGCGGCCACCAGGAACAGGAAAACCGTGATCACACCCTGCTGGGCGTTGATATGGAACTGCGCACGCGGCTCGATGAAGAAATAGTTATAAGCCAGAAAACAGAACACAGCCGTGATAACCGCCGCCAGCATGCGGGTGCGCGACGCTACCAGCACCACGGCGACAATGAACACCATGGAGAGATCGTCCAGGCCGACCCAGTGCTCTGCCAGCCAGGCCAGCCCCACGGCCATGAGCGTTGCCAGAATCATCAGGAGCAGGTCGCCCGGCGATAGCGACGACGACGCGGCATGGTTCCAGGCATAGCGTGCCTTGACCCGGGCATGGGGTGTGTTGACGATGGTCAGCTCGTAGTGCGCGCCATGGCGCAAAATCTGCTGGGTCAGGGTGCGGTTGAAGGCGCGCGCCCAGGGCCGCTCGCGCGTGCGCCCGATCACAATCGCCGAAACGCCGCTGCGCTCGGCATAGCCGAGCAAGGCATCGACAATGCTGGTGCCATGCAAGGTTTCGGTATCCGCCCCCAACTTGCGGGCCAGCGAAAAAGCCTTGTCCAGCTCAATCTGGCGGGATTCGTCTATCTTGCCGTTCATATGCACGGTCACCACCGTCCAGGGCGCGGCCCGGCGCTCCGCAATCCGGCGCCCCATGCGCACCAGGTATTCCGACTGCCCCAGTCCGTCGATGGCCACCAGCACCCGCCGGCCCAGCGCCAGGCCAGGCAGGCCGCGCGCCGTCTGGCTATCGCGCAGATCGCTGTCCACGCGGTCGGCCGCCGTCTGCATCGCCAGCTCACGCAGGGCGGCCAGGTTGGACGGCGAGAAAAATGCCTCCAGCGCCTGCGCCGCCTGCTCGGGCATATAGACCTTGCCCTGGTTCAGGCGCTCTATCAGTTCGCGCGGCGCCAGGTCCACGAGGCGGATATCGCGCAGGCGATCAAAGATCAGGTCCGGCACGGTTTCGCTCACGCGGATGCCGGTGATCTGGTAGACCACGTCGTTCAGGCTTTCCAGGTGCTGGATATTGATGGTGGTATAGACATCGATGCCGGCGTCCAGCAGTTCGATCACATCCTGCCAGCGCCGCTCGTGGCGACTGCCAGGCACGTTGCGATGAGCCAGCTCGTCCACCAGGGCAAGCTGCGGATGGCGCGCCAGCACCGCGTCCAGGTCCATTTCCTCCAGGACGCGCCCCTGGTAGCTCATGCGCTTGCGCGCCATCACCTGCAAGCCGGCCAGCAAGGCCGCCGTTTCGCTGCGGCCATGGGTCTCGACGATACCCACCGCCACATCCAGCCCCTGGCGCTGCAGCTCGATCGCCCGCGACAACATGGCATAGGTCTTGCCAACGCCGGGCGCGGCGCCCAGGAATATCGTCAATCGTCCGGCACTCTCGCGACGGATTTCGCCAATCAGTGCATCGGCTTGAAGATCTCGCACTTCACTCATAGTCAGGCTCGGCCAGGATCGGGGTGCGCCATCGACGGCGCTTTCCCGAAAGTGTGATGGTATGCCCTTAATTAACGCTTAAGCAGCGTGATGGCATCGAGCGCCAGGTTCAGCCGCAGCACATTCACCCGGGCCTGCCCCAGCAAGCCGAACTGCGGCGGCTCGACATGCGCCTGAACCAGGCTGGCGATCGTGTCCGCCGCCACGCCCCGGGCCTGTGCGACCCGGGCGATCTGCACCCGCGCGCCCTCGGGACTGATATGCGGGTCGCTACCGCTGCCCGATTGCGTCATCAGCTCGATGGGAACCTGATGCAGCGGGATGTTTTCCCGGGCGGCTACCGTTGCCTGCGCTTGCGCGAGGCGCGCGCGCAGTTTCGGATTGCTGCGCGCCTGGTTGCTGCCGGCCAGCGCCATCATGTCGTAAGACGCCGCGGACGGCCGCGGCTGGAAATAGCGCGCATCGGAAAAACCCTGCGCCACCCACTCCGAGCCCACGACCTTGCTGTCGCGCTCGATCAGACTGCCTTGCGCCCGGTAGGGGAAAAGCGCCCCGCCCAGGGCGGTTGCCGCCAGTGCGTAGGCCAGGCCGAACACCAGCAGCACAACCGGGGCGAAGCCGAGCGCTGCGCGCACGACGCCCTGGTCGCGGATAGCGGCATCGTTGGAATTGCAATAGGCCATGACGGACTCCCTAGATACCGGTTAGCGCAAACAGCGCCATATCGATCGCCTTGATGGCGGCAAATGGCAGCAGCACGCCGCCCAGGCCGTAGATCAGCATGTTCTTGCGCAACAAGGCGGTGGCGCTGGCCGGCGCAAAGCGCACGCCGCGCAAGGCCAGCGGAATCAGCAGCGGAATAATGATGGCGTTGAAAATCAGGGCCGCCAGCACCGCGTTGGCCGGGCTCGAAAGCCGCATCACATTGAGCACCGCCATTTGCGGAATCGCCGCCATGAACAGGGCGGGCAGGATCGCAAAATATTTCGACACATCGTTGGCCAGGGAAAAGGTGGTCAGCGCGCCGCGCGTAATGAGCTGCTGCTTGCCGATCTCGACCACTTCCAGCAGCTTGGCCGGGTCGGAATCCAGATCGACCATGTTGCCGGCCTCCTTGGCCGCCTGGGTGCCCGAGTTCATGGCAAGGCCGACATCGGCCTGGGCCAGCGCCGGCGCATCGTTGGTGCCGTCGCCCACCATCGCCACCAGATGGCCCGCCCGCTGTTCGGCCCGGATGCGGGCGAGCTTGTCTTCGGGCCGGGCTTGGGCAACGAAATCGTCCACGCCGGCTTCGGCCGCGATGGCAGCCGCAGTCAGCGGATTGTCGCCGGTGATCATGATGGTGCGAACGCCCATCTGGCGCAGGCGGGCAAAGCGTTCCTTGATGCCATGCTTGACCACATCCGAGAGCGCGATGACGCCAAGCACCCGAGCGCCATCGGCCACGACCAGCGGCGTCGCGCCAGAGCGTGCGATGGTCTCGACCCGGGCATGCAGCTCGGCCGGCACCGCCGCCCCCAGCGTTTGCACATGCCGCACGATGGCATCGGCCGCGCCCTTGCGCACAATACGCAGCGCCTGGCCGCCGGCTGCCGCGACATCCACCCCCGACATCCGGGTCTGCGCGGAAAACTCCACGAAACTCGTCCCGTCGACTTGCGCCTGCGCGCTGCCGCGCTCGCGCGCCAGGCGCACGATGGACTTGCCCTCCGGCGTCGGGTCGGCCAGCGATGCCAGCAGCGCGGCGTCACGCAAGCTCGATTCATCTACGCCCGCCAGGGGCTGGAACTGGGTCGCGCTGCGGTCGCCATGGGTAATCGTGCCGGTCTTGTCCAGCAGCAACACGTCGACGTCGCCGGCCACTTCCACCGCCTTGCCGGACTTGGCCAGTACATTGGCCGATAGCGCGCGGTTCATGCCGGCGATCCCGATGGCGGGCAACAGCCCGCCTATGGTGGTGGGAATCAGGCAGACCAGCAAGGCGACCAGGATGATGGGGTCTATCCTGATCCCCACGAAGGCCGCGATCGCAGGCAGCGTCAACACCACGATCAGGAAAATCAGCGTCATGGTCGTGAGCAGCATCGACAGCGCGATCTCGTTGGGCGTTTTCTGGCGGCTGGCGCCTTCGACCAGGGAAATCATCCTGTCCAGGAAGCTTTGGCCCGGCTCGGCCGTCACGCGCACGACGATACGGTCCGACAGCACCTTGGTGCCCCCGATCACGCCCGATCGGTCTGTGCCAGCCTCGCGCAGCACCGGCGCCGACTCGCCGGTGACCGCGGCCTCGTTGACCATCGCCAGCCCCTCGACGATCTCGCCATCGGCGGGAACCAGCTCGCCTGCGCTGACCTCCACGTGATCGCCCGGCCGCAGCTCGGCGGCGGCAACGCGCGTCCACTCCGGGCTATCGGCCGACGCCAGTCGGCGCGCGAAAAGATCCTTGCGCGCCTGGCGCAGGGACGCCGCCTGGCCCCGGCCCCGGGCCTCGGCCACCGCTTCGGCAAAATTCGCAAACAGCACGGTCGCAAAGAGAACGCCGGTAACCGCCCAGCCGAACCCCGGCGCGGTCTTGCCAGCCAGGGTCATGAACGCGGTCAGAATCGTGCCGCCCCAGACCACGGCCATCACCGGATTCTTGATGACATGAAAAAGCGAAAGCTTGGTCAGGGACGCCAGCAGCGCCATGCGCAAGCCGGCGCTATCGAGCACCGCAGCATGACGCGTCTTGCGCAAACCAGGTTTGGAAACTTGAGTCATGATTTTTGCTACCTTCAGCGGGAGATCAGCGACAGGTGCTCGGCGACCGGCCCAAGAACCAGTACAGGCATGAACTGCAACAAGGTCAGGATGAAAATGACGGCGATCAGCACCAGGGCAAAGGTGGGTGTCTCCACCTGCAGGCTGCCAGCACTCTCGGGCGTGGCGCGCTTGCGCGCCAGCATGGCGGCAATGGCCAGCGGGATCAGCAGTGCGGGATAGCGGCCCAGTGCCAGCACGAGGCTGGCGCTGACGTTCCACCACAGCGTGCCGTCAGCCAGGCCTTCCATGCCCGAACCGTTATTGGCAAACGCCGAGACGTACTCGTAGAAGACCTGGCTGACGCCATGGAACCCCGGGTTCGAGTTTCCTGTTATCGCGGGTATGGCCAGCGTGACGGCGGTCATCCCCAGCACGACCAGCGGCTGCAAGAGCACCAGCGCCGCCAGCAGGCGAACCTCGGGCGCCTCGATCTTGCGGCCGAACAGTTCCGGGCTGCGACCCGTCATCAGACCGGCCAGGAACACACTGAGCAGCAGATAGACCAGGAATTGCTGCACGCCGCAGCCGATGCCGCCCCAGACCGCGTTGACCAGCATGTTCGAGAGCGCCACCATGCCGCTCAGCGGCGCCGCCGAATCGTGCATCATATTGACCGAGCCGTTGGAACTCTGGGTGGTCAGGGCCGCCCATAGCGCCGACGGCGCCGCGCCCAGCCTGACCTCTTTGCCTTCCATGACGGCAGGGTCGGCAGCCATGGCCGAATAGCTCTCGGACCAGATCATGGCGGCGCTCGATAGCAACGACATCGCCAGCATGCTGCCAAACACCAGGGCCGTGAATTTTCTGCGTCCGGTGAACGCGCCCACCATAAAGGTCACGGCAACGGGAATCAGGATCAACGCCAGGGTTTCCAGCAGATTGGACAATGGCGTCGGGTTTTCCAGGGCCACGGTGCTGTTGGGGCCATACCAGCCACCGCCGTTGGTACCCAACTGCTTGACGGCAACCATGGCGGCCACCGGCCCGAGGGGAATCTTCTGCTCGGCCATGCCCGCCGACATATCCACGGGCGTGGCCAGCGGCCCGCCGCTCAAGGTCGAAGGCACACCCTGGGCGCTCAGCAGCAGCGCCCACACCAGGCACAGCGGCAACATGAAACGCACGCTCGCACGCGTCACGTCCGCCCAGTAGTTGCCCACATCCACCGGCAAGCCTTCCTCGCCGTCGACCGCTTCTTGCTCCCGGCCCTGCGTGCGCCGTCCGCCGAACAAACCGCGCAAGGTCGCCACGAGCACGGCCAGGCCCATCATTGGCGTGACCACCTGCAAGCCAACCACGCCCGTCATTTGCGCAAGATGGGAAAGTTGCGCCTGGCCGGAATAATGCTGCTGGTTGGTATTGGTCAGGAAGGACACCATGGTGTGCAGCGCCAGATCCCAGCGCATATTGGGTACGCCGTTGGGATTCAGCGGCAGCCAGGCCTGGGTCATGAAGACCAGCCAGACCAGCGCCGCCAGCGCCAGGTTGCTGGCCAGGAAGGCGCTGGCGTAGCCGCGCCAACTCATGCCCTTGCCCGGATCGGTGCCCAGCAGCCGGTACAGGGGCCGCTCGACCAGGCCGAAGACGCCGTCCGCACGGGAAGGCGCGCCCTTCATGACCGACGCCAGGTAGCGCCCAAGTGGCCAACCCAAGGCGATGGCCAGTGAAAAAACCAGGAATGTTTCTGTCATGTCTGCTCTGCGATGAGAATCATCGAGGGCAGTATCGATCCGCCAGCCGTAAATTTTCTATGCCGGCAGGCTCCTCTTTGCGTAAATTCTGCGTAAGCTGGCGCAAGCTATTCACCCGCTCAGCCCAGGCGTAAACTGCAAGCGTCGGCTGGAGACCCGGCAGTGGAAAACTGGATATTGCTGCTTGCATCGGTAGGCTACGCCGCGCTGCTCTTTGCCGTCGCGTGGTGGGGCGATCAGCGCCCGCTGTATCCCAACCGACCCTGGCTGCGCCCCGCGGTCTACAGCCTGGCGCTGGCGGTGTATTGCTCGTCCTGGACCTTCTACGGCGCGGTGGGCAGCGCCGTGCGCAACGGCATCGGCTACCTGCCCATCTACCTGGGCCCCCTGCTGCTGCTGATGTTCGGCTGGCGCATCATCGAGCGCCTGGCGCTGATTGCCCGCAGCCAGAACACGGTATCGATCGCCGACTTCATTTCCGCGCGCTACGGCCGCTCGCGCGGGCTGGCTGCGCTGATCACGGTCATCGCCCTGGTCGGCATCGTTCCCTACCTGGCGCTGCAGTACAAGGCGGTGGCCATGAGTCTGGGGGTACTTACCGGCAAGACCGAAGCCTATCCCGGCTTTTTTTCCGACCCCGCCTTGTATGTTGCCCTGCTCATGGCCCTCTTTGCGGGCCTGTTCGGCACCCGCCAGGTGGATGCCACCGAGCACCACCACGGCTTGATGCTGGCGATCGCACTGGAATCCCTGGTCAAGCTGCTGGCCATGATCACGGTGGGCGTCTTCGCCTATATCTGGCTGGGCGGTCACTCGATCCGGATCACCGAATCGGCCCGGGCCCTCTTCAACGCCGCGCCCCCCGAAGGTTTCATCGCCCAGACCGTGCTGAGCTTTCTTGCCATCGTCTGCCTGCCGCGCCAGTTCCAGGTGGCGGTCGTCGAATGCAGCGACGTGGGCGACATCCGCAAGGCGCGCTGGCTGTTCGGCGGCTACCTGGTGCTGATCTCGGCCATGGTGGTGCCCATCGCCGTGGCCGGCGTGGCCTTGTTCGGCAGCCAGGGCACCGTAGCCAGCGACACTTTCCTGCTGGCCTTGCCGCTGGCCGAACATGCCAGCGCCGTGGCGCTCATTGCCTATATCGGCGGTTTTTCGGCGGCTACCGGCATGACCATCGTGGCCAGCATCGCGCTGGCCACGATGGTCAGCAACGATCTCGTGATGCCGGTGTTGCTGCGTGGCGGCTGGGACAAGCGCCACGCCAGATCGGACGTGGCGTCGCTGGTCCTGTGGGTACGCCGGCTGGCCATCCTGCTGCTGGCCCTGTGCGCCTATGGCTACTACCGCGGCAGCGGCAACGACAACACCCTCGCCTCGTATGGCCTGCTGGCCTTCGTTGCCGTCGCCCAGTTCGCGCCCGGGCTGATCGGCGGCCTGTATTGGCGCGGCGCCAGCCGGCGCGGCGTCGAACTGGGCTTGCTGGCGGGCTTCGCCACCTGGATCTATACCCTGATGCTGCCCCAACTGGCCGAGTCGGGCTGGTTCGCCACGCACTGGCTGCAAACCGGCCCTTTCGATATTCATTGGCTGCGTCCGCAGCAATTGTTCGGGCTGGTCGGCTGGGACGCCCTGACCCACGGCACTTTCTGGTCCCTGCTGCTCAACAGCAGCGTCATGATGCTGGTGTCGATACGCTGGCGCGCCAGCGTAGACGAGCGGCTGCGCATTGCACCCTTTCTGGACCCCTACGCGCAGCGCCAGGCGCTGGCGTCCAGCGAATGGCCAGGCAAGATTCCCATGGCCGACCTGCAGGCGCTGGCCGCGCGCATCGTCGGCGAAGAGCACGCGCATCGGGCGTTCGCCGAGCAGGCCATGCTGCTGGGGCTGCAACCTTCTGCTAACGGCGTCGCCGACCGTGCCTGGGTACAGTTCACCGAGCGCTTGCTGGCTGCATCCATCGGCGCCGCCTCGGCGCGGCTGGTCCTGGTCAGCCTGCTGCGCGGCTCGGGCATGGAACTGAGCGAAGTCGTTGCGGTACTGGATGAAGCCGGACAGGAGCTGCGCTTCAACCGCGAGATCCTGTCGAGCACGCTGGAGAACATCAGCGCCGGGGTCAGCGTAGTGGATCCGGACATGCGGCTGGTCGCCTGGAACCGGCGCTATCAGGACATGTTCGGCTACCCCAACGGCATGCTCTACGTGGGGCGCCCGGTGGCCGACCTGCTGCGCTACAACGCCCAGCGCAAGGAACTGGGCGACGGCGACCCAGAACAACAAATAGCCAAGCGCCTGGGCTATATGCGCGCCGGCTCGCCGCACCTGTTCGAGCGCGTGCGCAGCGACGGCACGGTGATCGAGATGCACGGTCAGCCCCTGCCTGGCGGCGGCTATGTCACCAGCTACAACGACATCACCGCGTTCAAGCACGCCGAACTCGCCCTGCGCCAGGCCAACGAAACCCTGGAGCAGCGCGTTGCCCAGCGTGGCCGCGAGGCCGAAGCCGCACAGCAGTCCAAGACCCGTTTTCTGGCGGCCATCAGCCACGACGTGCTGCAGCCGCTGAACGCCGCGCGGCTTTTCGCGTCGGCCCTGCATGCCAGCAACGACAGCCAGGAACAGCGCCATCTGGCCGAACGCGTGGATGCCTCGCTACGCGCAGCCGAGGAACTGCTCGACGGCCTGCTGGATGTCTCGCGCCTGGACACCAGCGGGATGCGCACCGAGATCAGCGACTTCGATGTCAGCGAGCTCCTGCACGAACTGGCCAGCCAGTATGCGCCGGTGGCCGCCGGGCGCGGCCTGTCGCTGCGCATACACGCCCGCCCCTGTGCGGTGCGCAGCGATCGCCGCCTGCTGCGGCGCGTGCTGCAGAACTTCCTGGCGAATGCCCTGCGCTACACGCGCCATGGCCGCATTGTGCTGGGTATGCGCGTGTCAGGGTCGGCCGTCGCGCTGCAAGTGTGGGACACCGGCCCGGGCATACCCGAGCACCACATGCGCCAGATCTACGACGAATTCCAGCGCTACCAGCAACCGTTCGACTGGGGCGAACAGGGCCTGGGCCTGGGTCTGTCGATTTGCCAGCGCATCTCGCGCCTGCTTGGCCACGACCTGAAAGCGCGCAGCCTGGTCGGACGCGGCAGCATGTTCTCCATCGAGGTGCCCCATGTCGCCACGGCGCGAGCCGCAACCATGCGCCCGCCCCAGCCTGGCCGCCCGCCCGACACCCTGGCCGGGCTGCGCGTACTGTGCGTGGACAACGATCACGAGATCCTGGACGGCATGCGCGCCCTGCTGGTGCGCTGGGAAGTCGATGTCATGACGGCGGCCACGGTGGACGAGGCCCTGCAAAAGGTGGTCGGCGCGCCCCATGTCATGCTGGTGGATTACCACCTGCACGACCGCATGGACGGCCTGGATTGCCTGGACGCCATGCGCGCCCTGTGCGTCGAACCCATTGCCGGGGTTCTGCTGACAGCCGACGGACGCGATGAATTGCAGCGCGAGACCCGCGAACGCGGCTACCGCCTGCTGACCAAACCGGTCAGGCCCGCATCCCTGCGGGCATTCCTGGCCGCGCACCACAAGCCCCAGGCCCT
>JBEBVZ010000028.1:0-55060 GCA_040392445.1 Verticiella sediminum
ACCCGGCGCCAGGAGGACGATTCAGTGGACTTCAAGCTGGCCTCCGCTCATCTGGATGCCGCGCTCGAGTTCGGCCCACACGCGGGCGTAGAGCGCAAGATAGGTCTCGTCGGTCTGCAGCGCGCGCACGTGGCGCGGACGCGGCAGGTCGATGCGTACGTCGGCCACGATGCGACCGGGCCGTGCGCTCATGACCACCACGCGGTCGGCCATGGCCACCGCCTCGGCCAGGTCGTGCGTGATGAAGACGACCGTGCGGCGCGTGCGTTCCCACATGGCCAGCAGCAGGTCCTCGAGCTGGATTTTGGTCTGCGCATCGAGCGCGCCGAAGGGCTCGTCCATCAGCAGCACCTCGGAATCCAGGCAGAAGGTGCGCGCCAGGGCACAGCGCTGACGCATGCCGTGTGACAAAGCCTTGGGATAGTGATGCTCGAAGCCCTTCAAACCGACCTGCGCGAGCAGGTCGGCGGCATGGGCCTGCCTGCGTGCGCGCGGCACGCCGCGAAGCTCCATGCCGTAGCAGGCGTTGTCCAGCGTGCTGCGCCAGGGAAACAGGCAGTCGCGCGCCAGCATATAGGCCACGCGCGGGTCGCCGGCGCGTGGCGGCCTGCCGTCAATCGATAGCGAGCCGGTGGCCTGCTGGATCAGTCCAGTCAGAAGATTGAGGATAGTGGTCTTGCCGCAGCCACTGGGCCCGACGATGGCAACGAACTCGCCGCTCGCCACGTCCAGCGACACGTCGTCCACGGCCAGGGTCTGTCCGCCGTAGTCCACGCTCAGGTTTCGGATCTCGATTGCGCTCATGCAAACTGTCCTCGGTTCGAGCCCAAATCACGGGCGATTCAGCGTTCCGGGGCTTGCGCCCACACCAGGTCGTCGACTGTGATCGGCTTGGGGATCTGCTTGGTACTTGCCAGGTAGTCCAGTGTCACCTTGACCGCCTCGCGATCGATGATGGGGCGAAAGGTTTTGAACTGCCAGGCCAGTTGCAGGGTGCGGCGCGCAATCGTGTCGCCCGCTGGCATATCGAACTTGAAGTAGTTGCCGCTGATACGCAGCACCTCGTCGGCGTTGGCCTGGTCGTTGATAAAAGCATCGGCGCGCGCGACCACCTTGCCGATAGCCTCGGCCACCTGGGGCTGGTTCTGCAGGGCGTCGGCGCGCATGACGTAACTGGTATTGGCGCCATACATGTCGCGGATGCTCTGGGGTTTTTCGGCGCTGGCCGAACGCCACACGGCGCGGCACTTCTGGGTCAGCTCGCACTGGATGCCAGCCGGTTCCCAGGCCATGGCGGCGTCGACCTGGCCGTTGGTGAGCGCGGCGAAGGCGGTATTGGGCGCGCCCACGGCGACGTAGGTCACCGCGTCCGGCGCCATGCCGGCCTGCTGCAGCAGGTACGAAAACATGGTTTCAGTGGCCGAGCCGCGAGCGGTCACGCCGATCTTCTTGCCTTTCAGATCCGCCATCATGGCCGGGTAGTCGCCGGACAGTTGGGTGCCCTCGCCGACCAGCATCAGGAAGATGTTGCTGACCGCCGCGCCGGATATGGCCTTGACCTTGGAGCCACGCAGCACTGCCGCCGCTGTGACATCGATCGGCGCCATGGCCACGTCGATCGACCCGCCGATGAGCGCCTGCATGCCCAACGGCGCCGTGGCGATCACCTGCAGTTCGCAACTGATGCCGGCTTGCTCGCACCAGCCCTTGTCCTTGGCGATCCGGATAGGCAGGTTGCCCAGGCCGGGATAGTCCTGGAACTTCACGGTTTCGGTACGGCCCTGGGCGTGGGCGGCTGCGCCCAGGCTCGCTGCCAGCAGGACGGCGGCGGCCGTGGCAGCCAATGAACGCTTCGTCGATGTCATGCGTATCTCCCCTTTTTCCGATGGATGCGGCCCATGGGTGAGGCGGGGCCGCGGACAGTGCAACGCTTGTCTACTCGTCGTCAGGCGCAGGGCGCAAGGCCGACGCCGGCTTACGCGGTAGATCCAGGTAAGCCAGCAGCCCGTCGACCATTTCCTCGCGGAATGCCGGCTCGTTCATGTGTAACGGACCGGGGTCGGTCAGCACCGCGTTGACCAGCGTACTGTTCATCATCTGGTGGGCAAAGCCCAGTCGGCGCCGGGCGCTGACCTCGTCCAGGGCCAGGTGAGGCAGCAGCAAACGCGTGAACTGCTCGCACGAATACAAGCGCACTCGCAGGAACGGGTTTTCGAACGTCTCTTCGGACTGCCGGCGCTTACGATTCAGCAACGATGCCCGGAAAATGCCGCGTAGCCGCGTGTACGTGTTCAAGGCCTCGTCCACAAAGCCAGCCAGCAGGTTGGGCGCGTCATGGCCCGCCTGTTCGGCACGTGCGACATAGGCGTCCATGCGTACCTGCATCTGGTCGGCCACCAGCGTGGTCAAGACCTCGAGGTATGCCTGTTTGTCGCGAAAGCGTGTATAGAACGAACCCGCCGAAAAACCGTTTTCGGCGGCGATATCCACGATGGTTACCTGGTCCCAGCCGCGGGTTTCGGTGAGCTTCAACCCGGCGGCCAGCATGGCGCGCTGGCGTTCGTGGCTGCGCGTCTGGCGCGGCTGCTTGGCCAGGCTTTCCGGTAGCGACTGCAGGGCGGCGGGCTTGATGACGTATGGGCGCATGCGGATAAACATGAACATGAATTCAGGTTTATTTTATTGCTCTCCGATTTGATGACCATTGGGGTTTACCCATGTCCATACTGCTGATCTGATCGACATGCTCAGTGCTCGCCAGCGCACCCGTTAGCCAAGCTCGCATGCCAGGGCTTCAATGGCTTATCGGCTTATCGACGACCTCGGGTTTATCGTGGACGCCGAAGCGCTCGACGATGGTGGCACTGGCCTGGTTCAGCCCCAGCACCTCGACAGCCGCCCCTTCGCGGCGAAACTTCATCACCACCTTGTCCAGGGCGGCCACGGCGGTGAGATCCCAGAAATGCGCACGCGTCACGTCTATCGTGACTTTGCCCAGGGCCTCTTTGAAGTCGAAAGCCGCGGCGAACTTATCCGCCGAGCCGAAGAACACCTGGCCGGCCACCTCATACCTGCGTTGATTGGCCCCGGCATCGAACTGCGAGCTGACCGTCAGGTAGTGCCCGATTTTGTTGGCGAAGAACACCGCCGACAACAGCACGCCTGCCAGTACGCCATAGGCCAGGTTATGGGTGGCGACCACCACCACTACTGTCGAGACCATCACGATATTGCTGGAAATCGGGTAATGATGGAGCTTGCGGATGGAATCCCAGCTGAATGTTCCGATGGACACCATGATCATGACAGCCACCAGCGCCGCCATCGGAATCCGGCTGACCCAGTCGCTCAGGAACACCACCATCAACAGCAGGACGCTGCCGGCGACCAGAGTGGACAGACGGGTGCGGCCGCCGGATTTCACGTTGATCACCGACTGGCCTATCATCGCGCAGCCCGCCATGCCGCCCAGAAGGCCCGTGGCAATGTTGGCCACGCCCTGCCCCTTGCATTCGCGGTTCTTGTCGCTGCTGGTATCGGTAAGATCGTCGACGATGGTGGCCGTCATCATGGATTCGAGCAGCCCGACTACGGCCAGCGCCGCCGAGTAGGGAAAAATGATCGCCAGAGTCTCGACGTTAAGCGGAACGTCGGGCCACAGGAATACCGGCAAGGTGTCCGGCAGCTCGCCCATATCGCCTACCGTCCGGATATCCAGGCCCAGGTATATCGCCACACCGGTCAGGACCAGGATGCACACCAGCGGCGAGGGCAGCACCTTGCCCAGCTTGGGCACATACGGAAACAGGTAGATGATGCCCAGGCCCGCCGCCGTCATGGCGTACACATGCCAAGTCACGTGGGTCAGCTCTGGTAACTGCGCCATGAAGATCAGGATGGCCAGGGCGTTGACGAAACCGGTTACCACCGAGCGCGAAACGAACCGCATCAAGGACCCCAGCTTGAGCAAGCCGGCCACGATCTGCAGCATGCCGCACAGCAAGGTGGCGGCAAGCAGGTATTGCAGCCCGTGCTCTCTGACCAGGGTCACCATGAGTAGCGCCATGGCGCCGGTAGCGGCCGAAATCATTCCCGGGCGCCCGCCGGCAAAGGCAATCACCACCGCCATCGAAAACGAGGCGTAGAGCCCGATCTTCGGATCGACCCCGGCAATGATGGAGAAGGCAATCGCCTCGGGAATGAGCGCCAACGCGACAACCAGGCCCGCCAACACATCACCGCGAATATTGCCTAACCAATTCTGTTTAATCGTATTCAGCATGGGACCAAAAGCAAAAACGCCAACCATCGCACCGGGTATGCAGTGCGCTGTGGAACCGGGTTAAATTGTCTGGCAAACCTACCCCTTACCCGGGCATCAGGGCCAGACAAGGGGCAAGCCACGGCCCGCAGACGCGAGCGCCCTGTGGGCACACAGCAAGGTGATGGGTAAAGACCTTGTGGCGGTGTCTGCAGGCGCGGGAGAAGCTTCATGCTTTCGTATTGTCGCCAGGCGGCAGACTTGGCAGCGCTGCAATTTTACGGCACCCGGCACCAGCCGCGTGCCGCCCGCCGGGGGCATCGCCGAGGCTTGGCGCCATGAACCTCAAACTACCCCCCACCGCCACGTTGCGCCAGATACCCAGCGGCGTTTGGGTACTGGGTTTCGTCAGCATGCTCATGGATATCTCGTCCGAGATGATCCACAGCCTGCTTCCGCTATTCATGGTGACCACGCTGGGCGCCACGGCCCTGGCGGTGGGGTTGATAGAGGGTGCGGCCGAGGCGCTGGCCCTGATCGTGAAGGTTTTCTCCGGCGCGCTGAGCGACTATCTGGGCAAGCGCAAGGGCCTGGCGCTTTTTGGCTATGCCCTGGGCGCCTTGAGCAAACCCCTCTTTGCGCTGGCACCGGGCATGGGCCTGGTCTGGACCGCCCGCCTGCTCGACAGGATAGGCAAGGGCGTGCGCGGAGCGCCTCGCGATGCCTTGGTGGCGGACCTGACACCAAGGGAAATACGCGGCGCGGCGTTCGGCCTGCGCCAGTCGCTCGATACGGTGGGTGCGTTTGTCGGCCCCTTGCTGGCTGTGGGCTTGATGCTGCTGTGGGCCAACGACTTTCGTGCCACCTTCTGGGTGGCCGTCATTCCCGGGCTGCTGGCCGTAGGGCTTCTGGCAGTGGGCGTCACCGAGCCAGTGCGTCCGGCTCCTGGCCAGCGCAGCAACCCCATCCAGCGCGACAACCTCAAGCGCCTGGACGCATCGTATTGGTGGGTAGTGGGCCTGGGTGGGGTTTTCACGCTGGCCAGGTTCAGCGAGGCATTTCTGGTGCTGCGCGCCCAGGACAGCGGGATTCCCATGGCACTGATTCCGCTGGTCATGGTCGTCATGAACCTGGTGTACGCGCTCGCGGCCTACCCCTTCGGCAAACTCTCCGACAGCATGAGCCATCGCAAGCTTCTCGCGCTGGGCTTGCTTGTGCTGATCGGCGCCGATCTGGTGCTGGCCAACGCCAGCCATTGGGGCGCAATGCTGACAGGAGTTGCCCTGTGGGGCATCCATATGGGGATGACCCAAGGCTTGCTGGCCACCATGGTGGCCAATGCGGCCCCTGCCGACCTGCGCGGCACGGCCTTTGGTTTCTTCAACCTGGTAAGCGGGCTGGCCATGCTGGCGGCCAGTGTGCTGGCGGGCTTGCTGTGGGACAAACTGGGGCCTGCCGCGACCTTTCATGCCGGCGCCGCATTCTGCACCATGGCGCTATTGCTGCTGGGCTGCCGAAAACGGCTCGGCGCCAATCACGACTTATAGCGTTTTGGCTGGCTGACCGGCAGGGCAATGCGGGTTTTTCTTGCTGCTACCTGCACTTCGGTGCCAAAACCGACCCTGCTGGCCGGCTTGCGCTTAGCGGCGGCCCCCCAGCAAACCGCCCCCGATCTTGATCAGGTCGCTCAGGCCCACCTGGCCATCGCCGTCCTGGTCCAGCAGCGAGCCCAGCAGGCCGCCGCCCAGGCCGCCCTGCTGCTGCGCGACTTCGCGTTCATGGCCCAGGGTGCGGCCCAGGCTGCCGGCATCCATCCCGCCGGACTGCACACGCTGGGCAAGAAAGGCCATCACGATGGGCGCCAGCAGCTTGAGCAGCTCGGCCGCGTTGACACCGCCCAGGCCGGTTGCCTGCCCCAGACTGGTTTCCACACGTTGCTGGTTACCGCCGAAGATATGGTCCAGGATGCCCGCGCCATTGGCTTGGGCGCCACCGCCGGCACCACCCAGCAGGGAACCAAGCAAATCACCAAGGTCGGGGCCGGCGGCATGGTCGCGCTGCAAGGCGCCAAACAGCGCTTGCGCCCCCTGCGGCTGCTCGGCATTGTGGCCCATTGCACCGAGCATCAGCGGTAGCGCCGCACTGACGGCCTCGCTGGTCTGTTCGGCGTCGGTACCCAGTTTTTGCGAAAGTTGTTGCAAGGGTGCGCCCTGAAGCTGGGCGAGCAACTGCTCGGTAAGGTTCGTCGCTTGGTTCATGATGATCTTTCCTGAGAACAGATAGCCGGGGCGGCTAAAGATCTATCGTAGAACCAATATGCCGGCATGGGCAGTCAAAAATGCACGGACACGCAAGCAGAACCGTGTCAGGCTTCTCCTTGCCCGGCCCCACCGGCGGCGGCCAGCAAGGCGGCGTCTGGCTATGCATGATCCGGCACAACACCGCGCTGCGCCGGATCGGGTTCAGGCCCGCAGTTCGCGCGCCGAAACCACCTTGCCGTCGGCGTCGGTTTCTTCCAGGCGCACCTTGAACCCCCACAAGCGCACCAGGTGTCTCATGACCGCGTCGGCATCGTCGGCGGCAAGCGGCCGGTTGCGGGTTTTCTGGTGGCGCAAGACCAGGGAACGATCGGATTCCCGATGAAAACGCCAGACCTGGATATCAGGCACCAGGGCATCGCGATTATGCTGCTCGGCCAGCAGGCGGCGCACGCGGCGATAGCCTGCGTCATCGTGGATGGCGTCGATCTCGAGCCGGGATTTGCTTTCGTGATCGGCAACGGCGAAGAAACGGAATTCCCGTATCAGCTTGGGTGATAGGAATTGCGCGATAAAGGACTCGTCCTTGAAATTGCGCATAGCGAAATCCAGGGTCTTCACCCAGTCGCTGCCGGCGATGTCGGGAAACCAGGACTTGTCTTCCTCGGTAGGGTGTTCGCAGATGCGGCGGATATCCTGCATCATCGCAAAACCCAGCGCATATGGGTTGATACCCTGATAGCCCCGATGATCGAAGCCCGGCTGGGCAACGACACTGGTATGGCTCTGCAGGAACTCCATCATGAAGCCGTCGGTGACCAGGCCTTTTTCATATAGCCGGTTCAACAGCGTGTAGTGCCAGAAGGTTGCCCAGCCTTCGTTCATCACCTTGGTCTGCATCTGCGGATAAAAGTACTGGGCCAGCTTGCGCACGATGCGCACCAGCTCTTTTTGCCACGGCGCCAGCGTAGGCGAATGCTTCTCGATGAAATACAGCAGGTTTTCCTCGGGTTCGGGCGGAAACCGAGGCTGGCTATCATCGCTGTCGACGTGCGGGGCGGCTGTCGGAACCGTGCGCCATAGATCGTTGTACTGCTGGCGAGCGTGTTCCTCGCGAGCGGCCTGGCGGTGCTCTTCTTCGCGGAACGAAACCTTGACCGGCCGCTTGTAGCGATCGACCCCATGCGGCATCAGGGCATGGCAGGAATCCAGGATGGCCTCGACCGCGTCGATGCCGTAGCGCTCTTCGCAAGCCAGGACATAGCGCCGCGCGAACACCAGGTAGTCCAGCACGCTATCGGCGTCAGTCCATTGGCGAAAGAGATAATTGCCTTTGAAGAAGGAATTGTGGCCATAGCAGGCGTGGGCGACCACCAGCGCCTGCAAGGCCATGGAATTCTCTTCCATCAGGTAGGCGATGCAGGGGTTGGAGTTGATCACGATCTCGTAGGCCAGTCCCTGCATGCCCTTGCGATACGACTGCTCGTTGCGGATGAACTCCTTGCCATAGGACCAATGCGGATAGCCTATGGGCAGGCCTGACGACGCATAGGCGTCCAGCATCTGCTCCGAGGTGATGACCTCGATCTGGTTGGGATAGGTATCCAGGCCGAATTCCCTGGCGCACTCGGCAATCGCCTCGTCATAGCGCGAAATGAGTTCGAACGTCCATTCCGAACCTACCGAGATAGGCTTGCGTTCGGTTCCGGCTGCCGATGCGAAGACTTTATCGATCGCGTTCATGCCGTCTCCTTCTTGAACAAGTCACGGAATACGGGATAGATCTCGCTGCGCTGGCGCACCCTGCGCATGACAAAGTGCTCGGCGGCCTCTCGTTCGTATTCCACCCACAGGCTGCTGCGGCGAACCTCCTCTTCGTCCAGCACCTCGATATAGGCGAAATAACGCGTCAGTGGCAGCAATTGCTCGGAAAGGAAGCGCGCGCTCTTGCCCGCATCGGCGCCAAAGGCGTCGCCATCGCTGGCCTGCGCGGCGTAGATGTTCCAGCCCGACGAGGGATAGCGCTCGAGGATGATTTCGTGCATGAGCTCGAGGGCCGACATCACGATCGTGCCGCCGCTCTTGGGATCGTGAAAGAAGGTTTGCTCGTCCACCTCTTCGGCATTGTCGGTATGGCGGATGAAGACCAGGTCGACATGCTCGTAGTTGCGCGTAAGGAACAGGTACAGCAAGGTGAAGAAGCGCTTGGCCAGATCCTTCCTGGCTTCGTCCATCGAGCCCGAAACATCCATCAGGCAGAACATCACGGCCCGGGCCACAGGCGCGGGAACCGCCACGCGATGACGGTAGCGCAGATCCAGGTCGTCCAGGAAAGGCACCCGGGACAATCTTGCCCTGCAGGCTTCGAGTTCGGCCTGGATGGCGGCCATCTCGGCCCCCGAGACGCCCTTGTGCAGGGCCTCTTCATAGCGCGCTTCGACCTCGTGCAGCTCGGTGCGTGTCGGTGCTCCCAGTGCAATGCGCCGCAATAGCGAGGTTTGCAAAGTGCGGCGCACGCTGAGCATGCTGGGCGGTCCGCTGATGGAATAGCCCGCACGCTGCAGCTTGGTCTGCTGGACATCGCCCATCTGGTTGCGCACCAGGTTGGGCAATGCCAGATCTTCGAAAAAAAGATCCAGGAACTCTTCGCGCGACAGGCTGAAGGTGAACTGGTCTACCGATTCACCTTCGCCTGGCTCGCGAGAGTCTCCGCCTCCGCCGGAGCGGGGCCGCTCTATGGTGTCGCCCTTGGCAAACTCACGATTGCCAGGGTGCACCATTTCACGGTCGCCGCCGTGTCCGTGGCGAAAAGAGGGCTCGGAAATATCCCGGATCGGCAGATTGACATCGCCTCCCTGGTCCATTTCCCTGATGGGGCGGTCATCGACCAGGCCGCGTACCGCCTTGCGGATCTGGTCTTTGTACCGCCGTATAAAGCGCGCCCGGTTGACCGCGCTTTTGTTGCGTCCGTTAAGACGACGGTCGATAAGCGAGTTCATCTGCAACCTTGGCTTCTATGCTACGAAGACTTGCGCACCCTTAGATACCATTCGCAGAGCAGGCGTACCTGTTTCTCGGTATAGCCCTTCTCTACCATGCGCGCCACAAAGCTCTGATGCTTGTTCTTGTCTTCGGCCGAAGCCTTGGCATTGAACGAAATGACAGGCAGCAGATCTTCCGTGTTCGAGAACATCTTCTTCTCGATGACCTCACGCAGCTTCTCGTAGCTGGTCCACGTCGGGTTATCGCCGCCGCTATTGGCTCGTGCGCGCAGCACGAAATTCACGATTTCGTTACGGAAATCCTTGGGGTTGACGATGCCGGCCGGCTTCTCGATTTTCTCGAGCTCGGTATTGAGCGCGCTGCGATCGAAACTTTCACCGGTTTCCGGGTCTCGGAATTCTTCATCCTGTATCCAGCAGTCGGCGTACGTGACGTAACGGTCGAAAATGTTCTGACCGTACTCGGAGTACGACTCGAGATACGCGGTCTGTATTTCCTTGCCGATGAATTCGGCATAGCGCGGCGCCAGGTGACCCTTGATGAACTCCAGGTAGCGGCGCCGGGTTTCGTCCGGAAAATCTTCCCGGCCTATGCGCTGCTCGAGCACGTACATAAGATGCACGGGATTGGCAGCGACCTCGGTCTGGTCGTAGTTGAACACGCTGGACAGTATCTTGAAGGCGAAACGGGTGGATACGCCGCTCATGCCTTCATCGGTACCCGCGAAATCCTTGTATTCCTGCAGGGCCTTGGCTTTCGGGTCGACATCCTTCAGGCTTTCGCCATCGTAGACGCGCAGCTTGGAATACAGGCTGGAATTTTCGGGCTCTTTGAGGCGCGAGAGCACCGAGAACTGCGCCATCATTTCCAGCGTACCCGGGGCGCATGGCGACGCGGACAACGAGCTGTGCTGCAGCAGCTTCTCGTAGATATGCACTTCTTCCGAGACCTGCAGGCAGTAAGGCACCTTCACGACATAGATGCGATCGAGAAAGGCCTCGTTGTGCTTGTTGTTGCGGAAAGTTTGCCATTCGGATTCGTTCGAGTGGGCCAGGATCGTGCCGCTGAACGGGATGGCCGAAAACCCCTCGGTACCCTTGAAGTTGCCCTCCTGGGTGGCCGTCAACAGCGGATGCAGCATCTTGATCGGCGCCTTGAACATCTCGACGAACTCGAGCAGGCCCTGGTTGGCCAGGCACAATCCACCCGAATAGCTGTAGGCATCGGGGTCGTCCTGGGCAAAGCGATCAAGTTTGCGGATATCGACCTTGCCCACCAGCGAGGAAATATCCTGGTTGTTCTCGTCACCCGGCTCGGTCTTGGCGATGGCGATTTGCCGCAGCACCGACGGGTTCAGGCGCACCACGCGAAACTGCGAGATGTCGCCATCGTATTCTTTCAGGCGCTTGACCGCCCACGGCGACATGATGCCCGTGAGATAGCGACGCGCAATGCCGTATTCGCTTTCCAGTTGGTCGCCGAAGCGATCGGGATGGAACAGGCTGAGCGGCGATTCGTTGACCGGCGAACCCTTGAGGGCATAGATGGGATACGCTTCCATCAAGCTCTTCAGGCGCTCGGCGATGGAAGACTTGCCGCCCCCCACAGGCCCCAGCAGATACAGGATTTGCTTGCGCTCTTCCAGGCCTTGCGCCGCGTGCTTGAAAAACGCCACGATCTGCGAAATCGCGTCTTCCATGCCATAGAACTCATGGAAGGCGGGATAGTGGCGGATCGTACGGTTTCCGAACAGGCGTGAAAGGCGGGGGTCGTTGCGAGTATCCACCAGCTCAGGCTCGCCGATGGCGGCCAGCATGCGCTCGGCGGAACTGGCGTACGCCATGGGATCGCTTTTGGCCAGGGCCAGATACTCGTCGAGCGAGAGCTCGGTTTCTAGCGTTCGTGCGTACTGGGACTTAAAGCCTTCGAAAATATTCGACACAGTGATACCTCCCTCGGCAACATGTGATACGGCTTGAAAAGCTTGCAGGACACCTGCGGTAAAGCGGCCATTTCCTCAAGCCGGAATCACACACTTCTATTCTGATCTGATCATCGCTGTTGTGCCATAGTTCCCGCAATAATCATTTGGGTGTGGTAGATGCACTACGCCTTTCACCCTAAGTCATTTCCTATCCGCTACGCTATATGACAGCCTGGGGTTTCAGGTGGCGGAAAAACCCGCCAGCACGATCTTGCCTACGGTCTTGCCTGCCTCTATCAGCGCATGCGCCTTGCGAAGGTTCTTCGCATTGATCGTGCCCAGATGCTGCGCGGCGGTTGCCCGCAGGGTGCCGGCGTCGGCCATCGCGGCGATCTCGTTCAGGATTTCGTGCTGCCGGATCATGTCGGCGGTCTGGAACATGGGGCGGGTAAACATGGCCTCCCAGTGTATTGATACGCTCTTGCCCTTGAATACACGCAGGTCCAGGGGCTCGGGGTCGTCGATCAGGCCAAGACGCCCCTGAGGCGCGATAAACCTGGCGATTTCAGCCCACACGCGGGCGTCGGTATGGGTGGAAAACACATAGTCGATATCGCCTATGCCCAGTTGCCTGACCTGCTTGTCCAGCGCCTGGCTGTGATCTATTACATGGTGCGCGCCCAGGTCGCGCACCCACTTTTCGCTCTCGGCACGAGAAGCCGTTGCCACCACTGTTACACCCGCCTGCCGCGCCAGTTGAATCGCGATCGAGGGCACGCCACCGGCGCCGCCCAGCACCAGCAGCGAACGCGGGCGGGCGCTATCACGCCCGATTTCCAGGCGATCGAACAGCATTTCGTAGGCGGTCAGCGAAGTCAGGGGCAGCGAGGCCGCCGTGGCATGATCCAGCGAGGCGGGCTTGTGTCCGACAATGCGCTCATCCACCAGCTGGAACTCGGCGTTCGAGCCCTGCCGGCCCAGCACCCCTGCATAGAAAACCTCGTCGCCCGGCTTGAAGAGGGTCACATCGGGGCCGACCTCCTGCACCACCCCGGATGCGTCATATCCCAGCACCATCGGTGCCTGCGGAGTGGCGGCAAATGTCATGCGGCTTTTGACGTCGCGTGGATTAACGGAAACCGCATGCACGCGAACCAGGACATCGCGCCCCTGCGCGAGCGGCACCGCAAGCTCCAAATCCAGCAGCGACTGCTCGTTTTCTATAGGCAATTGCGCGGTGTATCCAACAGCTTTCAAAATCTCTTCCTTTATCGATAAAACCGTCAAACCGGGGTCTGACCCCGGTTTTCATGGTGTTCGCTGAGTTCGGCGACCCAGCATAGGGTGTTCACGAGGGCCATTTGTTCTGGCGTCGTGCATGCAATGGACATCAGCGCGGGGCTGGCGATCAACAGCGCCAGGCTCTTGGCGCGCGAAATGGCGACGTTCAGGCGATTGCGGCTGAACAGGAACTCGATATCGCGCGGCAGGTAATCACCGTTGGAGGTGGCCATGGAAACAATCACCACCTGCGCCTCCTGGCCCTGGAATTTATCGACGGTGCCGATGCGGGCCTGGGGCAAGCGTTCGCGCAGCGCATTCACCTGCAGGTTGTAGGGCGCCACGATAAGGATGTCCTGCGGCGTCATGGGCTGCGGCTCGCCCCCTTTGCCCCGGTAAGACTGCAGCAGCAGGTTTTGGTACAGCCCAGCCACCGCCTGTACTTCCTCCTGGCTGGACTGGGCATTACCGTCGTGCACGACAGGCAGGTAGCGGATGCCAGTGCGGGCCAGTACCGGGTCTGCCGCATCGTTCAACACCAGGCTGTTTTCGTGTGTCGACGCAGCCGCGCGCAGGCGCCCGTCGTATATGGCCTGCGAGATGAAATCACAGACATCGGGATGCATGCGATAGGTCGTATCCAGGAATACGCCCCTATCGGGCGGGATCGTGGCCTGTCCATCGAGCAGGTATTCCAGCGACGATTCGCCCGATCGGCCCGGATGCGTGCCCTGCGTGGGCTGGCCCAGCTGCATCTGGTCGCCCAGCAAAACGATGTTGCGCGCGCTGGTGCCGATGGCCACCAGATTGGCCAGCGCCACCTGGCCGGCTTCGTCCACGAACAGATAGTCCAGCGCCTGGTCGAACTCCGGCCTGGCAAACAGCCAGGCCGTGCCGGCGATCAACTGGTGCCGGGCGGGATCGACGTGCTTGTTGTCGAAAACGTCCTGGATATGCCGGCCGTTGAAGCAGCTCTCGTCGCCCTCTTTCGTGGACTTTTTTACACCGGCGAATGTAAAACCAGCTTCAGCCGCGGCGCTTTCCAGGCCTGTCAGCAGGTTGTTGATGGCATGGTGGCTGTTGGACGACACCCCCACCCTTTTGCCGGCCTGCAACAGGCTTAGCAAAATACGCGAACCGCTATAGGTTTTGCCTGCACCCGGCGGGCCCTGCAGGAACAGGGTGGTTTCATCCATATCCTGCACCAGGCGCAGCACCTGCGGCAGCAGTTCCCGCGAAGCATCCACCAGCACACTGCCCTGGGCAACACCCCGGATGCGCGGCCGCTCGTGGCACAGCACGGCACGCACGGCGCGGTAGGTGCAATGCGAGGCCACCAGCGTATCGCCAAAGCGAAACACCGCTTCGGCAATGGCCTTGTTATCGATGGGCTTGCCCGGACCAAGCGAGATGCGAGCGGCCGGCGCCGGCTTTTTAGCGCCCTGCGTGAAGCTTGCGCGGCGCGTATCCCTGTCGACCACAAGGTTACTCAGGCTGGCGCCGCTTTGCACGTCGACACACGAAGACCCGGTGCGCAGCTTGGACTCCTGCGCTGGATAACGATAGGTATATTGCAGCGACCGGGCCAGCGCCACGGGCGGGGTGTCAGCGGCAAGGCTCAGGCCCCCCAGGCAATCGGGGTCTTCTATCAGTTCGGCTTCGGTCATATCCGCGCGGGCAAAAAAAGCCCACCAGGCGGGCTTTTGCTCGCGCCGGTGAAAGTCCAGCAGTTGGTAGCCCAGCGCGTGCAAGCGCTGCTCCCCGTTCCAGACGGATTCGTCCGCCGGCAGATCGGCCATCAAGGCTGCGTAATAAGGTTCCAGGCGCAATTCCGCCTCGGTCTTTTCACCGGGCTGGAACACCGCGGCCTGGATTTCCTCTTGCCCTCGGCGGTTCGACCAGGACATATCCGCCGGCCGGATGCTCACCAGCCAGTCGCGCAATTTCCAGGTGGACACGACGTCGTCGCGGTTGTAGTCGGCGATATCCTGCAACAGCCCGGCGTCGCCGCTCTCTTTCCAGCGCTCGTAGAACACGATGCTGGCGCCGGCATTGGTGACGTCGCCGGCCCTCGGTTCCAGGTAGAAGTGCTCGATGGACTTGATCGAATAACTGGATTCGGACACCCGCAGGCCTTCGCGCACGACCTGGTAAAGGTCGATCAACTTGCCCTGGCGCAGCAGACCGTCCACCTCGGCCTCGCGGCTGCCATGGACCGACATCAATTTCTTGAGCGCGGTGACCTCGTAAGGCGCGTAGTGATACACGTGCGCCTGGGGAAACCGCCTCAGGCGCGCCACGACATAATCCATGAACTGCTCGAAGGCCAGTTTTTCCTGCTGGCGGTCATGCGCCCAGAAAGCGATGAATTCCTCTTTGCCATCGTTGATCACGTATAGGCCAAACAGGTATTCCAGCCCGCCTTCCTCCAGCGGATTGCCTTCCATGTCGAAGTACATATCGCCCTCGGCGGGCTCCGGCATGCGCTCGAACCCGCGCAAACCCTCGTCGCGCTTGGCAATCAGTTCGTAGTAGCGGCCTCCCTCGGTGCGCGCGCGCAACTGCAGTGCGGCCTGTGCACGCAGCCTGGCCAGAGTCGCCGCATCCAGCCTGGGTATCGCAGCATCGGCAGGCAGAACCCCCAGTTGAGCCACCGTTGTAATGCCGCTGGCGCCAAGCTTGCCGATCTGGCTGCGCGAAATATTGGCCACCTGCGACAGGTGATCGTCCTGCAGGCGCCGCTCAGTGCAAAGAGCTGCCCATTCGCACTGGCTGCATTTTTCGCAGGGATCGGGGTAGCTAGTCCCCTGCCCTTGCGCCACCCGCAGCTCCAGACGCTTGAGCACCCGCTGAAGATAGTGCGCGTAATCGGCCACCCGAAACGGCACCTCGCGCCCGCTACCCAGCACCACATGCATCATCACAGGCGCCACGCCCTGGGCCAGCCCCAGCAGCCAGGAATAAAACGACAGCTGGATCACGAATTTCGCACGCGGGCTGCGCGCCAGCTTGGTATCCACGACCTCGTAGCTGTGTGCGCCCAATGCGGATGGCCGACCGACCCGGATCAGAAAGTCTGCATGGCCGACACAGGCGCCGTGCCGCAAAGCCGCCTGGTAAATCACCGGGACGCCTTCGCGCATGGCCTGCAGGGTCTTTTGCACGCGCGAATCCAGGCTTTTACCCACGTCGGAGACATCCACGCATGGCCCGTGTAGCGACACCAGGCGCTCGAGGTAGGCGCGCTCATGCGCGTGGCCCTTGGCCTGGATCAGCGCCAACTGCTCGTCTTCATGGGACGCTTGCAAAGGTTTTGCCAGGTTTTCGAGCGCGAGCGTGGTGTAGTGCTCGCATTCCAGGAAAGCAACGATATCGGATGCGGAAAGCAAAAGCTGAGTGTCTTGGACTTGCATTGAGGCGGGTTCTGTCACGTTTGCAAAGCACAGCATACCCGCAGCCATGATCCATACCCTGCCAGGCCCCGAATCTGCCGGATGGCAAACCAGGCCGGGATTGCCGCAGACCTTGGCCCAGCACCACGGCATGCCGGCCATTTGTACCGACATTCACCTGCAGCAATTCCGCCGTCTTCGAGACCGGGTGGCATGGGCCAGAATTTCGGCAAAAAAACCGGAAACATTCCGTTTCAAGGTCGCCATACATTTCGTAGTCTTCAGTTGCCATAATCCCAGCGAGGCTTGGGAACTCGACAATTCCCAGGCCTCGTGCCTTACCCGTCCGAATGCGCCATTGCATCGGCTGGCGGGGCGGCAAGCTCGCCCCACGACGCTAGAGAACTACATTCAACCAAGAAAATAGAAAAAGGGTGGCTTCATGACTAAGCGATTGTTCGCCGAGTTTTTCGGCACGTTCTGGCTGGTGTTGGGTGGTTGCGGCAGCGCGGTTCTGGCGGCGGCCTTTCCGGAGTTGGGGATAGGGTTCGTAGGGGTTGCGCTGGCCTTTGGCCTGACAGTGGTAACCATGGCCTATGCGGTGGGCCATATTTCGGGCGCTCACTTCAATCCGGCGGTCACCCTGGGGCTTTTCAGCGGTGGACGCATACCGGGAAAGGACGTCGTCCCCTACATCATCGTGCAAGTCGTCGGCGCGATCGCCGCAGCGTCTGTGCTGTTTGTCATCGCCAGCGGCCAGGCCGGCTTTGACGCCAGCGCCGGATTCGCTTCTAACGGCTTTGGCGAACATTCGCCAGGCAAGTATGCCTTTGCCGCCGCCGTGACATGCGAGCTCGTGCTTACCGCTTTCTTTGTGCTCATTATCATGGGTGCGACCGACAAGCGCGCGCCGGCCGGCTTTGCGCCGCTGGCTATCGGCCTTGCCCTCACCCTGATCCACCTGATCAGCATCCCTGTTACCAACACCTCGGTCAACCCCGCCCGCAGCACCGGCGTCGCTCTCTTTCAGGGTAGCTGGGCCATCGAGCAGCTTTGGGTATTCTGGCTGGTGCCCCTGGTGGGCGGTGCCATCGGCGGACTGATCTATCGCACACTGCTGCAAAACGACCAGGCCTGAATCCCGCCTGGCTGTGCCGGATGTCGGATGACGGCGCCGGCAGCAACCCGGCACGGTTGACGAAGGACCGCAGGCAAGAGCGACAGCCCCGCCTGCGACATCACCTTGCTTGATACCTTGGCCGGCACTTCTTGCGAGCCAGGCAGCGCTGCCACTCCCGGCGCGAATAAGCCGCCCCCCAGCCGGACCGCTTGACGCGAGCATCCCGCCCCCCGGGACCGCACGCTCCCCTCAATCACCATCGCCCGGCCAGACCGACCCGGCCCGCTCGCTATGCGCGCCGGCCACGGGAAACACGCCAAGCCGCCAGGGCAATGGCATTTCAGTCGATAGGAAGGCTAATTAGGAAGACCTAAGCCTTTTGGCGGCATTCACTCGTTTGGACTATAGGCAAGCACCGAGCAGGAAGGTTAACTACACCAACCTACACGCCACCATCCAAGCGAGCCTCCTGTGCCCACCCTCATACGCCGGCCCGTATCCCTTGGCCTGAAACCCAGCAACCCGCGCAAAGGCATTGTCCTTGCCGGCGGATCGGGAACGCGCCTGCATCCCATTACGCTGGGAATATCCAAGCAATTGCTTCCGGTGTTCGACAAGCCGATGATCTATTACCCCTTGTCGGTACTGATGTTGGCGGGAATACGCGAAATACTGATTATCTCGACGCCCGAAGACCTTCCCGCGTTTCGCCGCCTGCTGGGCGACGGTAGCCAATTCGGCATCGAACTCAGCTACCTGCCGCAACCGTCACCCGACGGCTTGGCGCAGGCCCTGATCATCGCTGCGGATTTCATCGGCAACCATGATTGCTGCCTGATCCTTGGCGACAACGTTTTCTACGGCCAGCATTTTTCCGAGAACCTGGACCGCGCGTCGGCCTGCCACCACGGCGCCACGATATTCGGCTATCACGTTGCCGACCCCGAGCGTTTCGGGGTCGTGGAATTCGACGCTGACGGTTATGCCATCAGCCTGGAGGAAAAACCCGCCCAGGCGAAATCCAACTATGCCGTCACGGGGCTCTATTTCTATGACAACCGCGCCGTCGATATCGCCCGATCGGTCAAGCCTTCGGTGCGCGGCGAACTGGAAATCACCGACGTCAACCGCTACTACCTGGAAGACCAGAGTCTCAACGTGGAAATACTGAGACGAGGGTTTGCCTGGCTGGACACCGGCACGCATGAATCGCTGCTGGAAGCGGGCCATTTTGTCCACACGATAGAACAACGCCAGGGGCTGAAAGTGGCCTGCCTGGAAGAAATCGCCTTTCACAACGATTGGCTCGACGCCTGTCAGCTCGAGGAACAGGCATATCGCCTGCAAAAAACGAGCTATGGCAAATACCTGCAGACACTGCTGAAGGAAAAGAACACTGCCGCACCTGTCCATGCCTTCGCCACGTCTTCCACCAGAGCCATAAAAAAACCTCTCAAAGCAATATCCACCCCCTAGCATCGGAGTAGACGACATGAGCTTAATGCACTGGATAAATTTCAATATTCTCGGCGACGAGCGTGGCCAACTCTTCTCGCTGGAATGCGCCAAGAATATTCCGTTCGAGATCAAGCGCGTCTACTACCTCACCGGCACCCGCAAAGGGGTGTCCCGCGGCTTTCATGCGCACCGGGCGCTCGACCAGATCGCCCTTTGCGTCTCGGGCAAGTGTCGCATGGTGCTCGATGATGGCAAGCGCCGGGAAGAAACCTGGCTGGAGTCCCCCAGTCGCGCGCTATGGGTCAGCAAGATGATCTGGCGCGAAATGCACGACTTCAGCGACGACTGCGTCATGTTGGTTCTGGCAAGCGATCACTACGACGAAAGCGATTACATACGTGACTATGGCCAGTTCCGGGACATCAGCAAGCTGATGTCCCAGCCGGACTTCCTGATCCCCACCCGACCGAACCCCTACGGGCATATCGTCAGATGATTCCATTTCTTGACCTCAAGGCCGTCAACGCGGCATATCGCGCGGACCTGGTCGACGCAGCCACAAGGGTCATCGACTCGGGCTGGTATATCCAGGGTCAGGAATTGACCGCTTTCGAAACGCAGTTCGCCGCCTATTGTGGCGCCAGGTATTGCATAGGCGTAGCCAATGGCCTGGATGCCTTGACGCTGACCCTGCGTAGCTGGAAAAAGCTGGGCAGGCTCAAGGACGGCGACGAGGTCATCGTTCCGGCCAATACCTACATCGCCAGCATTCTGGCTATTACCGAAAACAACCTGGTACCTGTACTGGTCGAGCCCGACGAAAAGACTTTCAACTTGTCGGCGCGCCGGGTCCAGGCCCACATCACCAGCCGGGTTCGCGCCATTCTGCCGGTACACCTGTATGGTCAGTTGGCTGATATGCCAGCCTTGCTGGAAATTGCCGAGCGCCATCGGCTGCTGGTGCTGGAAGACGCAGCCCAGGCGCATGGGGCCAGCCAGTCGGGGCGCAAAGCGGGCAACTGGGGCCACGCGGCAGGCTTCAGCTTCTACCCGGGCAAGAACCTTGGCGCCCTGGGCGACGCGGGCGCCGTCACGACCAACGACGACGAACTGGCGCACACCCTGAGCGCCCTGCGCAACTATGGTTCACATGAAAAATACCGCAACCTGTACCAGGGAGTGAACAGCCGCCTGGATGAGATGCAGGCCGCCATGCTGGCGGTCAAGCTCAAGCACCTCGACGCCGAAACGGCGCACCGCCGCCAGATCGTGCGCCTGTACCGCAACGGGATCAGGAACCCGGCAATTGCCCTGCCGAGCTGTGCGAACGAAGAGCAGCATGTCTGGCATTTGTTCGTGATCCGAAGCAAGCAGCGGGCGGCGCTGCAAACCCATCTGGCCCGACTCGGCGTGCAAACCCTCATCCACTACCCCATCCCGCCACATCGGCAGCCGGCCTACGAAAGCTGGAACGAGCTGCGCTATCCGCTTACCGAAAGCATCCACGCAGAGGTGCTGAGCCTACCCATGGGCCCCATGCTGAGCCTGGCAGAAGCACAAGACGTGATAGAAGCCTGCAATGCCTTCGAGGCCAGTGCGCCACCATGAAGCCAGAGGCGTCGTATCGCGGCATTCTGCGCTCCACTTCCATCATGGGAGGTGCCAACGCGCTGGAATACTTGCTGAGCCTGCTTCGCATCAAGGCGGTCGCCATTCTTCTGGGCCCGGCGGGGGTGGGGCTGATCAGCCTGTACACCTCGATGATGGGCCTGCTGGGCACGGCATCCGGGCTGGGCATCAGCAGCAGCGGCGTGCGCGAGGTCGCACTGGCGGCCGGTAACGGCGACGATCGCCAGCAGGCGGCACACGCCGTGACCGTCCTGCGCCGCATGTGCTGGCTGACGGGGCTGGCTGGCTGGATCATTGCCGCCCTGTGCTCGCCCTTGCTCAGCCGGCTGATGCTCGACTCTGGCGGCGATGCCCTGGCCATATCCATCCTTGGCGCGGCTCTGCTGCTGACCGCGGTCAGCAACGGCCAGAAAGCCGTCTTGCAGGGGCTGCACCGTATTGGCGATATTGCCCGCATCAACATTATCGCAACGCTGCTCAATACGGCACTTGCCGTTGGCCTGTACTACTGGCTTGGCATGGATGCCATCGTCCCGGTCATGCTCGCGACGGCGGCGGTGACCCTGGCGACCTCCTTCTGGTTCGCGCGCAAGGTGCGCATTCCGTCCGTGGCGCAATCCTGGCGCGAGACGTTCCAGCGTGCGCGAGGCTTTCTCGGGCTGGGCATGGCGTTCATGATTGGCACTCTGCTCGGCGCCGCCCTGGACATCACCACGCGCATCATCGTCACCCGCATATCCGGGTTAGAGGCGGCCGGCATCTACCAAGCCGCCTGGAGCCTGTCGGGCCTGTTCGCCAGCTTCATCCTCAGTGCCATGGGCACCGATTTCTACCCACGCTTGACCCGGACCATTCACGAACCCGAACTGGCCTGCAAGACCGTGAACGAACAGACGGAAATCGGTATTTTGCTAGCCCTGCCGGGTCTTTTGGCGACACTGGCCTTCGCGCCCGCCTTCATACAGATTTTCTACAGCAACCGTTTCATCATGGGTGCCGAGCTGCTGCCCTGGTTCGTACTGGGCGTGCTGGGCCGGGTCATCTCATGGCCCTTGGGATACATCCTGATCGCCAAGGGTGCGGGGCGCCTGTACCTGGCGACGGAAACGGCCAATTTCATAGTCCAGCTGCTACTCGTGCTGTGGCTGGTTCCTCGCTATGGCCTGATCGGTACCGCCTACGCACTGCTCATCACCGAACTTTTCTACGTCGTCGGCATGCGGTATATCGCCCTCAGGCAGATCGGATTCGCCTGGTCGGGAGAAGTCAAAAAACTGCTGGCGATAGCGGCTGTCCTGACAGGAGGCAGCCTGGCCATCCGAATTTCCATGTCCGGGTGGCAAGGCACGCTGGCGGCAAGTATCTTGATGCTGGCGGCCGGAATCATCAGCCTGCGCTGGCTGGCGGCCAAGCTCGGAGATGACCACCGGCTTGCAATATTTGTCAGGAAGATTCCACTGCTTTAGCAGCGTCTACGCAGGCATGGACCTATCCAACGCAAACCAGACCCCATGAATACACCGTCGAGACCTCTCATTACGCTGGCCATCATGGCCTACAACCAGCAGGACTTGATCCTGGAGACGATCAAGGGTGCCTTTGCGCAAACTTATTCGCCCCTGGAAATCATCCTCTCTGATGATCATTCGACGGACGACACGTTTGCCATCATGGAAGAGGCCGCCCGCGAATACACCGGCCCGCACCGGGTCGTCACCAACAGGAATAGCCAGAACCTGTGCATGATCGGGCACTTGCTTGCGGTGTGCGATCTGGCGAACGGCGAACTCCTGGTCCAGAACGATGGGGATGACATCTCGCTGCCCTATAGAGTCGAAACCCTGGCGGCGATCTGGCGCGACGAAAAGCCAAGCGCCATGGTTTCCCATTTTGAAATGATAGACGGCAAGGGCGCCACCTTGCGCCCACATGGTTCGCCCAGCTTCAAGATAGCCCTGGTGGAACAGACTTTCGGGCGTCCAAGCGAGATGAACATCCTGGGCGCGACGGCCGCGTACGACCTGGGCTTCATGCGCACATTTCCCAGACCCGAAGGCCGATACTACTTCGAGGATGTCTACATGACCTTCATGGTCCATCTACACAACGGCACGATACGCAAGATCATGGAACCCCTGGTCAAGTATCGCCAGCATGCCGCCTCGATCACCAATGGCGGCAGCCAGCCGACAACCCTTGCGGGCATCAAGGCCAGCCACAGGAAGGCCGCCGACCTGGAAAAAAACCTGCTGCTGCTTTATGGCTTCTTCGAGCGGGTGGTCACGGCCAAGCTGGCACGGGAAGTACCTTCGCATCCTATCGATATGGCTGCCTTGCGTCGCCAAAAGGCGCTGACCGCGGTTCACGCAGATTGGATTGCGATGAGCCCGCTGACAAGGCTGGCCATCTTTGCCGAGCCACGCCACCAGCCTATACGCCGATGGCTTGCGCCTCGCCTGCTGGGATTGGATTTTTTTTCCGCGTTGAAGTATCTGGTCAGCCTTGCCACCGGAAGCACAAGAGCCACACCGCAGAAAACCGCCCCTGTCGTGGCCGCAATCAAGCTCAAGCAGCGTTGAAAACCTACCCCGACATGTAACGCCGCGGCCATGGCCCCCATGCCGATTGATCGACCCCAATGAGGTCATCCAACACTATTCGGATCCCTATGAGCAAACCGTCAAAACCCCTTGTAACGCTGGGTATCATGGCCTACAACCAGCAGGACTTGATCCTGGAGACGATCAAGGGCGCCTTTGCGCAAACCTATTCTCCACTGGAAATCATCCTCTCTGATGATCATTCGACGGACGGCACCTTTGCCGTCATGGAACAGGCCGCCCGCGAATACACCGGCCCGCATCGGATCGTCGTCAACAAGAATAGCCGCAACCTGTGCATGATCGGGCACCTGCTCGCGGTGTCCGATCTGGCGAAGGGCGAACTCCTGGTGCAGAACGATGGAGATGACATCTCGCTGCCCCATAGGGTCGAAACGCTTGCCGCGATCTGGCAGAACGAAAAGCCAACCGCCATGTTCTCTCATTTCGAGCTGATCGGCGAACGCGGCCAGACCTTGCAGCGGCACTGTTCGCGCGATATCAAGTCGGGGCTGGTAGAGCAGACATTCGCGCGTCCCGCAGAGATGAACATACTTGGCGCCACCGCGGCCTACGACTTGAGCTTCATACGCGCGCTGCCCAGGCCCCAGGGCCGGTACTACTTCGAAGACGAGTACATGACCTTCATGGTCCACCTGCACAATGGTGCGATACGCAAGGTCATGCAGCCGCTGGTCAGGTACAGGCAGCACGCGGCTTCCATGACCAATGGCGGCCGCGTAACGAAGTTTGCCGACATCAAGTCCATGCATTTGAAGGCTGCCCACCAGGGCAAGAACCTGGTCGAGCTCTATGGCTTCTTCGGACATGAGGTCGGGAAGAAGTTGACGCGGGAAACACCTGGCCACCCCATCGACCTGGCGGCCCTGCACGACCAGAAAGCACTGGCCGCCGTCAAGGCCGAATGGATCACCATGGGCCCCCTGGGAAGGCTGGTCGCTTTCCTGAAGAAGCGTAACCAGCCCATCCGCTCGTGGCTTGCCCCCAGGCTGCTGGGCCTGAACGCCTTTGCCGCGCTAAGGTATGCCACCAACCTGGCCGCTGGAAAAAAGGCCGACAAACCCGCCTCTCAGCGGGAAACGTCGAAAATCATCCCCATCGTGGTCACAATGGATCTAAGCGGCATCGAGGCGCCCATCCTCACGCTTGCCACCAAGGCCATGGCCAACTCTCCCGGGGCCGCCAGCCAGGTCCAGAGCTGGATCACCCTTTTCCCGGGGATATTGTCCATATAGGAAAAACCTGGCTTGTGAACCTTGCCTGATCAGGCCTATTCCAGCTCTGCAGGAAAGTAGGCCTGCTGGAATTGCTCCAGCAGCGCCGTCATCTCGCTCACCGCCGCTTCGGCATCGCCTTTTTCGAAGTGCTGCATGAAACGGCGGCGCGACGCAAAGACATAATGGCTGTGATCACCCGGGCCAATGCGTTCGATGAACTCCACCAAGACCTCGATCAAGCCGTTGATAAAAACAAGCATGATGGGATTGTCGGCAATGCGGGCCAGAATGCGATGGAATTCGTGATGCAGAGCAAACTTGCGCTCGAACTGATCGGCCTGAGCCGCAGCCCAGGCCTGCTCGATGTTCTGGCGTAACGAAGCAATATCGGCCGCGCTGGCGCGCCGGCAGGCTTCGCGCACAATAATGGGCTCTATCCAGAGACGGGCCTGAGTCAACTGGCGTGGCGTCACGCCACCAAGACGGTAGAGGTCCAGCAGCCCCGTTACGATAGACGCGCCATTGTCTTGCGTAATGAAGATACCGCCTTGCGCACCCTTTTTCAGCTTCACCAGTCCGGCCTGCTCCAGCGAGCGCACGGCCTCACGCAGGGTGTTGCGTGAAACACCCAATTCTTCAGCCAAAGCTCTTTCCGCCGGTAATTTCGCCCCCGGTTGCAAGCGGCCATCACCGATTTCCTGGCGGATCTGCCGTGCAATGTCGTCCGCGGCCCTGTGCACACGTACCGGTCTGAATTGTGGGACCGCGAGGCTAGTGTCGGCTAGCAAGTTCAAGGGCTTGTCGCTGGTTTTCATGGCTTGCTTCCTCGGCGCGGTATCGGCGCACATTAGACCCTGGCTGGCAGTCGCGTAGCGTGACGTGCCGAATCAGGGTTATCCCTAAATCAAGAATATTTCCCTAAATTGTAGAATGGTTGAACCAATAAATAATTCAATCTCGGGAAAATCCGAGGGAGACAAACATGCGTATCAGCAAACTACTGCTTGGCCTGACGGCCTTCTTGCTTTCCGCGGCAGGTGTGGCTCAGGCCGACACGAAATTCCCGACACAGCCCGTGAAGCTGGTGGTGGTCTATCAGCCCGGCGGCGCCAACGATATCGTGGCACGGGTTTTGGCCGACCACATGAGCAGCAGCCTTGGGCAACAGGTCATGGTCGTCAACAAACCCGGTGCCGCAGGCGCTATTGGTGCCCAGTTCGTCGTGAACAGTCCAGCCGACGGTCACACGATTCTGATGGGCGGCGCCCCCCTGGTGGTGGCGCGCGCCCTCTATAAAGAACCAGCTGTCGACTTTCGTCAGAGCCTCGCCCCCGTCGGCAAGGCCGTCAACCTGGAGCTGGTGCTGGTTGCGCGCAAGGCCTTTCCTGCAGACAGCTTTCAGCAGTTGATGGAAATCGAGAAGAAAAAGCCGGGCAGCGTCACCATGGCCGTGACCGCATCCACATTCGAGCTGTATCACGCGCGCATCAATGCGCTGGCCGGCATCGATATCCTGAAGGTGCCCTACCCTGGCGTGCCCGCCGCCATGAACGACCTGAACGGCAACCGGGTAGATCTGCTGATCGACACGGTGTCGGCGCAGCAGCCGTTCCTGGCCACTGCAACCAAGCCGCTGGCTGTGTTCGGTCGCCAACGCCTGGCCTCCATGCCCGATGTTCCCACCTTCAGTGAACTAGGCCTCAAGGGCTTCGACGACCAACCCTACGTCGGCATGCTGGTGCCCAAAGGCACGCCACAAAGTGTGGTTGAAACGTTGAATACCTCGCTTAACGCCGCCCTGAAGGATCCTGCCGTAAAAAAGAAACTGGAAGACATCCACTTCGGCGTTGCACCCAGCACGCCCGAGGCATTTTTTGAAGAAATGAAGGCCGACTCGGACAACATGCTTCAAGTCGCCGAGAACGCCAAGATCGAAAAGAAATAAAACCAAGAGAGTCGCACACGTGAACAGCACCGCATCGCCGCTTTACCTGGGTTCCACCGTCGCTGAGCTTTACCGCTCGGCATTCAAATCGTTCCCGCATCGCGAGGCTTTGGTCGGCGGCGGCGTGCGACTGACCTACCAAGCGCTGGAAGCGATGGTTCACAAGACGGTTCGCTATTTCGAATCCATCGGACTACGCCGCCAGGATGGCATCGCGATTCTGGCTGACAACCGCCCCGACGCGGTTGCAGCCATCATCGCAGCCCAGTTCCTGGGCTTGCGCTACACCGCGCTGCACCCGATGGGCTCGCTCGAGGACCAGGCATTTGTACTGCGCGATGCGGGCATCGGCGCCATCATTGTCGACGCAGACCGGTTTGCCGACCGCGGCCGTGCCTTGGCCGGGCTGGGCATTGTGGAGCACGTAATAACGCTGGGACAGGTTGACTTCGGCTCGGATCTTGCTGCGGCAACAGCCGGCATAAGCGACAGCGACGTCGCGATCCTTGTGCAGGCCGACGATATTTCGAAGATCTCCTACACGGGCGGCACCACCGGCAAGCCCAAAGGCGTCATGCAGCAGCAGCGTACGGTCATCACCATGACGCTGCAGCAAATGGCGTGCTGGGAATGGCCACAGGAAACCCGCTTTCTGGCAGCCACCCCGATCTCGCACGCGGCAGGGGCCTGCATGCTGCCCACTTTCCTGCGTGGCGGCACGGTCTTCTTCATGGAGAAATTCGATGCCGTCCGCTTTCTGGAGTTCGTGCAAACCCACGGCATTACATCCACCTTCCTGGTGCCCACGCAAATCTATGGTTTGCTGGACTCTCCTGCTCTCCAGGACTATGACGTCTCGAGCTTGCAGATGATTTTGTATGGCGCCGCGCCGATGGCTCCCGCGCGCCTGTCCGAAGGCTTGGCGAAATTTGGCCAGGTGTTCTGCCAACTGTACGGCCAGACCGAAGCGCCCATGACCATCACCTACCTGCGTCGCGCCGAGCACGATCCCGACCGGGCGCATTTGCTGAGCTCCTGCGGCCGCGTCCTGCCGGGTAACCAGGTCAAGCTGCTGGACGCCAATAATCAGGAAGTTGCCACCGGAGACATCGGCGAACTGTGCGTGCGCGGGCCCCTGCTGATGGTGGGTTACCTGAACCGGCCCGAGGAAACCGAAAAAGTCTTTGACGGGGGATGGCTGCACACCGGGGACATGGCCCGGCTGGATGGCGAGGGCTACCTCTACCTGGTGGACCGCGCCAAGGACATGATCATCTCCGGCGGCTTCAATGTGTACTCCAGTGAAGTCGAGAACTGCCTTGCCCTGCACCCGGCCGTTGCCGTATCCGCGGTGATAGGTGCGCCAGACCCAAAATGGGGCGAGGCGGTAACCGCCATTGTGGTGCGCAAAGCTGGCGCCACGGTCAGCGAAACCGAATTGATGGCTTTCGTGGCCGAGCGCAAGGGTGTGGTCAACGCCCCTAAAATCGTGGTGTTCGAACACGAATTGCCCCTGACAGCTATAGGCAAGCTGGACAAGAAAGCGATACGCGAAAAATATTGGCAAGGACAAGAGCGGCTGGTCGGCTAACCCTGCGGCAGGGCGGGCCGCAGCCATGGCTTGCCATGCCACGTTCCAGGCACAATAGGGCTTGCGCCCGCCGCGCCACCCTGTTCCGGAAAGCCCTTATGCCAGCCCCCACCGACACAGCTGCCCACATTGCACACGTAGAGTGGGCTGGCTATCTGCATCGCATCGAATACCAGTGGCTCGCGCCCGAAAAACGCGATCGCCCGCTGCTGGTGTTCCTGCACGAAGGCTTGGGCTCGATTGCCATCTGGAAAGACTTTCCCCAAAAGCTGTGCCAGGCCGCGAATTGCCGCGGCTTGCTGTTCTCGCGCTGGGGTTATGGCCAGTCCAGCCCACGCGCGGCGCACGAGCACTGGCAGCCGGACTACCTGCACCAACAGGCACAGCAGTTCCTGCCGGCCTTCTTTGCCGCGATTGGCCTGGATGCGGCGCAGGATCCACCGTGGATCTACGGCCACAGCGACGGCGGCTCGATTGCGCTGATCTATGCGGCCAGCTTTGCGGACCGGGTCGCCGGCATTGCCGTGGCGGCTCCTCACATCTTTGTTGAAGACGTGGCGCTCGACGGGCTGGCAAAGATAAAAAAGGTTTACGAAAACACAGATCTTCGTGACAAGCTGATGCGCTACCATGCCGACCCCGACTCCGCCTTCTGGGGCTGGAACAGGGCGTGGCTGAACCCGGCATTCCGTAACTGGAACATTCAAGACCTGCTGCCGTCCATACGCTGCCCGGTGCTTGCCATACAAGGCTACAGCGACGAGTACGCCACCATGGCGCAAATCGACGGTATTGCCGCACAGGTGCCCGGAACGCGGTTGCTGAAGCTGGAATCGGGGCATACACCCCATCGCGATCAACCCGAGCAGGTGGCCCAGGCAGTGGCCGATTTCATAGCAACAGCTCGTTACGCATCCACTGCCGGATAAACGGCGGCCCCATTCAGCCACGCGCCACCCTTCAGGTAAAGTCCGCTTTGCGCGGGCCGATCCCGTGCACCTCCTTCTAGTTTTTTGAGTGTGCCGCATGTGGATACGCCACCGAGTTTTTCCCCTTTTGCTATGCCTGTTGTTCCTGGCGCCGGTGTTGGCGCCGGCCAGCGCGGCGCAAAGTCCGCCCGCGGCGACGGCCCAGTCTTCCGCCGCCAAAACCCCCGCCGACAGCGCCAAGGCCCAAGCCACTGACGCCCAAGCCACAGACACGGAGGCCGCAGCGCCAGCCGCGGCCGAGACGCCAGCCGGCGTGGTGGCCGCCGTCGAATCGAAAGCCTTGGTGGCTGACGGCCTGCTGGCTCAGGTTTTTTCGCGCTTTGACGTCTGGTTCGACGGCCTGACCGAACAATTGAGCGAAGCGGCCAGCGCCATTGGCGATCTCCGCGCGCTGGATCAATGGTGGGACACCGCTTTCAGCACGGAAGAAGCCAGGCACGAGGCCTTGCGCGGCATGATGATATTGGGCGCGATTCTGGCGGTGGCACTGCTGGCCGAACTGATCGTGCATCGCCTGCTAAGGCATCCCCGCAAGCTGGTGGCACAACAGGCTGCAGTGCAGTATGCCCGCACCGAGCAGCGTGAAGCTGTGCGCACGGCCGAGCTGGCTGCCGCCCTGGCCAAGACTACAACCACGAACGCTCTCGAGCCGGATCTGGCCACGTCGCCGGCCGATGCCCCTATCGAGGTCGCCAGGCAGGAAGCGGGCATGCAGGCAGATCTGCCAGCGGCGCCGCCCGCCGCCGAGCGCATCGGTGCCGTACTGAAGAAGCGTCGCAAGGCCATTCATCATTGGGGCCTGCTCGGCCGCATGCCTTATGCCTTTGCGGATGCCCTGCTGGGCTTGCTGCCCCTGGCGGCATTCCTGGGCGTCGTGGGCTTGCTGATGACGACCCAGCGTGGCGCAACCTCCCAGTTCTATGTGGTGAGCCTGCCCATCATCAATGCCTATGTGGGCGTGCGAGTGGCCCTGGCCCTGGTCCGCCTGATGGCATCGCCCGCCGGCCAGGGCTTGCGCCTGATCCACATGCCGGACCATAGCGCACGCTATATGTACCGTTGGGCATGCGCGATTTTCGTGGTGGCCGCGCTGGGCATGGCGCTGGGCGACGTGACGGTGCACATGGGCGCCGGCACCAACGTCCGGACCCTGCTGGCCAAGCTCAGTTCGCTGATCGTTCACCTGATGCTCATCGTGATCGTGTTTCAAACGCGCGGCACCGTCAGCGCCCGCATCCGCGGCCAGGTCGCAGAAGGCGGCGCGCCAAGCTCCCTGCGCGATCTCCTGGCCAGGATCTGGCCGGTGGCGGCAACCCTGTTCATTGCCACGTTCTGGATAGTCTGGGCGCTTAGCGTGGCCAACGGCTTTCAACGGGCTCTGACTTTCCTGGCGATCACGGCCGCGGTGCTGGCAGTCAGCCGCATCCTGTGGATCGTGGTCGTGGGTGCCCTGGACCGCTCTTTCGAGCAGGCCAACCCCCGCATCGAAGCCATGCTGAACAGTGGCGCCGAACGCTACCAGGCGCTACTGCGCCAGTTGGTGAACATCCTGTTCGTGATCGGTACCGCCATCGCCCTGCTCGAGGCGTGGGGGGTCGACGCCCTGGGCTGGTTCGACGACGGTACCGTCGGGCGCCGCCTGGCCTCGGCGGCCACCACCATCATCGTGGCAGGCATCCTGGCCATCGTCGCATGGGAAGCCATCTCGCTGGCGCTGCGGCGCCGCATCCAGGCCTGGACGGACAGCGGCGACCTTCTGCGCGCCGCCCGCTTGCGCACCCTGGTGCCGATGATACGGACCGTCGTGCTGATCGTGATCGGCCTTATCGTCCTGATGACCGCCCTGAACGAGCTTGGCATCAACGTGGCCCCGTTGCTGGCCGGCGCCAGCATCATCGGGGTGGCCCTGGGCTTTGGTTCGCAAAAACTCGTCCAGGACTTCATCACGGGGATTTTCCTGCTGATGGAAAACGCCATGCAGGTCGGGGACTCGGTCACGGTGGCCGGCGTCTCGGGCACGGTGGAATACTTGTCCATCCGGACAGTGAAACTGCGTGCGGGCGACGGCTCCCTGCATGTGGTGCCTTTCAGTTCGGTCACCACCGTCAACAACTCCAACCGTGGCCTGGGCAACGCCGCCGTGCGCGTCAGCGTGACAGCCGATAGCGATATCGACAAGGTTTACGCAGAGCTGCGCCGCATCGCGGCCGGCATGCGCAGCGAGCCGGACTTTGCGCCGCTGATCCTCGACGATCTGAGCATATACGGCGTAGACCAGATCGATGGTTCCATGGCCACCATCGCCGGCCAGATCCGGACTACGGACAAGGGCCGCTGGGCTGTCCAGCGCGAATTCAACCGGCGCGTGCTGCAAGGCTTCCGCGAGCAGGGGATTGCGCTGGCGAACCCCAAGGAAACCCTGGTGATGCAGCTTGCCGCCCCTTCCGGCGCGCAAGAACCCGCATCCTGACATGACCCGGCGCAGGGCCGGCCCAGGCGCGGCCAGCCCTGCCAACGGCGGCGAAAACCCCACATTCGCCCTCATCCTGGCAGCATCCGAGACAAAAACCGCCCTTTCCACACTATTTGGTTGCATTCAGGCCAGACCTGCGGAAAATGGAGCGGAGCCTATGCGCACAAGATGCGCCAGGCCGATAAAAAGACAACGGAGACTCAGCATGACCATTAACTTCAAGCGCCGTGCGTTACTGGGCGCCAGCGTTCTCGCCATGGCCCTTTTTGGCACCTTGCCAGCCCACGCGGCGGACGCCTGGCCCAGTCGTCCCATTACCCTGGTGGCGCCAGTACCCCCCGGCGACAACTCCGATACGCTCAGCCGCGTCCTGGCCGATCACCTGTCCAAACGCCTGGGGCAGCCGGTGGTCGTCGAGAACAAACCCGGCGGCGGCACCCTGCTGGGCTCGAGCTACGTGGCCCGCGCCCAGCCCGATGGCTATACGCTGATGTTGACGACTTCGGCGCTGACCGTGATGTACAACACCCGCGACGACGTCAAGCTCAACCCGGCGACCGACCTCGAGCCCATCGCGATCCTGGCCGAGCCGTCCCTGGTCCTGGCGACCGGCCCGGAAGTTCCCGCCAAGAACATGACCGAGCTGATCACCTGGCTCAAGGCCAACCCGGGCAAGGCCAATTTCGCCACCTACGGCGTGGGTAGCCTGTTTCACCTGGGCGCCGAAATGATGTCGCGCCAGGCGGGTGTTTCCATGAACTTCGTTCCCTACAACGGCAGTGCGCCTGCCTTGCAGGACTTGATGGGCGGACGTGTGCAACTGATGTTCAACTCCATGCGCACCATTGGTCCGCTGGACAAGGAAGGCAAGCTGCGCGCCATCGCCATCACCAATTCGCAGCGCTCGACCATGTTCCCCGACATTCCCACCGCATCGGAATCCGGCCTGCCCGGCTTTAGCATCGCCACGTGGTACGGCCTGTTTGCCCCCAAGGGGACACCGCCCGCCATCGTGAACAAGCTGAACGCGCTCACGCTCGAGATCCTGGCCCTGCCGGATATGAAGAAAATGATGGACTCCATGGATTTCCGGGTGATTGCCAGCGATCCCGCGAAAACGCGCCAGATCGTGGAGTCCGACGTCAAGCAATGGAAGGACTTCGTGGCCGAGACCGGCATCAAGGTCACTCAATAAAAGACCAGCATCGTTAAAAAACCAAGGAGACAGTACGTGGGCAGCAAGCAGGTAAGAATCGGCGGCGCATCCGCCTATATGGGCGACAGCGCCTTCGGTGCCATTCAGCTTTGCGAAGCCGATGGTGTGCAATACCTGACTTTCGACTTCATGTCGGAAATCACCATGCCCGCCATGGCCATGGCTCGGCAAGCCAATCCGCAAGCCGGCTATGCCAGCAACTTCGTGAACGCCACCATACCCGCCATTGCTGCCCGTTGCCGCGAAAAAGGCATCAAGCTGGTGGCCAACGCCGGCGGGGTCAACCCGCTGGCGTGCGTCGCCGCCGTCCAGGCCAGGCTGGCCGAACTGGGCGTCGAGATGTCGGTGGCCGCCGTACACGGCGACGACATCCTGGATATTGCCCAGGAAGGCCGCGAGAACACCCGCGACTTCTATACGGGCGCGCCCATGCCGCCCGAGCTGCTCAGCGCCAATGCCTATCTGGGCGCCCTGCCGATTGCCAAAGCGCTGGCACTGGGCGCCGATATCGTCATCACCGGCCGGGTAGTCGACAGCGCCTGCACGCTGGGCATCCTGATGCATGAATTCGGCTGGCAGCCAGACCAGTACGATCTTTTGGCGGCCGGGTCCCTGGCCGGCCACTTGATCGAATGCGGCGCCCAGGCCACCGGCGGGCTTTTCACCGACTGGGACCAAGTGCCGGATTGGGCCAACATCGGCTACCCGCTGATCGACTGCTTCGACAATGGCGAATTCATCGTCGGCAAGCCGGCAGGTACCGGCGGCCTTGTGATCCCCCCCACGCTGGCCGAACAGCTGGTATACGAAATCGGCGACCCGACAGCCTACATCCTGCCGGATGTGGTCTGCGATTTCACCGGGGTTCGCCTGACCCAGGAAGGCCAGGACCGGGTCCGCGTCAGCGGCACCAGGGGCCGCGCGCCCACCCCCACCTACAAGGTGTCCGCCACCTACCGTCACGGCTACCGGGCTACCGTGGCCCTGGGCATAGTGGGGCTGGACGCCTGCGCCAAGGCCCAGCGCACCGGCCAGGCCCTGTTGGCCCGGGCCAACGCCATGCTGCAACGTGAAGGCCAAGCCCCTTTCAGCGAAAGCCTGGTCTCGGTCATCGGGGCCGAGGACTGGTACGGCGCCAATGCGCGCAACCTGGGCCTGCGCGATGCCGTTGCCCGCGTTGCGGTATGCCACGAAAACCGGGCCGGCGCGACCATGCTGGCGCGCGAAGCCGGTACCGCAGGCGTTTCATGGGCGCCGGGCACCAGCGGCGGAGTGTCCGGTCGAGGCGAAATTGCGCCCGAAACCCGTTTGTTCAGTTGGTTGATCCCGAAATCCGAGGTGGCATCCCTGGTGACCTTCCGGGGCGAAACGCTGACGGTGCCAGTGCTGGAAGGAAGCGCCTTGACCCCGTGCGCCCCACCCCCGGCCACGGCCCCAGGCCGGGCGCTATCCACCGACGCCATCGAAGTTCCGCTGGTGCGCCTGGCCTACGGCCGTTCCGGTGACAAGGGCACCACCTCGAACATCGGCATCGTCGCGCGCTCGCCGCAAATTCACGCTTTTCTGAAGGAACACCTGAGCGAAGCCGTGGTGGCAAACTGGCTCAAGCATTTGGCTTGCGGCAAGACCTACCGCTACGAGCTGGCCGGCATCCAGGCGCTGAACTTCATACTTGAAGACTCACTGGATGGTGGCGGCACCTCTACCTTGCGCATGGATCCTTTGGGCAAGTGCATGGCGCAAGTGCTGCTGAGCATGCCCATACGCGTTCCCGCCGCCGTGCTGCAGACGGCTGGCAAACCGGCCTGATCCAGGCTGGCGGCAGGCATGCGCCTGCCGCCAGCTTTCAGCGGATATGGTTTTTTTCAGCTATCGTGACGCGTCTTTCCCGCCGCCGGCCACGCCTACGCCCGCCTTTGCACCATGACTGATCCTGCTGAGACCACCCGCCCCATCGGTGTCTATGACTCTGGTGTTGGCGGGTTGAGCGTCCTGCGTGCCATCCGCTGCCAGATTCCGCACGAATCGCTTATCTACGTTGCCGATACCGCCCACGTCCCCTACGGCGAAAAATCACGCCATACGGTAGTGGCGCGAGCGCTGGCCATGACGGAATACTTCGTTTCTCGCCGGGTCAAGGCGATCGCCATCCCGTGCAATACGGCGACCGCCGCCGCTGTTGCCACCCTGCGCGAGCGCTATCCCGACCTGCCCATCATCGGCATCGAACCCGCGGTCAAGCCGGCAGCGCAACTGACCCGCAGCGGCGTGATCGGCGTGCTGGCCACCACCGGCACCCTGAACAGTGCGCGTTTTCGGGCGCTGGTCCAGCGCGAAGCGCCAGCTGCGCGCATTCTGCACAGACCTTGCCCCGAATGGGTGCTTGCAGTGGAAAATGGTGATGTCAGCGGACCCAAGGCGCAAGAACTGGTACAGGCGCCGGTGCGCGAACTGCTGGATCAGGGTGCGGACGTGCTGGTCCTGGGATGTACCCACTTTCCTTTCCTGCATGACGCCATCCGGGCTTGTGCAGGCCCCGCCATACCCATACTGGAAACCGGCCCCGCCGTCGCCCGGCAACTGGAACGCAAATTGGGCTTGCACGGGCTGGCGCGCCCTTCGGGGGAAGGCGGCTGCGAATTCGTCACCAGCGGCGATCCGCGGGTATTGCAACGCATCGCCAGCCAACTGCTGCAAATTCCCATTACCGCCAGCGCCCTGCCGGCCCGCTACAGATAAGGCCTTCAGGCGCCGTAGTGCTTCAGGCCGTCCAGGTCTTTGACTTCGACCGCGCCATAGCTCACGACCAGCAGCCCGGCCGCCTCGAGCGTGCGCAGCGCCCGATTGGCGCGCTGGCGCGATACGCCAGCGATATACCCCAGTTCCTCTTGGGTAATCGCCAGTTTCAGACCGGTACCAGGGTAGAGCACAGGATTGAAGAGTTCGGCCAGATGGCGTGCCACGCGGGCCTCGGGTTCCAGTAGACGGTATTCCGAGCGTCCGATGAACTGCGCCACGCGCTCGTTGAGCTGCATCAGCAAATAGCGGTTGAAAGTAATACTGGTGTCCAGCAACCAGTCGAAGGTGGTGCCCGGCAGCCGAGCCACCACGGAATCACGCAGCGCCACCACATCGTATTTGCGCCGTTCGCGCTTCAACAACGAGCCTTCGCCCAGCCAGCCGCCAGGCGGTATGCCGGTAAACGACACCAGCCGGCCATCCGAGCTGCCCACCGATATTTTGACCAGGCCATCGAGCACGCCCAGCCAGGCGTCGGCCCACTCGCCCTTGCGTTCGACAAGAGTACCGGCGCTGACGTGTTGCACCGAGAGGTCGCGCTGCACACGCAACTGCTGCTCTTGCGTGAGCACGTCGATCCAGGAGGCGGTTACAACAAGATCCAGCAACGGTGTCATGAGAGTCGGCAGAAAACCAAAAATGCGCAGCTTGATGGTTGTAGATAAAAAAGGGGCTATCCACCCACGACGACTCGCCGGATACTATCTGCTCGAAATAGATCGGTGAATACCCTTGAATGTCACTTTCAGGACAATTCCCCCGCACCAGGAGCCGTTACCTTATAGCACTGAAACAGAACTTGTCCCGGAATCGCTGGCTGCTCCGGAACAACACCAGCCGCCGGCCCCGAACCGACGACGCAAGGAGACAGTGTGCCCCCTGCCCCTCAATCCGGCACGGCCGTGCCCCAGGCCACCGACACTTTTCCCCGGCTGCTGCTAGAGCATGCCCGCTTGCGTGGAAATCGCCCCGCCTTGCGCGAAAAAGACCTGGGTATATGGCAAACCCGTAGCTGGAGCGAAGTTGCCGCCGAGGTGCGCCTGGTTGCCCACGGCATGGCGACCTTGAACGTCAAGCGCGGCCAGCATGTCGCTGTCATCGGTGAAAACCGCCCCCGCCTGTATATCGCCATGATGGCGGCCCAATCGCTGGGCGCGATCCCGGTGCCCCTGTACCAGGATGCCGTGGCGCAGGAAATCGTCTATGTCATGCAGGATGCCGAGATTGCGCTGGCCGTGGTCGAGAACCAGGAGCAGGTCGACAAGCTGCTGGAAATCCGTGAGCAGTGCCCTGCGCTGCAACATATCGTGTACGACGATCCACGCGGACTGCGTCACTACCAGAATCCGATACTGCTGCCCTATACCCAGCTGCTCGAGGTCGGTAGCAACCACGCCCGCCAGGACCCCAAAATGTTCGACGATGCCGTGGCCACCTGCCAGCCCAACGAGGCCGCGGCCATGTTCTACACCTCGGGCACTACCGGCCGGCCCAAGGGCGTGGTGCTGACCCATTACGCCCTGATAGACCGCGCCCGAGCGGTACAGAAGATGGAAGGCCTGACCGACCAGGAGGAAGTCCTGGCCTATCTGCCGCCGGCCTGGATAGGCCAGAACATGTTTTCGTATACCCAGCTGCTGGTGACAGGCTTCACGGTAAACCACCCGGAATCGACCGAAACCGTGGCCATCGACATGCGCGACATCGGGCCTACCTATTACTTTGCGCCGCCACGGGTGCTGGAAGACATGCTCACCCACGTGATGATACGCATGGAGGATGCCAGCGCCCTGAAGCGGCGCATGTTCCAGGTATTCATGAACGTCGCGCGCAAGGTGGGCACCCGCATCCTCGATGGCGAGCCGGTCAGCCTGGGCGAGCGCGTACGCTATGCCCTGGGCGGCCTGCTGGTATATGGCCCACTGCGCAATGCGCTGGGCATGAGCCGCGTGCGCGTGGCCTACACCGCCGGCGAGGCCATCGGCCCCGACCTCTTTGTCTTCTATCGCTCCATCGGCATCAACCTCAAGCAGTTGTATGGCTCTACCGAGACGTCGGTGTTCGTCTGCGTGCAGCCCAACGGCCAGGTCAAGCCCGACACCGTGGGCCCGCCCGTGGCGGGCGTGGAAATCCGTATTTCCGATACCGGCGAAGTGCTGCTGAAAACCCCGGGGCTGTTTCGCGAGTACTACCGCAACCCCGAGGCCACCGCCGAGACCTTGGATGCCGACGGCTGGTACCGCACCGGCGACGCCGGCTACCTGGACGCCGCCGGCCATCTCAAGATCATCGACCGGGCCAAGGATGTGGGCCACTTGGCCGACGGCAGCATGTTCGCCCCCAAGTACATCGAGAACAAGCTCAAGTTCTTTCCCTACATCAAGGAAGCCGTGGTGTTCGGCGCCAACCGCAGCCAGGTGTGCGCCTTCATCAATATCGACCTGGAAGCCGTGGGCAACTGGGCCGAGAGGCGCGGCCTGGCCTATGCCGGCTACACCGACCTGGCGGGCAAGACCGAGGTCTACGAGCTGATTGCCGATTGCATCGGCCAGGTCAACGCCGATCTGGCCCATGATCCGCAGCTATCCGCCTCGCAAATTCATCGTTTCCTGATCCTGCACAAGGAACTGGACCCCGACGACGACGAGCTGACCCGCACCCGCAAGGTGCGACGCGGCTTCATCCAGCAAAAGTACCAGGTGCTGGTCGATGCCCTGTTCGAGGCGAAAGAGCACCAGCACATCGAAACCGAGGTGAAGTTCGAGGATGGCCGCAGGGGCAGCATTTCGGCCGATATCGTCATCCGCCCTGCCACCACCCATGCCGCCGTGCCCCGCACAGCCTGAACACCAGCCCCTATCGAAACCAAGCGGAACACCATGAGCAGAGAACAACAGATAGGCGATGTCATGCTGGACCTGCAGAACGTCTCGCTGGCATTCGGCGGTGTCAAAGCGCTGAGCGACATTTCGTTCAATGTGCGCGAACACGAGATCCGCGCCATTATCGGGCCCAACGGGGCTGGCAAGAGCTCGATGCTCAATGTCGTCAACGGCGTCTACACCCCGCAACATGGCAGCATTACCTTCCAGGGCAAGACTTTCAGCCGGATGAGTCCCCGCCGGGCCGCCGAGATGGGCATTGCCCGCACCTTCCAGAACCTGGCCCTGTTCAAGGGCATGAGCGTGCTGGACAACATCATGACCGGCCGCAACCTGCGCATGAAGTGCGGGCTGCTGGCGCAGGCCTTCCGCCTGGGCCGCGCCGAGCGCGAAGAAATCCAGCATCGCGAGTTCGTCGAGAACATCGTCGACTTCCTGGAAATCCAGGCCTATCGCAAGACGCCGGTCGGCCGCCTGCCCTACGGCCTGCAAAAGCGCGTGGACCTGGGCCGCGCGCTGGCGATGGAGCCGCGCCTGCTGCTGCTGGACGAGCCGATGGCGGGCATGAACATCGAGGAAAAGCAGGACATGAGCCGCTTCATCCTGGATGTGAACGACGAATTCGGCACCACCATCGTCCTGATCGAGCACGACATGGGCGTGGTCATGGATATCTCCGACCGGGTGGTGGTACTGGATTACGGCAAGAAGATAGGCGACGGCAAGCCCGACGAGGTCCGCGCCAACGAAGACGTCATCCGCGCCTATCTTGGCGTGGCGCACTAAGCGCACTGAGGAGCAGACATGGGATTTTTCCTGGAAACCTTGTTCGGCGGGCTCACCAGCGGCATGCTGTACGCGCTGATCGGCTTGGGCTTCGTGCTGATTTTCAAGGCATCGGGGGTGTTCAACTTCGCCCAGGGGGCGATGGTGCTGGTGGCGGCCCTGTCCATGGCGCGCTTCTCGGAATGGCTGCCGCAATGGTTGGGCTTCGAGAGCCTGCTGCTGGCCAATGTGCTGGCCTTTATCGTCAGCGCCCTGCTGATGTTCGTGCTGGCGGTAGCCATAGAACGGCTGGTCTTGCGCCACCTGGTGAACCAGGAACTGGCCACCCTGCTGATGGCCACCCTGGGCATCAGCTACTTTCTTGACGGCCTGGGGCAGACGCTGTTCGGCAGCGATGTCTACAGCATCGATGTAGGCATGCCCAAAGATCCGCTGTTTGTGCTGGAAAGCGTGTTCCAAGGCGGCCTGCTGCTCAACACCGAGGACCTTGTTGCCGCGGTCGTGGCCGCCGCACTGGTGGCGCTGTTGGCCCTGTTTTTCCAGTTCACCGCCACCGGGCGCGCCCTGCGCGCGGTAGCCGACGATCACCAGGCCGCGCAATCCATCGGCATACCGCTCAACCGCATCTGGGTGGTGGTATGGACGGTCGCGGGGCTGGTCGCCCTGGTGGCGGGCGTCGTGTGGGGCTCCAAACTGGGGGTGCAGTTTTCGATCTCCACCGCCGCGCTGCGGGCGCTGCCGGTGGTGATCCTGGGCGGGCTGACCTCGGTGCCCGGCGCGATCATTGGCGGGCTGATCATCGGCGTGGGCGAAAAGCTGTCCGAAGTCTACCTGGGCCCCATGGTGGGCGGCGGCATCGAAATCTGGTTTGCCTACGTGCTCGCGCTGGTATTCCTGCTGTTCCGCCCGCAGGGCCTGTTCGGCGAAAAGATCATCGATCGCGTGTAAACCCCCAAGCCCTCATTTCTTCAGGTGCCATCGTATGTTCTACCGCGAAAACGGGCAGTTCAAGACCAGCTACCAGAGCGACCAACAGATTTTTCCGGTGCGGCAAGACCGCATCTTCGTACTGCTGATCATCGCCATCGCATTCCTGGTGGTGCCTTTCGTGGCCAGCGAATACCTGCTGCGCGCGATTTTGCTGCCATTCCTGATTCTCTCGCTGGCCGCCATAGGCCTGAATATCCTGGTTGGCTATTGCGGCCAGATATCACTGGGAACCGGCGCCTTCATGGCGGTGGGCGCCTATGCCGCCTGGAACTTCGGTGTGCGCATACCCGGCCTGCCGCTGGTTGTGCAGATTCTGCTGGGCGGCGCCTGCGCCACCATCGTGGGCATCTTCTTTGGCATACCCAGCCTGCGCATTCGGGGCCTGTACCTGGCCGTTGCCACCCTGGCCGCCCAGTTTTTCATAGACTGGGTATTCCTGCGCCTGAGCTACTTCACTAACTATTCGTCCTCGGGCGCGGTGTCGGTACCGCACCTGCGGGCTTTCGGTATCGACATCAGCAGCCCTGCCGAAAAATACCTGTTCGTGTTGTGCTTCGTGGTCGTGTTTGCCCTGCTGGCCAAGAACCTGGTGCGCGGGGCCATCGGGCGCGAATGGATGGCCATCCGCGACATGGACGTTGCCGCCAGCGTGATCGGCATACGCCCCATGTATGCCAAGCTCACGGCGTTTGCCGTCAGCTCCTTCATCGTCGGCGTGGCCGGCGCGCTGTGGGGCTATGTCTACCTGGGGTCCTGGGAACCGGCGGCCTTTGGCCTGGATCGCTCCTTCCAATTGCTCTTCATGGTGATCATCGGCGGCATGGGTTCCATCATGGGCGGCTTTTTTGGCGCCGCCTTCATCGTGCTGGTGCCAATCCTCCTGTCCAACGTGCCGGCGATGCTGGGCGTGCCCATCTCGACAGCCATGGCCTCGCACCTGGAATACATGATTTTCGGCGCCCTGATCGTGTTCTTCCTGATCGCCGAACCCCATGGCCTGGCTCGTCTCTGGAGCATAGGCCGCGAGAAACTCCGAATCTGGCCTTTTCCGCATTGAAACGAACCATGGCGCGCTACCCCGCCCCACCAAGCCGACGTGCAGCGCACTGCGCGCACCCAGGAGGACAACGATGAAATAAACCCATGCCGTAACGCCCGCCGCTGCGCCCCGCCACGATGCGGATAGGGCATGCGGCCTCACGACAAAGTACAGGGTCCGCTCATAGAAGAGCGCTGCAGAATGCTATGCCAGGGAAAAGGCATTTCGTCGAAATGCCTGTAACGAGCCAGGGAGACACTCCATGAAAATCGCACTTTCCATCCACGCCAGGGCCTTGGGCCTGTCGCTTGTACTGGGCACCATGCTGGCGGCGCCAGCGGCACCCGCGCTGGCCCAGACACCTGAACAGTTCGTACCGTTACTGGTGTATCGCACCGGCCAGTTTGCCCCGCTGGGCATACCGTGGGCCGACGGCAAGCAAGATTATCTGAAACTGGTCAATGCCCGCGACGGCGGCGTCAACGGCGTGAAACTGACCTATGAGGAATGCGAAACCGCCTACGACACCGCACGCGGCGTCGAGTGCTACGAGCGCCTGAAAACCCGGGGCACCGGCGCTTCGGGGTTCGACCCGCAGTCCACCGGCATCACCTTTGCCATCAGCGACAAGGCCCCGCTGGACAAGATCGCCGTGGAAACCATGGGCTACGGGCTATCGCAATCGGTGGACGGCACCGTGTTCGAATGGAACTTCCCGCTGCTGGGCACCTACTGGACAGCCGCCGACGTGATGATCCAGGACATCCTGAAGAAAGAAAACGGCAGCCTCAAGGGCAAGAAGATCGCGCTGGTCTACCACGACTCGCCCTACGGTAAAGAGCCGATCCCGCTGTTGCAAAAGCGCGCGCAAAAGGATGGCTTCGAACTGCTGCTGTACCCCGTGACCGCGCCCGGGGTCGAGCAAAAATCCACCTGGCTGCAGGTGCGCCAGCAAAAGCCCGACTACGTCCTGCTCTGGAGCGCCGGCATCATGACGCCCACCGCCATCCGCGAAGCCCAGGCCACCGGTTTTCCCCGGGAAAAAATGTATGCCATCTGGTGGGCAGGCTCGGATCATGACGTGCGCGACCTGGGTTCGGGCGCCAAGGGCTACAACGCCATCACGGTGCACAACAGCTCGGTACACGACAAAGTCCACGAACAGTTGAAGCAGCACGTGTACGACAAGGGCCAGGGCACGGCCTCCAATGCCGACGAAATCGGCGTCATGGCGCACACGCGCGGCATGATGATTTCGATGATGCAGGTCGAAGCCATACGCGCCGCCCAGGAAAAATTCGGCAAGGGCAAATCGCTGACGCCGGAACAAGTGCGCTGGGGCTTCGAGAACCTGAACCTGACCCAGGAACGCCTGAACGAACTGGGTTTTGGTGAAATCATGCGGCCGGTGCAAACCTCGTGCGCCAACCACATGGGCACCGACTGGGCCCGCATCGTGCAATGGGACGGCAAAAAGTGGAATCTCTCGTCCGACTGGTACCAGGCCGACCCGGCCATCCTGGATCCGCTGGTCAAGGAAATGTCCGCCAAGTACGCCAAGGAAAAGAACATCACGCCGCGTAGCTGCGCAGGCTGATGCCCGCCGCCGGTGCGCATTGCCCCGCGCACCGGCATCAACCCTCGGGAATGCCCATGACCGCCACCACTGTTGCCGATACGCCCAGGACGCTGCTCAGCGTCAATGGCATCGAAGTCATCTACAACCACGTCATCCTGGTGCTCAAAGGGGTGTCGCTGACCGTGCCCGAAGGGCGCATCGTGGCCCTGCTGGGCGCCAACGGCGCGGGCAAGACCACCACGCTGCGCGCCATCTCCAACCTGCTCAAGGGCGAGCGCGGCGACGTCACCAAAGGCAATATCGAATATCGCGGCGAACAGGTGCAGCGGCTAAGCCCGGCCGACCTGGTCAAGCGTGGCGTGGTCCAGGTGATGGAAGGCCGGCACTGCTTTGCCCACCTGACAGTGGAAGAAAACCTGCTGACGGGCGCCTATACCCGCAATGCCTCGCGCGGCGAGATCGCCGCATCGCTGGACAAGGTCTACGCCTACTTTCCCCGTCTGAAAACCCGCCGCACCAGCCAGTCCGGCTATACCTCGGGCGGCGAGCAGCAAATGACGGCCATAGGCCGGGCCCTGATGGCCGCCCCCAACATGATCCTGCTCGACGAGCCTTCCATGGGCCTGGCGCCCCAGATCGTGGAAGAGATTTTCGAGATTGTGCGCGACCTGAACCAGCGCGAGCGCGTGAGCTTCCTGCTGGCCGAGCAAAACACCAATATCGCCCTGCGCTACGCCGACTACGGCTACATCCTCGAGAATGGGCGCGTCATGATGGATGGCGAGGCCCAGGCGCTCGCCGAAAACGAAGACGTGAAAGAGTTCTACCTGGGGATCTCCAGCGGTGAGCGCAAAAGCTTTCGCGACACCAAGTTCTACCGGCGCCGCAAGCGCTGGCTGGCCTAAGCCGCTCCGGCATCAAGGAAACACCACCTATGTATGACTACTTCGACGTACTGGAAACACGCGCGCCCGAACAACGCGAACGCGATCTGCTGGCGGCCCTGCCAGGCGTGCTGGCCCATGCCGCGCAGCACGCCCCCGCAATTGCCCACCAGTTGCAGGGTATAGACCCGGCCACCATAGGCTCGCGCGAGGCGCTGGCCGGCCTGCCCGTCTTGCGCAAGCACGAACTGCTGGAGCGCCAGCAGGCCGAACGCGCGGCCAGCGGCCCACCCTTGGGCGGCTTCTCTGCCATAGGCTGGGGCGAAGCGCGCCGGGTTTTTGCGTCGCCGGGAACGATCTACGAACCCGAGAGCGCGCGTGTCGACTACTGGCGTTTTGGCCGCGCCCTGTATGCCGCCGGATTCCGGCGCGGCGAACTGGTGCACAACTGCTTTGCCTACCATTTCACGCCGGCCGGCTCGATGATGGAAACCGCGGCCCATGCGGTAGGCTGCACCGTATTTCCCGGCGGCACCGGACAAACCGAACAACAGGTCCGCACCATGCAGGACCTGCGGCCCGCGGGCTATACCGGCACCCCCAGTTTTCTTAAGCTCATCCTGGAAAAAGCCGACGAAATGGGCGTGGCCCTGCCCTTCCTGGGCAAGGCCCTGGTGTCGGGCGAAGCCTTCCCGCCATCCCTGTGCAAATGGCTGGGCGAGCGCGGCGTGGCGGCCTACCAGGCATATGGCAGCGCCGATCTGGGACTGGTCGCCTACGAAACCGTGGCGCGCGAAGGCCTGGTGCTGGGCGAAGACATCATCGTCGAAATCGTGCGACCAGGCACCGGGGATCCGGTGCCCGAGGGCGAGATCGGCGAGGTCGTGGTTACCACCTTCAACCCGGACTACCCGCTGATCAGGTTTGGCACCGGTGATCTTTCCGCCATCCTGCCCGGCCTATCGCCTTGCGGGCGCACCAACCAGCGCATTCGTGGCTGGCTGGGCCGTGCCGACCAGACCACCAAGGTGCGCGGCATGTTCGTTCACCCCTCGCAGGTGGCCGACATCGTGCGCCGTCACCCGGAAATCCTGCGCGCCCGCTTGGTCGTGCAGGACTCACTGGCCGGCGACCTGATGCGGCTTTACGTTGAAACACAAGGCCAGCCTGAAGGGCTGGCCGGGCGCATTGCCGACACCACGCGCGATGTGACCAAGCTGCGCGCCGAGATCAGCCTGGTCGAACCCGGCAGCCTGGCCAACGACGGCAAGGTTATCGAAGACGCCAGGAAGTATGAGTAGGCCTGAACAAGGCGCGGTAAGCGTCTTGTTCAGGCGGGCCTGCCCTGGCAGGTTCAGACAGCCGAACCCGGCTTGCGGTTTTCTTCCGCCCTTTCCTCGGCGGCATCGAGCGCCGCCGTCGTACCAGCCTGGGTGGTGACTTCACCGGCCTCGTTCACGACGGTTGCCATCTCGTTGCCCAGTACATCCGACGAGCGTTCATCGTGGGGGGTGGCGCGCAAAGTGCGAGGGGTATAGCCGGCGGGCATTTCCTTGCCCTTCCTGGTGACACGAGGCTCCACGTTCTGCACGCTGGCCGGCGGCGCAAAACCGTTCTTATCCTGCCCGAAATACACCACGGTATGCGGATACGGCAGCTCGATGCCCGCCGCATTGAAGTGCTTTTTGACCAGGCGGTTATAGCCGCGCTGTATTGCCCACTGCATGCCAGGCTTGGTCTTGATCAGGATACGGATGGTGAAGCCACGTTCGTTGAGCGAGGTGACGCCGGCAATCGTCAGGTCATCCAGCACCGAGGTCGACAGCACCGGGTCGGTCATCAGTTCCTCGAACGCACGCTCCAGATGGAAAGCCGCGTCGTCGACGCTTTCACGATACGCGATCGTGTACTCGCCAAGGTGGTACGAAAAGTCGCGCATGTGATTCGTGACCTTGTCCACAGACGAGAACGGAATCATGTGATAACCGCCGTCCAGCGTGCGTATCCCCACCGAGCGGATGCTGATTTTCTCGACCGTGCCGAATACGCCGGCGGCTTCCACCACATCGTTCTGGTTCATGCCGTTTTCCAGCTGGATGAAGATGCCGTTGATCACATCCTGCACCAGCTTTTGCGCGCCGAAACCTATCGCCAGGCCAACCACCCCGGCCCCGGCAATCAGCGGGCCGATATCGATGCCTATCTGCGACAGCACCACCAGTACCGTCATGGTCACGATCAGGATCAGGGTCGCATTGCGAAACAGGGACAACAGCGTGCGTTCGCGCGCGCTGGGCGCCGCCGTTTCGGAATCGAGGTTCAGGCGATGCTCGATGATGCTGGCGACCACCGTCCAGGCCAGCGCCGCGAACAGCAGGATGATGGCGACATGCACCGTCGTGGCCAAGATGGCCGAGCCCACGTCGGAGGCCAGCCAGCCCGACAGGCTGAACACCCGCCAGGCGTCCAGCACGAACAGCGCCACCAGCACCATGATGAACAGGCGTATGCCCTTCAGGATCGCCGGCACATAGGAATTCAGCCTGGCCTCGAGCATGGGCAACTTTGCACGCATCTCGTCGGACAGCGTGATACGGCGCGACAACAGTGCGGTCAGGACTGCCGACAACAGCAGGCCCACGCCGATGGCCAGCACGCTTTGCAGGGTGGCGTATGTCATGTAGGGCAGTGCGCCGGCCGGATCGACCTGGCTCGCCACCAGCAGCACGGTGAAATAGGCGATGGCAAGAAGATGCCAGGTACGCGCCAGCATGCGCAGCAGCGTACCGAAAAAAGCCGACGACGGCTGGCGAGCCCGGTTGAGCAAGCGTTCGCTGATGCGGATGCGGTTCTGCCAGATGAACCGTACCGCATATATATAGACACCCAGCATGATCAGCAGGCCAAACATCTGGCCAACCGCGGGCGACAGCACTGCCGCCAGGACCGGCACCACCAGCAGGACGCCATAGCCAGCCAGGAAGGTGACTCGTTCCAGCCATCGATTCCAATAGTGCGCCAGCTCGTCGCTCATGGGCAGCAGGCGCAGGTTTTCGTAGCGCACGGCAAAGACCAGGCGCACCAGCGTGCGGCCGACCTCGACCGCCACGAAAGCATTGAGGAACATCAGCTCGAACGGGCCTACATCGCCACGCAGGCCGGTTCCGAAAAACGCCACGGCATAGCCGACGGCTGCGGCCAGCACCACCACCACCACGTCGATGACCAGGCTGCCGACGATGGCGGCGGTCTTGCCGTAGAGCAACGCCAGTTGCAGGCCGAACGGCGGCGGCTCGGGGCGCTGCGGCCCCTGCATTTCCGGTGACTGGTCGGCAGCCGACCGGGTGGCCGTGGCCTCGTCGGCGGCAGCCTGGGCGCGGCACTGATGGCGCACCACCCAGGCATCCATGCGGCTGTACACCCTCGAGGCCACCACATGCAGCGTCAGAAAAGCGACCGTCGTGGCGAGCCCCACGATCAGCATCTGCAGCAGCGCCGTGGGCCAGCCGTCCAGGCGGGTCACGCTGTCGGTGTCTCCGCTTGCAACGGCGCGAACCGTGGCCACGGCGGTCGTCGCGCCTTCCGCCAGCCCCTCCACGAACTGCTGGGCTTCATCGGCGATACGCGCACTCAGGCCGGAAACGACTTCGGTGTAGGCCGGTTTGTCGGCATCCTCGGGCGCAACCGGCGGCTGCGGCGCCTTGGCGGCCTGGACGGCGGCCGACCCCGCCGGCAAGGCCAGGGTGCGCAATTGCTCGATCAACTGCTTGCGCACGGCCTCGTTTTCAAGCAGATCGGCCAGCGCCCCGTACGATATGGCGTCAGAGCTTGGCTCGGGCGCTGGCTGCGACTGCGCTTGCGGCCTGAGAAATCCCGGTATTTGCGCCTGGGCCGGGGGCAAGGCCATCCCGATTACCAGCAACATCAACGCCAATACCCAACCCAGCCAAGCGCCGGCAAACCGGCTTTGCGACCCGCGCCGCATGTCTCCAACCCCATATCGTAAAACCACTACGCTACCTCCTGAGCAGTGACGCGCCGGCACGCAGGACGGCGCCAACGCTAGAACCCGGATTTTCGTTCATCATCCAGCCAGCTACAACCCGCTGCTTACCACTACCTGGGCGGCACCGGCTAAAATAACCGATTCGCCTGCAGAAACCGCAGTCAGGTGCCTGCCCGCAAGCTTATTCAACGGCCTTACCATGCTTACCTTCCAGCAACTGATTCTTCGCCTGCAAGACTACTGGGGCAACCAGGGGTGCGCACTACTGCAGCCTTACGACATGGAAGTGGGTGCGGGAACTTCGCATACCGCCACGTTCCTGCGTTCACTGGGTCCGGAACCCTGGCGCGCGGCCTATGTGCAACCGTCGCGCCGTCCCAACGATGGACGCTATGGCAACAACCCCAACCGCCTGCAGCACTACTACCAGTTCCAGGTGGTGCTCAAGCCCGCCCCGTCCGAAATCCTCGAGCTCTACCTTGGCTCGCTGCGCGCGATCGGCATAGATCCCGCCGAGCACGACGTGCGTTTTGTCGAGGACGACTGGGAAAACCCCACGTTGGGGGCCTGGGGCCTGGGCTGGGAAGTCTGGCTCAACGGCATGGAAATCACCCAGTTCACGTACTTCCAGCAAGTCGGCGGCCTGGACTGCAAGCCGATCACGGGTGAAATCACCTATGGCCTGGAACGCCTGGCCATGTACCTGCAGGGCGTCGAAAGCGTCTACGACCTGGTCTGGACGAACACGCCCAACGGCGTGATCACCTACCGCGACGTTTTCCACCAGAACGAAGTCGAACAGTCCACGTACAACTTCGAGCATGCCAATGCCGAAATGCTGTTCGCCCACTTCAGCGATTACGAAAAGCAGGCGCAGCAGCTGCTGGCCCTGGAAACCCCGCTGGCCCTGCCCGCCTACGAGGCGGTTCTGAAGGCCGCGCACACCTTCAACCTGCTGGATGCCCGGGGCGCCATCAGCGTCACCGAACGCGCCGCCTATATCGGCCGCATCCGCCACCTGTCGCGCGCTGTCGCACAGGCTTATTACGAATCTCGCGAGCGCCTGGGCTTCCCGATGCTGGCCACTGCCGCCGCCGCACCGCAACAAAAGGACGCAGCATGACCGCCGGCACCGATATGGCTACCCAACCCCTGCTGGTGGAATTGTTTACCGAAGAGCTTCCGCCCAAGGCTTTGCAAAAGCTGGGCCAGGCCTTTGCCGATGGCATTGCCGGCGGCCTCAAACAGCGCGGCCTGCTGGCCGAAGGCAGTACCGCCAGCATGTACGCCACTCCGCGCCGTCTGGCCGTCGTGCTGTCGGCCGTGCCGGCCCAGGCGGCCGACAAGCCCTATGCCGAAAAGCTGATGCCGGTTTCGGTCGGGCTCACCGCCGACGGCCAGGCAACGCCCGCGCTGCTCAAGAAGCTGGCCGCCAAGGGCTTGCAGGACGTGGATCCCGCCACCCTCGAGCGCGAATCCGACGGCAAGAACGAGCAACTGGTCTACCGCGGCGTCGCTCGCGGCGCGGCGCTGGTCGACGGCCTGCAAGAAGCGCTGGCCGAGGCCATTGCCAAGCTGCCCATTCCCAAGACCATGGGCTATCAGCTGGCCGACGGCCAGACCACCGTGCGCTTTGTGCGTCCGGCGCACCGCCTGGTGGCGTTGCACGGCAGCAGTGTCGTGCCGATAACGGCGCTGGGCCTGACGGCCGGGCGCGACACCCAGGGCCACCGCTTCCAGTCGGCGCAGGATCCCGTCACCTTGGCCGACGCCAGCAGCTACGAAACCACCCTGGCCGATGCCGGCAAGGTCATGGCTTCGTTTACGGCACGCCGCGACCTCATCGAGCAGCAGTTGCGCAGCAACGCCCAACGCCTGGGCGCTTCACTGGGCAACGAAGCCGATGTGGCCCCGCTGCTGGATGAAGTCACCGCCCTGGTCGAATACCCCACGGTCTACGTGGGCGAATTCGAACCCGAGTTCCTGGAAGTGCCGCAAGAGTGCCTGATCCTGACCATGCGTCTGAATCAGAAGTATTTCCCGCTATTCGAGGCCGACGGCAAGAAGCTGAGCAATCGCTTTCTCATCGTCAGCAACATGGCGCTCACGGACCCCGCCAACATCATCCAGGGCAACCAGCGCGTGGTGCGCCCGCGCCTGGCCGATGCGCGCTTCTTCTTCGAGACCGACCGTAAGGCCACCCTGGCCAGCCGCGTGGCCGGCCTGGGCCATGTCGTCTATCACAACAAGCTGGGCAGCCAGTTGCAGCGTACCGAGCGCGTCAGCGCCCTGGCCGCCTGGATCGCCAGCGCCATCGGGGGCAACGAGCTGGCGGCGCGACGCGCGGCCACGCTGGCCAAGGCCGACCTCGTCACCAGCATGGTCGGCGAATTCCCCGAGCTGCAGGGCATCATGGGCGCCTACTACGCCGCCAACGACGGCGAAGCCGCCGACGTGGTGCAGGCCATCCACGACCAGTACCGCATCCGGCTCGATGCGCCGGTAACCGCCGCCACCGCCACCAGCGCGGCCCTCTTCATCGCCGAACGCACCGAAACCCTGGTGGGCATCTGGGCCATAGGCCTGGCGCCCACGGGCGACCGCGACCCGTTCGGCCTGCGCCGCGCGGCGCTGGGCCTGATCAGCGCATTCGAGCAACTGACAGCCGGCGGCATCCTGAATGTTCGCGATGCGGCCCCCGCCTTTACGCTGGATGCCCTGCTGCGCGAGGCCACCCATGGCTTCGGCGAGGAAATCATTGCGGCGGCCCGCGTCACGGAACTGACGGCCGAACTGCGCAACTTCATCTACGAGCGCCTGCGCAACCAGTTGAGCAGCCAATACGAACGCACGGTGATCGACGCCGTGCTGGCCCTGCAACCGCCCCTGCACCAGATTCCGGCGCGAGTGGCGGCCGTGGCCCAGTTCCAGGCCTTGCCGGCGGCAGCCAGCCTGGCCGCGGCCAACAAGCGCATCGGCAATCTGCTGAAGAAGGCCGATGCGGTGGGTACGGCCCCCGACGCGGCGCTGCTGCAGGAGCCCGCCGAACAGGCCTTGGCCGGCGTCATCCGGCAATTGCAGCCGGTGGCCGCCAAACAGGTTACCGATGGCGACTTCACCGGCGCGCTGACCACCCTGGCCGGTGCACGCGATGCCGTCGACGCTTTCTTCAACGACGTGATGGTCATGGCCGATGACCCCGCAGTGCGCGCCAACCGCCTGGCCCTGCTGGGTCAGTTGCACGCCTTGATGAACCAGGTCGCCGACCTGGGCCGATTGGCTTGAGGCAGTCTGCATGAAACTTGTCATCCTCGACCGCGACGGCGTCATCAATCAGGACAGCGCCGAGTTCGTCAAGAATCCGGACGAGTGGATTGCGCTGCCTGGCAGCCTGGAAGCCATCGCCCGCATGAACCAGGCGGGCTGGCGGGCAATCGTTGCCTCCAATCAGTCCGGCCTGGGCCGCGGTCTGTTCAATGCGGCCGCACTCAACGCCATGCATACCAAGTTCCGGCGCGAACTGTCGCGCGTCGGCGGTCACATCGAGGGCATTTTCGTCTGCCCTCACCTGCCCGATGCCGGCTGCAATTGCCGCAAGCCCTTGCCCGGCATGTTCCTTGAAATCGCCCGGCGCTTTGACATCAGCCTGCACGGCGTGCCTGCGGTCGGCGATTCCTTGCGCGACCTGCAGGCGGCCGCCACCGCAGGCTGCCTGCCCTGGCTGGTACGCACCGGCAACGGCAGCCAGACCGAAAACAAGGAACTGCCGCTGGGCACGCGCGTATTCGACAATCTCATGGCCGTGGCCGAACATCTGGAATCCCTTTAATGGCCTGGCTGCGCTCGCTGCTCTACATGCTGTTCCTGATCGTCACGGTCATTCCGTATGCCGTGCTCTGTACGCTGTGCGCTCCGCTGCCCTTGCGCTGGCGCTACCGCGTCACGATGTGCTGGCCGCGCATGGCCGTCTGGGCGGCACGGGTGATCCTGGGCATACGCTGGCAGGTCAAGGGCTGGGAAAACCTGCCCGATGCGCCGGTGGTGCTGCTCTCCAAGCATCAATCGGCCTGGGAAACCCTGTTCTACCCAGCCTACATGCCGCGCGAACTGTGCTTCGTGTATAAGCGCGAACTGCACAAGGTGCCTTTTTTCGGCTGGGGCCTGGCCCTGGTCAAGATGATCGCCATCGACCGCAGCGATGCGCGTGGCGCCATGGACCAGGTCATGCGCCTGGGTACTGAGAAGCTGGCCGAAGGCCGCTGGCCTATCCTGTTTCCGGAAGGCACGCGCGTGCCGCCCGGCCAGGCCGGACGCTACCTGCCGGGCGGAGCCCGCCTGGCCGTCCACGCCGGCGTACCGGTGGTTCCCATCGCCCACAACGCCGGCGAAGTCTGGCCGCGCAACGCTTTCGTGAAGAAATCCGGCCTGATCACGGTTTCCATCGGCCCTCCGATTTCGTCCGAAGGCATCAGCGGCGCCGAGCTCAACCGCCGCGTGCAGGCATGGATAGAAGCCGAAATGCGGCAAATCAGCCCACATCAGTACCGTGACTGAACCCAGACGACAACACACCCTGCCCTTGTTCGACACGTCAGGCCGCCATGCGCCTGACGCCCGCCCCGACCCTGACGTACCGCCGCATGCGCACGGCAAGTCGGTGGTACCCACCCCGCAGCCCCCTTCGGCGCTGGCTCCCAACGCGCGCTGGCGGGAAGTCGGCACCGAGCATCAAACCATAGGCTTCACCCTGCTGCGGTCCAGCCGTCGCACCATAGGCTTTCTGATTACCGACGATGGTTTGCGGGTGACGGCGCCGCGCTGGGTATCCCTGGCGGAAATCGACGATGCGGTACGCAGCAAGGCGGGCTGGATACTTGCCAAGCTTAAATCCTGGCAGGACCGGCAACAGCGCGTGGCCCTGCAGCGCACCCGCTGGGAGGACGGCGGCGAACTACCCTACCTGGGCCAGACCATAAGCTTTCGTACCGGCGGCACTGCCCGTCATTACGACGGCGACCCCGATGCGCCACAAGCCGGCGATACGCTGTGGCTGGGATTGCCGGCGGCCGCCGATGCGGCTCGTATCCGGGATACCGTCCAGGCCTGGCTGCAGGGCCGCGCTCGTATACTGATAGAGCGTCGGCTGCTGCACTTCCTGGACCGCAGCGGCCTGCGTATCAATAAATGGCGGCTGTCGGGCGCGACTTCGCGCTGGGGCTCGTGCACGAGCCGCGGCAACATCATGCTGAACTGGCGCCTGGTACATTTTCACCTGGACATCATCGACTACGTGATCGCACATGAGCTGGCCCATCTGCGCGAAATGAATCACGGGCCTGGCTTCTGGGCCGAGGTCGGCAATTTGCTACCTGGTTACCAGAACGCGCGCGACACCTTGCGCCGCCAGGACCCGGCCAGCCTACCTTCGTTTACCTGATTTAGGAGCAAAAATTGAGAATCCTGCACACCATGCTGCGCGTGGGCAACCTGGATCGATCCATCGAGTTCTACACCAAGGTGCTGGGTATGCAATTGCTTCGTCGCAAAGACTACCCCAGTGGCAAATTCACCCTGGCTTTCGTCGGCTACCAGCCGGAATCGGAAGGCCCGGCACTGGAACTCACCCACAACTGGGACACCGACAGCTATGACCTGGGCAACGCCTATGGCCATATCGCGCTGGAAGTGGACGACGCCTACACCGCCTGTGAGAAGGTCAAAGCACTGGGCGGCAAGGTCGTACGCGAAGCCGGCCCCATGCAGCACAGTTCCACCGTGATCGCGTTCGTGGAAGACCCGGACGGCTACAAGATCGAATTCATCCAGGCCAAGGGCCGCGTCGATTAAGCGGCGCCACGCCCCCATGCACTACTGCTGCCCGCCTTGCGCGGGCAGCGCTGTTTTCAGTTGCGCGAGTTGATCACACGCATGGCCTGCACCCGGCCGTCGTCGCTGGTGATGCGGGTCGTGATCTGGCGTGCCTGCATACCATCGGGCAAGGCCACAGTGCCCTGGACGTTCTGGTATTCGCCCAGTTCCTGGGCGATCGGGTCCAGGTTCACGGTTGCCGTGCGGCCGTTCGGGTAACGCCCCTCGACCGTAAACTGCACGGCGCCCTTGAAGGGCTGGCTGGCATCTTCGCGCGTTACCACCAAATGGTAGGACAGTGCGCCGTTTTCGTTATAGAAACGGCCCGCGCGTATCTGCATGTCGCCGCCACGCGGATCGGCCGGCAAGACTTCCTGCAAGAGCGCCAGATCGTCCTGCAAGGGCTTGAGCGCGGTCTGGGCCTTGGTCAGGCGGCCCGCCAGGTCTTCGCTTTGCGCCTGTTGAACGGCAAGTTGGGCGTTGCTTTGCTCGAGCTGCGCCTGGGCTTGTGCCAGGGCCTCGCTCAGTTGCGACGCCTGCATCGTCAGCCGTTCGGATTCACCCACGGACAGCCGCGCGGGCATGTATTCCTGCTGCACATACAGCAAACTACCCGCCCCCAGCACCACGCCGACTACCAACCATACCAGCCAGCGCGGTACGCGACGCCGCGGTTTGGTGGCACCCAAAGGGTAGGGTTTGAAAGCTTTCGGCCTGGATCTTCCGAACATCGTGCTGAAATTCCTTGAACTGGGAGGCTGCGCCAAAACTGGCCAGCGAGGGCAACCGCGCAGCGTAACGCGATTTAGGCACCCTTGGCAAAGCGGCTTGATTTAATTTGCGTTTCATAACCTCATGAAACAATTCAGAGATAGGGCGAAGCCAGCCAGATCAGGCGATTGCGCAGGCGCACCAGGAATGGCCGGGCGGCCAGGGATGCCAGGGTTTCCGGCTGGGCCGTGGCGATATTGCTGTCTATGCGCTGCGAGATCCAGTCGGCGGTGGCGCGATCATAGATCTCCATGTCCAGCTCGAAGTTCAAACGCATGCTGCGCTGATCCAGATTGGAAGAGCCCACATAGTTCCAGGCGCCATCCACGGTCATCAGCTTGGCGTGGTCGAAGGTGCCCGAAGAGCGCCACACACGCACCCCCTTGCTGACCAGTTGATCCAGCTGCGCCGTCATGGCGTAGTCGACCAGGCGCAGGTTGTTGACACCCGGGATGACCACATCCACCTGCACTCCCCGGCGCGCAGCGATGGTCAGCGCCGAGATCTGCGTAAGGTCGGGCAGGAAATAAGGCGACTGGATGCGCACGCGCTCTCGCGCCACGGTCAGCGCGCCCACTATCATGTCATGCGAACTGCCCATGGTACGGTCCGGCCCCGACGCCACCGTGCGCACCGGCACGCCGTCCGGGAAATCGCACTGGCCTTGCGAGGGAAACCACAGGGCATCGCGCAGGGATTCGCCGGTGGTGAATTCCCAGTCGTGGGCGAAGACTGTCATCAGTTGGGCCACCACCGGCCCTTCCACGCGGAAGTGGGCGTCGCGCGCCGGCTCGCCCTTGGCAAACTCGGCGGTGAATCCCTGGCGAATATTCATGCCTCCGGAAAATCCCACCTTGCCATCGACGATCAATACCTTGCGGTGGCTGCGCAGATTGGCATAGGCCAGACGCAAGCCCAGCACACTGGTCATGAAAAGGGCCGTGCGCACCTTGCCCTTGGCCAGGCGCCAGGTAATCGAGGGGCGCGAGTATTTTGCGCCGATGGAATCGATCAGCACCCGCACCGCCACGCCACGCTCTTGCGCGTCGATCAGGGCCTGCGCCAGTTCGCGCCCCAC
>JBEBVZ010000029.1:0-54932 GCA_040392445.1 Verticiella sediminum
TGTCGGGTGACCCGCAAGACATCTACAAGACCGACGCCAAGATCAAGGAACTCTTCCCGGACAACAAGCACACCCACCGCTGGCTGGACATGGCGCGCGAGCGCATCGCTTTCCAGGGCCTGCCGTCGCGGATTTGCTGGCTGGGCCTGGGCGAACGCGACAAGGCCGGCCTGGCTTTCAACGAAATGGTGAAGACCGGTGAACTCAAGGGCCCCATCGTGATCGGCCGCGATCACCTGGATACCGGCTCGGTCGCCAGCCCCAACCGCGAAACCGAGGCCATGAAGGACGGCTCGGACGCGGTGTCCGACTGGCCGCTGCTCAATGCCCTGCTCAACACCGCCGGCGGCGCAACCTGGGTCAGCCTGCACCATGGCGGCGGCGTGGGCATGGGGTATTCTCAGCATGCTGGCGTGGTGATCGTTTGCGACGGCACCGACGCCGCCGCCGAACGCATAGCCCGGGTGCTCTGGAACGACCCCGCCACCGGGGTGATGCGCCATGCCGATGCCGGCTACGACAGCGCCGTCCAGACCGCCAAGGCCAAAGGGCTAAGCCTGCCCATGATCAAATAGTCATGCAACCCCGTGCCATGCCGTTCGACAGGCCCGGCCCGGCGCGAAATCCGGAGCGGGTCGGTGCAGCGCTCCAGGCCATGAAATTGCTGGCAAGCGCAGGCATGGCCATCAATTTTTTTCAACCCCGGGTAGGAACGCACCCCCGACCTTCCTGCCGGCGGTGCTAACGCGGGCATAAAGCAATGGCGCTACAGCGATTTCACAGACAGCATTTGACGGCGACTCCCTGGAAGAACGGCGGCGGACTGACCCGCGAAATAGCCTGCTATCCAGCCAACGCGGGCATGGATGATTTCCTGTGGCGCATGAGCATCGCCACGATCGCCGCCGACGGGCCGTTCTCGCGCTTTGACGGCGTCGAGCGCGTGATCACGCTGCTCGACGGCCCCGGCGTGCGCCTGCGCTCGGGTGACGGCGCCATCGACCATAGCCTGAGCCAGCCCTTGCAGCCTTTCGGCTTTCCGGGCGAAGCCGGCATCCAGGGCGAACTGCTGGGCGGCCCCTGCGACGACTTCAATATCATGACCCGGCGCGATGCCATGCGCGCGCAAGTCACGCTGGTGACGGCCGCCACCACACTGGCGCCGGCCCCGCACGGCGCACTGCTGGCAACGACCGGGGAATGGCTGATCCATGAGCCGGCCGCGGGCTGCGACGCGACGCTCATACTCGAGGAAGGCCTGTGGTGGTCGGAGCAGGCGCTGCAATGGACCCTGACCCCCCAATCACCGGATGCGGCCTTGCTGGCCGTACGCATCTGGCCAGCCGGCATCGGCAAGGATGATCCACCATGAACTTTGCTTCCCGGCCCAGTGCCGATGGCGTCTGGCACTCGCTGCGTCTGGCGCCCGAGACCTGCGAGCTTGATGCCCGCACCGCCGCCGATGCCTGCATCGTCGTGATTGACGGCCTCATCCAATGGATAGGCGCGCGCCACGACCTGCCGGCCAGCTACGGCGGGCTGGCGCAGCACGATGGCGCCGACGCGCTGGCAACCCCGGGCCTGGTCGACTGCCACACCCACCTGGTCTACGGGGGCCAGCGCGCCAATGAGTTCGCCATGCGGTTGGCCGGCGCAAGCTACGAAGAAATCGCCAAGGCCGGCGGCGGTATTGTGTCGTCGGTGCGGGCCACCCGGCAAGACAGCGAAAACCAGCTGTACGAATCGGCCGCGGGCCGGCTGGAACAACTGTTGGCCGAAGGCGTATGCGCCATCGAGATCAAGTCCGGTTACGGCCTGTCGCTCGAGCACGAGCGCAAGCAACTGCGGGTGGCGCGCCGGTTGGGCCAGGACTATGGTGTCACCGTGCGCAGCACTTTCCTGGGCGCTCACGCCCTGCCCCCCGAATACGCCGGGCGCGGCGACGACTACATAGCCCTGGTCTGCCAGGAAATGCTGCCGGCGCTGGCCGGCGAAGGCCTGGTCGACGCCGTAGACGTTTTCTGTGAAAACATCGCGTTTTCGCTGGCGCAGACCGAACAGGTGTTCAAGGCCGCGGCAAAACTGGGCGTGCCGGTCAAGCTGCATGCCGAGCAGCTCTCGGACATGGGCGGCGCCGCGCTGGCGGCACGCTATGGCGCGCTGTCCTGCGACCATATAGAGCATTTGTCGGACGCCGGGATTGCCGCCATGAAAAAGGCCGGCACCGTGGCCGTGCTCCTGCCCGGCGCCTTCTATACCCTGCGCGACACCCAGTTGCCCCCCATCGAGGCGCTGCGGCGCGCGGGCGTGCCCATGGCCGTGTCCACCGACCACAACCCCGGCACCTCGCCCGCCCTGAGCCTGCTGCTGATGGTGAATATGGCCTGTACGCTGTTTCGGCTGACCGTGCCCGAAGCCCTGGCGGGAGTCACCCGCCATGCCGCCCGCGCCCTGGGGCTGGCCGACACCCATGGCGCCCTGCATATAGGCCAACCCGCCAACTTCGTACTGTGGCGCGTGCGCGAAGCCGCCGAACTGGCCTACTGGTTCGGCCAGCGCCCGGTACACACCATCGTTCGACAAGGGCGTATCGCATAATGCCGGACACCCTGCACCAGCTCTTTGCACCGCAAGCCCTGCTGCCCCAAGGCTGGGCCGACAACGTACTGCTTGCCTGGGACGCCGACGGCATGCTCACCCAGGTCCAGGCCGACAGCACCGCCCCGGCAGGCGTGGCGCGCGCCGGCGGGCCGCTGCTGCCCGGCATGCCCAACCTGCATTCCCATGCCTTTCAGCGCGCCTTTGCCGGCCTGACCGAATACCGCGACCAGGCTCAAGACAGTTTCTGGAGCTGGCGCCGGTTGATGTACGACTTCGCCTCGCAGATCACACCCGAGCAGCTCGAGGCGATCGCCACCTGGCTGTATGTGGAAATGCTCGAGGCGGGCTATACCTCGGTATGCGAATTCCATTACGTACATCACGCCCAGGACGGCAACCCGTATGCCGACGACGCCACCCTGTCGCTGGCGCTGATGCGTGCGGCCCAGGCCGCCGGTATCGGGCTGACCCTGCTGCCGGTGCTGTACCAGAGCAGCGGCTTTGGCGGTCTCGCGCCTCACGCGGGGCAGCGCCGCTTCCTGCGCAGCACCGACTCGATGCTGGCGCTGCTGGCGCGTCTCAAGCCCTTGTGCGAGGCCCAGGGCGCCCGCCTGGGCCTCGCCCCGCATTCCTTGCGCGCCGTGCCGCAAGAGGCCTTGCGCCAGGCAGTGAACGGCCTGCATGCCATGGACGCCACCGCGCCGGTGCATATCCACATCGCCGAACAAACCGCCGAAGTCGATGCCTGCCTGGCCTGGAGCGGCCAGCGACCGGTGGAGTGGCTGCTGAATCATATCGAGGTCGATCGCCGCTGGTGCCTGGTTCACGCCACCCACATGACGCCCGCCGAATACCAGCGGGCGGCGCACAGCGGTGCGGTGGCAGGCTTGTGCCCCACGACGGAAGCCAACCTGGGCGACGGCATTTTCGATATGCCGGCCTGGATGGGGGCCCAAGGCGCATGGGGCGTGGGCTCCGATAGCCATGCCTGCGTGAACGCGGCCGAAGAGCTGATGGTGCTGGAATACGGCCAGCGCCTGGCGCTGCGGCAGCGCAATGTCCTGGCCAGCACCGCCCACCCCCAGGTGGCCACCTATATGACCCTGCAGGCTGTACAGGGCGGCGCCCAGGCCGCAGGGCGTACCATTGCGGGCCTGGCGACGGGCCAGCGCGCCGACTTCGTCACGCTGGATGCCGGGCATGTGGCCTTGCAAGGCCTGTCTGCGCCCAATATGCTGTCGGCCCACGTTTTCGCCAGCCACCGCAGCAGCGCGCTGGACGGCGTCTGGACCGGCGGCATCCAGCGCATCGGCAAGGGCCGGCATGCGCTGCGCGAGGCCGCCGCAGCCGGCTTTGTCGCCGCGCGCGCCCACGTCATCGAACATTCTTAGAGCAGCCATGAACGCCATCACCGACCAGCCCGCCTTTCTCTTTCACCAGGGCACCCAACCCCTGCTGATCTCGATACCGCATGTGGGCACCTATGTGCCGCCGGCCATCGCCGCGCGCCTGACGCCCGAAGCCCGCCAGGTACCGGACACCGATTGGCACCTGGATATCCTCTATGGCTTTGCCCGCGAACTGGGCGCATCCATTCTTCAGGCCACGCATTCGCGCTATGTCGTCGACCTGAACCGCCCGCCCGACGGCGCCAGCCTGTACCCAGGGCAAAGCGTCACCGGCCTGTGCCCGGTCGACAGCTTTGACGACACCCCTCTCTATGCATCGGGCGACGTGCCCGACGACGCCGAGGTCGCGGCCCGGCGCAACGCCATCTGGCTGCCCTACCACCAGCAACTGCAGGCCGAACTCACGCGCATCAAGGCGGCGCATGGCGTGGCCGCCCTGTGGGACGCCCATTCGATCCGCTCGGTGCTGCCCCGTTTCTTCGAGGGCAAGCTGCCCGACCTCAACCTGGGCACCGCCAAGGGGGAAAGCTGCGACCCTGCGCTGGCGCAAGCCGTGCTGGCCGTGGCCCAAGGCGCCCAGGGCTATAGCTCGGTGCTCAACGGCCGCTTTACCGGGGGCTACATCACACGCCACTATGGCCAACCCCGGCAAAACATCCACGCCATCCAGCTGGAAATGACCCAGTCCAGCTATATGCAGGAAGCCCTGCCCTTCAGCTACCTGCCCGAGGTCGCGGCACAAGTCCAGCCGCACCTCAAGCGCATGCTGCAAACCGTGCTGCAGTTTGTGCAGGCACGCGCCAACGGGGGCTGACCATGGCGTTACTGGAAGAACTGATCGCGGCGCTGGGCGCCGAGGCCGTCCGTGTCGGCCAGGCCATCCCCGTCCAGCACCATGCGGACTGGAGCGGCATGGCGCCGGTGACACCGCTGGCGCTGGTCCTGCCCGCCAATACCGAACAGGTAGCCCAGGCCATGCGGATCTGCCACGCGCACCGCATTGCGGTGGTACCCCAGGGGGGCCTGACAGGGCTGGCGGGCGGCGCCGTGCCGCGCGCCGACGCAGTCGCGCTCTCGCTGAGCCGCATGAACCGGATCGAAACCGTGGATACGGCGGCCGCCACCATGCAGGTGCAGGCGGGCGCCACCCTGCAGGCAGTGCAGCAAGCCGCCGGCGAGCAAGACCTGCAATTCGGGGTCGACCTAGGTGCGCGCGGCTCCTGCCAGATCGGCGGCAATATCAGCACCAATGCCGGCGGCAACGGCGTACTGCAGTTCGGCATGATGCGCGAACAGGTGCTGGGCCTGGAAGTGGTGTTGGCCGACGGCACGATATTGCCCATGCTGCGCCCCATGCTCAAGAACAACACCGGCTACGACCTCAAGCAATGGTTCATCGGCGCCGAAGGCACGCTGGGCATTGTGACGCGCGCCGTGCTGCGCTTGCGAGCGGCGCCCAGCGCGCGCGCCACGGCCTTGCTTGGCATCAGCCAGTATCCACAGGTTCTGGCCGTGCTCAGCCTGCTGCAGCGCCAATTTCCCGGCGCACTGGCCGCGTTCGAGCTGATGTGGGACGACTTCTTCAGCCTTTCGCTGCAATGGTCGCAGATGTGCTCACCGCTGGCCGGCACGCACCCCTTGTATGTGCTGCTGGACGTGACGGGCAACAGCGCCGAGGCATTGGCCGGCGCCCTGCAGGACGCGCTGGCCAATGCCATGGAGCAAGGCCTGGTGGCCGACGCCGTGGTTGCCCAGTCCGAAACCCAGGCCCGCACGCTATGGCGGCTGCGCGAAGCGCCGGCCGAATTCCCTTCGCGCCTGGAACCCATCAATTTTGACATCAGCCTGCCGGTAGCCCGGCTGGGGGAGTTCGCCGACGACTGCATCCAGGCCCTGTCCGCGCGCTGGCCCGCGCACCAGAGCGTGCGCTTTGGCCATATCGGCGACAGCAACCTGCACCTGACCACCGACGCGCGCACCCTGGCGGGACTGACGCGCGCGCAGGCCGAGCAGCAAGTCGAGAGCCTGGTGTACGGGCTGGTCGAGCAAGCCGGCGGCAGCATTTCCGCCGAACACGGCATAGGCCTGCTCAAGAAACCGTTTCTGGGCGCCAGCCGCAGCCCCGCCGAACTGGCTGCCATGCAGGCCATCAAGCAGGCGCTGGACCCCCACAACCTGCTGAACCCGGGCAAGGTGTTCGATCTGCCTGGCGCTACCCACGAAATACCGCACACAAGATGACCTCAATTACCGACCTGGCCCGCCCCGAAGTTCGCCAACTTCCCACCTACAACGCGGGCCTGTCATCCGATGCCGTCCGGGCGCAATATGGCGTGAAGCACGTCGCGCGCCTGGGCAGCAACGAAAACCCTGCCGGCCCCAGCCCCAAGGTAGCCCAGGCCCTGGCCGATATCGCCAGGCAGAGCGCCGACTACCCCGACGCCTCGGCCACGGATCTGTGCGCGGCCATCGCCGGCTGGACAGGCGCCGGCCCGGAGCGCATCGTCGTGGGCAATGGCTCGGAAAACCTGCTCGAAGTCCTGTGCCAGGTCTTTCTCTCGCCGGGGGACCGCGTCGTCACGCTGATCCCCTCGTTCGGATTGCATGAGATCTATCCCCGCATGATGGGCGCCACCGTCGAGATGGTTCCCGTCACCGGCGATATGCGTTTTGATCTTGACGCCTGGTGCGCCGCCTTGTCGCGCGAAACCAAGCTGGTGTTTCTCAGCAATCCGTCCAATCCGGTGGGTTGCATGCTGGATACGGCCGGGTTCCGGCGCCTCGTGCAGGCCTGCCCCCAGGATGCCATCCTGGTCGTCGACGAGGCCTATGTCGAGTACGCCATCCATAGCCCGGGCTTTCCGGACGCCCTGGCCGAGCTGGAAAACACAGCGCGCCCGTGGATAATTCTGCGCACCTTTTCCAAGGCCTGGGGCCTGGCGGGCCTACGCGTGGGCTACGGCATCGCCAGCAGCGCTGAGTTCGCCAATCTGCTGCACCGGGTACGCACGCCCTTCAATGTGAACCTGGCCGCGCAGCAAGCGGCGCTGGCCGCCCTGTCGGACCCGGCCCATATGCAGGCGGCGGTACGCCGCACCCTTGCAGCCCGTGAGGTCATGGCCCAGGCGCTGGGCGATATGGGTCTGTTCGTCGCGCCGGCGGCGGCCAACTTTCTGTTCGTTGACGTAGGCCGGCCCAATGGCCCGGTCGCCCAGGGCCTGCTGGCCCAGGGCGTGATCACCAAACCCTGGAAGGAAGCGGGCTATGAACGGTTCATCCGCGTCAGCATCGGTTCGGACGCGGATAACGCCCAGTTCCTGGCAGCTTTAAGAAGCGTACTGGCCGATTGAAGGCCACTGGCCGGTGGCTAGGCCCTAGGCGAAGGCCGCCGAATCCTGGTCGCACCAGTACCCGCTGACCAACTGGGCCGGCCGGCTTTGGGCCACCACCCGCGCCGACACGGCCCAGGCATCCAGCCGTACCCGCAACCCGGCATATAAGCCATGTCCCTGGCCCGGCTCGATGGTGCCCGCGGCCACCACGCCCTCGCCGGCACGGATCGCGCCGTCGGCCACGATGTCGCCGCCAGACAAAATACCCCATCCGGCTTCCAGGTGATTGCTGGCACGGATGGATTCGCCTGCCTGTATGCCGCGAGCTACCGAGACGTCGTGCTCGGCTTCGACTCGCCCCCCGGCTTTAACGCCTTCTTCGCACTTGAGCGCGCCCCCGGCAAGCAGGTTCTGGCCCACATGGATATTGCCCGTCACCTTGATGTCCTGCCCTGAACTCAAGTCCCACTTGGCGCGCAGGTTACCGCCGCAATCCAGGGTGGTGGCCGCCTCGATTCCCCAGCCGGCCGAGATATCGCCACCCGCCTTGATGCTGCCGCCGCTGGTGATATTGCCATCGGCGCTGATGCCGTCTCCTGCGATGATGGAGGTTCCAGCCCGGATGCCGCCGCCGGTGCTGATGCGCCCGCCCGTGCGCAGGATGGTATCGACACTGATGCCCAGGCGCACGACCACCGAACCCGCAAAGATGAAAGCGTCGGCATCGATGGAGTCGACTTCCAGCACCGCATCGGTTGCGCCAAAGTGATCCAACAGCCAGCAAGCATCGTCCAGCCGGCCGTCGGCCACCAAGGCATCCAGAACGGCTTGATAGTCTCCCTGACCGTTATGATCGCGCAGGAACCAGCGATAGCCGGCTGCGCAGGGATTCTTGGCTTTGACGAAATTCTTGGTAAGTAGCATGACGCTCGGTTGTGGGTTTGTGGCAGTTTTGACAGTAGTAAGCCGCCATCCGGGGCGAAGTCGTGCAGCAACCCCCGGCTTGAGCAAGGTGTTGCTGATTTGGTACGAAAATTTTGACGTACTACGACAGGCCGTCTGGATGGCCGGCGGGAATGGACGCGATCAAGCGCCCGGGAAAGTTCGCGCTTAGCGGTGTTTAGCCAGGTTTGGCACGCGCGTAGGCAGAACGCGCAGCGATTTCCTGCGAATCGAGAAACATCGGGCGGGGGGAACCGCTGGCCCTGGACTGGCGTATCCGTGTGCAAACGCCGCCGCCCACCGGGCCGCAGTGTTGGGGCGTAGCCCAAACCCGCATCGGTGACACTGGCACGATGACGTTATTCAACACTTGGATTTGCCGCAGGAGCTGCCCGCGAAATGGGGCTGAGTATGGCGAAGCTTGCAATGCTACCATCGAAAAAAAACCAGTCAAGCCCCCGAACTGATCGGGCGCCCTGCGCGCAAACGTTGAAGCATGGGGCGTGAAGGCAAGGTCTGCGCCTCAATCCTGGCCGTTGCGCCATGCGATGAAATCGTGAACCACAGAGTTGGAAAACGAGGTGGTGATACTGAGCGGACCGAGCAGAAAACTGGCGGCAACCAGCGCATAAACCAGCTTTTTCTGGTCGAGCAGCCGCCGCGAAACCTCCTTGCCCAGGCGGCATTGATCGGCCATGAGCAAGGCAAGCACCAGGAAGAAATTGATTATCGCCATGGCCCACCAGCGAAAATGGTCGAAGCCGAAGGGATACAGCGCCAGCGGGGAAAGGGTGCACAGCAGGAAAACGCAGATCACCGCCCTGTCCCGGCCAGGCAGGCCGGTGCACAGCAAACGCTTGAGGGGTGGATAGAACAACCAGCCCAGCGGCATCAGGAAAGCCAGCAGCGCCAGGTGATGCGCCGCTTTCGCATAGGTGAAGCCATGGCGCCAGGTCAGCGCCATGCTGGCATCGAGATCGGCGAACAGCACCGGCAACGAACCCGCGCTGTAGCCCGGCCCCAGCCAAGGCTTCAGGGCCTGGTAGTACGCATCGAAACTTAGCGTATCTACCAGCCCGTTGGCCAGGGTGGCCGCCAGCACCAGCAGCAAGCACGACAACACCCCGAAACGGATCAGGTTGCCGGCCATGCCGGCGCGCCGACGATAGATCCAGAACATGAAAACCATGGGAAAGAACATGACGAAGTTGGCTTCATGCACCAGGATGACGGCCGACATCAGCAGCAATACCGACAAGGCCTGCACAATGAAGCCGAACCTTTCTATGCACACCATGGCCAGCAAGGCCAGCAGCAGGCTGATCGCATCGAAACGGCCCACATCGTAGTGAAGATATTGGATGGTGCCCGCGCTGGTTGCCGCCAGCAGGAAAAAGAGAAAGCCCCCCTGGTCTTGCCGTAGCCTCCAGGGCCGGGAGAAAAAGAAAATCAGGGCCCCGGCCGCCAGCACGAACACGCCATACGAAATCGCATAGATGATTTGCGGGTTCTTGGCCACGCCCAGCAAGTCCAGCACTTCGCCCGGCAAACCGCGCTTGACGAACTCGTAGTGATAGCTGAACAGCCAGTGCGTATAGGTGAAGTCCGGCATACCGGGCACGGGGCTGCGCGACCGCGCCAGCGCCAGGGCCAGCAGCACCGCCGCCCAGGCTATCCGCTTGCGCACTCCGAAGGTGGAACCCGCCATTGACGTCCCCTCGCGCCACGCATCATGCAGTGCCGATGACCACCAACGCGCGGGCAGGTTTGCGGCCCAGGGCGCACAAGCTGTGCGGCAGATAGCCGGGAAAACGCACACTGTCGTCGCGCTCGAGCTCGACACTATGTTCGCCGAACTTCACTCTTATGCGGCCTTCCAGCACGAAAATAAGCTCTTCGCCGGCATGATGCGCCACCGCGCGCTCGCCATGGCTGCCAACCTGCACCACCAGCACGGACGGGCCGCCATAACCCGCGCCGGGGGTAATGGCCTCGTAGGCATGGGCGCCATCGTCTTCCTGGGCCGGCAGCCGCCGGCGCTCGGCGGCACGCACGATGTCGATCTCGGGCTTGGGATCGGCTTGCCCCAGCAGATCCACCAGAGGCACCTGCAAGGCGGCGGCCAGCGTATGCAGCGTTCCCACCGAAGCAAATTTCTCGCCACGCTCCAGACGCGACAGATAGCCCTTGTCCAATCCACTCAGTTCCGAACATTGCGCCAGGGTCAATTTCTTGCGGCGGCGCAGGGCGCGAATGCGCAGGCCTATGCGCGCTTCGGCGTCGCGGGCCCCGGCAAGCTCGGAAACAATGGAAGATGTCATGGCAAAACCTTACGAACAGCAAATTGGAATGATGCCACCGTTTCGTCGGCCGCATGATCCTCGCGCCGGGATGCTCTTGACACAAAAGGCAATCGTTTGTACTTTGGGCAACATGTTGCCCAAATAGGTGGATACGATGGAAACCGACCAACAATTGCATGAACGCGTAGACCGCGAGCTGGCCGAACGCGTCAAACTGCCCCAATGGAGCCTGACGCAAAGAATGGCATTGGCCTGCAGGATGCTGGCCGAGCAGGGCCACTGGCACGGCGGGCTGGCCGGCCAGATCACCGCGCGCGGCGAGGAACCCGGCACATTCTGGACCCTGGAGTTCGGCGTGGGCGCCGACGAAGCGCGCGCGAGCCAGTTGATCCAGATCGACGAAGACCTGAACCCGCTGGATGGCAAGTCCTTGCCCAATCCCGCCAATCGTTTTCATATCTGGGTATACCAGCAGCGCCCGGATGTGAACTGCATCGTGCATACCCATCCGCCCGCGGTATCGGCGCTGTCCATGGTGGGCGAACCCCTGGCCGTGGCGCACATGGACGCCACCCCGTTCTTCGACGATTGCGCTTATCTGCCCGAATGGCCGGGCCTGCCCATAGGCAACAACGAAGGCGAAGTCATTGCCCAGGCCCTGGGCGGCAAGCGCTCCATCCTGCTGGCCAACCATGGCCTGCTGACGGCCGGCTGCTCGATAGAGGAAGCCGCCGTCATGGCGATCTGGATGGAGCAAGTGGCCAGCCTGCAACTGCGCGCACGCGCCATCGGCGAAGTCAAGCCGGTACCGGCAGATCGCGCCAAGGTGTCCCACGACTTCCTGGTCAAGCCCGAAATCATCGGACTGACCTTCGCCTATTTTGCGCGGCGTGTATTGCGCCAGGCCCCTGACTGCCTGTCATAGACCGCCCCAAAAAAACACTGGAGACTGTAATGCATCGTCGTAAATTCCTGACCGCCAGCGGCCTGGGCGCCGCAGCGCTGGCCGCCCCGGCTATCGCGCAAGAGGCGCCCACGCTGCAGTGGCGCATGCCCAGCAGCTTTCCGCGCTCGCTGGACACGGTCTGGGGCGCGGCTGAAGTCATCGGCGCCAAGGTGGCCGCCCTGACCGACAACAAGTTCACGATACGCGGCTTTCCCGCGGGCGAGATCGTGCCGCCGCTGCAAGTGCTGGACGCCGTGCAGAACGGCACGACCCAATGCGGTCACACCGCTGGCTTCTACTACCTGGGCAAGGAGCCCGCCCTGTCCTTTGACACCGGCGTGCCCTTTGGCCTGACGCCGCGCCAGCATATCTCCTGGCTGATGTATGGCGGCGGCATGGAGCTGATGAACGAGCTCTACGCGGGCTTCAACGTCGTGCAGATCCCCTGCGGCAATACTGGCGCGCAGATGGGCGGCTGGTTTCGCAAACCCATAGAAACCGTGGACGACCTCAAGGGCTTGCGCATCCGCACCCCCGGTTTGCTGAGCATGGTTTACGAAAAACTGGGCGCCATCCCCCAGCAAATCGCCGGCAGCGACATCTATGCCTCGCTGGAAAAAGGTTCGCTGGACGCGGTGGAGTTCGTTGGCCCCTACGACGATGAAAAGCTGGGATTTGCCAAAGTAGCCAAGTACTACTACGGACCCGGCGTAATGGAATTGGGCGCCAGCTTGTGCTTCATCGTGAACAAAGATGCCTGGGCAAGCCTGCCGCCCCGCTACCAGGCGGCGCTGCGCGCGGCCTGCGCGGAAGCGGCAACCGACTTGCTGGCCAAGTACGATGCCCACAACATCCCGGCCTTGCGCAAACTGGTGGCCCAGGGCACCAAGCTGCAAAGCTGGCCGGTGCCGGTAATGGATGCCATGCAGGCCGCAACCAAGACCGTACTCGATGAATATGCGGCCAAGGATGCGAAGTTCGCCAAGGTGCTGAAGAACTGGCGCGAGTTCCGCAGCGACCAGCTCTTGTGGGCCAGCGTGAACGACGGCTCTGCCGAACAGTTCCTGATGAGTACCCGCCAGAAGGGCCTGTAGCCGCCGGAGCCGTCAGGCCCCGGTCTCGGCATGCAGCCGCTGCTCGAGCTGGATCTTCAATTGCGGATCCAGCCGCAGCTGCCGCGCCAGCTCGTCCAGGTAGGCGCGTTCCATATAGCTTTCCTCGTCGACCATGATCAGGCTTGCCAGATACATTTCGGCAGCCATTTCCGGCGTCTGCGCCTGGCGCGCGACCTGCGCCGGATCAAGCGGCTTGGCCAGCTCGGCCTGCAGCCACTGCCGGTCCTGCGCGTCGCCGGTGAGCTTGGCCATTTCCGTTTCCAGCATGGCGCGCTCACTGTCGCCCACATGCCCATCGGCCTTGGCCGCGGCGATCAGCGCGACCAGCACGGCGCGGCTATGGGTTTCGGCCTGCGCGGCAGGCAGCACATCCAGGGTTTGCGGCGGCTGCGCGGCACCGCCCTGCTTGGCCTGCCAGTCGCCGTAGGCGCGCCAGGCCAGGGCGCCCAGGGCCGCCATGCCACCGTAGACGGCAACCTTGCCGCCGATCTTGCGCGCTTTCTTGCTGCCCATCAGCAGGCCGATGGCCCCCGCCCCCAAGGCCCCCGTTCCCAGGCTGGGCAACAATCCGCTCAGCCCAGAGCTGGTGCTCTTGCCCTGGCGGGGTGAAGCAAATTCGCGGGCCATGCCCTGGCCGGATTGCAATAGCTGGTCGAGCAGTTGACGTGCGCTCAAGAGGGTTCTCCCACAAGTTTCAAAGTTGTAGGGTAGACCCGTGGTGGCGAAAGAAGTTCTATACCGCACAAAGAGATCGAGCCGCGCAAGCGCTCTTCCCGCCGGGTACGGCCCGGCAAGAAGAGACCGGCCCCGTCCCGCCAGGAGTGCAGGCGGGGCGGGCGCCAGCACCCTAGAAAAATCCCATCGCGTTCGGGCTGTAGCTGACCAGCAAGCACTTGGTCTGCTGGTAATTGGACAAGGCCATCTTGTGGGTTTCCCGGCCTATGCCCGATTGCTTGTAGCCGCCAAAGGCGGCATGCGCCGGATAGAGGTGGTAGCAGTTGGTCCAGACCCTGCCGGCCTCGATGCCGCGACCGACCCGGTAGGCACGCGAGCCATCCCGGCTCCAGACCCCGGCGCCCAGCCCGAAGGACGTGTCATTGGCCATTTTTATCGCATCGGCCTCGTCCTTGAAGGTTGCCACGGCCGCGACCGGACCAAAAATTTCTTCCTGGAAGATGCGCATCGAGTTGTCGCCCAGCAGCATGGTCGGGCTGATGTAATACCCCTGGTCCAGGCCCGCGGACAAGGCATTGCGGCTGCCGCCCGTCAGGCATTGGGCGCCCTCTTCCCGGCCGATATCGATATACGACAGGATCTTGTCCATCTGCACCTTCGAGACTTGCGCGCCCACCATGGTGGCGCTGTCCAGGGGGTTTCCGGTCTTGATGGCCTCCACGCGGGCGATCGCACGCTTGATGAACTCGTCATAGATGGACTCCTGGATCAGGATGCGCGAAGGGCAGGTGCAGACCTCGCCCTGGTTCAGGGCGAACATCGACAAACCTTCCAGGGCCTTGTCCAGGAAAGCGTCATCGTGATCCATGACATCGTCGAAGAAAATATTGGGGCTCTTGCCACCCAGCTCGACGGTGGCGGGAATCAGGTTGTCCGCCGCTGCATGCAGAATTTGCTTGCCCACCGGGGTCGAACCGGTAAAGGCGATCTTGGCGATACGCTTGCTGCTGGCCAGCGCCTGGCCAGCCTCCTTGCCATAGCCGTTGACAATATTGAGCACGCCCGCCGGAATCAGGTCGCCGATGATTTCGGCCAGCACCATGATGGACGCCGGCGTCTGTTCGGCCGGCTTGAGCACGACCGGGCAACCGGCCGCCAGCGCCGGGGCCAGCTTCCAGGCCGCCATCAAAATGGGGAAATTCCACGGAATGATCTGCCCCACCACCCCGATGGGCTCATGGAAATGATAGGCAACGGTCTGCGAATCGACTTCGGAAATACTGCCTTCCTGGGCGCGGATGCAGCCCGCGAAGTAGCGGAAATGATCTACCGCCAGCGGCAGGTCGGCGGCCATGGTTTCGCGTAGCGGCTTGCCATTGTCGATGGATTCGGCCACCGCAAGGCGCTGCAGGTTCGCTTCCATGCGGTCGGCGATGCGCAAAAGAACATTGGCACGATCCGCCGCAGAGGTCTCGGCCCACGCCTTGCGTGCCGCATGCGCGGCGTCCAGCGCCAGATCGATGTCGGCGGCATCGGAACGCGCCACCTTGCAGAACGCCAGGCCGGTGATGGGAGTGATGTTGTCGAAATAGTTGCCGTTCAGCGGTGCAATCCATTTTCCGCCAATGTAGTTTTCGTACTGCGCCTTGAAAGGGTATTCGACATCCAGGCCAAGCTGCTTCAGGTCGGACAAGTCCATGGTGTGTCTCCTAGAGGTGGGCCAGCATTCCGCGGGCAGCGTTTACGTGCGCGTCGCTCCCGCAAGCCGCAGGCGATAGCAAACATCATGCCGACGACGCCCAGGCGTGTGGGTACGCGTGTGGGTACATTACTTGCGCCCACTCAAGGCGCCTTCCTTACCTACCAGAGAAAGAAGGCGCCCTTATTTTTCGCGGAGAACCACCATGCAAAGCAAGCGATCGACTTCCCGCAACAACGGTTTGGCCATCCTCGCGCTAGCCCTGGCCGGCCTGGCATTTACAGGCTGTACCACCACCGCGCCCAAAGACCAAGCCACCGCCACTGAGAAGCGCAGCGAAATCGATGCCAATACCGACGCCGCGCTAAGCCGGCTCTACGAGGCTGCGCCGGATTCGAAAGCCCTGGTAAACCGCGCCAAGGGCGTGTTGGTATTTCCCAATGTCCTGGGTGCCAGTTTCGTGGTCGGCGCCGAGCATGGCAATGGGGTCTTGCGCATAAACGGCAAGAATTCGGGTTACTACAGCACCTCGGCGGGGTCCTTCGGCTTTCAGGCCGGTGCGCAATCCAAGGCCATCGTCCTGCTGTTCATGACGCAAGAGGCGCTGGATCAATTCCGCAACAGCAGCGGCTGGACGGCGGGCGTCGACGCCACCGTGGCGATCGCCACCATCGGCGCCAACGGCACCATAGATACCAACACCGCCAAGCAGTCGGTCATCGGCTTTGTGCTGACCAATGCCGGCCTGATGGCAGGTGTTTCGCTGCACGGCGCGAAGATAAACAAGCTGGAACTGTAGCCGGCAAAATGCCAAAGCCCCGGTTCAGTGCTACCAAACCGGGGCTTTCCTGGCGCGCTTTACTTGCGGCGGCAAGAGCGCAAACTACTTGCCAACCAGATTACCCAGCTTTTGGATCGTGCCGCGCTCGACATCGACACTCTTCATGGCCGCAGCGGTGTATTGCTGGTGGTTCAGGTACAAGGGCGACACGCCCGAGCGGCGCAAGGTTTCCAGGAAAGCCTCATCCTGCAAGGTTTCCCCAATTGCCTTGTCCAGGCGGGCAACCACCTCGGGCGGCATCCCCTTGGGGCCAGCGATACCGAAAGGCGAAGTGTGCACAACGTCGTACCCCAGTTCTTTCAAGGTAGGCACATCGGGCAGCGAAGCCGAACGCTGCTCGCCAAGCGTGGCCAGGGCGCGCACGTCGCCGCTCTGGACTTGCGGCAGGATGGTACTGGCGCCCACCATCAGCTGGACATGGCCACCTCGCACGCCGATAAGCGCATCCGTATCGCCCTTGAAGGGAATATGCGTCCAGGTGGTGTTGGCCGCATCACCCAACTGCACCATGGCGATATGCTGGCTGCTGTAGGCGCCGGGTGTGCCGTAGGAAATCGTGTCGGGCTTCTTGCGCGCATCGGCAACCATATCATCGACGCTCTTCCAAGGTGAGTCACCCTTGACCGCGACGAAGTAATCGTAACCGGCGACCTGCGAAATATAGGTCAGATCGGTGGCCGGGTCATAGCTGGTGCCCGTGATGTGCGGCATGCGGAAGATTCCGATAGGCACCATCGTGACGGTGTACCCGTCGGGCTTGGTACCCAGCATCTGGACGGCTCCCATGGTGCCGTTGGCGCCGGTCTTGTTCTCGACCACCACGGACTGGCCCAGGCGCTTGCCCATACTTTCGGCCAGGGCGCGTCCGACCTGGTCGGTCACGCCGCCCGCCGAATAGGGAATGATCAGCCGGATAGGCCGGTTCGGAAATTCCTGGGCGTGGGCCGTCGCCGTGACGCAACTCAAACCCACCAGCAAACAACGCGCAAGGTTCTTTTTCATCATTTTTGTCCTGTCTCCGAAAAAGCAATCAAACATCAATCAATGACTCAACGACTTCAGGCCGGGGTCTTGGCCTGAACCACCCGCATGCGGCACTCGCCAAACCCGATGGAGTACCCACCTTCGCGCCGGCAAAACGCGCGCAGCGTCACCTCGTCCTCGTCACACAGGAAGGTCCGGGCTTCACCGCTTGGCAGGGCAAGGGGTTGGGTGCCGCCCGCGCTGATTTCAATCATGCTGCCATTGCCTTCATCGTCGGGGGTGGAGATCGTACCCGACCCGAGCAGGTCGCCCGACTGAAGGTTGCAGCCGCCCAGGGTGTGCTGGGCAACCATCTGGGCAGGCGTCCAGAAAAGGTGCTTGGCATGCGAGCGCGATATCCTTGCAGGCGCCATACCGGCATCCCGCATGGCGCGGCTAGACAGATATACCTCGAGCTCGATGTCCAGCCCGCCGCTCCGCTGGTCGGAATCGTCCAGCAAGTAATCCATGGGAATCGGATCATGCTCCGTGCGCGCCATGGCCGGGCGGCGAAAAGGCAGCAGCGCGTCGGGTGTCACGACCCAGGGCGACACGACGGACGCGAAATTCTTACCCTGGAAAGGCCCCAGCGGCTGGTATTCCCAGGCCTGGATATCACGCGCCGACAAATCGTTGAACAAGCCATAGCCGGCAATATGCGCCGGGGCGTCGGCAATGGCGACCGGATCCCCCAACTCGTTGCCCGGCCCTATCCAGACAGCCAGCTCCAGCTCGAAATCCATGCGCTCGGTGAGGGCCAGGCGCGGGCCGGCATCGCCACGCAGTTGCCCGCGCGGGCGCCGCACCTGCGCGCCCGAGACGCTGATGGACGAGGTGCGCCCATGATAGGCAATCGGCACATGCTTGTAATTGGGCATCAGCGGGCAGTCCGGCCGAAACAGCAAGCCCACTTTGGTGGCGTGGTGAATACCCGCATAGAAGTCGCTGTAGCCACCGATAGCCGCTGGCAGCGCCATACGGCAATCGGCCGCAGAGCGCAGGATAGTGGCGGCATGCGCCCGGGCGGCTGCGCCATCCTTCAACAGGTCGAACAAGGCCAGCCGGATATTGCCGCGCGCGGCCTGGGGCAAGCCCATCCAAGCGTTCAGCGTACTGGACGACAGGGCCGCGAGTTCGTCCTGAGTCAGGCCCGGCAACAGGCCAAGCTGGATCGCCGCCAGCACGTCGAGCACCTGCTCGCCGATGGCGATGCCAATGCGACCGCCCCGCTCGTTGTCCTGCAGGACGCCCAAGGGCAGGTTCTGGATGGGAAACTCGGCGTGGCCGTTGGCGCAAGCCACCCAGCTGGCCGCTTGCGGGTCATGAGTATGATCGAACATGGCTTGGTTTCCTTAGAGTGCAGTCGTGCCGCCGTCCATGGCCCAGGCCATGCCCCGTACCTCGTCCGCAGCCGCAGAGCAAAAGAACAGCGCCAACTCGGCGATCTGCTCGGCCGTCACGAACTTGCCCGAGGGCTGGCGCAGGCTGATCAGGCGGTCAGTCGCGGCCTCGTTGTCCAGGCCCTCGCGGGCGGCCAAAGCGTCAACCTGCTTTTGCACCAGTTCGGTATGCACCCAGCCCGGGCATATCGCATTGCAGGTAATGGCAGAGCGTGCGACATCCAGCGCCACCGACTTGGTCATGCCGATGAGCCCATGCTTAGTCGCGTTATAGCCGACCTTCCCGGCCCGGCCACGCAAACCACTGATGGATGCCATATTGATGATCCGCCCCCAGTTGCGCTCGCGCATGGCGGGCAGCGCCGTGCGTATGGTGTGGAAACTGGCCGACAGGTTCACCGCCAGCATCTCGTTCCACTTATCGACCGGAAAGCTGTCCACCGGGCTCACGTGCTGGATGCCGGCGTTGTTGACCAGGATGTCGAGCGCGCCATGGCGCTCGTTCAAGCCGCCCATCATGGCCTCGATCTGGGCAGGATCGCGAAGATCGCAAGCCACAAACTGGGCCCGTCGGCCATAAGCCTGTTCAAACTCGTCGCACAAGGCGTCGGCGCCGGCCTCGTCGACCAGGCCGTTGAGCACGACCAGGGCGTTGGCACGCGCCAGCCGCCGCGCCACCGCCAGGCCGATGCCACTGGTCGAGCCAGTCACCAGCGCCACACGATTCGTGAGATCTGCCATGAAATTCTTCCGTGATAAGTAGTAGTGAATCGACTCCGAGCAGGTTACCGATAGCGCCATTATTCAGTCAAATATCGATTTAACAGGTGATTTATACTCACCAGATATAAATAGACCGGATAAGGTTGCCCATGGAGCTACGCCATCTACGCAGCTTCGTCGCGGTCGCGACGGAGCAAAGTTTTACCCGCGCCGCCTGGCAACTGCACATCGCCCAGCCGCCACTGAGCCAGCGCATCCGCGAACTGGAAGAAGAGATTGGCGTCAGGCTCTTCGAGCGCAGCACACGCAAGGTCGCCCTGACCATCGCGGGCCAGGTGCTGCTCGATCATGTGCAGCCACTTTTCCAGCAGCTCGATACCGCGATCCAGGCTTGCCAGCGTGCCGAACGCGGCGAAACCGGCCAGTTGCGCCTGGGATATACCGGGCGGGCAAGCGATGTTCACCTGCCGCGCATGCTGACGACTTTCCGGCGCAGCTTCCCCAATGTCACGCTCGACATCCAGGGCCCCCTGCCAACGGGCACGCTGCGCCTGCAACTGCTGGGCGGCGAGCTCGATGCCGCCCTATGTTTTCTACCCATAGAAGGGCCGCATATCGAGTCGCATGGCCTGATGGAAAGCGAATTGACGATGGCGCTTCCCGAAACCCATGCGCTGGCACGCACAACGGGCTTGACCTTGTCCATGCTGGCCAATGAGCCCTTCGTCGCCTATCCGGCGGGAAAAGGCTTTCACCTGCGCCAGGCCATGGATTCCCTATGCCGGGATGCGGGTTTCGTGCCCCAGGTGGTGCGCGAGGCCGACGCGTCGCAAACCCTGCTGTGCCTGATCGCCGCCGGCACCGGCGTCGGACTGATCCCACGGGAAATCGAAGCGCTGAATATCGAAGGCGTCGTCTACCACCCGCTTGCCGCGGATGCCCCACGGCTTCGGCACGGCCTGGCCTGGCTGTCCACCAACCCCAACCCGGCCCTGGGCCAGATGCTGAAGATGTTCGTCGGCTAAGGCCCGCAGACGCCGTCAGGGCAGAACGAACGCCATGCAATAGACGGCGGGTTCAACTCTACTTATACTTTGCGACCCCATAGCGGCAGCGCTGGCGGCCTGTCATCTTCTCAACATACCGAGATGAGCATCGGTCGGGTTGAGCCAGCATGCCCAGACAGGAGCCATACCGTGATTCGCAGCGCCACCCCGATCTATACCGACTATGCCGACCGATACGGCGAAGTCGAATTCCTGGGCCAATCGTATGCGCTGAGCGCCCAGGTAAGACCGACCCATCGGGAATTCGCCGGCTCGATCAGCCGCGCGGCAGAGGGCGAGCAATGCACCGTGGAGTACGCTGCACCGGCCGTAGACAAGGATGGCGAAGACTACCTGGTGTGCTGGCGATTCAATGTCGTCAAAGGCGCCGAGCCGGATGCCGACACCCACAACTGGGGCGACGCCTACACGGTCGTACCGGCATGATGCGCGGCGGGCTGCCGCTATCGAGCCCGCCCGGCGAACGGCTGGCCTGCCGGGCGGCCGCATCGCGGTCCGACAAGACATACCGTCGGCAACACAAGCCCATATCGGCATGCCAGGCTGCCCCGGCATACCTACGCGGTTCAGCTTTTAGCTGGAAAGGTGATAGCCGCCATTGACGCCGATATGCTGGCCAATGATGTATGAAGCGGCATTGGACAGCAAAAAGCAGATGGGCTGCGCAACCTCTTCGGGCTGGGCCCAGCGTCCAAGCGGGATTTGCGCCAGGACATTATCCCGAAAGCGTTCGCCGCGTATGGTTTCCGTCATCGGGGTCTCGACCACACCCAGGCAGACCGAGTTGGTGCGCACGCCATACTTGCCCCATTCGCGGGCAGCGCTCATGGTCATGCCCAGCATGCCGGCCTTGGCCGTCGAATAGTTGATCTGGCCAACCGACCCCCGACGCCCGGCCTCGGAAGAAATATTGACGATGGAGCCTTGCACGGCCTCGCCCGCCTTCGCGCGCTCGACCAGATGCGCGCCAACCGCCTGCAGCCACAGGAAGGAGCCGGTCAGGTGGCAGTCTATGACGTCATTCCACGTCTTGAGGGTCATTTTTTCTATCATGGCCGCGCGCACGATACCCGCGCAGTTCACCAACCCATCCACCTTGCCGAAACGCGCCAGCAACTGCTGCATCGCCAATTCGACAAAATCGGGATCGGAGACGTTGCCGACATAGGCGACGGCCTGTTCTGGGTAGTGCGCCACCAGATCCTGGAGTGCCTCGGCCTGCAGGTCGATCAGGCAGACCCTGGCGCCAAGCTTGAGCGCCATTTCCGCCGTGGCCCTGCCCACGCCTTGCGCAGCCCCGGTAATGATCACGACTTTCCCATCCAGGGACATGATTTCCGACATTCTTCCTTCTCCTTCGGTCTGGTTTGCCTATCTATTTTTTGTACGATATTGCCACCGACTTCGGTGGGTATTGCAGGTATGCCTGCTATGCCTGCGCGGGTTCTTCGACCTCGTCCCAGCACTTGGCCAGCATCTCGGGCGGCCACGGCGACGGCTTGCGGGTTTTACGCTCCACCCCGACATGGACCGCCCTGCCGCGTCCCGCCAAGCAGGGCTCGCCGCCGACATCCCAAATCTCGATCGCGTGTTCGATGCTGGTCCTGCCGACTTTCACGAGCTTGACTTTGCACAGCACGGTGCCGGGATAGTGAACCTCGTGCAGGAAATCATAGGACAAATGCGCCATGAAGCAGACAAACTCGGAATCCGGCGAACGCAGCCCCATGTTCACATACCAGCCACGGAAAGTCTGGTTGATGAACGCAAAATAGCGCGCGTTATTGACGTGTTCCGAAAAGCCATCATCCGGCAGGTCTTGCGGCGTAACTTCGATTTTCAGTTCATGTTTCTTGAGCGGTGCCATTGCAGAACCCTATCCTGACTGTCCACGGTGTCTACGCCGTGGCGCTACGGTGATACCAAGCGTGTCCATGGCCTCTTCGGCAGGCGCAAACCGCTGAAGCCCTCATGAGCGCCGCTTTCGGTCGCGCATCGATCGAGCGGACATTAAAAAACCCGGCCCCCTGACGGGAAACCGGGCTTACGCAATCTATCCGGTGTTATCCAGAGACGATTACATGTTTTCGATCATGACCTGACCGAAACCCGAGCACGAAACCTGGGTTGCGCCTTCGAGCAGGCGCGCGAAGTCGTACGTCACCTTCTTGGACAGGATGGATTTTTCCATGCTGCTGATGATGAGGTCGGCGGCTTCGGTCCAGCCCATGTGGCGCAGCATCATTTCGGCCGAGAGGATTTCCGAACCGGGGTTCACGTAATCCTTGCCAGCGTACTTCGGTGCGGTGCCGTGGGTGGCTTCGAACATGGCGATGGAATCCGACAGGTTTGCACCCGGGGCGATACCGATACCGCCAACCTGGGCTGCCAGAGCGTCGGACACGTAGTCGCCGTTCAGGTTCAGGGTAGCGATAACGTCGTATTCGGCCGGGCGCAGCAGGATCTGCTGCAGGAAGGCGTCGGCGATCGAATCCTTGACGGTGATTTCGCGACCCGTCTTGGGGTTCTTGAATTTGCACCACGGGCCGCCGTCGATCATCTCGGCGCCGAATTCCTTCTGGGCCAGCTCGTAGCCCCAATCACGGAAGCCACCTTCGGTGAACTTCATGATGTTGCCCTTGTGCACCAGGGTCAGCGACGAACGGTCGTTGTCGATGACGTACTGCAGTGCCTTGCGAACCAGGCGCTCGGTGCCTTCACGCGACACGGGCTTGACGCCGATACCGGAAGTGTTGGGGAAGCGGATCTTGGTGACGCCCAGCTCTTCCTGCAGGAAGGTGATGAGCTTCTTGGCATTGGCGCTTTCGGCTTCGAACTCGATGCCGGCGTAGATGTCTTCCGAGTTTTCACGGAAGATGACCATGTTGGTCTTTTCCGGCTCTTTCACGGGCGAAGGCACGCCCTTGAAGTACTGAATGGGGCGCAGGCAGACATACAGGTCCAGCTGCTGGCGCAGGGCCACGTTCAGCGAACGGATGCCACCGCCAACGGGCGTGGTGAGCGGGCCCTTGATCGAGACGACGTAGTCCTTGACGGCGTCGAGCGTTTCTTCGGGCAGCCAGACATCGGGGCCATAGATCTTGGTGGACTTTTCGCCGGCGAAAACTTCCATCCAGTGGATCTTGCGCTTGCCTGCATAGGCTTTGGCAACCGCGGCATCAACCACCTTGAGCATCACCGGGGTGATGTCAGCGCCAGTACCGTCGCCTTCAATATAGGGAACGATAGGCTGATCGGGAACGTTCAGCGAAAAATCGGCATTGACGGTGATTTTTTCGCCCGCGGCGGGCACCTTGATATGTTGATATGACATGAACCGTTCCTTTGGCACAGGTTAGAAATGGCGACAAGACGCGTCGAAAACCCGAAAAGCCCGAAACGTCCAGCGACAAACGATAGATTATCCCGCATTCGGGGGGGGCTTGTCATGCGGGCGCGAGATAGTAGCGCCCGGTGAATCGGAATGCCAGCGCAACATCACCCCATCGGGCGCCAGCACGGCTCTTGCATCCAGCCCCAACCCTGCGGCAAACAGTAATACCGAACCCCGCCATACCAGCGGCAGGCGGGCGCGTTCCCAGGCGGGAATACCCGCTTCCTGGTAAAGATTTTTCAGGCTGCGGCTCGGGCCCAGGCTGTTGGGGCGCAAGCGCTCGCGCCCTCGCCGCAATCCCACCCGCAGGGGCTGGGCCAGCAACCATTGCGGATCCAGCCCATGCTGAACCTGGTCAAAGTATAAGGTACCCGCCAGTTCGGGCAAGTAGATGCTGGGTTCGCCCTGCCAATGTATGGTGGACAGCGGCGCAGGCTCGTCCGTGGCGGAGCTTGCGGCAGCATCCTTGGCCACGACGGTTCGCGCTCGATCCAGCATGACACGGTTGCGGTAACTGCGCACCTGTACGCCATCGTGGCGCAAGAGCACCTGCCTGTCGGGCGCCGCGCGCAAGAGCTGCTCGCACATCTGCGCCAGGCGAGCCTCGGATGGCATGGCCACGCCTTGCCGGGCCAGCCAGGCACGCAAGGCCATGGCCCGCCGGGCTGCGGACAGCTCGCGCCATACCGGAATATTCACGGTTTCGCCATGGGCGGGGTGCACTTGCAGCACGCTTTGCAGGTCGGCCTTGGCCACCTCGGCCAGAACCTCGGCGGCGTTGCTGGCCAGACGCGCATAGCGGGACAAGGTCGCCCGGTACCCCGGCCAATGCCCGGCAATGGCCGGCAACACCCGGCTGCGCAAGGCGCCGCGCGCATAGCGCGCATCCATGTTGGTCGGATCGTCGGCCAGGGCCAAGCCAAGTTCGCCGGCCAGGCTTTGCGCCACCGCGGCAATGCGGGCGCGCTCGATATCCAGCCAGGGGCGCAGATAGGTCACGCCGCCGCGCTCTGTACTGGCGGCCATCGCCCCCATGCCTTCGGGGCCGGCGCCACGCAGCAAGCGCAGCAATACGGTTTCGGCCTGGTCATCCAGATGGTGGCCCAGCAGGACATGCCGGATAGACGCCCTGCCCGCCATGTCGCCCAATGCCTGGTAGCGTGCGGCGCGGGCAGCGGCCTCGATGCCATCGCCCTGATCGCAAGCCACCTCGACGCGCCGGACATCGCAGTTCACATGCAGCGCGGCGGCCAGCGCCCGCACTTGGTCGGCCCACGCATCGGCCATGGCCTGCAGGCCATGATGTACGTGCAACAGGTGCAGCGCATGCCCCTGTTCACCCGCCACCTGGGCGGCCAGCGCGGCCAGCGCAAAGGAGTCCGGGCCGCCACTGACGGCGACCCCCACTGCGCTGCCCGCAGGTAGGCTCAGGAAAACCTGCTTCAGCGCCGCCAGTAAGGAGTCGCAGCCAGGGGACGACGGGGCAGCGAAGAGGTGTGGCGGCACGCGGGACTAGACCTTGATTTCCTTGACCCGGCCATAGGCCATCAGTCGATCGAGGCGACGCTCGAGCAAGTCGTTTATCGGCAGGTCTTCGAGCTGGCGCAGGCTATCGGCCAGCGCCCGGCGCAGCAAACGCGCCATGACACGCGGTTCACGATGGGCGCCGCCCACGGGCTCGTTGACCACGCGGTCGATAAGACCCAGGTTCTTGAGCTGGGGCGCGGTAATGTTGAGCGCTTCGGCCGCGATCGGGGCCTTGTCTGCGCTGCGCCAGAGGATGGATGCACAACCCTCGGGGGAAATCACCGAATAGGTGGAATACTGCAGCATGATGACGGTGTCGGCCACCGCGATCGCCAACGCCCCGCCCGAGCCGCCTTCACCGATGATGGTGGTCACCACCGGCACCTTGAGTTCGGCCATGGCGTACAGGTTGTGGCCAATGGCTTCGGATTGCCCACGGGCTTCGGCATCGACGCCGGGATAGGCCCCTGGAGTATCGACAAAGGTGAATACCGGCACCTGGAATTTTTCGGCCAGCCGCATCAGGCGCAGGGCCTTGCGATAGCCTTCGGGCTTGGGCATGCCAAAGTTGCGCAAGGCGCGCTCCTTGGTGTCACGCCCCTTCTGATGCCCTATCACCATGCAGGACACGCCATTCAGGCGGGCCAGCCCGCCCACGATGGCCTGGTCATCGGCAAACATGCGGTCGCCGTGCAGTTCGTGGAAATCCGTGAAGATTTCACGCACGTAGTCCAATGTGTAGGGCCGTTGCGGATGCCGGGCCACCAGGGCCACCTGCCACGGCGTGAGCTTGCCGTAGATATCCTTGGCCAGGCCCTGACTTTTCTGCTGCAGGCGGGTGATCTCTTCAGAGATGTCCACGGCAGAGTCGGCCTGCACGTATCGAAGCTCTTCGATCTTGGCCTCGAGCTCTGCAAGCGGCTGTTCGAATTCCAGAAAGGCGTTGCGCATCAATGCTCCACGGCGACAGGCTCTAGGCTGCGCCATAAATACCAGGTAGCGACGGTGCTCCAGGGCTGCCAGGCCTGGGCGACTTCACGCGCTTCAAAACGCGAGACGGGTTCGCCGCTGAAATAATGCAGCGAAATCGCCTTCATCAGCCCCAGGTCGTCCAGCGGCAGCACGTCAGGCCGTCGCAAATTAAAAATCAGAAACATCTCGGCTGTCCAGCGACCAATACCGCGAATAGCCGTGAGTTCCGTGATGATGTCTTCGTCGCTCATCGACGCCCACAGGGCGGGATGAACGCGGTTCTCGTCAAAATGCACGGCAAGGTCGAGCACATACTCGGCCTTGCGCTGGGACAACCCAGCCGCGCGCAGATTGTCGAACCCCGCCTGCGTCAGCGAGGTCGGGGTGAGGTCGCCCTCGCATGCCGCCAGCACCCGGTTCCAGACGGCGCTCGCCGCCTTGACCGAAATCTGCTGGCCCACCACGGAGCGCGCCAACGTGACAAACGGCGCGCCGCGTGTCACGAGGTGGACTTCGGGATGTTGCGGGATGATTTTACGCAGAATGCGGTCGCGCCTCATCAGTTGCCCGACCGCGGTGTCCCAGTATTCCGGCTTGATGGCGTCAGTCATTGGCCCGGCGCCATTCGGTGTGGCCACCAGGACGATCTTCGAGCGCCACGCCGGCGGCCAGCAGTTCTGCGCGAATGGCGTCGGCGGTTGCGAAATCGCGAGCGGCCTTGGCGGCCGCCCGGGCCGCGATACGCTCGGCCACCATGGCGGAATCGATTTCGGCCAGGCCACGCGTATCGTGCAGGAAGGCAAGCGGATCCTGTTGCAGCAAGCCCAGGATCGCGCCCAGCGCGCGCAACTGGCCCGACACCCGCGCCGAACCGGTGCGATTGGCCTCGCCGGCCAGGTCGAACAGTTGCGCCATGGCCTCGGGCGTATTGAAGTCGTCGTTCATCGCGTCACGGAAAGCCACGGCATGCGCTTCGTTCCAGTCCACGCCCTGGTCGTCGGGCGGCACCTGCTTGAGCGTGGCATACAGGCGTGTCAAGGAGCTTTCCGCATCGGCCAGGTTGTCGGCAGCGTAGTTCTGCGCGCTGCGATAGTGATTGCGGACAATGAAAAAACGCACGGCCTCGGGACGATAGTGCGAGCAGGCTTCGCGAATGGTGAAAAAGTTGCCCAGGGACTTGGACATTTTCTCGGCATCCACCATCAGCGGGCCGCAATGCATCCAGGTATTGGCAAGCTGGCCGCCAAACGCGCCTTCGCTTTGCGCGATTTCGTTCTCGTGGTGCGGAAACTTCAGGTCGGGGCCGCCGCCGTGGATATCCAGGGGCAGGCCCAGCAGGTCGCGGCTCATGGCCGAGCACTCGATATGCCAGCCCGGGCGGCCCAGGCCGTAGGGAGATTCCCATTTCGATTCTGGCGGCTCGTCGGGCTTGGCGGCCTTCCACAGGACGAAATCAAACGGATCTCGCTTGGCCTGCGCGATATCGACGCGCTCGCCGGCGCGCAGGTCGTCAAGCGACTTGCCCGACAGCTTGCCGTAGCCCGGGAACTTGCGCACGGCATAGTTCACGTCGCCGTCGGCGGCCCGATAGGCCAGGCCGCTGGCCTCGAGCTTGCCGATGATGTCGAGCATGCTCGCCACGTGCTGCGTCGCGCGCGGCTCGGCATCGGGAGGCGCCACACCCAGCAGGGCCTCGTCGTCGTGCATGGCCTGGATGAAATAATCGGTGACCTGCGACAGCGTCTGCCCGTTTTCCACCGCACGGCGGATGATCTTGTCGTCGATATCGGTGATGTTGCGCACATAGGTGACGCGCAAACCGCTTTCGCGCAGCCAGCGCGCGACGACGTCGAAGCCCACCAGCATTCGCGCATGGCCCAGGTGGCAGTAGTCGTAGACGGTAATACCGCAAACGTACATGCGCACATGGCCCGGTTCAACCGGCTGCAGGGGTTGCTTGCGACGGGCAAGCGTGTTGTATACGGAAAGCATCTAGGCGATAGGAAGGCGAAAAAGCGTGACTCTGCCTGACGGGCAGACCGGCTAAAATGCGGTCATCAAGTATAGCAAGCGGACTCCCTGATGCGCTTTCCTCTTAACGCACCACTTCGCGGCTGCGCCAGCCTGGCTTGTGCGATCGCAATCCTGCTGGGCGCCACGCCCGTGCTGGCACAGTCGTCCGAGCCTTCGGCCACCGGTGCCGGCGCCCCTGCCCAGGAGCCCTACGGCTGGCCCTGGCTGCTGCGCGCGCTGGATCGCCTCAAGCCCAGCACCGATACACGCCTGCCCGAAACGCCCACCCAAGTGGCGGATCGTCTTGAAGCCATGATAGACGGCGGGCAAAGCGCAGCGGCGCTGACCGAAATCGAAGCCCTGCAAAGAAAACGCGCCGCCAGCCAGGTTTCGGGCACCGACGCGCGCCTGCTGTTCCTGCAAGCGCGCGCGCTGGCCAGCCAGGGCCAGCTTGCCCGCGCCACCGAAATCTACCAGGGCATGACGGTGAATTTTCCCGAACTGCCCGAACCCTGGAACAACCTGGCGGTGTTGTATGCTGCACAGGGCCGGTTGGACGACGCCCGGCGAGCGCTCGAAACGGCCCTGGTCACCAACCCGCGCTATGGGGCGGCGCAAGCCAACCTTGGCGACGTGCATCTGATGCTGGCCGCGCGCTCGCATCGCGAAGCCGCCGGCCTTGGCGTCAACAGCTCCGCCCCCATGGAACAACGCATCAACCAACTTCTCAAGTGAGCCATCTGTGATCCGCCCCGTGCGCAACCTGCTTGCTCTGTGCGCCTGCACACTGTTTGCCCTTGGCGCTGCCGCTTCGGCCGGCGCTGCTTCCTCCACTTCCGAATCCAAAGGTAGCCCAACCATGAACCCTCGCGTCAAACTCGTTACCACCCAAGGCGACATCGTTCTGGAACTCAACGCCGAAAAGGCGCCGAACACCACCAAGAACTTCCTGGACTACGCCAACGCCGGCTTCTATGACGGCACCATTTTTCACCGTGTCATCGGCAACTTCATGGTCCAGGGCGGCGGCTTCGAGCCCGGCATGAAGCAAAAGGAAAGCAATGCGCCCATCGACAACGAAGCCGACAACGGCCTGAAGAACGACAAGTACACGGTTGCCATGGCTCGCACCAACGACCCGCACTCGGCCACCGCGCAGTTCTTCATCAACGTTGCCGACAACGACTTCCTGAACTTCACCGCCCCCAACCCGCGCGGCTGGGGCTATGCCGTCTTCGCCAAGGTCGTTGAAGGCACCGACATCGTCGACAAGATCAAGGGCGTGCGCACTGGCAACAGCGGCTTTCACCAAGATGTGCCGGTGGAAGACGTGGTGATCACCAAGGCGGAAGTACTGTAACTTGGCCCCCGCCACGTTAGCGCTGCCAGACGTTGCCGTCCCCGGCACCGTCTGGATTGCCTCCGATATGCATTTGCAGCCGGCCACGCCGGCAACCTGCGAAGCCTTCGTGGAATTCGTGACGGTTGCGGCGCAGAACGCCGACGCCCTGCTGCTGCCGGGCGACATCTTCGATGCCTGGATAGGCGACGACGTGCTCGACGCGCCACCCGGCTGGCTGGCCGCGGTGATTGCCGCCCTGGCCGACGCCGGGCGCGGCACGGCCCTATGGCTGGGCCATGGCAACCGCGATTTCCTGATCGGTCAGCGCCTGGCGCAAGCCGTCGGCGCGCAGCTGCTGCCCACCCAGGCGCGCCTGCTGACCGACTGCGGCCCCGTGCTGCTTACCCATGGCGACGAGCTTTGCACCGACGACACCGGGTATCAGCAAATGCGCGCCGTGGTGCGCAACCCGGCCTGGCAGGCCGATATCCTGGCCAAGCCGCTGCCCGAACGCATGCAGATTGCCGCGCAACTGCGTGCCCAGAGCGAAAGCGGCAAAGCCCAGAAGACCATGGAAATCATGGACGTAAACCAGGCTGCGGTGGAAAACCTGCTGCGCACCACCGGCATATCCCGGTTGATACACGGCCACACGCATCGCCCTGGGCGCCATGTCTTCCTGCTGGACGGCAAGCCCGCCGAGCGCTGGGTCCTGCCGGATTGGGATTTCGATGATGCCACCGTGCGCGGTGGCTGGATCAGCATCGACCGCGACGGCCTCGCGTTCAACGACATGCTGCCGGCCTAGCTGGCCAGCGTGCCGCCACGCTGCTCGAGGGGCCTGCCTGCGCAGGCCCCTTTTTTTCTTGAGGCGGCGACCAACAACAGGCCCCCTGCCCGCCCCGTTCGGCGGCGCCTTGATGCGCCCGGCAATGCCGCGACCGTGCCCAGCGGACGACGCGCCGGCAGGCAAACTTGCCCTATTTTCGGCCTTTCGCCGTCGCGATCATGGCGGTGCACACGCCACGCAGCATATCGACCTCGTCGCGCGACAACTGAGCCCGCGAAAACAGGTGGCGCATACGCGGCATCAACTTCTTGGGATGCTCGGGATCCAGGAACTTCACCTCGATCAGGGCTTCTTCCCAATGCGCCAGGAAGGCCTGCACGCTGTTGCCAGGCGCGGGCGCCGGGCCCGGTGCGGGCCGGCCGCAGGGCGCAGCCTCGGGCATAGGCCCCTGGGAAATCAAGGCATAGCGCATTTCCCAAGCTACCAGTTGCAGGGCCTGAGCCACGTTCAGCGAGCTGTATTGCGGGTTGGCCGGGATATGGCAGATGCGCTGGCACAGCGCGATGTGCTCGTTGGTCAGACCCGAGCGCTCGGTGCCCAGCAACACCGACACGCGCCCGGCATCACCGGCATCGCCACTGAGATGCTCGCGCGCCAAGGCGGCGGCTTCGCGCACATCGCAGGCGGGAGGCCCCAGATCGCGGCCGCGCGCGGTCAGCGCAAAAGCCAGCGTGCTGTTGGCCAGCGCCTCTTCCAGCGTCGTGCAGATACGGGCGTTGTTCAATACATCCAACGCACCACTGGCCAGGGCAATGGCATCGGCATTGCGGGTGACGCCCGCGATGCGCGGATTCACCAGCACGAGATTGCCAAAGCCCATGGTCTTGATTGCCCGGGCGGCCGAGCCTACATTACCCGGATGGCTGGGTTCGACCATGATGAAATCGATACGGGAAAACACGGCTTCCTTGTCGTGGAAAGGCCACGCTAGCGGGTAGCGTTCAAGAGGCGGCGCCGTATGGCCGTCGCGTAGCCTAAAATGTTAGGTTCAGTTCTTCGAAAAGATACGCTTTCATGCACCCCATGCTCAATACCGCCGTCAAGGCGGCCCGCCGTGCGGGCAACATTATCAACCGCGCCAGTATGGACGTTGATCGATTGACCGTTGCCCGAAAGGGTCCACGCGACTTTGTCACGGAAGTGGACACTGCTGCCGAAAGCGCGATCATCGAGATTTTACAGACTGCTTATCCCGACCACGCCATCCTGGCCGAAGAAAGTGGCGAACACGGGCGCGTCGGCAAGGATGTGCCCGAGTATCAGTGGATCATCGATCCGCTGGATGGCACCACCAACTTCGTCCACGGCTTTCCCGACTACGCGGTCTCGATCGCCCTGGCCCACCGCGGCGTCATTACCCAGGCTGTTGTCTACGACCCTACCCGCAACGAGCTTTTCACGGCTAGCCGTGGCGCCGGAGCCTTTCTCAACGATCGCCGTATTCGCGTATCGCGCCGCCTGCGCCTGTCCGAAGCCCTGATCGGCGCGAGCTTTCGCTCGGCGGACGACACCGAGGTCGCGCGCTGGTCGCGCCTGTTCAGCGAAATGTCGGTGCAGTGCGCCGGCACCCGCCGTATCGGCTCGGCCGTGCTCGACCTGGCCTGGACGGCCGCGGGCCGCATGGACGCCTGCTTCGGCGCCAACCTCAAGCCCTGGGATATTGCAGCCGGCAGCCTGCTGGTGCTCGAAGCCGGCGGCCTCATCGGCGATTTCGCCGGCGAGCAGGGCTGGCTTGAATCGGGCTACGTGGTCGCGTCCACACCCAAGGTATTCCCCCAGTTGCTGGGCATGCTCGAGCCCCTGGGCCCGCGCTAAGCATCCCTTGCGCTGACCGCATGACGGGGCCTCCGCCCGGGGGCCCCCAAGATGTTGTCGAAGCCATCGGGGTGGCGCCAAGCCATGTCCGATGCGAGGCCGGCTACAGCCAGGCTGTTACAAAATCGAGCCCCAACCTCGCGCGCTTGAATCCAGTTGCATCTGTCACATCCGTTATGATGGCCGATCTAAAAACTATGGAGCGCTTCAATGGAGTGGTTGTACGACCCCACCGCCTGGGTCGGTTTGTTCACCCTGGTCATACTCGAAATCGTACTGGGGATAGACAACCTCATCTTCATTGCCATCCTGGCCGAAAAGCTCCCGCCGCATCAACGCGATCGCGCCCGGGTCATCGGCTTGTCGCTTGCGCTGATCATGCGCCTGGGCCTGCTTACCGCCATGTCGTGGCTGGTGACGCTCACGACACCATTGTTCTCGGTTGGCCCGCTCACCTTCGCCGGGCGCGACCTGATACTGCTCATTGGCGGCCTGTTCCTGCTGTTCAAGGCCACCATGGAATTGCACGAGCGCCTGGAAGGCCATGAGCACACTGAATCCGGCTCGCGGGTGCATGTCGCCTTCTGGGTGGTTGTCACGCAGATCGTCGTGCTCGACGCGGTGTTCTCGCTCGATGCGGTGATCACCGCGGTTGGCATGGTCGAACACCTGCCCGTCATGATGATTGCCGTCGTCATCGCCATGGGGCTGATGCTGCTGGCGTCCAAGCCGCTGACGCGATTCGTCAACGCCCACCCCACGATTGTGGTGCTGTGCCTGGCCTTCCTGTTGATGATAGGGTTTTCACTGGTTGCCGAAGGCCTGGGCCTGGTGGTGCCCAAGGGCTATCTGTATGCGGCAATCGGTTTCTCGGTGATGATCGAGTTCTTCAACCAGCTTGCCAAGCGCAATCTGCTGAAGATGGCCGCCTCGCGCCCGATGCGCGAGCGCACCGCCGAAGCCATCCTCAGCCTGCTGCGCAGCAAACAATCCGCCGTGGATGAGCCCACGCAAGAGCCCACGGCGGGCAACAAGGCCGCCGAAGACAACCTGGGCTTTGGCGTGGAAGAGCGCAATATGGTTAGCGGCGTGCTGACGCTGGTCGACCGCTCGGTACGCTCCATCATGACCCCGCGCACCGATATTTCATGGATCAACCTCGACGACGATCCGGCGGTGATACGCCAGTTGCTGACCGACGTACCGCACAGTTTTTTCCCGGTCTGCCGCGGCAACCTGGACGAAGTCGTCGGCATGGGCCGGGCGCGCGATCTGCTGGCCGACATCCTGACCGGCAACGCCATCCGACGCGAGAGCTTGCGGGCACCCATCATCGTGCATGAGTCCATAGGCATACTCAGCCTGATGGACACCTTGCGCCGCTCGCATGGGCAACTGGTGCTGGTCACCGACGAATTCGGCGCCATCGAGGGCCTGGTAACACCGATAGACATTTTCGAAGCCATCGCGGGCGAGTTCCCCGATGAAGACGAAACACCTGAAATTATCGCGGAAGGCGAGAATCGCTGGCGCGTGGCTGGCGCGGCCGATCTGCATCACCTGGAACAGGTATTGGAAACCGACGGCCTGGTCGACGAGGGCTACTCAACCCTGGCCGGCTACCTGCTCGCGCACTTCGACCAGTTGCCACAGGCCGGTCAGGTGCTGGAGCAAACCAAGCCCAATCTGCGCTTCGAAGTTCTGGAAGTGTCCGGCCGTCGCATCGTATCGGTGCTGGTCGAACGGCGAACCGACCCCGGCACCAGCGATTTTGGCTATGCCACGCAAGCATAGCTCATGACAAAAGGCGAATTGAACCCATGTCGACGGTATTCTGCGCCCCGAAAAACGTGCAAACTGCGCAATTCTCTGGGGTTAACCATGACACCCGAAACGCTCCAGTGATACACTCACGTCTCATTTGAGCAGAAACACGCTGGAATCCGCGTGTTTTTTGCTCTTTTGTCTTCTTATGACGATTTAGCAGAGATAACCATGCCCAATCATTCCCGTCTCCGCCTCCTGCCGGGCATCGCGCTGCTGACGCTGGCGCTTGCAGCCTGCAGCAAACAGGAAGGGGCTGGCCCTCCGCAACAGCCGCCGCTGGACGTCAATGTCATTGTGGTGCAGCCGGAAAACGCCGCCCTCAGTACAGAGTTGCCCGGGCGCATAGAAGCGACGCGCTCCGCCGAGGTCCGAGCCCGTGTGCCCGGTATCGTTCTGAAGCGCTCCTTTGTCGAAGGCAGCGACGTCAAGGCCGGCCAGGTCCTGTACCAGATAGACCCGGCTCCGTTGCAGGCCGCCTACAACGCCGCGCGCGCCAATGTGGCCAGCGCGGAAGCTGCCCTGTTCGAAGCCCAGCAGCTGGAAAAGCGCTATGCCCCGCTGGTGAAGGCCCAGGCAGTCAGTCGCCAGGAATACGACCAGGCCGTGGCCGCCTATCGCCAGGCACAGGCCGCAGTGGCGCAACAAAAGGCCTTGCTCGAGCAGGCTCGCCTGAACCTGGGCTACGCCACGGTCGAATCCCCCATTGCGGGCCGGGTTGGCAATGCGCTGGTTACCGAAGGTGCACTGGTCGGCCAGGGCGACGCCACCCCCATGGCGCTCGTCCAGCAAATCGACCCCATCTACGTCAACTTCACCCAGTCCACCAACGAGTTGCTGCGACTGCATGAAGCCGCGCTGGCCGGCCGCCTGAGCACCACGGGCGCCAACGAAGCCCCCGTCACGCTGCTGCTGAGCACCGGCACGGAATACAAGCACCAGGGCAAGCTGCTGTTTTCGGGCATCTCGGTAGACCCCACCACCGGCCAGATTTCGGTGCGTGCGGAATTCCCCAACCCCGACAAGCAACTGCTGCCAGGCATGTTCGTGCGCGGGCGTATCGCCCAGGGTGTTGCCGAAAACGCGATCAGCGTACCGCCCCAGGCCGTTCAGCGCAGCCCGGATGGCGGCGCCTACGTGCTGGTGGTCGACGACAAGGATCACGCCCAGACCCGGCCGATCGTGGCAGGCGCCATGATGGCCAACAAATGGGTGGTCAACAGCGGCCTGAAAGCCGGTGACCGCGTCATCATCAACCGCTTCCAGCAGGTTCGCCCCGGCGCGCCGGTCAAGCCGGTACCGGTTACCGCCGCCGCCGCCGCGGTGGAAGGCACCGTCGCCCAGCAGCAGCCCGGCGCCGGCGCCGGCGCCAAGCCTGCGGATGGCGCTGCCGCCGAACCCGCCAAAGCCCAGTAACGCCGTTTTGCGGCGCCCCTCGCGGGGCGCCGGCATCACCTATCAGCATGATGTCGTGCCACTTTTTGGTGGTCAACCGCGTCAATGCCACCAGCACCACCAGGAATAACCCGAAAAGGTCATCCTCATGCCTCAGTTTTTCATCAGCCGCCCTATTTTTGCCTGGGTCGTGGCCTTGTTCATTATCCTGGGCGGTGTGCTCGCGATACCGAACCTGCCCATCGCCCAGTTCCCCGAAGTAGCGCCTCCCAGCATTTCCATCAGCGCCGTCTACCCCGGCGCGTCGGCCGAGGTCGTGGATGAATCGGTCACCGGGCTGATCGAGCAAGAGCTCAACGGCGCCGACGGCCTGCTGTACTTCGAATCGACGAGCGACTCGTATGGCCGCTCGTCGATCACGGCAACCTTCGAGCCCGGCACCGACCCGGACCTGGCCTCCGTGGACGTCCAGAACCGTATCAAGCGGGTTGAGCCGCGCCTGCCGCAAAGCGTGATGCAGCAAGGCGTACAGGTGGAAAAGGCCAGCAGCAACTTCCTGCTGGTGGCTACCCTGTACTCGCCCGACGGCAGCGTCGACGCCCCCAGCCTTGCCGACTACGTGTCGCGCAACGTCCTCAACGAAATCAAGCGAGTACCCGGGGTGGGCCGGGCCCAGCTGTATGCGTCTGAACGCGCCATGCGCATCTGGATAGACCCGGCCAAGCTGGTGGGTTATCAGTTGTCGGTGGCTGACGTAAACAACGCCATCGGCGCCCAGAACATCCAGGTGCCCGCGGGCTCCATCGGTGCGCAGCCGGCTCCGGCCAGCCAGCAGGTTACCGCCAGCATCGTCGTGCGCGGCATGCTCGCCACTCCCGAAGAATTCGGTGCGATCGTGCTGCGCTCGAATGCGGACGGCTCCAACGTCTACCTGCGCGACGTCGCCCGCGTGGAAGTGGGTTCGGAAAGCTACCAGTTCTCGTCGCGCCTGAACGGCCAGCCCGCCGCCGCCATCGCCGTCCAGCTCACGAGCGGCGCCAATGCACTGGAAACCGCCATCGGCGTGCGCGAGCGCATGGAAGCGCTCGACAAGTTCTTTCCTGCCGGCATCAAATGGGATATTCCCTATGACACCTCGCCTTTCGTGCAGATCTCCATCGAAAAGGTGGTGCATACGCTGATCGAAGCCGTGGTGCTGGTCGTGCTGGTGATGTTCCTGTTCCTGCAGAACTTTCGCTACACCCTGATCCCCACCATCGTGGTGCCGATTGCGCTGCTGGGCACCTTCGCCGTCATGTACGCCATCGGCTTCTCCATCAACGTGCTGACCATGTTCGGCATGGTGCTGGCGATCGGGATTCTGGTGGATGACGCCATCGTGGTGGTCGAGAACGTCGAACGCATCATGGCCGAGGAAGGCTTGCCGCCCCGGCAAGCCACCCGCAAGGCCATGCGCCAGATCAGCGGCGCCATCGTGGGGATCACCCTGGTGCTGACGGCGGTATTCCTGCCGCTGGCCTTCATGGGCGGCTCGGTAGGGGTGATCTACCAGCAGTTCTCGCTGACGATGGCTACCTCCATCCTGTTCTCGGGCTTGCTGGCCTTGTCGCTGACTCCGGCGCTGTGCGCCACGCTGCTCAAGCCCATCAACCCCGAAGATCATGCCGAAAAGAAGGGCTTCTTCGGCTGGTTCAACCGCATGTTCAACCGCGGCACCCATAGCTACCAGCGTGGGGTTACCCGGATGGTGCACCGGCCCAAGCGCTTCATGATCGTATATGTTGCGATCGTCGCGGTGCTGGCGCTGATGTACATGCGGCTGCCGTCGTCCTTTCTGCCCGTCGAAGACCAGGGCTACGTCATCACCAACGTTCAACTGCCGCCTGGCGCCACCACCAACCGTACGCTCGAAGCCATGGAGCAGATGGAGCAGTACTACAAGTCCCGGCCGGCGGTACAGAACGTCGTATCCATCCTGGGTTTCAGCTTCTCGGGTGCGGGCGAAAACGCCGGCCTGGCCTTCACCACGTTCAAGGACTGGTCCGATCGCGACACCTCGGCCATGGAAGAAGGCAATATGGCGACCATGGCGTTTGCCAGCAAGATCTGGGACGGCCAGTTCTTCTCGCTGGTTCCGCCGGCCATTCCGGCCCTGGGTAACGCCAGCGGGTTTACTTTCCGCCTGCAGGATAGAGGCAACGTCGGACGCGCCACGCTCCTGGCCGCCCGCAACCAGCTGCTGATGCAGGCCAACCAGCATCCGGTCATTGCATATGCCCGCCCCGAAGGCTTGGAGGATGCCCCGCAACTGAAGCTGGAAATCGATCGTGAAGCCGCCAGCGCCCAGGGCGTGCTGTTTTCCAGCATCGCGTCCACCCTGTCGACGGCGATGGGCTCGTCCATCATCAACGACTTCGCCAACGCCGGGCGCATGCAGCGCACCATCGTGCAGGCCGACGGCCTGGAGCGCCTGCAGCCCGCGGACATCATGAAGCTCAATGTGCTCAATAGCAGCGGCCAGGCGGTGCCATTCAGCACCTTTGCCACGGCCGAGTGGATAATGGGCCCGATGGGCATGGATCGCTACAACGGCTATCCCGCCATCAAGATCAGCGGCGACGCCAAGCCCGGCCGCAGTACCGGCGACGCCATGCTGGCGATGGAAGAAATCGCCGCCACGCTGCCGTCCGGCATAGGCTACGAATGGACCGGCCAGTCGCTGCAGGAACGCATTTCAGGGGCGCAGATGCCCATGCTGATCTCGCTGTCGCTGCTGGCGGTGTTCCTGCTCCTGGCTGCGCTGTACGAAAGCTGGAGCATTCCGCTGTCGGTGATATTGGTGGTGCCGCTGGGCCTGCTCGGCTCGGTGGCTGCCGTCACCATGGTCGGCATGCCCAACGACGTGTTCTTCAAGGTGGGGCTGATCACCATCATCGGCCTGTCGGCGAAAAACGCGATCCTGATCGTGGAGTTCGCCAAGGACCTCTATGCCGAAGGGCATGGCCTGCTTGAAGCCACGATCGAAGCCGCACGCCTGCGATTCAGGCCTATCCTGATGACCTCGCTGGCATTCACCATGGGCGTGCTGCCACTGGCGCTGGCCAAGGGCGCCAGCGCCGCCAGCCAGCAGGCACTGGGCGTGGGCGTACTGGGCGGCATGATCAGCGGTACCGTATTGGCCGTGCTACTGGTGCCCGTGTTCTTTGTTTTCGTGCTCAAGCTCTTCCGTGTGCCAGCCCAAAAACTTCACGACGATGATGAAATCGCAGCAAACCCCCAAGGAGTCCAGCATGGCGCGCACTGATGTAGCCTTTTTCGCCGGAACAAGCGGGCCTAGTGCCAAGCCGGCGGCGCGTGCGCGGCGCGCCCTGCGGTTCACGCCGCTGGCCTTTGCCGCCCTGCTGGCAGCCTGCTCGTTCACTCCGGAATACACACGCCCGGAATCACCGGTTGCAGCCGAATGGCCGATTCCCCCCATGGGCGCCGGCATCGACGCCAGCGGCCAGCCGGGGATGGCCGCCGCCGGTGTGGGCTGGCGCCAGTTCTTCCTGGATGTCCGCCTGCAAGAGTTGATCACGCTGGCCCTGGAAAACAACCGCGACATGCGCGTGGCTGTGCTCAACATCGAAGCCGCCCGGGCGCAATACAACGTGCAGCGCGCGGCCTTGAGCCCCTCGCTGGGCGCCGGTGTCAACGGCAGCCGCCAGCGCCTTCCCGGCGACCTGACGGCCAGCGGCAACTCGATGATTTCCAGCCAGTACCAGGTTGGCGTAGCAATGCCGTCGTTCGAAATCGACCTATTCGGCAGGATCCGCAGCCTGTCGGCATCGGCACTGGCCCAGTATTTTTCCACTGAAGAAACCCGGCGCAATGTGCAGATCACCCTGATCTCGCAAGTTGCCGAAGGCTACTTCAATGTACTGGCCGTCGATGCCCAGATGTCCCTCACCGAAAGCACGCTGAAGTCGCGCCAGGAATCCTTCAACCTGGTCAAGCGCCGCTTCGATGCCGGCATCGGCTCGGCCCTGGAAGTCAACCAGGCGCAAACGCTGCTCGACACCACGCGCAGCGAGCGGCAAGCCATGCTGCGTTTACGCGCCCAGGCCCTGAACGCCCTGACGCTGCTGACCGGCACGGCCAACCTGCCTGAGCTGTCTTCCGGCACCTTCGTCTTCGGCAAGACGCGTGTGCTGGCCGATATCCCCGCGGGCCTCTCGTCCGAGGTCCTGCTGTCGCGTCCTGATGTGCTGGCGGCCGAGCAGCAACTGCTGTCGGCCAACGCCAACATCGGCGCCGCCCGGGCGGCGTTCTTTCCCACCATTTCCCTGACGGCGATGATAGGCACAGCAAGCAGCCAGCTGTCAGGCCTCTTTGGCGGCGGCTCGACGTCCTGGAGCTTCGCGCCCCAGATCACGACACCGATTTTTGCCGGCGGCAGCCTGCGCGGGCAATTGGCCCTTGCCGAAGTTCGCAAGGACATCTCCATTGCCCAGTACGAGCGCACCATCCAGCAGGCATTTCGCGAAGTCAGCGATGCCCTGGCGGGAACCGCGACCTATACCGAACAGATCTCGGCCCAGCAGTCCCTGGTGGGCGCGGCCAGCCGCTCACGCGACTTGTCCGAACTGCGCTACAAGAGCGGCGTGGACAGCTTCCTGCAAGTGCAGGACGCTGAGCGCACCCTGTTCGGGGCCCAGCAGGCACTGGTGCAAATCCAGTTGGAAGAACAGCTGAACCGGGTCGCCTTGTACAAGGCGCTGGGTGGCGGCTGGCTGGAAAACACCGCAACGGCGCAGGCAGACGGCAGCGTCACGTCCCGCTAAGCCCGGCACCGAATTGGGGCGTTAGCGCAAAAAAGGCACTGTCCGATCGTTTGGACAGTGCCTTTTTTTGCAGAAAACCCGGGATCAGACCACGATTTTCCGTCAGTGTGTTGCCGTTGCCAGCAAGCTCTCACCCATGGAAAAACAGCGATTGAAGCACGGTTTTTCCATGCCCCGCACGGTTGCGGCCATGCAGGGCCCGAGCGGAAAATTCAGTCGAATACGCCGGTGGAAAGGTAGCGGTCGCCCCGGTCGCAAACGATGAAAACGATGGTGGCGTTGCTGACCGTCTCGGCCACACGCAGGGCCGCCACCAGGGCGCCTGCGGACGAAATACCGCCGAAGATGCCCTCTTCGGCAGCCAGGCGGCGCGCCATGTCCTCGGCGTCGGCCTGGGTCACGTATTCAAAACGATCAATGGCGCTGGCGTCGTAGATTTTCGGCAAATAGGCTTCGGGCCATTTGCGAATACCGGGAATCTGCGACCCTTCTTCGGGCTGCACGCCTACCACCTGAACACTGGGCTTGAGCGCCTTTAGCGCGCGCGAGACGCCGGTGATGGTGCCGGTGGTGCCCATGGCGCTGACAAAGTGGGTAACATCGCCGTGAGTATCGCGCCAGATTTCCGGGCCTGTGGTTTCCACGTGCGCCAGCGGGTTGTCGGAATTGGCAAACTGATCCAGCACAATGCCCTTGCCCTCGGCCTGCATGCTCATGGCCAGGTCACGCGCGTATTCCATGCCGCCGGCCGACGCGGGGGTCAGGATCAACTCGGCGCCATAGGCCCGCATGGCGGCCCGGCGTTCCACCGAGAGGTTGTCGGGCATGATCAATACCATGCGGTAGCCACGCATCGCGGCGACCATGGCCAGGGCAATGCCCGTGTTGCCACTGGTGGCCTCGATAAGGGTGTCGCCCGGCTTGATCTGGCCACGCGCTTCGGCATGCGAAATCATGGAAAGCGCCGGACGATCCTTGACCGAACCGGCTGGATTATTGCCTTCCAGCTTGGCCAGGATTACGTTGCCGCGCTCGGCGTTGGCAGCACCCGGCAGGCGCTGCAGTCGAACCAGAGGCGTATTGCCGACGGTTTGCTCGATAGTGGGGTAGGTGTGGGTGCTCATTCCTGAATAATACCGTGAGCACGCCCCGCGCACCCACCCTATTGCGCATGGCAGGCACGCAAGCGCAGGCCGCCTACCTGACAGCCAAGGCCTCGCCCGGGCTGGCTGGCCTGCCCGAACTGACAGTCAGGCCGGCCTCGCGCAACGAGCGCGCTTTCTTGGGGCCTATGCCGCGTATGCGCTCGGCGAAATCCTGGAAGGACTCAAAGGGGCCGCTGCGTTCGCGTTCCTGCACAATGGTTTGCGCGGTCTTGGGGCCTATGCCTTTAATGCTCTGCAACTGGTCGGCCGTAGCGATATTAGCGTTCACCGACGTGTTCTGGGCGCTGGCGCCCTGGCAAGCGGCCAAGCCCAAACCTGCGGCCAGGGCCAGCGAGCGCACGGTACGGCACCAGCGCGCACGTGCCTGACCGCCCGGCGTGGTCTGATGGGATTTGGGTGGTGCTGCAGCTTCCTGATGCAAAGCCTGACGATGCGCCGACCAGGACCCGGCCTGGCCGGTAGCCAGCGGGACGGCAACAGTGGAATGCAGAAAAGGGTTCATGGCAGACTCCTTGAGGACATGGCCGGGAGCCTGCGTCATGCGAATCACGACGCCTTCCCGCCCACACCAGAAGCTTGCCATCCGGCACTACCGAGCCAGCCCGGCAGTTGCCGAAAACATCCGTGCGTAGATGCGCGTACGTGGCGGGCCTAGCCCTTGGCCGGCACCGCACCCTGGCGCAAGTGCCGCACATATTCGGCCACGCCGGTCTGCACATCGCGCATGGGGGCCGCAAAGCCCGCCGCGCGCAGCGCCGTATCGTCGGCCTGGGTATAGCTTTGATAGCGCCCTTTCAGGTCATCCGGGAAATCCACATAGTGGATCAACCCCTGTGCCACCAGGTCGGCCAGCGGCAGCGCGGGCTCGCCCTGCTCGGCGCGCAGGGTATTGACCACGGCCATCGCCACATCGTTGAAGGGTTGGGCACGGCCGGTACCGCAGTTGTAGATGCCAGACGGACCGTCGTGATCCAGGAAGTGCAGGTTGACCGCCACCACGTCGTTCACCGAGATGAAGTCGCGTTGCTGGCCGCCATCGGCATAGCCGTCCCAGCCCCCGAAAAGGCGCACATAGCCCTCAGACAGGAACTGGTTCATGTTGTGAAAGGCCACCGAGGCCATGCGCCCCTTGTGCTGCTCGCGCGGGCCGTACACATTGAAGTAGCGCAAGCCCACCACCGGCGCGGCCAGCGTGCTCATGCGCCGGCGCAAGACCTGGTCGAACAGCAGCTTGGAATAGCCGTAGACGTTCAGCGGCTTTTCGTTGACCGGATCTTCGCGATAGTGCGGCCCGGCGCCGTACACCGCGGCCGACGAGGCATACAGGAAAGGCACCATGACACGCTGGCAATACTCGAAGAGCTCGAGCGTGACGCGATAGTTGTTGTCCATCATGTAGTGGCCGTTGCGCTCGGTGGTGTCCGAGCAGGCGCCCTGGTGCAGGACCGCCTTCACAGAGGGCAGCCGGCCCGAGGCCACGCGCTCGCGAAACTCATCCTTGTGCAGGTAGTCGGCGATGGCGCAATCGGCCAGGTTCACGAATTTGTCGCCCTCGGTCAGGTCGTCGACCGCGATGATGTCGGTGATGCCCCGGGCGTTCAGCCCCTTGACCAGGTTGCTGCCGATGAAGCCCGCGGCTCCGGTAACGATGATCATGCCTGCAATTCCTCTGGAGTAACCACTGACGTGCCCAGCTTGCCGACCACAATGCTGGCGGCGCGATTGGCCCACAGCATGGCAGCGTGCCAATCCAGGCCGGCGGCGCGCATCACCGCCATGGTGGCCAGCACCGTGTCGCCAGCGCCCGACACGTCGAACACTTCGTGCGCCTGCGCATCGGTATGGTCGCGGCCCGATCCGGTATACAGCGTCATGCCCTGTTCCGAGCGGGTAACCAGCAAGGCTTCGAGATCCAGCGATTCGCGCAGGCGCTGGGCGCTGCTGGTAAGCGTCTCTTCGTTGTGCCAGCGCCCAACCGCATCCTGCATTTCCGAACGGTTCGGGCTCATCAGGCTGGCGCCGCGATAGCGGCTGTAGTCATGCCCCTTGGGATCGACCAGCGCGGGCTTGCCCGCGGCGCGCGCCATGGTTATCAGTTCGCTGACACCGGCCAGCGCGCCCTTGGCGTAATCGGACAGCACGATCACATCGTGGCTGGCAAACAAGGGCACCACCATCGCCTGCAGCGCCGCCAGGGCGGCTTCGGTGGGCACGGATTCGAAGTCGACCCGCAGCAACTGCTGCTGGCGGCCCAGCACCCGCATTTTGACCGTGGTGGGAACGTCGTCCTGCACCAGGGCCGGTGTAATGCCCGACTCTGACACCAGCCGGGAGAGCGCGACACCGGCGTCGTCCCGGCCCACTACGCCGGCCAGCGTAACGTGCGCGCCCAGGGTCGCGATATTACGTGCGACGTTGGCCGCGCCGCCCAGGCGGTCTTCGCAGCGCGACACTTGCACGACCGGCACGGGCGCTTCGGGTGACACGCGATGGACGTCGCCAAACCAATAGCGGTCGATCATGAGATCGCCGATAACCAATACGCGGGCATTGGCGATGGCCGCGGTGGGGAAAACGGAGTCAGGAGCCTTCAAGTTCTTCAAGCCGTTTGGGGGAATAGGTTTCCCAGGCATTGCAGCCCGGACACTGCCAGTAAAAACGCTTGGCGCGAAAACCGCAAGCCCGGCAGGCATAGCGGCCCAGACGCTGCGTATGGCGGCTGATAAGACTGCGAACCAGTGTGGCGTCCGCATCGGAAATCCAGTCGCGCCGCTCCTGGTCGGCCGTGGCCGGGTCGTCAGGATGGGCGCTGCTTTGCAATTGGGCCTGCAACAGGCGGTCCAGCCCCAGCAGCGAAGGCTGGCGCTCAAGCGCGGCGCGGGCAAACGTCCAGCCTTGGTTCACGCCCTGCGACGCACATTGCGCCTGGAAAATCGCGTCGAACAAGTCTTGCGAAGGGTGTTGCTCGTACAGGGCCTGCAACTGCTTGATGGCGGCCTCTTCGGTGCCACTGGCCCGATGCAGGGCCAGCAGGCGCGGTGCGACCATGCCGGCAAATTCGGGCTGCAGCTTGAGCACCGATTCGAGCAAGGTACGTGCGCTGCGCGCATCGCCTTCGAGCTCGGCAAGCTGGGCGCGCAACATGGCGATGCGCACGCGACCCGGCGTCGCGCCGCTTTGATCGGGAGCCCCCGCCTGGTTGGCCTCGGCCTGGTTGACGGCCGCATCCAGCGCGGTGTGCGCGGCTTCGAGGTCGGGCGGGGTTGCGGCCAGCGCGGCCACCGCTTGTTCGCAGTAATAGTGCACGGCCTGCGGCACAGGTTCGTCGACCAGGCTGTGCAAGGTTTGCACCGCCGCGATCGCGCGCGGCCAGTCGTGTTCGGCTTCGTAGATGCGGATCAGGGCACGCAGGGCGTCGGCAGCAAAACGTGTGGACTTCAGGCGCTGGAAGCCGTCTTCGGCACGATCCAGCAAGCCCGCCTTGAGGTAATCCTGCGCCAGCTCGTGCAAGGCCTGGTCGCGCTGCCCTTCGGGCAGGTCGTTGCGCTGCAAAAGGTTCTGGTGCACCCGGATGGCCCGCTCGAGTTCGCCGCGACGGCGAAACAGGCTGCCCAGCGCAAAGTGCAGCTCGACCGTTTCCGGATCGAGCTTGACCACTTCGATGAAGGCATCGATGGCGCGGTCGGGCTCTTCGTTCAGCAGGAAGTTCAGGCCGCGAAAATACGAATCAGGAAGCTTGCGGGTTTCGGACAGCATTTGCCGCACATCTACTCGCGCGGCGATCCAGCCCAGACCGAACAGGACCGGCACCAAGATCAACCACCAGGGGTCAAAATCCACGAAACGCTTCCTGCGCAATAAGAAATAGTCTGCCCGCGCGTCTTACAACGGCGACAGCGGCGCCATGTCGTCGGGCGACGGCGTGGCTGGAATGGTATGAGATTCGGCGGCACGGGCCTGCTCGAGTTCGCGGCGCACGCGCGCCAGTTCGCGGCGTCGGCGCATACCGGCGGGAACCGTCAGCAAGAGGCCGAAAACAGTGCCGATCACGAAACACGTGAGCATCACCACAATCAGTGGGACTTCGGTAACCAGATGATCTGCGTAAAAGCGGACAGTGACGGGATCAGTGTTCTTGAGCGCAAATAGAAGCACTGCAACAAACACGAGCAGACGCAAAGCCCAGACGAGGTATCGCATATGTTCGCTCCGTAATGATGGACAGCCGCAATTGTACGAGCGATTGCTACTCGTGGGGTCGGGTATGTATCGAAATGTACATCACCCTGCTGCACATCGCCGGCAGGCAAGCGCCTACACTATGGCGACGGCAAAAAAAACCGGCCGCGAAATTACTCGGCGGCCAGTCTTGCATCAACGCGTTCGCGAAGTTCCTTGCCAGCCTTGAAATGCGGCACACGCTTCTCGGGCACGAGAACCTGCTGCCCCGATTTGGGGTTGCGCCCGATACGCGGTGGCCGACACGACAGCGAGAAACTGCCAAAGCCCCGGATTTCGATGCGCTGGCCGGCCTCTAGGGCCTGCGCCATCGCATCGAGTATCGTCTTGACGGCGTAGTCTGTGTCGCGCGCTGCCAACTGAGGGTAGCGCGCGGCAAGACGGGCAATCAGTTCCGACTTGGTCACAAGGCTTTTTCGCTGCGCGACTTAGTTGTCACGCTGTTCGAGCTTGGCCTTCAGCAGCGCGCCCAGGTTGGTGGTACCCGAGGAAGCACTGGCGTCGGACATACGCTGGATAGCGGTAGCGGTTTCGGCGCTGTCCTTGGCCTTGATCGACAGTTGGATCGAACGCGTTTTGCGGTCGACGTTGACGATCATGGCTTCGACGCTGTCGCCAGCGTTCAGCACGGTGGTCGCATCTTCAACACGGCCCGACGAGATTTCCGAGGCACGCAGGTAGCCTTCGACGTCCACCGACAGGGTCACGACCGCACCCTTGGCTTCGACCGACTTCACGGTACCCGGAACCACGGCGCCCTTGTCGTAAGTGGCAACGAAGTTGTTGAAGGGATCGCCTTCCAGCTGCTTGATACCCAGCGAGATGCGTTCCTTGTCGGTGTCGATGCCCAGAACCACGGCGTCGACTTCGTCACCCTTCTTGAAGTTGCGCACGGCTTCTTCGCCGGTTTCGCTCCAGGACAGGTCGGACAGGTGCACCAGGCCGTCGATACCGCCAGGCAGACCAACGAACACGCCGAAGTCGGTGATCGACTTGATGGCGCCACGGACCTTGTCGCCACGCTTGTGGTTGGCCGAGAAGTCTTCCCACGGGTTCGCACGGCACTGCTTCATGCCCAGCGAGATACGGCGGCGGTCTTCGTCGATTTCCAGAACCATGACTTCGACTTCGTCGCCCAAGGTAACAACCTTGCGCGGATCGACGTTCTTGTTGGTCCAGTCCATTTCGGAGACGTGCACCAGGCCTTCGATACCGGCTTCGACTTCAACGAACGCGCCGTAGTCGGTGAGGTTGGTGACCTTGCCGAACAGGCGGGTGCCTTGCGGGTAGCGACGAGCCAGGCCGATCCAGGGATCTTCGCCCAGTTGCTTGACGCCCAGCGAGACACGGTTCTTCTCTTGGTCGAACTTGAGCACCTTGGCTTCGACTTCCTGGCCAACAGCCAGGACTTCGGAGGGGTGACGCACACGGCGCCATGCCATGTCGGTGATGTGCAGCAGGCCGTCGATACCGCCCAGGTCGATGAACGCGCCGTAGTCGGTGATGTTCTTGACCACGCCCTTGATGATGGCGCCTTCGTGCAGGGTTTCGAGCAGCTTTTCGCGCTCTTCGCCCATGCTGGCTTCCAGCACGGCGCGACGCGACAGCACAACGTTGTTGCGCTTGCGATCGAGCTTGATAACCTTGAATTCGAGGGTCTTGCCTTCGTACGGCGTGGTGTCCTTGACGGGACGCATGTCGACCAGCGAACCCGGCAGGAATGCACGGATGGCGTTGGTCATGACAGTCAGGCCGCCCTTGACCTTGCCGGTGATGGTGCCGGTAACCAGTTCGCCGGATTCCAGCGCGGTTTCCAGGTTCAGCCATGCCGACAGACGCTTGGCGCGGTCGCGCGACAGCACGGTGTCACCGTAGCCGTTTTCCAGCGAGTCAATAGCCACGGAAACGAAGTCGCCTTCTTCGACTTCGAGTTCGCCCTGATCGTTAAGGAATTCCTCGATAGGAATATACGCTTCGGACTTCAGGCCGGCGTTGACAACGACGAAGTTGTGGTCCAGGCGGACCACTTCGGCGGAGATGACCTCGCCGGACTTCATCTGTTGGTTTTTGATGCTTTCTTCGAACAGGGCGGCAAAGCTTTCCATGCCGCTATCGGGGTTTTGGGAAACCGATGACATTAAAGTTGGATCCAAGGCCAGAATTGGCCGGTTGCACACCACAACGGCGGGATTGCCAGTGCGGTGGTGTTCAAAAACCCCGGACATGCCGAGGGCCTACTACATACATACTACGAATACCGGGTACAACGCCAGTGCCGGCCCGACTGCGCCGGCGCGATCTTCACGCGCGAGGCTTCAAAGACCGGTGCCATTCAAGCACCTGCTGCACGGTTTGATCGATACCAAGCCCTGAAGAATCAAGAAGCAGCGCATCTGCGGCTGGCTTCAAGGGCGAGGCCTGGCGCTCTGCGTCGCGTGCGTCCCGGGCCTGCAAATCTTCAAGGAGGTCTCTGATATTAGCGGAAATACCCTTATCCATCAACTGTTTATATCGCCTTTGCGCACGTGCCTCGGCGCTGGCCACCAGAAACACCTTCAAGCCTGCATCGGGAAACACGACCGTACCCATGTCGCGGCCGTCGGCAACCAAGCCCGGGGCCAGGCGAAACGCGCGCTGGCGCGCGAGCAGCGCCTCGCGCACCTCGTGGTAGGCCGCCAGCCGCGAGGCGAGATTGCCCACGGATTCATCCCGGATGGCGTCGGTGACCTTGTCGCCTTCGAGCCACACATCGCCGTCAAAACGCACATCCAGGGCGCCCGCCAGGCGCGCCAGGCCGGCCTGGTCGTCGGCCGCCACGCCATGCTTGCGGGACGCCAGCGCCGTCAGACGATAGAGCGCGCCGCTATCGAGCACATGCCAGCCCAGCGCGGCCGCCACGCGCGTCGTGACCGTCCCCTTGCCCGATGCCGTCGGGCCGTCGATGGTGATGACCGGCACACTCATGCGAGCAGCTCCGCGTAGACGTCGAAATACGTGGGAAAGGTCTTGCTGACGCAATCGGGATCCAGGATCGTGATTGCCGCCGGGCCGAACGCGGCCAGCGAAAAGCACATGGCCATGCGGTGATCGTCCCAGGTGCCGATCTCGGCCGATGCGCTCCAGCCGCCCGCCAGGGCCGGCGGCACGACTTCCAGCCAGTCCGGGCCGGACTGCACGCCCGCCCCCAGCTTGGCCAACTCGGTGCACATGGCATGGATGCGATCGGTTTCCTTGACCCGCCAGCTGCCGATGTTGCGCAAACGGCAAGGCCCGTCGGCATACAGCGCCAGCACGGCGGCCGTCATGGCCGCGTCGGGAATCAGGTTGAAGTCGGCATCGAAGGCGCGCAGGCGCTCGCCCTCGGCCACCATCACGCCAGACGTTTCTATCCAGTTGTCGCCACGCGCGACGGTTGCCCCCATGGCCGCCAGGGTATCGGCAAACGCCACATCGCCCTGGATGCTGTTGGCGCCCACGCCGGTGACCCGGACCGGGCCGCCGCCGATGGCGCCCAGCGCCAGGAAATAGGACGCCGACGAGGCGTCACCCTCGACCGCGAACGTGCCCGGCGAAACATAGGCCGCATCGGCAGGCACGGTAAAACGCTGCCAGCCGTCGCGCTGCACCTGAACGCCGAAACGGCGCATCAGGTTCAAGGTAATCTCGATGTAGGGCCTGGAGATCAGCTCACCCACCACCTCGATCACCATGGCGCGGCCGGCCTTGCGCGCGGCCAGCGGCGCGGCCAGCAACAGGGCGGTCAGGAACTGGCTGGACACCGAGCCCTGTATCGTCACCGGCGCTTCCAGCCTGAGTGCAGACGCCGGCGCAATGGCCAGGGGCGGATACCCCGGCTGGCCCATGTAGTCGATTTGCGCGCCCAGCAGGCGCAGCGCATCCACCAGGTCGCCGATGGGGCGCTCGTGCATGCGCGGCACGCCACCCAGCGTGTATTGGCCGCCCATCAGGGCCAGTGCCGCCGTCAGCGGCCGGAACGCCGTACCCGCATTGCCCAGAAAGAGATCGACGCCGGATTCGGGAAACTGCGGACAACCCGTAATGTGCGCTTCTTGCGCAGCCTCGTCGGTACGCACCGGCACACCCAGGGCGCGCAGCGCGGCCAGCATGACCCGCGTATCGTCCGAATCAAGCAGGCCGGTGATGTGGGTATTGCCCTGCGCCAGCGCGGCCAGCAACAGCACCCGGTTGGAAATGCTTTTCGAGCCCGGCATGGGCACCGAACCGCGCGCGTGCCGTACCGCTGCGAGCGGCAGCCGTGCGCGGCGTTGGGAAGGCAAATGTGACATGGCGAAGACTTTGGGATGGATGAACGATGAGGAACTACACGAATTAGAACAAAAAGGCGCAGAATGCGTACTGCACAGCATATCGACGCAACCGTTTTACCACTGCATGAACAACGCGCTCCCTCCTTGCTCCACGTCCTTTCGCCTGCTGACCCCCGAAGAACGTGCCGCCTCGATGCATGCCACCCTTGCCGCGGGCTGGAACGGCCGGGATGATCTCTGGATCTTCGGCTACGGCTCGCTGATCTGGCGCCCCGAATTCGTTCATCAGGAACAACGCCTGGCCACAGTGCGCGGCTACCACCGCTCGCTGTGCCTGTGGTCGCGCATTAATCGCGGCACGCCGGAAAACCCCGGCCTGGTGTTCGGCCTGGATCGGGGCGGCGCCTGCCGGGGCATGGCGTTTCGCCTGGCGGCCGACGACATCCCCACCTCGTTTCCCGCCCTCTGGGAACGCGAAATGCCCTCGGGCGATTACCTTCCCCGCTGGCTGCGCTGCACCACCGGGCAAGGCGACATCCAGGCGCTGGTGTTCGTGATGGATCGCGCAAGCCCGGGCTACGCCGGACAACTGACGCGTGAACAGGTGGTTGCCGCCGTGCGCAACAGCACAGGCAAATACGGCCATTGCGTAGAGTACGTGGCCAGCACGGCGCGAGCCCTGCGCGAGCATGGCATTGCCGACCGCCGCCTGGAACAAATCGTGCAGCACCTGTAAGGTACGCCGGCCGCGCCTCGCGGGCGTCACGCAGCGCGCACCGCCCGCCACCGTTACACTGGTATCTTCCGGCGGTATCCGCAACGCGGAATTACTGCAGCATTGCTTTTTTGCCGAACAGAAACATCATGCCGATCGCAGATCTTCGCGAGAACTATGAAAAAGGCGCATTGCTGGAAAGCGATGCGGCGGCCTCTCCTTTTGACCAATTCCATCGTTGGTTCGATGACGCCGTGGCAGCCGGGGTGCCAGAACCCAACGCCATGACGCTGGCTACGGTCGACAGCCAGGGCCATCCTTCCGCACGCATTGTGCTGCTCAAGGGCTTTGATGCCGAAGGCTTCGTCTTTTTCACCAACTACCGCTCGCGCAAGGGGCGCGAACTCGACACCCAGCCCCGGGGCGCCCTGCTTTTCTTCTGGCCGCAGATCGAGCGCCAGGTCCGCATAGAAGGAACCGTGCAGCGCATTGCGGCCCAGGAATCGGACGCCTACTTCGCCAGCCGCCCGCTGGGTTCGCGCATAGGCGCGTGGGTGTCCGAACAAAGCAGCGAAATCGGCAACCGCGACATTCTGGCCCGGCTTGAAACCGAGGCGCGCCAGCGCTTTGGCGAAGACCCGCCGCGACCGCCCCACTGGGGCGGGTTGCGCTTGCGGCCCGATGCCATCGAGTTCTGGCAGGGCCGACCCTCCCGCCTGCACGACCGGCTGGTCTATCGCCAGCATGAAAAGGGCTGGCGCATCGTCCGGCTGGCGCCCTGATGAGCATGAAGCACGAAACGCTGGTCACCGCACCGCCCGCATTTGATTCCGCAGAGTTCAGACGCACCCTGGGCCGCTTCCCTACCGGAGTGGCCATTGTCACCGCCCGCACGCCGCAAGGCCAGCCGCTGGGCATGACGGTAAGCTCATTCAACTCGGTTTCGCTGAACCCGCCGCTCATCCTCTGGAGTCTGTCGCTGCAATCCAGCGCCAGGGAGATCTTCGAACAAATAGAACACTACGCCGTTCATGTGCTGGCGGCCGGCCAGGCCGGACTGGCCCGCCAGTTTGCGCTGCCGGGCCGGGCCAGCCGTTTCGAAGGCGTGGCATGGCGGCCCAACGAGCATGGCGTCCCCATACTGGAATCCGGCCATGCCGCCTGGTTCGAGTGCTACAACCGCAGCCGCTACCCCGAAGGCGATCATATGATCCTGGTGGGCGAAGTCGAGCACTGCGGGCATACCTGCGCGATGCCGCTGGTGTTTCATGCCGGCGGCTTTCACCTCACACCTGGTCACGACGACAACGGCACCTGATCCATGACACATCCTGCACAACCCGCGCCGCGCACCGGCGGTCAAATTCTTGTTGATCAATTGCTGCGCCACGGCGTGCAGCATGCGTTCTGCGTTCCCGGAGAAAGCTATCTGGCGGTCCTGGACGCCCTGTATGACACCGACATCGCGGTGACCGTCTGCCGCCAGGAAGGCGGCGCGGCCATGATGGCTGAAGCGCATGGCAAGCTTACTGGCCAGCCCGGCATTTGCTTCGTGACCCGCGCGCCGGGCGCCACCAACGCCTCGGCGGGCGTGCATATCGCGCTGCAGGACTCCACCCCCCTGATCCTGTTCGTGGGCCAGATCGAGCGCGGCGTGCGCGGGCGCGAGGCGTTCCAGGAACTGGATTACCGGGCGGCTTTCGGCCCCCAGGCCAAATGGGCCACCGAAGTCGACGACGCGGCGCGACTGCCCGAGATCATTTCACGCGCCTTCCATGTCGCAACGTCCGGACGCCCCGGCCCGGTGGTGATTGCACTGCCCGAAGACATGCTGGTGGAACAAGCGCTGGTGGTAGACGCGCCGTGCTACGAGCCCGTGCTTACCGCCCCTTCGGCCAGCCACCTGGGCAGGCTGCAGGACATGCTGCGCCATGCCAAGGCCCCGGTCGCCATCCTGGGCGGCAGCACCTGGAATGCCGAGGCCGTAGAGCAGTTCGCCCGATTTGCGGAACGCGTACAACTGCCGGTTGCCGTGTCCTTTCGGCGCCAGATGCTGTTTTCCGCCAAACACCCCTGCTACATCGGCGACCTGGGGTTGGGCGCCAACCCCAAACTGCTGGAAACCCTGCGCGAAGCCGACCTGGTCCTGATGGTGGGCGGGCGCATGTCCGAAGTGCCCAGCCAGTCGTACAAGCTATTCGAAGTGCCCCTGCCCGCCCAACCGCTGGTGCATGTGCACCCCGACTCGGGCGAACTCAATCGCGTGTATCGCGCCGACCTGGCCATACACGCCAGCGCCACGGCCTTCTGCGCCGAACTCGAGAACATCACCCTGGCGGCCGAGCCAACTTGGGCAGGGCGCACCGCCGACATGCGCGCCTCGTACCTGAACTGGAGCGACCCCAGCCATATACAAACGCCGGGGGCGCTGCAGATGGGCGGCGTCATGGCCTGGCTCGAAGCCCACCTTCCCGCCGATGCCATCCTGTGCAACGGCGCCGGAAACTACGCCACCTGGCTGCATCGCTTTCACCGGTTCACGCAGTACGGCACCCAGCTTGCCCCCACCTCGGGCTCGATGGGTTATGGCGTGCCCGCGGCAATCGGCGCGCAGCGCCTGTTCCCCGAACGCACGGTCGTGGCTTTCGCGGGTGACGGCTGCTTTCTGATGCACGGCCAGGAGTTCGCCACGGCGGTGCAGTACGACCTGCCCGTCATCGTCCTCGTGTTCGACAACGCCATGTATGGCACGATCCGCATGCACCAGGAACGCGATTACCCCGGGCGCGTCTCGGCCACCCAGCTGAAGAACCCCGACTTCGCGGCTTACGCCCAGGCCTTCGGCGGCTATGGCGAGCGCGTCGAAACCACAGACGCCTTCGGCCCGGCCTTCGAGCGTGCGCGCGCCAGCGGCAAGCCGGCGATCCTGCATTGCCTGATCGACCCGGAGGCCATCACGCCCAACACCACCCTGAGCACAATCCGCGCGCAGGCCGAAAAAGCGCGAATGTAGTATTCTTGCCGCCTGGACAGGCCATGGCGCCTTGTCCAGCACAACACTGGCGGCCTGCTGGCCGCCGCGTGGCCCCCGACAGGCCGCCACGCACCCAACCCCAAACAATCTGCGTTCCGCCTTACGGCATATCGGCTTTTTTCGCATAATTTGTTGCGAACACAACTAACAACCTGCTGCATCCCGTTGCAAGAAGCACGAGGCATGATCGATGCCCCGTCCCCTGCTTGGCAACACTTGACCCCATCCTATCGGCTATGCCGACTTTCCCTTCTGGAGACCCGCATGAAAAATCGCCTTCTGGCCACAGCAATCGCTGGCGCCGCCCTGAGCGCAGCGCTGGCCGCGCCCGCCGCCCTTGCCGCCGACTACCCGAGCCAGGAAGTCACCATGGTCGTCCCCTTCCCGCCAGGTGGCACGACTGACATCATCGGCCGGGTCGTGGCCAACAACCTGGGCGAGGCGCTGGGCCAAACCGTCATCGTTGACAACAAGGCTGGTGCAGGCGGCAACATCGGCGCCGCCTTGGTTGCCCGCGCCAAAGCCGACGGCTACACCATCATGATGGGTACGGTCGGCACGCAATCGATCAACGAATTCCTGTATTCCAAGCTGCAGTTCGATCCCAACAAGGACTTCACCCCGGTCGCCCTGGCAGCGTCGGTACCCAACATTCTGGTGCTGAACGCGGCGTTTGCAGAAGAAAATAAGATCGAGACGGTGCAGCAATTCATCGATTACCTAAAAGCGCATCCGGGTGAAGTCAACGTAGGCTCGGCCGGTAACGGTACCTCGATCCATCTGTCGGCTGAACTCTTCAAGAGCATGACCGGCACCGACATGATGCACGTCCCCTTCCGTGGCAGCGGCCCTGCCGTGACTGCCCTGATGGGTGGCGACGTTCAGGCCATGTTCGACAACCTGCCCGCCTCGCTGGGTGGCATCAAGGCCGGCCGCCTCAAGGCCCTGGGCGTGACCAGCGCCAAGCGTTCGCCCTCGCTGCCCGACGTGCCTACCATCGCCGAAGCCGCCGTCCCGGGCTATGAAGCCACCAGCTGGTTCGGCGTCATGGCGCCGGCAGGCACCCCGGCCGACGTCGTCGAGCGTTTGAACAAGGAAATCGTTGCCACCGGCGCCAACGAAAAGACCCAAGCGGTCTACCTGCTGCAAGGCGCCGAAGCTTCGGACATGTCGGCCGCCCAATTCGGCCAGTTCATCCAGAGCGAACGCGTGAAGTGGTCAAAAGTTGTGCAGGATTCGGGCGCGCGCGTCGACTAATCAACTTTTTTGCAGATTTTCAGTGTTTTTCGCCATACTGGCTTGACACACGGAAAATGGCTTTGCTATAGTAGCGGTCTTGCGAAACACACAGCGCGTTTCGCAAGACGCTTCGAGAGAAGTGTAAAAGTTTGGCAGCAGTAAAGATGCGGGAATAGCTCAGTTGGTAGAGCGCAACCTTGCCAAGGTTGAGGTCGCGAG
>JBEBVZ010000030.1:0-54163 GCA_040392445.1 Verticiella sediminum
TTTCCGGGGATGACAGGATGCTGGCGCAATACCTGTCGCACGATGTCTTCAACCAGCAGCCGCCGCAAATCCAGAGTTTCCTGCTGGCCACCAGCATCCTCAAACGCCTGGAACCATCCCTGTGCCAGGCGCTGCTGCCCGATGCCCCTTGCGCCGCCATCCTGGCCGAGTTGACCGCGGCAGACGTCCTGCTGGCTCCGGAGGGTGGAGACCAGCAGGGTTTTCGCTATCGCACCCTGTTCGCCAGCTACCTGCAGGCCCGCCTGCGCGCGGCCCAACCGCAAACGGCGCAGGCATTGCACCTGCGCGCCTCGGCCTGGTATGCGGCACGGCAACGGCCCGTGCCGGCCATCGATCATGCCCTTGATGGTGGCGACTTCGCGTGCGCCGCGCGCATGCTCGAGCACCATGGGCTGGAGCTGCTCGGCCAGGGTCGGATCCGCCTGCTCGCGCGCTGGCTGCGCCAGTTGCCACGGCCGGCCCTGGAGTCCAGGCCGCTGCTGCTTGCCATCCGGATCTGGTCCCTCTGTTTTACGCACGGCCCTGCCCAAGCGCTGTCCGAACTGGACGCTCTGGCCATGGAAATCGGCGACCACGTGATCGCCGGCGCCTGGTGGCGCCCTGCCGCCGCGCTGCGCCCCATCCTGCTAGCCATGCTGGACCGCCACGAGGAAAGCTACCAGACCGGCATGGTGATCCTGGCGCAGCCTGACACGCCGGCGCCATTCACGTCCGCTGTCCTGGTCAACGCGATGGCCAATACCGCCGGCATACTCGGCAAGTACGATCAGGCGCGCGCCTTGCTCGACACAGCCCGCGCCGGCCTGCAAGCCGGCCCCGGCGACTTCCACGCCATGTACTCCGAAGCGGTCGAAGGCGTTATCGACCTGCTTGCCGGGCGCTTTCGCCAGGCCCATGCGCGGTTCCAGCTGGCGGTGCGCGCCACGCACGCCGGCACCCAGGCCAACGGCAACGCTTGGGCCGGGGTCTTGTATGCCGTGGCGCTCTATGAATCCGGCCAATTGACCGAGACCGCGCGCCTGCTGGACATCTACATGCCGCTGGGCCGCGATGCCGGACTGGCCGACCACCTGATCCTGGGCCATGTCATGCTGGCTCGCATGGCCTTGCAGCGTGGCTGCGCCGAGCAGGCCTTTGTCACACTGGGCGAACTTGAATACCTGGGACACCATCGGCGCCTGCCGCGCATGGCCGCCAGCGCGCGGCTCGAGCGCGCACGCATACTCCTGCTGCAAGGACACAGCCAAGCTGCGCGAGACGAATTGCGACGCGCGCACAATCCCGACCTGTGGGCCAGCATGCGCGAGCTGCACTTGCCCGCCAATGATCTTTCCTATCCGGCACTGGCCGAACTGCGCTGGGAGGCCTATGCCGGCAACGCGGAACACGCGGCGCTTGCCCTGAACCACGCTTGGCGCGAGGCCAGGCGGCAGGGCCGTGAACGCCGGGCGCTCAAGCTGCAACTGATAGCCAGTGTGGCGCTGGCGCGAGCCGGCAACCTCGATGCGGCGGACGCCGTCCTGACCGGCGTGCTGGATCATGCCTGCCAGGAGGCGGTATATGGCCTGATCGTCGATGAGGCCGGGCCATTGGCCGAATGCCTGGAATCATTCGCCCGGCGCCGCGCCGGTGCCCTCTGGTGCGCCGCCAACCCGGATGCCGCGCCCGCCCTGCAGCGCTGGCGCACCGGCCTGGCCGCCAGCCAGCAGGCTTACGCCGGCAGGACAAGCCTGCTGGCTGGCGCCGATTCCCGCCAAAACCCGCCTAGGGAACAGGCGCTGCGCGCCAGCTTGACCGCCAAGGAATTCGCCGTCCTGGCGCTGCTTGCCGACGGCCTATCCAACGCGGGCATGGCGCATAGGCTGCACGTGTCGGAAAGCACGGTGCGCAGTCACCTGCGCAGCCTGAACACCAAGCTTGCCGCAAGCAGTCGGACCCAAGCGCTGGCCATCGCGCGGCGGGCGGGACTTATTTCCTGACTCATGGTCTGCCCGTAAGCGGCGCAAAGAGACCGGCACGCTTGCCGCCCAAGCGCTCTTCAGCCCTGGTGCCGCCGCTCCTGCAGGCAGGCCAGGCCAAACACAGCCAGCCCGCCCAAGGCCAATAGCGCGCCCACCCAGCCAGTGGCCGCCACTCCGGGGCCGGTGCCAACCACCATGCCGCCCAGGAAGGCGCCCAAGGCATTGGCGGCATTGAAGGCCGAATGGTTGAGCGACGCCGCCAGGGTCTGGGCATCGGCGGCGACGTCCATCAGACGCACCTGCAGGGGCGCAGCCAGCGCCACCCCGCTGCCAACCAGGAAGATGCCCACGAAAGCACTGACCGGATGCCGCAGCATGAAAGGAAACAGCAGCAGAACCGCAATACTCCAGACCAGGATCAGGCCGGTACTGCGCATCAAGGCACGGTCGGCTGCCCAGCCGCCCACGTAACTGCCGGCCAGCATGCCGGCGCCGAATACGGCCAGGGCGATGGGGATGCTGTTGGCCCCAAGGCCGGTAACCGTGGTCAGCGCGGGCGCGATATAGCTCATCACGGCAAACACGCCGCCAAAGCCAATGGCGCCGATGGCCAGCGTCATCCAAACCCGGCTGTTGGTCAGGGCGCCGAGTTCGCGCCTGGGCGAACTCAGGGGTTCGTCGCGCAATGGCGGCAGGCAGGCCAGGATCAGCCCTATGGTCAGCAAGGCGATCACGCCGACCGCCGTGAACGCATAGCGCCAGCCCGCGACCTGGCCCAACCATACAGCCAGCGGATTACCCGCCAGGGCGGCCACCGTCAGGCCCATCATCACGCGCCCGACCGCATACCCCCGCCGGGATGCCGGCACCATGGAAGCGGCGATCAGCGCCGCCACGCCGAAATAGGCGCCATGCGGCAAACCGCTGACAAAGCGCAGCACGATGAGGGAGCCAAAGCCGGGGGCCAGGGAACTGGCGATGTTGGCCACGGCATAGCAGGCCATCAGCAACAAGGCCAGCAGGCGCCGGTTGAGTCCTGATCCCAGCACCGCGATCAGGGGCGCACCCACTACAACGCCCAGGGCATAGGCGCTGATAAGCTGCCCCGCTCGCGCCTCGGTAACGGCGTAGTCGCGGGCCACGTCGGGCAGCAAACCCATGATGGCGAATTCGCTGGTGCCGATGGCAAAACCGCCCATGGCCAGTGCAAACAGTGCAAAACCCAGGTGAACGGACGACGAGGCTGACGACGACGGCAGCGTGGCGGAAGATGAGGTCATGAAATCGGATTGGCGGTGAACGCCAGGACTGCCGGCGCAAGGCTGCGCGCAGGGCAAGGATATGGCAGGTATGGGCCGGCCGCCCGATGGCGGGCACCGGCAACCGGGTGCAAGCCCTGCCGTGATACGGCTCGGCTTGCACCGGCAAGATCGGGGCGGGTCAGGCCTCGTCTATCCAGGCGGCCTGGATGGCCTCGAGGATTTTTTCCCCGGAACGCTTGTGGTCGTCGTCAAAGCCGGGCAGATCGACCACCCAGTTATGCAAGTCGGTAAAGCGCACCGTAAGCGGGTCGACATCGGGATGCGCATCGACCAGGGCAATGGCAATTTGATTGATGTCTGTCCATTTCATCAGTGGCTCTCTTTCGCGTGATTGATGGTGTAGCGCGGGATTTCGACGACCAGGTCGGTGTCGGTAACCAGGGCCTGACATGACAGCCGGGACGTAGTCGACAGGCCCCAGGCCCGATCCAGCAGATCCTCTTCGTTCTCGGTGGCTTCTTCCAGCGAATTGAAACCCTGGCGCACGATGACATGGCAAGTGGTGCAGGCGCACGACAGTTCGCAAGCATGTTCGATCTCGATGTCGTGGTTCAGCAAGACCCGGCAAATCGACACGCCCGCGGGCGCATCTTCAATCGTGGCGCCTTCCGGGCAGACATCGGGGTGAGGCAATACGGTAATCTTCGGCATCAGGCCAGCTCGTCGAGTTTGCGGCCGGTCAACGCAGTACGGATACTGCGATCCATGCGGCGCGCGGCAAAGGTTTCGGTTGCATGCGACACGGCAGATACTGCCGCGCGTATTGATTCGGAGTCGTCGCCGGCAGCGGCAAGCCGCATGGCCTGCAGCGCGCTATCGACGGCGGCGCGTTCCTGCTCATCGAGCAGGTCGGCATCGGCTGCCAGCGCAGTGCTCACGGCTTCGTCCAGGCGCTGCGCCTCGACCTGCTGCTCGCGCAGGCTGCGCGCGCGCATGTCGGCGTCGGCGCTTTGCATGCCGTCGGCCAGCATCTTGGCCACCTCGTCATCCGACAGGCCATACGACGGCTTGACGCTGATCGAGGCTTCGACGCCGGTGCTTTCTTCGCGGGCAGTCACTGCCAGCACACCATCGGCGTCCACCTGGAAAGTGACCTTGATACGTGCGGCACCGGCCACCATGGGCGGGATGCCGCGCAGCTCGAAGCGCGCCAGCGAGCGGCAGTCGCTGACGAGTTCGCGCTCGCCCTGCACCACGTGGATGGCCATGGCGGTCTGGCCGTCCTTGAAAGTGGTGAATTCCTGTGCGCGGGCAACCGGAATGGTGGTGTTGCGCGTGATGACGCGCTCGGCCAGCCCACCCATGGTTTCCAGCCCCAGCGACAGCGGAATGACGTCAAGCAAGAGCCAGTCCTCGCCCGGCGCGCCGTTGCCCGCCAGCAGATTGGCCTGCATGGCCGCGCCCAAAGCCACGACTTCGTCGGGATTCAGGTTGACCAGGGGCTCGGTGCCCAGCAGCGCGCCAACGGCTTCGCGCACGATGGGGGTGCGGGTGGCACCCCCTACCATGACGACACCCTTGATATCGGACGCCGACAGTTCGGCATCGCGCAAGGCCCGGCGCACCGTGGCGAGCGTGCGCTGCACCAGCGGCTGCACAAGTTCGTTGAAACGCGCCCGAGTCAGGTGCGCTGCCAGCGAATGACCTGTGGATAGCGTCAGTTGGAAGTCGACGTCCGATTTCTCGGACAAGGCCTCGCGCGCATCGCGGATGGCAAGCAGCAAGGCGCGGACATCCTGTGCGATCAAGCCCGACAGATTCCAGTTGGCGCAAACCCAGTCGAACACGACCGCATCGAAGTCGTCACCGCCCAGGGCCGTATCGCCGCCCGTGGCAATGACTTCGAACACACCGCGCGACAGCCGCAGGATGGAAACATCGAAGGTACCGCCGCCCAGGTCGTACACCGCGTACACGCCTTCCGAGGCGTTATCCAACCCGTAGGCGATAGCCGCCGCGGTGGGCTCGTTGAGCAGGCGCAGCACATTCAGGCCGGCCAGGCGAGCCGCGTCCTTGGTAGCTTGGCGTTGTGCATCGTCGAAATACGCGGGCACGGTAATCACGGCGCCGACCAGGTCGTCGCCCAGCACGTCTTCGCCCAATTGCCTGAGCTTGGCCAGGATCTGAGCCGACACTTCGATCGGGCTCAGGTCGCCCTGCACGGTGCGCAGCCGCAACATGCCCGGCGTATCGGCAAAGATGTAGGAAGCGTTGGCGTCACGCGCATCGTCGGTGCTGCGGCCCATGAAGCGTTTGACCGACACGATGGTGTTGTGCGGATCTTCGCTCTGGGCGGCGCGCGCCGAGCGGCCGATCTGCACCGAGCCGTCTTCCAGGTAGCGCACCACGGAAGGCAGCAGCGCATGGCCTTGGGCGTCGCGCAGTACTTCGGCCACGCCGCTACGCACCGCTGCAACCAGCGAATTGGTGGTACCCAGGTCGATACCCACGGCAAGCCGCCGCTGATGCGGCGCGGGAGCCATCCCGGGTTCGGAAATCTGCAGTAATGCCATTAGAGGTATCCTGGCGCGCCGACTGGACTGCATCTGCATGCGCGATGCGCAGTCAACGGGCCCTTGGTTCGTTAGTATTGCGCCGCTTCGATCTCTTCGCCCAGGCGTTCGATGAACATCCACTCACGAACCCGGGCAACCGCGGCGCCGTAATCGGGGTGTTCGCCGTCCAGCAGGCTGCCCAAGCTGCGCATCATGTCCTGACGCGCATCGTCAAGCTGGGCCGACAGGGCCTCGTAGCCCTGCTGCGTGCCCTCGGCTCGAGCGTCGTCCAGCGCCTCGCGCCATTCCATCTGCTGCATCAGAAAGGCGGGAGCCATGGACGTATTGCTTTCGGCCTGGACATCGAAGCCTGCCAGCTCGCACAGATAGCGGGCGCGCTGCAGCGGCGAGCGCAGCACACGATAGGCTTCGTTCACACGAGATGCCCACTGCAAGGCCACGCGCTTTTCAGCGTCGGAGCCGGCAGCGAAGCGATCGGGGTGAACCTTGGCCTGCAACTCGCGCCAAGCCGTGTCCAGCCTGGCGCGGTCGATACCAAACCGCCGGGGCAGGCCCAGCAGCACGAAATGGTCGGCGTTGAATTCAACGTGAGCGCCCACGACGGGCGCTGTTACGGTACTGGCCATCAAATTGTGAACGACTCACCACAACCGCATTGCGCCTTTTCGTTCGGGTTGCTGAAGCGAAATCCTTCGTTCAACCCTTCGCGCGTGTAGTCAAGCTGGGTGCCATCAAGATAGGCCAGGCTTTTCGGGTCGATGAAGACCTTGACGCCATGGCTCTCGAACACCTGGTCTTCAGCCGTGATTTCGTCCACATACTCGAGCTTGTACGCCAGGCCGGAACACCCCGTGGTGCGTACGCCCAACCTTAGCCCGATTCCCTTGCCACGCTTTTGCAGGTAGCGGCCAACGTGACGTGCTGCGTTTTCAGTCAGTGATACAGACATGGCGAATCCGGTATTCAGGAGGAATGCTTTTCGCGGTAATCCTGCACAGCGGCCTTGATTGCGTCTTCGGCCAGGATCGAGCAATGGATCTTGACGGGAGGCAAGGCCAGTTCCTGTGCGATCTCGGTATTGCGGATGTTCATCGCTTCATCCAGCGTCTTGCCTTTTACCCACTCGGTAATCAGCGAGCTCGAAGCAATGGCCGAACCGCAACCGTAGGTCTTGAAGCGTGCGTCTTCAATGACGCCGCCCTCGCCCACCTTGATCTGCAGCTTCATTACGTCGCCACAGGCGGGCGCGCCAACCATGCCGGTACCCACACCGGCTTCGGCCTTGTCGAAGGAACCGACGTTGCGCGGATTTTCGTAGTGGTCGATGACCTTGTCGCTGTATGCCATGATGTACTCCTTAGTGTGCAGCCCACTGCACCGTATTCAAATCAATGCCCTGCTGCGCCATTTCCCACAACGGGGACATGTCGCGCAGCTTGCCGATGCGCTCTTTGATGAGCTTGATGGCGAAGTCGACATGGGCCTCGGTCGTGAAACGTCCCATCGTGAAACGAATGGAACTGTGCGCCAGTTCGTCGTTGCGACCCAGGGCACGCAACACATATGAAGGCTCCAGGCTGGCCGAGGTGCAAGCCGATCCGCTGGAAACCGCCAGTTCCTTGATCCCCATGATCAGGGACTCGCCCTCGACATAGTTGAAGCTGACGTTCAGGTTGTGCGGCACCCGGCGCTCCATGTCGCCATTGAGGTAGACCTCTTCCATGTCGCAGACACCCGCCCACAGGCGATCGCGCAGCATGCGCACGCGCTCGTTCTCGGTCGCCATTTCTTCGCGGGCGATGCGAAAAGCCTCGCCCATGCCCACGATCTGGTGGGGCGCCAGGGTACCCGAACGAAAGCCTCGCTCGTGGCCGCCGCCGTGCATCTGCGCTTCGATGCGCACACGCGGCTTGCGGCGCACATACAGGGCGCCGATGCCCTTGGGGCCATAGGTTTTATGCGCCGAGAAAGACATGAGGTCGACTTTCTGCTTCTGCAGGTCGATCACGATCTTGCCGGTGGCCTGAGCGGCATCGACGTGGAAAATAATGCCTTTTTCACGGCAGATTTCACCGATCTGGTCGATATCCTGGACGACACCGATTTCGTTGTTCACCGACATGACCGACACCAGGATGGTGTCCGGGCGCAAGGCCGCCTTGAAGACGTCGATATCGATCAGGCCGTTGTCCTGCACGTCGAGGTAAGTGACTTCGAAACCCTCGCGCTCGAGTTCGCGACAGGTGTCGAGCACGGCCTTGTGCTCGGTCTTGACCGTGATGATGTGCTTGCCACGTTCGGCATAGAAGTGCGCCGCGCCCTTGATGGCGAGGTTATCGGATTCAGTCGCACCGGATGTCCAGATGATTTCACGCGGATCGGCGTTTACCAGCTGGGCAACCTGGACACGTGCTTCTTCGACTGCGGCTTCCGCGTCCCAGCCTATCGAGTGGCTGCGCGACGCCGGGTTACCGTAGTGCTCGGTCAGCCACGGAATCATCTTCTGGGCTACGCGCGGGTCTACTGGCGTGGTGGCGGAATAGTCGAAATAGATGGGTGTTGTGCTCATACTGCCCTCGTACTCATTCAATTTTGTTCAATGCCCGATGCACATTCAGCAGGGCAGCGATGACGAAGCCGCGCCCGGCGCCCGATGGGATACTCGAACCTGGCGAGCCTGCGAGGCCTCCTCGAGTTCGCGCATGCGCTGCTGGTCGGCCAAGTCTTGCAGCGACACGGAATCCAGGTACTCGACCATCTTGCGGTTGAGCGTGGACCACAATTCGTGCGTCATGCATTTGCCCCGGCGACCATCGGTGCCTCGTGTGCAATCCTGCTTGCCGCCACAGTCGGTGGCATCAAGAGGCTCATCCACGGCAAAAATAATGTCTGCAACGGTAACGTTACGCGCCAGCTTGGCCAGCGAATAGCCGCCCCCCGGGCCGCGCATGCTGTCCACCAACTCGTGGCGGCGCAGCTTGCCGAACAACTGCTCAAGGTACGACAACGAGATATTTTGGCGTTCGCTGATAGCTGCCAATGGAACCGGGCCGCCCTGCTGACGCAGAGCCAGATCGATCATGGCGGTAACCGCGAATCTGCCTTTGGTAGTGAGCCGCATGGAGAATTCCCTAACGATTTACTCAAGTATAGAGGAATCCCGACTAAATTACTAGGGTATACATGCAAAAACACCGCGCCCGAAGGCGCGGTGTCTGGCACCATACCGCAGCAATCAGGCCGCCTGGTACTGGGTTGCGCGCTTGCGAACCAGCTCGACCACACCCTGACAGGCATCGGCGATATAGTCGAGTGCCTTGTTGAAACCTTCCGGGCCGCCGTAGTAGGGATCGGGCACGGTGGCTTCCTCGAACTCATTGGCAAAACGCATCAACAGCATGAGCTTGTGCTGATACGTTTTGGGACACTGCTGCTGAAGTGCCGCCAGATTATCCCAATCCATAGCGAGAATGAGGTCATACTCGTGGAAATCCTCGGGGCGAATCTGGCGGGCCACATAGCCGGACAGATCGAAGCCTCGCTTTCGGGCAGCGGCTTGCGCACGCGCATCGGGCGCTTCACCGATATGAAACGCATGCGTGCCTGCGGAGTCGACACGCACCAAATCGGCCAGCCCCGCTTCATCGGCCATGTGTTGGAACACACCCTGCGCGCTCGGAGAGCGGCAGACGTTGCCCATGCATACGAAAAGAACCTTGGTCATCATGAGGTGAAAGTCTGAGGGAAAACCCGATATATTTCAAGCATTTTTTGGCAATTGCCATATGTCGCAGAGCAGTCGCTCACACGGCGCGCTGGGCCATTCAGGCCCTTTTTGAGTCGCTTGCGCTGCAGTGCAACAAGTTCGAGGCAACACGCACCGTCATGGTGCATGTTGCAAAACTGTGACACTGTCTTGAGTTTTTACACTTGGCAAGCCATGCAGGCGGCATGAGACATGCGCCGGCTAGCCCACATGATCGACGCCGCCCGCTCCGAATACCTGCTGCTTGAGCCTCACAAGCTGGTCGCGCGCCTGAGCCGCCTGCTCGAATTCGAGGTTGCGGGCATGATCTATCATTTCCTTTTCCAGGCGACGGATTTCCTTGGCCAGCTGCTTTTCGTTAAGTGTGCCTACCGGGAAGCTGGGCAAGGCGGTCAGCATGTCGTCGGCCGCCACCACGCCGTCGATCAGGTCACGCACTTCCTTGCGCACGCCCACCGGCGTAATGCCGTTGTCCGCATTGAAGCGCAACTGCTTGTCGCGGCGCCTCTCGGTTTCGCCCAGCGCGCGGCGCATGGAGTCGGTAATGCGGTCGGCATACAGGATGGCCCTGCCGTTCAGGTTACGCGCGGCCCGGCCTATGGTCTGGATCAGGCTGCGCTCGGAACGCAAGAAGCCCTCTTTGTCGGCGTCAAGAATGGCCACCAGCGACACCTCTGGAATGTCCAAGCCTTCGCGCAACAGGTTGATCCCCACCAGCACGTCGAACACCCCCAGGCGCAAATCGCGGATGATCTCCGCGCGCTCGACGGTTTCGATATCCGAGTGCAGGTAGCGCACCTTCACGCCGTGCTCGCTCAGGAAATCGGTCAGGTCTTCGGACATGCGCTTGGTCAGCGTCGTGATCAGCACGCGCTCCTTGAGGGCAACGCGCAGATGGATCTCGCCCAGGACATCATCGACCTGCGTGATGGCCGGCCTGACATCCACGATGGGGTCGACCAAGCCGGTAGGACGCACCACCTGCTCGACCACCTTGCCGGTATGCGCTTCCTCGTAGGCCGCCGGCGTCGCCGACACAAACACGCACTGGCGCAAGCGCTGCTCGAACTCGTCCAGCCGCAAGGGGCGGTTGTCGAGCGCCGAAGGCAGGCGAAAACCGTAGTCGACCAGGTTGGACTTGCGCGCCCTGTCGCCCTTGTACATGCCGCCCAGCTGGCCAATGGTGACATGGCTCTCGTCGATGAACATCAGGGCATCCGGGGGCAGGTAGTCGACCAGCGTGGGCGGCGGGTCACCCGGACTCGCACCCGACAGATGCCGGCTGTAGTTTTCGATGCCCTTGCAAAACCCGAGCTCCTGCAGCATCTCGATATCGAAACGCGTGCGCTGCTCGAGCCGCTGGGCCTCTACCAGCTTGCCGTTCTCGACAAAGAATTTGCTTTGCTGGCGCAGCTCGTCCTTGATGTCCTCAATGGCGCGCATCACGGTTTCCCGCGGGGTAACGTAGTGCGAACCCGGATACACCGTAAAACGCGGAATCTTCTGCCTTACCCGGCCGGTCAGCGGGTCGAACAGTTCCAGGGTTTCGATCTCGTCGTCGAACAGCGTGATGCGCACCGCCAGTTCGGCATGCTCGGCGGGGAACACATCGATGGTTTCGCCCCGCACGCGGAAGGTGGCGCGATTGAACTCGACGTCGTTGCGGGCGTATTGCATGGCAACCAGGCGCTTGATGATGTCGCGCTGGCCGATTTCATCGCCCACCCTCAGGATCATGACCATGGCGTGGTAGTCACTGGGATTGCCAATACCGTAGATGCAAGACACGGTGCCGACGATGATCGTGTCGCGCCGCTCGAGCAGGCTTTTGGTGGCCGACAGCCGCATCTGCTCGATGTGCTCGTTCACCGACGAGTCCTTCTCGATGAACAGGTCCCGCGTCGGCACATAGGCCTCTGGCTGGTAGTAGTCGTAGTACGACACGAAATACTCGATCGCATTGCGCGGAAAGAATTCGCGCATTTCGGCATACAACTGCGCCGCCAGGGTTTTGTTGGGCGCAAGCACCAGTGCCGGCCGGCCAAGACGCGCAATGGTGTTGGCCATGGTGTAGGTCTTGCCCGAGCCCGTCACCCCCAAAAGGGTCTGGAACATCAGGCCATCGCGTATGCCTTCCACCAGCTCGTCGATAGCACGCGGCTGGTCTCCCGCAGGAGGATACGGTTGATAGAGGTGAAACGGGCTATCCGGGAAATGCACGAAGCCGGGATCGGTCATGCTAGACTCTTCGGTTAAACGCAACCTGCCATTGTCGCGCGCAGTGATGCTTCGTACAAGCCACATGCTGCCGCCCCAGGGCTTACATCCCGTTTCCTCACTGCTGCCTAAGCTACCCGCATATGTCGAGCTCAATTCTTGCTGCCATCGAAATGGCGCCGCGCGACCCTATCCTGGGCCTGAACGAACAGTTCAACGCCGATACCCGCAACACCAAGGTCAACCTTGGTGTTGGCGTGTATTACGATGATGATGGCCGCATCCCCCTGCTCAAGGCCGTGCGCACGGCCGAAATCGCCCGCATCGAAGCCGCTGCGGCCCGTGGCTACCTGCCCATCGAAGGCATTGCCGCCTACAACAAGGCCGTGCAAAAGCTGCTGCTGGGCAACGACTCGCCGCTGCTCGACAGCGGCCGCCTGCTTACCGCCCAGGCATTGGGCGGCACCGGCGCACTGAAAATCGGCGCCGATTTCCTCAAGCGCATTACCCCTGACGTCCAGGTCGCCATCAGCGATCCCAGCTGGGAAAACCACCGCGCGCTGTTCGAAGGCGCTGGCTTCCCGGTTATCAGCTACCCCTACTACAACCCGGCCACGCATGGCGTCAAGTTCGACGAAATGCTCGACGCCCTGCGCGCCATGCCCGAGCGCACCGTGGTCGTGCTGCATGCCTGCTGCCACAACCCCACCGGCGTCGACCTGAGCGATGCCCAGTGGGCGCAGATCGTGGAAGTCGTGAAGGCGCGCAACCTGACACCGTTCCTGGACATCGCCTACCAGGGCTTTGGCGATGGCATCGATGCCGACGCAGCCGCCGTGCGCCTGTTCGCCGCCGCCAACGTCACCGTGTTCATCAGCTCGTCGTTCTCCAAGTCGTTCTCGCTGTATGGCGAGCGCGTGGGCGCCCTGACCATCATCACCGGCACCAGCGACGAAGCGGCCCGCACCCTGAGCCAGCTCAAGCGCGTCATCCGCGTCAACTACTCCAACCCGCCCACCCATGGCGGCACGGTGGTATCTTCGGTACTGAATACGCCTGAACTGCGCCAGCAATGGGAAGACGAACTCGCCCAGATGCGTGATCGTATCCGCCTGATGCGCAAGCAGCTGGTTGAAAAGCTGGCGGAAAAAGGCGCGACGCAGGACTTCAGCTTCGTGCTGCAACAGCGTGGCATGTTCTCGTATTCGGGCCTTACCGCCGACCAGGTAGAGCGCCTGCGCGAAGAGCACGGCATCTATGCCGTCGCTACCGGCCGCATCTGCGTCGCTGCGCTGAACAGCCGCAACATCGACGCTGTTGCCAGCGCGATCGTCGCCGTACTGTAAGTTCCATCCCGGCCAAGCGGCGCCATGCCGCCAGGCCGGGTGCGGCGCATACTGCCCTACTCGGCCAGTATGCGCTCAACCAGAGCATGCATGCGCTGGTTGCCGGCCTCGATGCCGTAGTTATCCACCCGTCGACCAGCCACACTCAAGCAGGCTTGCCGCAGCGAGTCGTCGCTTAGCGCACGCCACATGGCATCGCCAAGCGCCTTGGCATCGTCCACCGGCACCAGCACCCCTGCCCTGCCGCCATCCAGCAACTCACGCGGGCCGACCGGGCAATCGGTACTGACCACCATGCATCCCAACGCCATGGCCTCGATCAGCACATTGGGCAGGCCTTCGGAGCGGCTGGCCAACACCAACAGGCGCGCATGCCGGATCCACGGATAGGGATTGGCCTGCATCCCGGCAAAATGAACACGGCCTTCCAGGCCTAACTGGCGGGTCATTTGCAGCAGCCGGCCACGATCCGGGCCGTCGCCCACCAGCACCAGCGTATGGGTAGCCGCAGCCGCCTGGGTGGACAGCAGCGACTGCCAGGCTTGCAACAGCACATCCAGGCCCTTGGTGACGATATCCAGCCTGGCCACACACACCACATAAGGCCCTTCAGGCAGCGGCGATGCGGGCGGCACCTGGGCGGCACTACGCATGGCCTGCAGATCGAAAGCATTGGGCAGGATGTCGATGCACTTCAAATCCTGGGCGAACAAGGCCCGCGCCTGGAGCCGCATGGCTTCATTGAGCACCAGCACGCAATCGTAATGGCGATAATCGCGCCCAGTCCGCACCGCCTTGGCCGTGCGCCGGGACCAGAAACGGAAGTGGCGCACGCCCAGCAGGGGCTGCCGGATCGCGCTGGCTTGCTTGCGCAAGGTCAGGTCATAGTCGATCACCACGTCGTACTGGGGCGCCAACCGCAAGAGTCCGGCCCGTATGCGCCGACTGCCCGCCCAGGACATGGCCGCGCCAAACGCCATCCGGCCCGTCTTGCCCAGGCGGTGATCGCGCCGGCGTTGGTGCGTGCGGGCGAGCCAGCTGTCGGGCTCGATCAGAAAGTGCACGACCACGTCCGGCGGCAAACGCTCGCGATAGATTTCCTGAAGCTCGCGGGTAGGCAAAGCCACGGACAGGTGCACCGAGAACAGTTGGCGATCGAGTCCTCGCAGCCAGCCCAGCAGCGCGTTTTCTATGCCGCCCACGCCAAAATGGCGAACGTGGAACAGCAGGCGCCGCGGCGCCCGTACCTCGCCCCCCACGCTGGCCTGAATCACATCGGCGGGCGAATCAGACAACGATAGGGGTTCCATGCTCGCCTCAGTATCGGATCTTGTCGTACAAGGGCCCCAGCACGCGATGACGCGCAAGCCAGAGGCGGCGTTTCAACCAGGTGCCAGGCTCGTTCTTGGCGGTAATGCGATGGATGTGGCCAGGATCGGTGCCGGGCTTGTTCTGGCCGACGGGGTCGGTTGTATACAGGTGCTGGAAGCCCAGGCTGCGCGCCTCGTCGAGGTAGTCGGTATCGAAGTAGCCCTGCGGCCAGCACAAATGATCGGATACCGATCCCAGGTTGGCCTGCAACGCCGCACGCGAAAGCGCGAGGTCTTGCGCCAGGCGCTGGCGCTTCTCGGCAGGATCGCTACAGATCTTGTCCCACCGCGTATGAGTATGGGTATGGCTGTGAAAGTCGAAGGTGCCGGCTTCGCGCATGGCGTGGATTTCACTCCAGCGCACGGTCACGTCATCCGCCCGGCCGGCTTCGATAGCGGCCTCACAGGCCCGGTGCTCGGGGGTCGCAGGCAAGATGGCCTGGTTCATGCCCGCATGGGGGCGTGCCGGGCCGTCGTGGACATTGCCCGTTACCACGAACATGACCGCCTGCATGCCATGACGGGCCAATACCGGATGGCCATATACCCAGTTATCCAGGTAGCCATCATCAAAGGTCAGCACCACCGATTTTTCCGGAACCGGCTCGCCAGCGAGGAACCCCGCCAGCTGCGCGGCGTTCAGCGTGCTATAGCCGGCGCGCGACAGCCATGCCACGTGCTCCTCGAAGTACTCGGGCGTAATCGTGATCATGCCGTCGGAGGGCGAGACATGGTGGTACATCAGCACCGGCACGGTGCGAAAGGACGTAGGAGTCATGGCCTTGCGGATCGGGTAAGAGCCATCAGAATGGCAAGCATCCCTGCATAGAACGCAGTATTCATCGTAAGCGCGAACATGGCTTCGGTAAAGCCGAAAACCATATAGCCCAGGACCAGCACGATCCCCATGCGGCCGGCCACGCTTACCCGTATTTCGGGATGGCGCGAGGCCTTGGCGAACAAGGCCAGCGGCACCAGGTACACCGCCAGCAAGGCCAGCATGCCGGGTATACCCAAGGCGGCCATCGCCCACAACATATCGTTGTGCGAATGGTTGAAGGTCGACACCTTGGGCGTCATCTCGCCACTTTGCGCCCGGCGGCGGAACTCATCGCGTATGTTCTGTGCGCCCACGCCCGTAAGCGGATGCTCGGTAAACATTTCGATGGATGCCTGCCAGAATTGCATGCGCAGCCCGATGGAGGTGTCAGGATTGCCACCCCGGGCGTAGTCGGTAAGTTCGGTGGCCGCCTCGCTGACTCTTTCCTGGACCATGGAGCTGCCAACATAAATGCCGCCCAGCAATACCAGGGTTGCCGCAGCCAGCAGCGACTTCCAGCGCCAATGCAGGCGCGACAGCAGAATCAGGGCAGCCAGCAGCACAGGCAGCGCCAGCCAGCCACCCCTCGACTGCGACAGGAAAGAGCCATACATGCCGGCCGCGCCACAGATGACCTTGAACCAGGTTTCCAGCCGCGAGCGGGTAATACGCCAGGCGATGCAAACCCAGGCGCACAAGCCCAGCACCAAGGCCAGGTTGCCGAAGGTAATGGCCGTGGCAAACGCGGGCTCGGGCCGCCCTGCGCTGCCGAAATCGGAAATCGAAGCCAGCGCGGCGGCGCCCACCACGGCCCCAACGCACAGCCCCCACTGCACGTGCTGCAGGCGCTGCCAGGGACAGCGCATCAGCCACCAGGCAATCGCAATGACAAAGAACATGCGCGAGGGCGCGTCGAACGCACCATCGTCGAACGTGCCCGTGAACACCTGGTTGGACAAAACGGCCAGCAACGGCAGGCTCATCGCCATGCAAAAGGCCTTATAGGCCGGCGTCATCGCCGCCTGACGGCCATGGCCGCCATCGCGGCCAAAAAAATACAGGCCCAATCCCGTCAGGCTGGCCAGCAGCATGACAAAGTAGCCGGTGTTGGCCCCGCCACGATAAGCCAGCGACAGCGTGGGCAAGGCGATGGCCCCGCCCACCGCCAGCCACTGGGCGCATCGATACGCCACGGGGGTCTGTTGCATGGATGTACTCACCGCTTGCGCTCCAGCAACTCCTTGAACAGCTCGAGATAACGATCGCCCATGCGATCAACGTCGCATTCCTGCTTCACCCAATCCAGGGCCAGCTCCAGCATGTGCTCACGCTTTTCGGACAGCTCGGGCTCGCTGCTGAGCAAGGCTTCCATATTGCGAGCCAGGGCTGGCGCATCGCCCACCGGCGACAGCAGGCCGCGGCCATCGCCCAGCACTTCCTTGAGGCCGCCGGCATCGGTAGAGGCAACCGGCACCCGCCGCACCATCGCGTCGAGCACGCTGCTGCCCAACCCTTCTTCCCGCGAACTCATGACGTAGCCGTCCATACAGGCGTAGAAATCTTCCGGGTTCTTGTGAAAACCCATCAATCGGTAGTGATCTTGCAGGCCCGCCTCGGCAATGGCGGCGGCAACCTCGTCGGTCATGCCGCCATAGCCAAAATGCAAAAGCGTGAAATCATCGCGCCGCTCGCGCAGCAGACGCACCGCCTGCACCAGCGTGTGCGGGTCCTTGTCGATGGTCAGCGCCGCCATGGTGGCCAGCACCTTGCGTCCCTCAAGCCGCTGCTCGCGCACGAAGGCGCTGACGCGCGCCATGTCGGGCGCGGGCGCGTGCACAGCCGAGCGTATGATCCTGACGTCGCGCACACCGGCCTCGCGCAGGGCCGCCGCACAGGCTTCGCTGATGGCCACGCTTTTGTCGGCGAGCCGGTATTTATAGCGGCTGAACCCACTGCCCAGCGCAAACGCCACGCGCCGGCTGCACACCACCGGGCGCCGATGCAGCCACTTGCTAAGCACACACCAGGTCAGCATGTGCGCTGTCTGCGAGTGCAGGATGTCATAGTCGCGCCCCTGCCTGGCCAGAAAGCCGAATGCCTGCGCGCTGCCGGCCAAGCCATGGACAGTGAGGCCTTGCGCGGCGGCCGCCAGCGCCAGCGGCTGGCCCTCGCGCGCAAGCAGCTCCACTTCGTGGCCCGCCTCGCGAAACCTCAGGGCGCTCCAGAGGGTCTGGCGCTCGCCTCCCCGCCAGCCGCGCTCCAGGTTGAGTTCAAGAATCTTCATGCGTTTCCAGCGGGTCGACGTTTTGTTCGCTCAAGAACATGAGCTTGGCGTATCGGGAAAAACTGCCCATCGCGGCGACGGCGGCCAGCACGAAACCATGCTTGCCGTCGAGAAAGCCGCGCCGAATCAGATAAATGCGGATAAAGGTCCAGATGCCGTGCCCCAGGGCCGAACTCAGCGAGGCGCGGCGCCCACGCGCCTGCATGGCCAGCGCGCCGTCCGTCGAGTACCGGTTCATCTTGACCAGGGCCGTATCCAGGGTGGGATAGGTGTAGTGCAGGAAATGCGCCTGCAAGCGCCCTACCGTACCCGAGGGCACGACTTTTTCATGCACCGGCGCGTCGGTGAATCGCGCCGTGCCACGCCGGAAAAGCCGCAGCACGCGATCGGGCCACCATCCACTATGCCGTATGAAACGGCCACAGAAACTGGACATGCGCGGGATGTCGTAGGCGTCATGCCGGGGGTCCTGCAACACCGCCTGGATCTCGGCGGCAAGCTGCGGCGTCACCCTTTCGTCGGCATCCAGAGACAGCACCCATTCGCCCTGGGCCAGATCCAGCGCCCGGTTTTTTTGCGGCCCAAAGCCCGGCCAGTCGCGGGAAACTTCGACTCGGGCGCCTGCGGCGCGAGCCAGCTCGACCGTATCGTCGGAGCTGCCCGAATCCAGCACGACGACCTCGTCGGCAAAAGCCACCGAGAGCAGGCAGTCGGCGATGTTCGCCGCCTCGTTGCGGGTAATGATAAAGACAGTTAGCTTCATACTCGGTCAGTATTCGAGCTGCACGCCGGCCCAAAGGCCAATCTGTTCTATCAGGGCATCGGGCACACGCACACGCCACTCGGGGCCAAGCCTGACGGTGCAACTGGCGTTCTCGCGGGCATAGTCCACCTCGACGGTGGTGCCGTGGATGCCGTTTTCAGGTTCGGCCCGAAAGGGATTGAGCAACTCGCGCAGGCGAGCCGCATCGGCATTGCCGTTCAGCGTGATGCGCAGGGCCCGCGCCCTGGATTCACGCGCCATCTGCAGATCGAACAGGGAATCGGCCACGATTCGCATGCCGCCCGAATAGTCGTCGTTCGAGACCTTGCCCTGCACGATAAGCAATTGATCTTCGCGCAACTTGGCGCGATGTTTTTCATACAGCTCGTTGAAGACCGAGATTTCCAGCTGCGCGGTGCCATCGTCGAGCACCGCGAACACCATCTTGCCGCGACGCGTCATCTGGGTGCGCACTTCCACCAGCATGCCGGCCAGCCATTGCAGTTCGCGCGCCGGCTGCAGGCGCATCAGCGGCGTCGGGGCAAAGCGCCGCACCTCTTCGGCATACGAGTCGAACAGGTGGCCGCTGAAGTAAAAGCCTAGCGCGGTTTTTTCCTGCGTCAGCTGCTCGCGCATTTCCCAGGGCGCAATGGTGGCGAGTTCACCGCTGATGGAGGCGGCCAGGTCGCCATCGCCAAACAGGGAAACCTGGCTGGCGGCACGCTCGGCCTGATCGGCGGCTTCCATCGCGCTGGACAGGGTGGCCTGCAAGGCGGCGCGGTTGGGCTCCAGCGTATCAAAAGCACCGGCGCGTATCAGCGCATCGATGGTGCGCTTGTTCACCGTGTGGCGGTCGACCCGACGGCAAAAATCGAACAGATCGGTAAAACGCGCCTGCGCCCGTACCCGCAGGATTTCCTCGACGGCGCCCTGGCCCGTGCCCTTGACGGCACCCAGGCCGTAACGCACCGTACGCGGCGGCTTGCCCTTGGCGGTGTGTTCGTCGAGCACCGGCGCAAAGCGGTATTCGGATTCATTGATATCCGGCGGCAGCACCGACACGCCATTGCCCAGCGTATCGTTCCAGAAAATCTGCACCTTGTCGGTGTCGTCCATGTCCGAGGACATGGTGGCCGCCATGAACTCGGCCGGGTGATGCGCCTTGAGCCAAGCCGTGTGATAGGCAATCAGTGCGTAGGCTGCGGTGTGGCTTTTGTTGAAGCCGTATTCCGCGAATTTTTCCATCAGGTCGAACAGCGTGACAGCCACCGCCCGCTCGTAGCCCTTTTTCTCGGCTCCGTCCTGGAAAATTTCGCGGTGCATGGCCATTTCCTCGGCCTTTTTCTTGCCCATCGCGCGCCGCAGCAAGTCGGCGCCACCCAGCGTATAGCCGCCGATGATCTGCGAGATGAGCATCACCTGCTCTTGGTACACGATAACCCCGTAGGTGCTTTTGAGCACCGGTTCGAGATCGTCGTGGAAATACTCGGCGCGCGCGCGCCCATGCTTGCGGTTGACGAAGTCATCGACCATGCCCGAGCCCAGCGGGCCGGGTCGATACAGCGCCAGCACGGCGATGATGTCTTCGAAGTTACTGGGCTTGAGCTTTTTCAGGAGCTCTTTCATGCCGCGCGATTCCAGCTGGAAGACGGCGGTCGTGTTGGCGTCGGAAAGCAGCTTGTATGACGCCGGATCATCCAGCGACAGCGCCATCAGGTCGAAATCGGCACGCCCGGGGTTGAACTGGCGCACATAGCGCACCGCCAGTTCCAGAATCGTCAGGTTGCGCAGGCCAAGAAAGTCGAACTTGACCAGGCCCACGGCTTCGACGTCATCCTTGTCGTACTGCGACACCGCCGACGCCTGCTGGCCGGCCTGGCAATACAGGGGACAGAAGTCGGTCAGCTTGCCGGGCGCGATCAGCACGCCACCCGCGTGCATGCCGACGTTACGCGTCAGGCCCTCGAGCGGGCGCGCAAGATCGATCAGCGCGCGCGCTTCTTCTTCCTGCTCGTAGCGCTCTTTGAAAGCCGGCTCGTCGGCCAGGGCGCGATCCAGGCTCCAGGGGTCGGCCGGGTTGTGCGGAATCAGCTTGGACAGGCCATCGCAGAACAGATAGGGCATGTCCAGCACCCGCCCCGCATCGCGCACCACGGCCTTGGCGCCGAGAGTACCGAAGGTGGAGATCTGGCTGACCGCCTCGCGCCCGTATTTTTGCTTGACGTAGTCGATGACGCGGTCGCGATTGTCCTGGCAGAAGTCGATATCGAAGTCGGGCATCGATACGCGTTCCGGGTTCAGGAAACGCTCGAACAGCAAGTCGTAGCGTATGGGATCCAGGTCGGTGATGCCCAGGCTGAACGCCACCAGCGAACCCGCGCCCGAACCCCGGCCGGGGCCCACCGGCACTCCGTTATTCTTGGCCCAGTTAATGAAGTCGGCCACGATCAGGAAATAGCCCGGAAAGCCCATGCCAATGATGGTGTTGCACTCCAGCATCAGGCGCGCGCTGTATTCCTCTTGACGCGCAGCGCGTTCGGCTTGGTCGGGGAACAATTGCAGCATGCGCTGCTCCAGCCCCTCTTGCGACAACTGCACCAGGTAGTCGTCCAGCGTGATGCCGTCGGGCGTGGGGAAGTCGGGCAGGCGTGCTTGCCCCAACTGCAATTCCAGATTACAGCGCCGGGCAATCTCCACCGTGTTGGCCAGGGCGGATGGCACATCGGCAAAACGTTCGGCCATTTCAGCCGACGACATCAGGTATTGCTCTTCGGTAAAGCGGCGCACCCGGCGTGGATTGGCCAGGAGCTCGCCCTCGGCAATACACACCCGGGCTTCGTGGGCGCGGAACTCGCTGCGCTCGATGAACTGGACCGGGTGGGTTGCCACGACCGGCAAGCCGGCTTCCTGGGCCAGGCGCAAGGCGCCACGGATATAGGCCTCTTCGCCTTCAAAGCCGGCACGCTGCAGTTCGATGTAGTACGAACCGGGAAACACGGCGGCCCACTCCTGGGCATAGGCCAAGGCTGCGGCCGGGTTGCCTGCCATCAGCGCCTGACCGACGTCTCCGGTGCGCGCGCCAGACAGCAGGATGAGGCCTTCGCTAAGCTCAGCCAGCCATTCACGGCGAACCTCGGCGCGTCCGCGATGCTGGTTGCCCAGATAGGCGCGCGTCAACAGATCGCAAAGGTTCAGGTACCCCTGGTGATTGCGCACCAGCAGCAACAGCCGATGCGGCTGGTCGCGCTCGGCGTCGTTGGTAACCCAGACGTCACAGCCGGCCAGCGGCTTTACCCCCTTGCCCCGAGCGGCTTTGTAGAACCGGATCAGGCCAAACAGGTTGGCAAGATCGGTAACGGCCACAGCCGGCTGCTGCAGCTGCGCCACGCGAGAGACCAGGCCGGGAATACGCACGATGCCGTCCGACACCGAGAACTCGGAGTGGACGCGCAGATGAACGAAGGAAATCGGGTTGATGATGTCGGACATGGGCCAGATTGTAGCCGCGGCCAGCCGATTTCGACTCAGCCCCGGCAGCTTAGTACGCGCTACACTGATCGGCTGCCTGTACGCTGCCGGAATCACCGCGCCTGCTTTATGTTTACGTCGCCTTCTCGCTACATCGGCCGCTTCGCGCCCAGCCCCTCGGGGCCACTGCACCAAGGCTCTCTGGTGGCCGCCATGGCCAGTTGGCTGGATGCGCGCGCGCACAGGGGGCACTGGCTGGTGCGCATCGAAGATGTAGACCAGCCCCGCACCGTAGCCGGCGCCGACCAGCTCATCCTGGCGCAACTCGCCCAACTGGGGTTCCGTCACGACGCGCCACCCTGGTGGCAGTCGCAACGCTTTGACGCCTACCAGCAAGTGTTCGATGAGCTGGCCCGGCGCGGATTGATCTATGGCTGCGGCTGCACTCGCCGGGAGATCGCCGATTCACGCCCGGCACAGCCCTCGTTGCGCACCGATGGCGAGCACCCCTACCCTGGCACCTGCCGCAACGGCTTGGCGCCAGGGCGCACGCCGCGCGCCTGGCGAGTGCGCGTGCCGCCCGGAATCATTTGCTTCGAGGATCGCTGGATGGGCCGCCAGTGCCAGGATGTGGGAGCCGAAGTGGGAGATTTCGTCCTGCGCCGCGCCGATGGCCAATGGGCCTACCAACTGGCGGTGGTGGTGGACGATGGCGCACAAGGCATCACGCATATAGTGCGCGGCGCCGATCTGCTGGGATCCACCGCGCGCCAGCATCTGCTCTGCGACCTGCTGGGCCTGCCCAGACCCGTGGTCATGCACGTTCCCTTGATCACGGCGGCCGATGGGCGCAAGCTTTCCAAGCAGAACGGCGCACCCGCCATCGACATGCAAAATCCCTTGGCCAGCTTGATGTCTGCCTGGCAGGCCCTGGGATTCGCACCCTTCGACTGCCCTGGCATCGGCGCATTCTGGGAATACGCCACAACGCTATGGGCAGGCCGCTGGAAGATAGCGCCGGAGAACTGAATCCCCCACCACACGGCAGCATCTCAAGACCCGCCGGGGGTCAGGCTTTCCTGCCGCCGCCCAGCAACACCCCGACCTGACGGCGCGCTGGCACCGAATCGTCAACGGTATCAGGCTTGGGCGCAAGTTGCGAAGATGGCTCGTAGGGTTTCATGAAGAAATCATCGACATGCGAGCGTGAGCCGGCATGACGCGTACGGCTACGCTCGGGACGTTCTGCGCGCTCGGGGTGTTCACTGCGTTCGCGCCGGGCTACCGGTGCCCGTTCAGCACCTTCGCGATGATGCGAGCCACGCGAGCGCGACGGCATCGCCGAGGCAGGCAGATCCAGCGTGCCACGCGGCACCGGGCGCCCGATCAACTTCTCGACCTCGAGCAGGTATTTCTCTTCCTCGGCCGTGAACAGCGCAATCGCCTCGCCAGAGGCTCCCGCCCGACCGGTGCGGCCGATACGGTGCACATAGTCTTCGGGGTTGTAGGGCAGGTCGTAGTTGATGACGCAGGGCACGCCGGCCACGTCGATGCCGCGGGCGGCCACGTCGGTAGCCACCAGCACCTCGAGTTCGCCGGCCTTGAAAGCTTCCAGCGCCTTCATACGGTCGGCCTGCGTCTTGTCGCCGTGTATGGATTCCGCCTTGATGCCGTCGAGCACCAATTCACGCGCCAGTCGTCCGGTACCTATCTTGGTATTGGAGAACACGATGACTTGGTTCAGGCCGCGCGACTTCACCAGATGGGCAACCGCAGCCCGCTTGGCATCCGAGGTCAGCTTGTAGGCGATCTGCGTCACCGTATCGGCAGTGGCATTGCGTCCGGCCACCTCGAGTTCCACCGGGTGATTCAGGTAGGTGCGCGCAAGCTTGCGAATATCGTTGCTGAAGGTGGCCGAGAACAGCAGGCTCTGCCGCTGCTTGGGCAACATCTGGATGATACGCTCGAGATCCGGCAAAAACCCCATGTCCAGCATGCGGTCGGCTTCGTCCAGGACAAAAATGCCGACCTGGCCAAGATCCACGTTGCGTTGCTCGACGTGATCAAGCAAACGCCCCGGGGTGGCGATCAGCACTTCGCAGCCCTGGCGCAAAGCTTCTTTCTGCGGGCGGATATCCATACCGCCGAACACGACCGCCGAACGCAGCGGCGTATGCTGGCCGTAGCGCTTCACGCTCTCGGCCACCTGATCGGCGAGTTCGCGCGTGGGCGTCAGGATAAGCGCGCGCACAGGATGCCGCGCCGGCGACGCACTGCTGTTGGACAGCGGCATCAGGCGCTGCAGGATGGGCAGGGTAAACGCCGCCGTCTTGCCCGTGCCGGTTTGCGCCGCACCCATGACATCGCGCCCGGCAACAACTACCGGTATCGCCTTCGCCTGTATGGGCGTAGGCGTGGTATAGCCCGTCTGGGCTATGGCGCGCAGGATGTCCGGATGCAGACCGAACTCGGCAAAGGTTGGCGCAACGTGCGGCGCAACCTCGTCAGCCATCGGGGTGGCTAAAGGTTCGCTGGAGATAGTGGATTCGCTCAAAAAATGGAGTCGATGAGTAGTTCTGGTTGACACCTGCGACGCTTGCCAGATGCGAGCAGGAACACGGGCTAGCGCGCAAGCGGGATAACCCTTAGGCGCTCGAACGCGGATTGTAGCATCTGCACCCGCGCTCGGCGCTAGGGCAAAATCTGGGGCTCTTCAATCGGGCACGCCGACACCTTGCCCCAATGCCCTTCGCATACACGCAAACGGCAGGTTTCGCTCGCGATAAATCCCTTGTTGCGGCATTCGTTTACCTGCTTCGCAATATCTTGCTGCGGTGAACCATATGTGCGCTGGGTAATACCAGGGTGCACGACCTGCGAGGAAACCAGGTTGGCGTCAGCGTTAACGCCTAGGGTAGCGACACGAGGATTTGCCGCAGGCTTTTCGGCAGCCGGTGCCGCAGGCGTGAGTGCCAGCTGCGAGACCGGCGAACGAAAGGACGACGGTGCAGTCGATTTCGTCAGGGCATCCGGATTGGTAAGCAGCACCAGGGAAAGTTCCCATTCAAGCGACAGTGAACGGCCTACCTTGTAGAGGGATTCCGCAGGAAAAACCTCTTCACCCACCGGCCCTGTCGACATCGCGGGCGCCGGCTGCAATAGTGAAGGCGGCGAAAAAGCGCGGGAAGCCGAACTCATGCCGGGCGCCTGGGGCAAATCCAGCAAGGGCGCCTGCTGATTGACTTCAGACACCACTGGCGCAGCCGCAGGCGTGACGGCCGGCGGCCGACCGGCACCGAAATACACAATGCACAGCAGGCCGGCGATCAATACCGCAGCGACCAGCAACAACAGCCCGGGACGGCGTTTGACCATCTCGGGCTCTGCGTCGTCAGTTTCGCCAGGCATGGCAACGGCTACAGGCTGCCGCTCGGCATGCGCCAACGACCGGGAGTCCGGGGAAAAATTATGGGTAAGTTCCGGGGCATTCATCGAATGGGACCGCAGCAAATGCATCTGCGCAGAACGCGCAGCTATGTAAAGTACCCCAATTGTGACAGATTCTTATGAATGTGACATTACCCAGGCATTTAATTAACAAAAATCACGTATTTATCCTCTCGCATCCATGACGCCCGGCGAGGCCGGGATGGCAGGCGGGTGCCATCCCGACGTCAGCGCCAACCTCATTGATGCCAGCGCGCCATACCTTGCTCATCGACCCAGACCGCCTTGTGCAGCCTTGCCAGGATCACCGGATCATCCAGCACCTTGACGCGCTGCGCCTGCGTCAGGCCATCGGGGCCGCCAGCGGCGACGGCCGTCGCCAGGACTCGGGCGCGCTCGGCTTCCAGCGCCGGGGACTTCCCATGGCGCGAGGTTGCCATGGCGCATGCCAGCGCATTGGCCACCGGATGCGATACAGCATCACCAAAGCCCGGATAGTGCCTGGCCTGGTTCTCGGTGTTGTAACGGTCGGTAGCGCGCAACTCGATAGGCGGCTGCGTTTCCTCGGGTATGCGAAACAACCTGGCGCCATAGGCGCGCTTGCCCAGCTTGACCCGACTGGACAGCACCGACACCGGGATCGACAGCATCAGGGACACCAGGATCGGTGTCATCCACCATAGGAAGTTGGGATTGAGCCATGCGACCCCTGCCCCCCAGGCCAGGCCAAGCAAAGTCTGCAGGCCATGCGTACGGATGGCCTCGACCCAGCCGGTTTCGTTGTTGCCACGCGACGGAGAGTTCCATTGAACCTGCCAGCCCATGAAGGCGGCCGCGATGAAGCGGGTATGGAACAGCATGCGCACCGGCGCGAGCAGCATCGAGAACAGCACCTCGAGCAGCATGCTGGCACCGAGCTTGCCCCCGCCGCCATACAGCTTGGCGCCCTTGGCCCAGATCAGCACCACGCTAAGTATCTTGGGCAGGAATAGCAGCACCGCCGTGGTCGAGAACAGTGCTACCGCCTTGCCAGGATGCCACTGCGGCCAGATCGGAAAGAGCTGCCTGGGTTCGATGAAATACTGCGGCTCCATCAGCGTATGCACGGCCAGCAGCGCTGTCGACAACACCAGGAACAGGAACCACAACGGCGCCGACAAGTAGGACATCACCCCAGTCAGGAACACGGCCCGGTGCACCGGGTGCATGCCCTCGATCAGGAACAGCCTGAAATTCATCAGGTTGCCGTGGCACCAGCGCTGATCGCGCTTGAGCTCGTCCAGCAGATTGGGCGGCAGTTCTTCGTAGCTGCCCGGCAGGTCGTAGGCAATCCAGACGCCCCACCCTGCTCGCCGCATCAATGCCGCCTCGACGAAATCGTGGGACAAAATAGCACCCGCAAACGAGCCCTTGCCTGGCAACGGCGCCAGGGCGCAGTGCTTGATGAAAGGCTCGAGCCGGATAATGGCGTTGTGCCCCCAGTAGTGCGATTCGCCCAACTGCCAGAAATGCAGGCCGGCGGTAAACAGCGGGCCATACACCCGGGTGGCGAACTGCTGGATGCGGGCATAGAGGCTGTCCATGCCCGACGCGCGCGGAGCCGTCTGGATGATGCCGGCCTCGGGATTGGCCTCCATCAACTGCACCAGGCGGGTCAGGCATTCGCCGCTCATGACGCTATCGGCGTCCAGCACGACCATATAGCGATAGCTACCGCCCCAACGCCGGCAGAAGTCATCGATGTTGCCGCTCTTGCGCTTGACCCTGCGGCGGCGGCGGCGGTAGAAAATCTTCCCGAATCCGCCCACAGTACGGCACAGCTCCATCCAGGCGCTTTGCTCGGCCACGCAGGTATCGGCGTTATAGCTGTCGCTTAGCACGAAAAAATCGAAATGGTCGAGCTTGCCGCTACGCGCCACCGATTCATAAGTCGCCCGTAAACCGGCAAAGACGCGGCCCACGTCCTCGTTGCAGATCGGCATGACGATTGCGGTGCGGGCCCCGGGCGCGATGGGTTCATCGCCCACGGTGCTGGCCGAAATGCTGTAGCGGTCGCGTCCGATCAACAACTGCAGGAAGCCCATCAGCGCGGTCCAGAACCCGGACGACACCCAGCAGAACAAGAGCGCGAACAAAAGCAGGATGGCGACTTCCAGCCATTGCCCACCCTGGTATGGCAACACGCCCTTCATATACCAGGTAGCCACCGCCGTTTGCGCAAACACCCCGATCAGCAGGATCGAGCGCCGGAAATGCGCGGCAGCCCGCCAGCCTTTGCTGTCGTCGCTTACCGCCTTTTCCTCGCGTCGCTGCTGGGCCTTGCCGCGCGACCGGTTCCATGCACGCACCAGCGGATTGGTTACCCAGGGCTCTTCGGGCACCATGGGGGTGCGCTGCAAATCGGGCGCCGCGGCAATACAGGTGCCGGACTCATCGTGCTGATGCAGCACCCCGCTCTGTTCAAGCTGCGGGCCAAACGCCATATCGAGCCGGCTTCGCTGCGATGCCGCATCGCCTTGCTGGCCACGACCCAACACACGATGGACATCCTCTATGCCGGGCTCGGGACCATTTTGTTCGAGTTCGGCGGCAAGTTCGCCGCGCTGCACGGAATCGAGCGGCAGCTTATCCAGATAGGCTTGCGCCACGGGCTGACGCTTATTGTTCTTTTTCATTTGGCGGCAGTTGGTAGCTCCAGACTTCGGACAGGGTCATTTCACCCGCTTTCAGGAATGCACGCAGTTCGACCGCCTTGGCGGGGTCCTTGGGCTTGATCCTCAGGCTCAGGCGATAACCACGCGTAACCGGATTCCTGACCACGGTGGCCTGCACGATTTCCGCATTGCCATTGGACGAGGCATCGGCCACGACCGGCGTGGCCGGGTCGAGATCCTCGAGCACCGTACCGCGAAAATCGATCTGGAACGCAATCGTGCCGTCGGGGCGACGAATCAGGTTGTCGCCACGGACTTCTCCGGGCGAGCGCCGCGTTTGCGCCACCCAACCCAGGTTCGGATCGTGGAAGGCGATATCGTTGCGGGTCCAGTGCAGGCGATATTCCACCTGCAGCGGCTCACCGATCGCGGGCACCTCGGCCGGCACCCAGAACGCGACGATATTGTCGTTGGTCTCGTCAGCGGTGGGGATCTCGACCAGCTCGACCCTACCCTTGCCCCACTCGCCCATAGGTTCGACCCACACGCTGGGCCGCAGCTCGTAGCGGTCGTCGAGATCTTCATAGCGGCCAAAGCCACGGCCGCGCTGCATCAGGCCAAAGCCACGCAACTGATCGACCTGGAAGGAACTGACGGACAAGCGGCGGGGATTGTTCAGCGGACGCCAGATATGCTCGGATCCCGAGCGGATGGCCAGGCCATCGGAGTCATGGATCTCAGGGCGGAAATTGGGCGTGGCCGACGGCTGATTGGAGCCATACAAGAACATGCTGGTCAGCGGTGCGATGCCAAGCTTGGCCACACTGTTGCGAAAATACAGCTGCGCCCGCACATCGGCCACCGTATCCTCACCCGGACGAATCACAAAACGATAGGCCCCGGTCACGCTGGGCGAATCCATCAGCGCATAGACCGTCAGGAAATCGTCGCGCGAGCTGGGGCGCGAGATCCAGAAATCGGTGAAACGGGGAAACTGCTCTCCGGTGGGCTGGGCTGTGTCGATGGCCAAGCCGCGCGCCGAAGCGCCGTACACCTGGCCACGGCCTACCATGCGAAAGTAGGTGGCCCCCAGGAAAGAGGCGATTTCGTCGTCGCGCTTATCCGGGTTGTTGATGGCATGCAACACCCGAAAGCCGGCAAAGCCCAACCCTTCGAGCACGCTCGCGTCCAGGCCCAGTGTGCCGTAGTCGAACGTGGCGGGGTCGAACGACACGTCGCGCACGCCCTGCGCATCGATTTCATGAATATTCACCGGGGTATTGAACTGCATGCCCAGGTGATTGAACTTAAGTTGAAACGGGGTATTGCTTGCGTTCCAGAAGTAATTCTCGCGTTTTTGCTGAATTTGCTGATATTGTCCAAAATTCAGTGCGCGCAAGGCTTCGGGCGCCGCGGCTGCGGGCGGAGCATAGCGCTCGCCCGCCAAGGTACGGGCACGCTTGACCACATCGAAATAGGTGAAAGCCTGGGCGGTGGACGGCGCCAGCGCGGCCGCGGTAAGACAGGCCGCAGCGATGGCAAACAGCCCAGACAGGGCGTGCTGACGAGTGCGAGCAAAGATGGCGATCACAAAACCTCTGTAAACGAAAGTAACGGGAACAATTACACCGGGCTGACAATTGTTGCACAATACTGACCCACTCAGCTGTAATCACATGCAGCATGCTCCGCCACATTACACGCGCCAACCTCTATGATCAATCGTCGCAGATTTCTCGCCACGGCAACGGCCGCGGCCTCGCTGGCAGCCTTCGGACAACGCCCCGCCCTCGCCGCCGCAGAACGCCTGGTTTTCGGCGAACCTGAGGCCTTTTCCTTTGAAAAGCTGCGAGAAGAAGCCCGCACGCGTGCGGCCTCGCCCTTTGTGCCCGCCCCTCCGCTGCCTCGGGATGTGCTGGAACGCATCGACTACGACGCACACGGCAAAATACGTTTCAAACCCGATCTGGCCCTGTTTGCCGACGGACCCGGACAATTCCCTGTTACATTTTTCCATCTGGGCCGGTTTTTCCAGATCCCGGTACATATGTATGTCGTGGAAGCCGGACGCCCGATAGCCCGCGAGATCGTGTACGACGAAGAATACTTCGACATGCCCGCCAACAGCCCCGCGCGCGAATTGCCGCGCGGCAGCGGCTTTGCCGGCTTTCGTTTCCAGGAAAGCCGGTTCGGTGATAAATCCGACCCCGATTGGCGCACCAACGACTGGGTGGCCTTCCTGGGCGCCTCGTACTTTCGCGCAATCGGCGAACTGTATCAATACGGGCTTTCCGCAAGAGGCATTGCGATCGACCCCGCCGTGGCCGGCAAGCCCGAAGAGTTCCCGTCCTTCACCCGGATCTACTTCCAGACCCCTGCCGCCGGCAGCAACACGGTCACGCTGTACGCCCTGCTCGACGGCGAAAGCCTCTGCGGCGCCTACAAATTCACCATGCAACGCAGCGCGGGCGTCGTCATGGATGTCGAGACCGCAATATTCTTGCGCAAGGACATCGAGCGCTTCGGCATCGCCCCCCTGACCTCCATGTATTGGTTTTCAGAGAAAGCCAAGCCCGGCCCCATAGACTGGCGCCCGGAAGTCCATGACTCGGACGGCCTGGCCCTGTGGAACCAGGCCGGCGAGCACATCTGGCGACCACTGAACAATCCGCCGCACACCGTGGTGTCCTCGTTTGCAGACACCAATCCGCGCGGTTTCGGCCTGGCCCAGCGCGATCGCAACTTCGATCACTATATGGACGGCGTGCACTACGAGCGCCGCCCCAGCCTGTGGGTAGAGCCCCTGGGCGACTGGGGCCAGGGCGCGGTGCAACTGATCGAGATTCCCACGGACGACGAGATCCACGACAACGTCGTTGCCATGTGGGTACCGGCTGAACCCGCCAAAAAAGGCAATGAATACGCTGTGCAATACCGCCTGCACTGGCTGGCCAACGAACCATTCCCCGGCAACCTGGCACGCTGCGTGGCCACGCGCACCGGCAACGGCGGCCAGCCTGGCCAGCCGCGTCCGGCCAATGTGCGCAAGTTCATGGTCGAATTCCTGGGTGGCCCGCTGGCCAACCTGCCCTTCGGCGTCAAGCCCGAAGCCGTGCTCTGGGCATCACGTGGCAAGTTTTCCTATGTCTTTACCGAAGCTGTACCGAACGACGTGCCCGGACACTGGCGCGCCCAATTCGACTACACCGCCGAAGACAAGGAACCGGTGGAAATGCGGCTTTTCCTGAAGAACAAGGACGAAACCCTGACCGAAACCTGGGCCTATCAGTACTACCCGGTATAAAAATGTAGAATATTTGCACCCGGCTTAAAGTTGACTTGCAATGTGCGATATAACTCTGCTATAGTTTCGTTCTTCGGGGCGTAGCGCAGCCTGGTAGCGCACTTGCATGGGGTGCAAGGGGTCGCGAGTTCGAATCCCGCCGCCCCGACCATACATAGGTTCTTGTATAGTCGGAACCCGAAAGAAAAGCCCGGTAGAGAAATCTGCCGGGCTTTTCGCTTTGGTGGACCAGCTAGTGGATCAGCTGCGAAACCTTGGCCCTCCGGAACCCATTACGGAGTCAACTAGGCACTATCATCCGATAACTTCGCCTCTTCGCTCATCCACTCGACATCCCGATCTATCACTTGCGCGAAATGGTTCCGGTGCTGACTTACGGCGGGATAATTCGCCGTTGCAAGCAGCTGATCTATAACGCTTTGGGATTTCATAGCCTCAGTAATGGCACTGAACAATGTGCCGGTCACCTCGGAAGAAGTCCCGGCCTTGGCGACATAGCCTCCCCAATAGTCCAGCGCCGGCACATCAATCCCCGCTTCCTTGATCGTGGGCACGTCAGGATATTCCTGCCAGCGCTCGTTTTCGAGAACCGCCAGAATACGAGCCTTGCCAGCAGGAACAAAGGTTTTCGCAAAAATCGCCGCACTCAGACTGAAATCGATCTGTCCAGCCAAGAGCGCCTGCATACCATCGGTGCCACCCCGATAAGGTATGGCGTTACCCTTGAATCCTGCGACACGCTCTATTTGAGCCATCTTAAGATGCTCGATACTGGCAGGGCCCAACGTCGCGTAACTGATCTTACCGGGATTGGCGCGGGCATCCTTAACCAGGTCGGACAGACTCTTATAAGGTGAATCGGCCCGAACCATGACGACTATGGGAGTCGTGGCAACCTGAATAATGGGCAGAGTATCCTTCTGCAGATCAAAGAGCTGGCGCGTCACCTGCACGCAGGGATAACCGTTATAAATGTACAGGACCGTATGGCCATCATCGGGCGCATTCATCAGCCCCTGGACTGATATGGCCAGTTGCCCTCCAGGTCGATTGTCTATGATGACCGACTGCCCCAGGATCTTGGAAAGCGGAGCAGCAATGGTTCGAACTATCGTATCCGCCGACCCGCCAGGCGGCAGCCCGACGATGATGCGAACCGGCTTGTAGGGATAGCTCTGACGAGCCAGAGCGGGAAAGGCGATACTGCTTGCTACGACACCCGCCCCCAGCTTGAGTAAAGCACGACGAGATTTTCTGTATGGAATAAGCACCTGTTCTCCTCCGCAACGCTGTTGTTTCAGGACACGCGTTTTATATAGAAACACTGCCGATGTAACTATGTGAAAGCCAGCGCGCCATCGTCCAGCTCAGCTTTTGGCATGTCTTCGCTGTCCAGCCAATAATCCTGCGTATGCCGCCATGGGGCCTGGCTCCCCTGCTTCGGCAGCTTATCGATCGAACGCGCCAGATAGCCTGGGTTGAAATTGCTTGATTCGACCCAGGGCAACAATTCCATGCCGCTGTCCTCCGGGCGAAGAGCCGGGGTCACCTGGCTTGCACCTTTTGTGCGCATGTGCTGAAGGATCCGGCAGAAGAACTCTCCTATCAGATCAACCCGCAAGGTCCAGCTGGCACGAAAATACCCAAAGACCCACAGCAGGTTTGGCACACCGGTGAACATCATTCCCCTGTAGGAAACCGTGCTCGAAAAGTCCACAGGTTCACCGTCGACATAGAAACCGATGTCTCCCATCACATTCAGATTCAGTCCTGTAGCCGTCACAACGATGTCCGCCTCGATGACTTCTCCGGACTTCATTTTGATACCGTCCACCTGAAATTCTTCTATTTGCCCGGTGACCACCGAAGCGTGTCCATTTTTTATGGAACTGAAAAGATCGCCATTTGGAATGAACGCCACTCTTTGCCGCCACGGCGGATAACTCGGGGTGAAATGCTTTTGCACCAGAGCGTCGTCCCCAAGGTGCTGGCGCACCCCGTTCAGCAATTCTTTTTTCAAAGCCTCCGGCTCGTCGAAAGCTCGTCTTACCGTGTTGCGCTGATCTTTTAATAATTTTCGTCTTACTATTTCGTGCGTCCACTCATCGGGCACCTTGAGATCCCTTAACAGATCGGCAAGCTCATTGACATTGCGTCCCGTCATGAAATACGTGGGTGAGCGCTGCACCATCGTGGTATGCGCGGATTCGCCTGCAATCGAGGGAATGAGCGTTGCGGCCGTTGCACCAGAGCCAATGACAACTACGCGCTTTCCTTTCAGATTCAGTCCTTCCGGCCACCGCTGAGGATGAATGATTTGCCCCTGGAAGGTGTGCATTTTCGGCCACGTGGGCGTGTACCCCTCGTCATGCCGGTAGTATCCCTGCCCCATCCAGAGAAAGCTCGTTGTCACTTGGAAGGGCTGCCCTGTGTGTGCCCGCACGCCTTCAAGCTCCCATTGCTTGAGACGGGTGTTCCAGCAGGCTTTCAGGATTCGATGCTGGAAACGAAAGTGCGCTGAAAGGTCCGCTTCTTCGATTACCCCGCCCAAATAGTCCAGTATTTCCTTGGCCGTCGCGATTGGCGCCCCTTTCCAAGGTTTGAAACTGTACCCAAACGTGTAGAGTTCACTGTCTGAACGGATGCCGGGATATTTGTGCGTGCGCCAGGTTCCCCCGTAGTCAACTTGCTCATCAAGAATAAGAAAATTTCGAGAGCCCGTTTTCTGCAAAAAATGGTGGGCCCCTCCGATCCCGGACATTCCAGCGCCCACAAAGATCACCTCGAAATGACCCAGCATATGTGGACCTGAATTTGTCGAGTCAAGTGCCTTTTTTTCTATCATCGCTTATTTCTCGGTCATTACTGAAACACCACCACCGTCCGGGCAACCTCACCATTTTTCATGGCGTCGAAGGCCTCGTTGATTTGTTCGAGATTGACCCGCCGAGAGATCAGTTCGTCCAGCTTCAACGCGCCGGTCATATAAAGCTCTACCAGGCTGGGGATATCAACAGGAGGCTTCGCTGAGCCGAGCATGGAGCCTTTCAGTGTTTTCTCGGAAAGAAAATCCGCACCACCGATCGTTACCTTTGCAGCCGGGCCGAAGGCCCCGACAATAGTGGCCGTCCCTCCGGGGCGGAGCATGCGCCAGCATTGTTCGACGGTGGCCGGAAGGCCGATGCATTCGAATGCGTAATCAACGCCCCCGGCACCAATGCGTTGAGCCTCCGCAACCACATCGCAAGCTGAGGCATCGATGACGTCGGTAGCGCCAAAATCGGCGGCCAGCTTCAGTTTTGCCGGGTTGGTGTCAATCGCTATGATTCTTGTGGCGCCAGCGATCTTCGCACCATTAATTGTCGCCAGGCCAATACCTCCACAACCCACTACGGCCACTGTCGAGCCAGGCACCACCGCGGCAGTTCTGAATACTGCTCCGGTGCCCGTAATCACCGCGCATCCGAGCAAGGCGGCCCGATCCAGCGGCATGTCTTTGCGGATTTTCACCAGGGAACTGCGGTGTACCCGCATTTTCTCTGCGAAGCCAGACAGGTTGTACACCTGGCTTACTCGTTCTTTGTCATGCGTAATTCGGTTTGCCTGCCCCGGCGGTTGCTTCACCGAGGAATCCTGGCAAAGCACAAGACGGCCTTGAACACACTGCGGGCAGGCGCCACAGAAAGCCGCGAGCGTACCCACGACATGGTCGCCCGGCTGCAGATCCTTTACGCTCGACCCGACCTGCTCGACAACACCTGCGACCTCGTGCCCGAGCACAGCTGGCAGCGGAAGTTCTGGCCGAAAGCCATTCTGGAAATGCAGATCGCTGTGGCAAACGCCAACCGCAGCGGTTTTGACTATCACCTCATAGGCAAGAGGCTCGCCTATCTGCACGTCTCTTATGACAAAGGGTTCGTTGAACTTCTCCAGGATGGCGGCCTTCATAGGGACTCCTTGTGCGATGCGATGGTTATGGTGCCGCTGCAGACCGTTGTTGCAGCCGTATCTAGAACATCTCTCACTGCTTCCTCCTCCTGGGCACACTGGGCGCTCGGCACAGAAAGTAAATCACATGATTTAATGTTTTTCAACGATTTTTGGTAGCACTCTACGAATCTTGAGTTTTTTTGTCGGAAAGGCTCCGAAAAACGAGGGTTTTCCCGCTCGTCGTGACGAGTACAATCGTGGCTTGCACTACTGGGATAAGTCGAACAGCTTATAAACAAAGGTCAAGGATCGTCGACAAAACTGGGGACTAGCGTCTCGTTTCGCACAGCAAAGACATCGGCTTGAAGAGGCCCGCGAAAGAACGACACGACCAAGGCCGCTGTCGCCAGGACGACTGCATCAAAGCGTCGACCACACGATGTAAACCCAGTGATTTAATATTTAACGAAATATCTGAGTTGAGGTTTTTTTGGCATCGAAATTCTCCGAAGCGGGTTCCGCCTCCAGCCCCATTGAACCGGGATCGATGAGAGAGCGTTTGTTGCTTACAGCAGAGCGTCTGATCGCTGAAGAAGGCGTAGTGAACGTCTCGATGCGTCGCATCAATGCCGCGGCGGGCACGAAAAACCTGTCGGCTGTGCATTACCATTTCGGCTCTCTTGACGCGATCGTGGCGGCGATATTCAGCTATCGGACGCCAATCCTCGATCAACGTCGAGCTCAGCTTTTGAAGGAGCTGGCCAGCAGCGGTCGCCAGAACGATCTATTTTCGATTCTGGAGGCCGTCGTGTGGCCCCTGGCCGAGCTTCTGCTTGCACGGGAAAGCGACAACCACTACGTCCGGTTTGTCTCGGCGGTAATGCGTACCCCCAGTTTTGACAACTGGGCGGTTTTGCGCAAAAAAGACCGGAGGAGCCTGATGCGCGTCTACAGTCACCTGCGACGAATTCTGGCGCAAGTGCCTAAGGAAGTCCTGCACGTGCGCATGATCACCGGCATACGACAGGTCGTATATACGCTTGCAGACACCGACCAGTTAATCCGGGAACGCCATCCTCATCTGCGCGATGCCTTGATCCTGTTTCATAGCAGCGATCTGGTTGCGCGACTGGCAGCAGGTTTGCAAGCGCCTGTCAGAGACTCTACCCGTATGGCTTTTCGCTTGCTCGAAGCGGCCCCCATGATCGAGCAGGCCAGCCTGTTTGGGATGGATGCGATGCGCGCGATGACATCGCGCCGCGAGAAGATCTAGGCTGAATCGACATGAATGCGTCCCGCACCTAGGCTACTTGGCCCTCGAGCAGGACCATCACGGGATTGAAATCGCTGGAACGCAGCTCGCCTTCCGGCGATATGCGTCCCCAGCTCAACCGCTGGTAATACCCGCTTTTTTTATCACGACTGCCCACTGCGCGATTTCCTGGTGGATTCTTCGTGCATAGACGTCGGGGCTGCTTGATCTGGCCTCTGCGCCAAGCTCAGCATATTTGGCCTGCAACGCCGGGGCCGCAAGAACGCTAACAATGCCTGCGTTGAGCTCAGCTATGACATCCGCTGGCGTTCCAGCCGGCGCCACAATGCCACCCCAGGTTTCCATCACATAGTCAGCCAGGCCCGCCTCCATCACGGTTGGCACATCCGGGTACAAAACCGAACGGGCCGCGCTACCCACAGCCAAGGCGCGGACACGTCCCGCCTTCATCTGCGGGATGGCGGTGGCCGAGTCGGCGAACATCACGTCGACCTGCCCTCCCAGAAGATCCATCATGGCAGGGTTGCTACCCCGGTATGGCACATGCAGCAACTGCACCCCCGCCTTGATGTTGAAGAGTTCGCCTGCAAGATGTGTTGCCCCACCATTGCCGGAAGAGCCATACGAGACGGCACCGGGCTTTGCCTTGGCGTAGGCAATCAGCTCTGCAATGGTATTCACCGGCAGCGAAGGATGCACGCAGATAAAAATCGGCATGCTTAAAACGAGGGATACCGGCTTGAAACCGGACTCGAAATCGTATGGAAGCGTTGAAAACAGGCTTGGTGCGACAACATGATGGATGGTGGCAAACAATAGCGAATAACCATCAGCTGGCGATTTGGCGACGGCGTCGGCGCCAACGATGCCGCTTGCGCCGGGACGGTTTTCGACAATAAGCGGCTGCGACCAGTGCTCAGCCAATTTGTTTGCAAGGATGCGTGCAGCGACATCGGTTGGCCCGCCCGCGGCAAACGGTACAACCAAGCGCATGCTTCGTGATGGAAATACCGTATTTGCAGCGAAGCCGGGTGGTGCCACGATCGCTGCACCACTTGCCAGCACTGAAAAAATAAAATTACGACGAGAGTTCAGTAACATGCTGCCTCATTATGGTCGAGTGAACCGTTTTCAACTTGACGCCAGGGACACTCCGAACAACCACGGTGGCCCAGCGCATCTCCAAAAAATCGCATAACCGGACAGCTATCCGCACCAGCCGCCGGCCACCTCAACTTGGATCGATGCCTGCGTCCTGCAAAATCTTGGGCCAACGCTCAATCTCGCTCTGGACAAATGCTGCGGCTTCGGCAGGCGTCATGCTGACAACGATGCCTCCAAGCTCAGAAATCTCGATGATCGCCGGATCTTTCAAGACCGCCGCGATGTGGCCATACAGGGTGTCGATCACAGGCTGCGGGGTGCCAGTCGGGACAAAAAAACCAGTCCATGCACCCACGTCTATGCCTGGCAAGGTCGCGCTTATGGTCGGTATCTCTGGAGCAGCGGGCAAACGTTCGGGCGATGCCACCGCCATGCCGTGCATGGTGCCAGCGCTCAAAAACTGAACTGCCCCGGCGACCGGGTGCAACATGCCGCCAAGTCTGCCACCCAGCAGGTCATTCACCATTTGGGACGAGCCAGCGTAGCGAATGTAGGTGTAATCCAGGCCAGTGTTCTGCATCATCTTGCTGAGCACCTCGGCAGTCGTTGACGCCCCGCCTATGGGGTACTTTTCTGGGTTTTTGCGAATCTTCTCCAGATACTCGGGAAACGTCGTATTTTTCTCGGCAATCGGCACGGCCAGCACAAAATAGGCATCAGCCAAAATCGTGACCGGGACCAGATCCTTGACCGGGTCGTAACTGAGTGATTTGAAAAGCCCCTTGGCTGCCGGCACCGACGAAGTCGAGCCATATAGAATCGTATAGCCGTCCGGCTTTGCCTTCGCTGCGTAGCCGGCCCCGATGGTGCCATTTGCACCTGGGCGATTTTCGACGATGACGGGTTGCCCAAGACGCTTTTGCAGCTTTTCAGCGAACAAGCGCCCATAGGCGTCCGGTGGTCCGCCCGCACCATACGGCATGATCATGGTGATGGGCTTGTCGGGGAATGCGGCTCCGGCAACGCTGCCGGCATACAGTAGTGTCGCGAGCGCCGCATAGCGTATTGTTGATACGGCGACTCTGGAATTTCTTGCCATGGGTATCCCTCCTGCATCGATATGGCTATCGGCTAACTTGGTGGAGAAGCAATAAAATCACGACGAAAACTCAAAAACCTGCTGGCTATCAATCAGCACCCACATCCCACTTCGCGGGGGCCTGCATACGCAGAATGGCTGGATCTGCTAAACCCGATAAAACACCGGTGTGTCGATCATTCCGAAACCGGCACCACCAAAGCATCCAGCGCAAATGCCCCATTGCCCCTAGGCATCACCATCAAGGGGTTGATATCAATTTCCTTGATCAGCTCACGATTTGCATAAGCGAATACGGAAAGGCGCGAAAGAATATCCGCCAGGCACTCGATATCGGCAGCGGGGGCTCCCCGGACCCCTTGCAGGATGCCGAACCCACGAATCTCTTTCACCATGGCCGCCGCCTCGAACACATCGAATGGCGCCAACCGGAATGTGACATCGCGCATGACTTCCACATGGATGCCGCCCAATCCGAACATAACGACCGGCCCGAACACAGGATCTCGGAACACGCCACATATGGTCTCGACCCCACCCTGGCACATGGGCGAAACCAACACACCCCTTAACCGCGCGTCGGGGCGCAACTGACGCACATGGGCCAGCATCCGGGCTGCTGCGTCGGCTGCGGCCTCTGGTGTCCGCAGCCCCAGCACCACGCCATCCACCTCGGTCTTGTGCTGTATGTCGGGCGACACGATCTTCAACGCAACGGGCATGGCCATCCCTGCAGCAGCGGATTGCACTTCGCTGGCATCCGCGGCCACGACCTCCGCAAGCATGGGAATACCGGCCGCAGCCAACAGCGTCTTTGCGCCGTGTTCGTCCAGGCCTTGGAGTTCGCTCTTCGTCAAGGCCGAAGGGATGGACGGCAATCTGGACGCATCAAGCGACCGATATGTCGGGCCCGGGTTCAGACCGAAGGAAGATGAGAAATTTGCGGTGGCTGCAATGGCTCGCACCGCCCGATTTGCGTCTTCAAACACCAGAAAGCCCGCCGCCTCGAATCTTCGGACGACATCGGGCGGTGCCACGAACGACAGAACGATAAGACAAGCGGGGTATCGCTGCCGCACCCCTTCCAGGGCGTCGAATATCATGTCCGCAAAATCGGGCATCGCAGGCGCGCTCGTCAGGAAAAAAACGATAGATCCGTAATTGCCTTCCGAAAGCACTATTTCCAGGCAGCGACCAATGACGGTCTTGTCATTGGTCGCCTGTGCGGTAACGTCAATGGGATTAATCGTGCCTGCGAATGGCACCACTGCCTTGATTCCCAATTGGGCAGATTCGGGCAATGGTGCAACTTCCAGACCGTACTGATCGGCCGCATCCGCCATCTGCACACCAAGGCCGCCAGATACCGTCAAGATGCCCAATCGTCGATTGCCGGGAAAAACGCCTTGTGCGCAGGCATATGCGATATCCAGCAGCTCTTCGATACTTCCCGCGCGATGTACGCCGTACTGTCGCATGGCGGCATCATAGACAGCATCCTCTCCCGCCAAGGCCCCGGTATGAGAAGCCGCGGCCCGCGCGCCGGCGGCCGAACGGCCTACCTTCAGCATCACGATGGCTTTGCCGCTGGCACGCGCCACGCGCAGAGCCTCGATGAACATGGCGCCGTCGCGGATCGCTTCTGCATACGCCACGATGACGCGAACTTTGGGCGACCTCGCCAGCCACAGCATGGATTCAGACAGCCCGATGTCGGCCTCGTTGCCAGTGGTGATCCAGTACCCTATGCCTATCCCACGCTGCCGGCATAGATAGGCGAGATGACCGCCGCAGGCGCCACTTTGGCTAGCGATTGCGATAGGACCCGCATCCACAAAGCCCTGGTCCAGCGCCTGGGTAAAGGTGCCGACAAACCCAGTGTGCATATTGAAAGCACCCAGGCAGTTTGGCCCAAGGATTCTCATGCCCGAATTGCGCGCAATTTTCAACATCGCGTGTTGCCGACGCTCACCTTCGTTATCGGCTTCCGCAAACCCCGCCGAAAAGACAATTGCTGCCTTCACACCTTTTGCCGCGCACGCCTCGAGCGCCGCAACCACCAGGTCTGCCGGCAAGGCAACGATGGCCAGATCGACCAAGCCGGGAATGCAATCCACTGTGGGATACGTTTTCAAGCCTTGCACAACATCCCGGTTGGGATTGACGGGGTAGATGCATCCGGCGAAACCCGATTCACGCAAATAACGCAGAGGACGCCCGCCAATTCGACGTATATCGTCCGACGCTCCAATAATGGCCACTGAAGCGGGCGCAAAAATCGACCCAATGCAAGCGAGCTGCATATCGCCCCCTTCTTCAGCACGCGGCAAGACGCCGACATCAGAGAAACTGTTATCGTGATTCATTCGAATTCTTCAGGTAAGAGGATTCAGCGCATCTGGCGCGAGGGAAAAACCAGTCGACTGCAGATACGCTTATCTGACTTGGGCACCTGACGACTTCACAATTGCCTCCCAGCGGGCAAGGTCGGTGCTGATCAATTCGGCAAGCTGTTCCGGGGAACCAAAGGCCGGCGTAAAACCTTGTCGCCTGAAGAGCTCAGCCGACTCGGCGGAATTCACTATCGTTTCAAATTCCTTGGCAAGACGCCGAACAATTGTGTCTGGGGTTCCTGCCGGCGCTGCAATCGCACCCCAGCCTATGACTTCATAGCCTGGGATGGTTTCAGCCACTGTCGGGACATCTGCAAGTTCAGGAGATCGGCTGCGGCCAGTAGTTGCAAGGGCTCGCAGCTTTCCGGATTCGATGTGCTGCTTTGAAGTGATGATGATGTCGAACATGAAGTTGACATTCCCGCCCATGACGTCAATTAGCGCGGGCGCACTTCCCTTATATGGAATGTGGCTGAATTCCGCTCCGCTCATACTGGAAAGCAGCACGCCGGAAAGATGATTTGATGCGCCGTTCCCCGCCGAACCGAACGTCACGGTGCCAGGACTTGCCTTGGCCGCGGCGATAAGGTCCGCCACCGACTTGTAGGGTTCGCTGGCGCCAACGACCAGAACGTTCTCATATTCGTTGGTTCGGGCAATCGGGACAAAATCCTTTATCGGGTCGTATCCCACCGAAGCATAGATATGCGGATTGATAGCGAGCGTACCTATGTGTGCAAAGCCGATGGTGTAGCCGTCGGGCTCCGCGCGGGCGAGTCGCTGCATCGCAATGCTGCCCGCCGCGCCAGGTATGTTTTCCACAACGACGGGCTGTCCGATCGAGAGTGCAAGCTTGGCCCCAAGGTATCTGGTCAGGGAATCGGCAGGCCCACCGGGCGGAAATGGCGCGATCAATCTGACGGCCTTGGATGGCCAGGTTTGCGCATGTACGCCGGCCTGCAGGCTGCCACCGACGCAAAGGACGGCCAGCAAGGCCCTAATCGTTTTCCATATCGAAATTGTCATGATGTCTCTTCGTTTTTATTTATAAAGCTGGAAATCACAACTCAACATCACCGGCCAGCAGGCGAGCGGCGACAGTTCGCCGTAGAATTTCCGCGGTGCCATCGGGGATGCGCATCGTACGCGCCAGCCGGTATCCTTCTTCCAGGCGCAATTCATTGGTCAGCCCCATCGCGCCATGAACCTGGATGCACCTATCCATCACACGGCACAGCATTTCTGTGGAAAACGCCTTGGTCATGGACACCTCCTTGGCAGCGAGTTGCCCCTCGTCAACACGCCAGGCACAGTTTTGTGCCATGGATTTGGCCGCATAAATATCCATGGCCGACTCGGCCAGCATGAATTGAATCGCCTGGTGGTCGGCAATGGGTTGCCCGAACGTTTTTCGCACCTTGGAATAGGAAAGCGCCTGATCCAGTGCCCAACGCCCCAGGCCTACGCAGGTACCGGCCATGGCCAGTCGGCCTACGTTGACCCCGCCGAGAGCCACGGAAAGTCCTCTATCCACCGCGCCAAGACGGTGGCTGTCCGGCACCCTGACCCCATCCAGCGACACCACCCCGATCTCGGCGCCCAAGTGCCCCATCGTCGGTATCACACTAGGTACACTGAAACCGGGATCCCTGGTATTGACGAAGAACCCAGTGATGCCACCCTTGCGCGCTCTTGCCAGCGCCTCGTCGGTCACCGCAAAAATCATCGCAAAATCCGCATACGGGGCGTTGGTGATCCATTGCTTGGTGCCGCTCAATACCCAGTCGTCACCGTCTCGCTTGGCGCGCGTCGTCATGGCGAACACATCAGAACCGGCATCCGGTTCGCTCAGACCAAAACACATGGTTTTTTCACCAGAGGCCAAAGACTCACGATAGGTGGCCAGAACCTCTGGCGCCAAATGCCGCAAAATGGGAGTCAGTCCGTTGGTGAAAGGCGATGGCAAAACCACCGTCTGCACCAGCAGCCGTCCCGGTCCACAATGGGCATTCAATCGTTCCTGGATGGCCAGGGCGGCCTGAGCGCCGAGCCCCGCACCGCCAATCTCTTCGGGCCCAAACAGGTTATAGAAACCCAGCTCGGCCGAACGCATGCGCACCTGTTTGCGCAAGGCAAGCACCTCTTGCACAAATCGGCCATCCGAACCGAACACATGACGCTCGCTGGAGAGGAGCTCGCGGTTAGCCTGTTCGATGGGCACGACTTCTCGGTCGATGAATCGAATCAAGGTATCTGCGATTGCGGCGACTTCCTCGGGTATGGCAAAGCTCATGGCACTATTTCCCTTCACGGCAGGTTGCAGGTTGGTTCTGCGCAAGTCGAAACTTCGCAAGCGTGATGTCTTCGGTAACGTCGTCGTATTGCACGGCTACGCGCAGTCCTATGCGGATCTCGTTCGGGTCGTCGCAGACAATGTTTGTCATCATTCGTGGGCCCTCATCCAGCTGGACCAATGCGACAACGTACGGCACGGATGCCTTGAAGGCAGGGCCGGCCGGACGTCTTGCCACCGTATACGTATAGATCTCGCCGCGGCCGCTTGCTTCTTTCCACTCAAGCGCATCGCAAGAACAGAAGGGACAAATGATGCGAGGGTAAAAATGGAAACGCCGACACCCCGTGCAATGCTTCAGCAGCAGTTGTCCATGACGCAGCGCCGTCCAGAACGGAATCGTCTCCGCATCCGGGATTGGAAGTGGTTTCTCGTACATTTCAGCTCCTGGAAAGGATGCAGGTGGCGCCACTCGACAGGGTTCCGCCTGTGCCATGGACAAGGGCGGTTTTTGCGCCCACCACCTGACGCTCGCCTGCCTCGCCACGCAACTGCCTGACGGCCTCGATCAGCAGGAAAATGCCATACATGCCGGGGTGGGCATACGAAAGCCCACCACCGTTGGTGTTCATCGGAAACGCTCCGCCAGGTGCGGTACGCTGACCGGAAACAAAGGCCCCGCTTTCACCCCGGCCACAGAAGCCAAGCGCTTCCAGCGTCATCAACACAGTGATCGTGAAGGAGTCGTAGACTTCGGCAACATCAATCGCGCTATGGGATATCCCTGCCATGGCGAAGGCATTTGCACCCGCCACTTCAGCCGCAGTCAAACGCGCGAGATCAGGCATGGATGCAACCGTCCAGTGCGTATGCGATTCCCCGAATCCGCGCACATAGATTGGCTTAACACCCAATGCGCGCGCGTGCTCGGCTGTTGTCATCACGACGGCGCCGCCACCGTCAGTTACCAGGCAGGCATCGAGCAAATGCAAAGGATCGGAAATCATCGGACTCGCCAGCACATCCTCCACCGTGATGGGCGTGCGGTTTGTCGCAGCAGGGTTCAGCGCAGCCCAGCGCCGAGCGGCAACCGCGACTTCTGCCAAGTGCTCGCTGGTCGTGCCGAATTCGTGCATATGCCGCATCGCGGCCATGGCATAACCGCCTATCGGTGTCGGTAGCCCCCAGGGCGTTTCAAACTGCATACCCAGCGTGGCCGGGCGGCCTCCCAGGGTGCGGCTGCGCTCGCTTTTTTGCGTACTGCCGTAGGTAATCAGCGCGACCTCGCAGGCGCCTCGCTCAATTGCCATCGCAGCATGGCCCACATGAGACTCGAAAGCCGATCCGCCAATATTCGTGGCATCGATAAAGCGCGGCACTATGCCCAGGTATTCGCCAAGCGTGACGGTGGGCAGTTGCCCTACCCCCGGCACACCCCACAATCCGGCTGTCAGCAGCCCATCGACATCCTGCATCGACAGGCCGGCATCCGCCAAGGCGGCCGCTGCCGCCTTGGCCTGTACCTGCAGCACCGTCATCGGGCTGGTCACCATCCCATCGACCAGGGGCGTGTCGGCAATGCCGACAATCACGGCCTCTCGCATGACGGCAGGTCTTGTCGTCGACATTAAATGGGATCCCATGAGAACACGTCAGCCGACCTATCCAGCGGAGCCAGGGATGATCGCAGCGCCGGAAGCATGTGTTCAGCCAGCCGCTCCGGCGTCCAGCCATCACTACGATGAACGGATCGAGTCGGCCGTGGGTGACTGACGAGGAACACCTCGTTGCGCCGGACAGCGAAGATCTGGCCTGTGACCTCGTTCGCTTTGTCGCTTGCCAGGAAAACCGCAACCGGCGCGACCGTGTCGGGAGTCAATGTTTTCGCTTTCGCCAGACGCTCTTCCTGGTCTGGCGTATTCGGGATGGCGCCAATCATCCGGCTCCAGGCAAACGGCGAGATGCAGTTGGAGCGGACGTTATATCGAGACATGTCGAGCGCAATCGACTTCGACAGGCCAAGAATCCCCATCTTGGCTGCGGCGTAGTTTGCTTGCCCGTAGTTGCCGACCAGGCCCGAGGTCGATGTCATATGCACAAAGGCGCCGCTTTTTTGTTCTTTGAAGCGGTCGGCTGCTGCCCGGCTGACATTGAAACTACCAAACAAATGCACCTTGATCACCGCCTCCCACTCGTCGGGCGACATTTGATGAAAGATGCGATCACGCAGGATGCCCGCATTATTGACCACACAATCGACTGTACCGAAGGCATCCATGGCGGTTTGCACGATACGCTGCGCACCCGACCACTCGGCGACGCTATCGTCGTTCGCGACAGCCTCGCCCCCGTTCGCTCTGATCATGCCGACGACTTCGTCGGCGGGCTTCTCGCTGCCTGGTTCACCGGCAACCGACACACCAAAATCGTTGACGACGACCTTGGCTCCGTGCGCTGCCATCAGTAGAGCGATTTCTCGTCCTATACCGCGGCCGGCTCCTGTGACGACCACGACTTTGCCTTGCATTGTTCCTGCATTCACCGTGTTTTCTCCATTGACGATTCGCAAAAAAATCGCTGTGTTGTGACTTGTTGTTCTGGATTGACACGGACTATGCCTCAAGCTTTCCGTGTACAGAAGAGGCGCCACGCACTTCGCATGTATGTGATAAATCGCTGCAAATCACGGTTGTGTTATCTGCCTTCGATCCGACTCAAACCGCACTTTCGCAGCTTATTTTCTGGTTTCATACGACTCGAGATCGCCGCCAATCGAAACAAAAATACGGCTCGCATCGCACCAGTGATGCCGTCGCCAAGGAGAAAGCCATGGTCACAGGAGAAGACTGCATATCGCGTCACACAAGCACCGCGATCACGGCGCAAGTGGTTGCACGCGTGCTCAGCCTGGGCTCGCACGAACTGACTACCGATGCCAGTCTGCTGGCAAAGCAGTGCATGCTGGATTGGTTCGGCGTTGCACTGAGTGCCAGGCAAGAGCCGCTGGTCGGAATGCTGATCGACCAGGCAACGGAGGATGGCGCTGGGCGCGGCGCAAGCGTACCTGGATGCGGATCATCGTTTAGCCCCAGGCAGGCCGCGCTTATCAACGGTGCGATGGGCCACGCGATTGACTACGACGATGTCCATCTGGATGCGCAGGGACATGTCACTGCCGCCATTTTTCCCGCAGTGCTGGCGCTCGCAGAAAGCCGGCGCGCCAGCGGGCCCCAGCTGCTGAGCGCTTTTGTCTGCGGCTACGATGCCATGGTCATGGTGGGGCGATACGTCGGACAGCCGCACTACGACCTTGGCTTTCATGGCACCGGCACGCTTGGAACCTTTGGCGCGGCGGCCGCATGCGGTGCGCTTCTGGGCCTGGACGCGCAGGTGCTTGCAAGGGCGCTGGGCATAGCAGGCACGCAAGCGGCCGGCCTGAAAGCGCAGTTTGGAACGATGTGCAAGCCGCTGCATGCCGGAAAATCCAATGAAAACGGACTGCTCGCGGCGCAACTGGCCAGGCGGGGCTTCAGCAGCCGCTCGGATCTTATTGAATGCGATCAGGGTTTTGGCAAGACGCTGAGCCCGAGTGTGAATGCGCATGCCGCGCTGCTCCTGCCCGGCGGTGAAGCACACATCCGCCACACCCTTTTCAAGTTCGATGCGGCTTGCTATGGCACACATGCCGCGATTGCCGCAGCGCGGCGCATACGGCAAGAGCACGGACTGGCCCCCGATCAGATACACCGGGTCACCGTGACACTGGAGCCCACGCTGGATCGCATGTGCAACATCCCGGAACCACGAACCGGGCTCGAAGCGAAGTTCAGCGTGCGTTTCAACGTGGCAATGGCTCTTGCCGGTGAAGACACCTCATCGCCTGACGTCTATACCGACGCAGTAGCCCACCGGGCCGACCTGGTGGCGCTACGCAATCGAATCGCTGTGAATCCTGCACCAACGGGTATGCCACGTATGTGCAGTGAGGTGACCATAGAAACCATGGACGGCCGACAGCTCAGCGCATCGTATGACACAAGTGTTCCTGCCAGCGATATCGGCATCCAGGGCGAACGACTATTACATAAGTTTTTGAAGCTGGCGACCCCGGTCGTCGGCAGCGACAGAGCCCACGAAATATCGCGCGCAATCCTGGATATGGAGCACCTTGGAAACATCGCTGACTTGACGGCTCTCGTCCGCTAACAGCCTATAAGGAGCAACATGAGCAAGGACATCATTGCAAGCGCCATCCCTAAAGAAAAGGGATTCTGGTACGAGGACTTCGAGCCCGGGCGCAAAATATTGCACCACTGGGGTCGTACGCTATCGCAAGCTGAAAACGCGCTGTTCACCACGCTGACGCTGCACTTCAATCCGCAATACACCAATGCGGAGTTTGCCCGCGCCATGGGACACCCTGATACGCCGCTGAACCCTTTGCTGGTTTTCAACACGGTCTTCGGGATGTCGGTGCAGGACCTCAGCGAGCATGGCACGGCGTTTCTCGGTGTCGATGAACTGAACTTTCCAGCTCTTGTGTATCCCGGCGACACAATATACGCACGATCCACTGTTCTTGAGCGGCGTAACTCAGCCAGCAAGCCTGGCATGGGTATCGTGGGCTGGCATACCCAGGGCTTCAACCACCGCGACGAACTGGTCTGCGAGTTCAAGCGTTCGAATCTGATTTTCAAGAAAACCCAGGCCTGAGCGTTCACAGGAAACAGCATGAGTTACATGACAGAAGAGCGTCGTCTGATCCAGGACCAGGCGCGCGAATTCACCATGAGGGAAGTCCTGCCCATCGCCAACAAACTGGATCCCGTGCAGGGCGACATCCCCATGGCGTTGCGCGACAAAATGGCCGAGATGGGTTACTTCGGCATTCTGATTCCAGAAGAGTATGGGGGACTTGGGCTGGGCGTGTTCGAGTATTGCCTCGTTGCCGAAGAGCTGGCTCGAGGCTGGATGAGTGTCGCGTCGCTGATTGCCCGTGGCAACAACCTGCCAGGGATCGAGAAACTGCCCGAATCCGCACGCCGCGAAATCCTGCCCAGAGTCGCACGGGGAGAATATCTTGGCGCCTTTGCCATGTCGGAGCCCAACGCCGGATCGGACATCGCGAATATCGCATGCCGGGCTTGGCGCGATGGCGATTCCTGGATTATTCGCGGCAATAAATATTGGTGCACATTTGCCGACGGCGCGGACTACCTGATAGTCATGGCCCGCACGAGTTCACCTCCAGAAGGCAAAAAGCACAAAGGGCTGTCCGCCTTCATGATTCCCAAACAACGTGGGCAATTGCCCGAGGGGATCAACGGTGCACCGATTCCTAAAATTGGCTACTTCGGCTGGAAGACATATGAGTTGGCGTTCGATGATTTTCGGGTGCCGGCCAGCGCCCTGCTCGGCGACGAGGGTGAAGGTTTCGTGATTGCCACGCAAGGCCTGGAAAAAGCGCGAGCCCACACGGCAGCCCGATCCATAGGACTGGCCCGGGGCGCACTGGAAGACGCCATTTCGTATGCCAACGAACGCGAACAGTTCGGCTCTCCCATCGGAAAATTCCAGGCTATCAGGTTCAAGATTGCCCAGATGGCCACCGAGATCGAAGCCGCGCGTCAGCTGAATTATTCCGTATGCGACAAGATCGACAGCGGTGGGCGCTGCGACCTGGAAGCCTCGATGACCAAGCTGTTCGCTTCGGAAATGTCGGAACGCGTTACCAGCGAAGCCCTGCAGATACATGGCGGCGCCGGGTATACGACCTTGCTTCCCATCGAGCGCTACTGGAGAGACTCACGATTGACCAAGATATTCGAAGGCACATCGGAGATCCAGCAACGCATTATTTCTGATCGATTGCTTGGACGATAAGCGAGGTAGTGGCAATGAAACTCAACGAACTGACGGGCAACGACAACTACTTCGAGGACTTCGTCCCCGGACAGGTCATCAAGCATGTGCGCAGCAAAACGCTCGAGCCGCTCGAGCAGGTATTGATTACCAATATGGTGATGAACACGGCTTCAGGACACTTTGACGAAGAAATCATGAAAAGTCATCCTGCCGGCAAGCGCCTGAGTTTCGGTGGCGTCAATATTTCCATGTTTGTGGGACTGGCCAGCCAGGATACGGCAGAGAACTCGATTGCCGAGCTGGGCATGGATAAGATCAGGCTTACCGGCCCCGTTTTTCACGGGGACACACTGACCGCATACACCGAGGTACTGGAAACCCGCTCTGCCGACCGCGAGGACGGCGGAGTCGTACGCTTCAAACACTATGGCACCAAGCAGGACGGCAGCATCGTATTCGAGGGCGAGCGCACGGTGCTGATGAAGCGTCGTTCACACTGGGGAGATCGCTGATGCCGGCCAGCGGTTTTGGCGCTCTGGATGGCGTGCGTGTGATTGACCTGACCCAAATGCTGGCAGGCCCCTACTGTACGCAGATGCTGGCGGATCACGGCGCGGAAGTCATAAAGATAGAACCGATTGATGGCGAGGAAAGCCGAAAGACCGGCCCGTTCTCTGCAGCGGACAAGCTGCGTGCCTTCGGTGGCTATTATGCCTCGGTCAACCGCAACAAACGCTCTCTTGCTCTGGATCTGAAGCATCCTCAGGCCCGTGAAATCCTCTTGAAGCTGACGGATTCCGCCGACGTGGTGGTGGAAAACTTCCGCTCGGGAGTCATGGATAGGCTGGGGCTGAGCTACGAAGCTTTGCAGGAAAGAAATCCACGACTGGTCTATGCCGCCATTCGCGGATTCGGCGACCCACGCACCGGACAGAGCCCCTACGTCAATTGGCCGGCGTTCGACGTGGTGGCCCAGGCCATGGGCGGCTTAATGCAGATCAACGGGCCGGATCCATCCACACCGATGAAGGTCGGCCCCGGAGTCGGCGACCTCATGCCCGCCACGATGTGTGCTTTTGGCATTGCCGCCGCCCTGCTGCGTGCCCATAAAACAGGAAAGGGACAGTTCGTTGATGTGTCGATGATCGACAGTGTTTTGTCGCTTTGCGAAAGAATCGTCCATCAGCACTCATTTGAAGGCGCCATTCCCCATCCGGAGGGAAACCGGCATCCCTTGCTGGCTCCTTTCGGACTGTTTCGGGCTAAAGATGGCTTTGTCACCATCGCTGCGCACACGGATCCGCTATGGGCTGAGCTCTGCCGCTTGCTGGGCAGGCCGGATCTGGTCATCGATTCGCGTACCGCCACGCGTGATGCGCGTGTCATGCATCGCGACATCGTCTACGAAGAAATCGAGTCGGTCACCGCCCTGAAGACAAAAAAAGAACTGGGCAACATCCTGGGCGGAAAGATCCCCTTTGGCCCGGTGCAGAACATTGAAGAAATCATCGACGACCCCCACTTCGCCGCACGCGCAATGCTTGCAAGCGTGCCTCACCCAGGGCTTGACGAGATGATTCAAGTGGCGGGCATTCCCGTCAAGATGACTGCCACTCCGGGGCAGGTCGTTTCGCGCGCACCCATGCTGGGAGAGCACAGCGATGAAATCCTGCGGGAAATCGGCCTTGCCTCCCAGGAAATCCGGTCTCTGCGCGAGCAACGGATTACTTGTTAAATATCAAAGGAAAACCCATGAGTACCGTTCGTCCACGCCGCGCGCGCCGAGTCCAGCTTTCCACCCCTGGTTCCTCGGAAAAAATGATCGCAAAAAGTGCTGCAAGCAATGCAGACCATGTCTTTCTCGATCTGGAGGATGCCGTCGCGCCGAATCAGAAAGTCGCTGCCCGCAAGAAAATCATTGCCGGTCTCAACGAACTTGACTGGGGCACGAAAGTACGCTGCGTGCGCATCAACGATCTGTCGACCGAATTTGCATACGAAGATATTATCGAAGTGGTCGAAGGCGCCGGAGAAAACCTGGACACCATCATGATGACCAAGGTCACCAGTGCCGCGGACATCCTTTTTGCCGACAAGCTGCTGTCCATGATGGAAAAAAAGCTCAAGCTCAAGCGGCGCATTGGACTGGAGGCGCTGATCGAAGAGGTCGAAGGCATGCAGCGCGTTGAGGAAATCGCACGATCAACCGACAGACTGGAATGCCTGGTCTTTGGCATGGGGGATTTTTCGGCATCCATGGGCATCAGCCTGGAGGCCGCGATTGGCGATGCTGGCACCTATCCTGGCGACATGTGGCATTACGCGCGGTTCCGCCTGGTCATGGCGTGCCGAGCTGCCGGGCTGGACCCGGTCGATGGCCCTTATGCGAATTTCCGCGATGAAGCGGGCTATCTCGAAGAGTGCCGGCGCGCATCGACACTGGGTTGCGTGGGAAAGTGGGCCATTCATCCCAACCAGATTCCCCTGGCGCTGGACGCATTCAGCCCGAGCCCCGGCAAGGTGGCCCAGGCCAGAAAACTGGTGCAGGCTTATGAGCAGTCGGAATCCGAAGGGCTTGGAGCCATGAATGTGGATGGCATGATGGTGGACGTGGCCACCGTGCGCCTGATGCGCAACGGCATTCTGGCCAAAGCCGATTTGTACGGCATGTAGATGCCGTAATCCCGCAACGTTTTAGAGAGGCAGTTCGCGTATGCGCAAGAAGGGATTGGACGAAGAGCCGGAAGTGATCACCACCACAAGTGGGCCGGAGACCGCGGATGGCGTCATAAAATCGGCCAAACGCGTTCTGGAAGTCTTTGAGTACTTTGCCCAGAAGCGGCGCCCCTTGGGCGTCAGTGAGGTCGTTCGAGGCTTGAACTACCCGCAATCCAGTACCTCTGCGCTGCTCAAAAGCCTCGTCAAGCTGGGTTATCTAAGCTTCGACCGCTACAAGCGTACCTATGTACCCACCATGCGCGCAGCCTTGCTGGCGGGGTGGGTACATGACGAGCTCTACAGCCCGGCCAGCCTTTCAAGCATGATTGACAGTCTGCATGCGCGCAGCGGCGCAACCGTACTCCTGGGCATGCAGAACGATACGTTTGTCCAGTACATTCATGTGGTGCAGACGCCGACACCGGGCATACCCTGGCATATCAAACCAGGGTCGCTGCGCCCCCTGTGCCGCTCGGCAATAGGAAAGGCGCTGCTTAGCAGAAAAACCGATATCGAGGTTCTCTATTTGCTGCGCCGGGTCAATGCCGAAGAGCCCGACCCGAACCATCGCGTCAATGGCATTGAGCTCTTGAAGGAACTCGATGAAATCCGCCGTTATGGATACGCTTATACCGAAGCCTCGGTAACCCCCGGCGCAAGCGTCGTTGCCATCGAGTTGCCCACTCCTGCAAGTCAACCGCCCATGGCTATTGGAGTGGGTGGCGGCGTAGACATGATGCGTGCCCATCAAGGCAAATTCATCAAAATGCTGAACGATGCGACACAGATCTATCGTCCGCCCGAGAGACTGGACTGACCTCGCACCGATGCTGTAGCAGCCCTTGTGTCATGCCCCTACCCAATAGCAAGCCGCCCAGCTCAGCCCAGGCCTGCCCTTCTGGCCACAGCGCCCCGTAACCCTTACACCTTCTCAACCCGCGCCGGATAGCCCTGGCGCACGACCCCGCCCGACACCCAGTCTATCCACACGTTCGAGACGTCCGCCCGTGTAGCGTCGGCGAATCCCAACTCGTTCAGGTTCACACCCGCCGACAGGGCGGGATCATGAGGCATATCCTGTCCGTCTATGGTGTGTGAACGGGCACCCAGTTCGGTATGGCCGTAGCCGTGCTCGATGGCGATCGCGCCGGACACCACGCCCTGGCGCACCAGGGCCACGCCAGTGACATTCCCTCCCGGCGTCACGATACGTATTGCGTCGCCGTTGCGTATGCCCAGGCGATGCGCGTCCTCGCGGTTCAGCGACACCGGGTTGTGCGGGTGGACCTGACGCAACCTGGACGCCGCAATCGAGATCGAGCTCATCAGGTTCGACTTGTACGAGGTCAGCAAGAAGGGCCATTGTTCCTGCCCATAGTGATCGCGCATGGCATCGCCGTTGGCCAGCCGCGTGGGATACCAGGTCGGGCAACCGCTGAAACGCTCGCCCGTGATGGAATGCCGCATCACCGCCAGCTCTTCATTCCACAGCTGCAGCGGCTTGGTGTAGCGCTGGCGCACCTGGTCGCCGTCCCAAGCCTTTTCCAGGCTTTCGAAACGCCCGCCCCGGGTCAGCACCATCGCCACTTGCCGCCACTCTTCGGGCTTGAGCGTTTCCTGCAACAGGCTCGCATAGCGGTTCACGCCGGTCAGCGCCATGTCGTCGTCGGTGGCCTCCCCAACCGGCTGCTGGCCGCTGAAGGCAATGTTGGCGATGCCGCGCAGGTAGAAATCCTCTGCCGTCAAAAGGTCGTGCCGACCGCCCTGGGCATCGGTGATAACGCCTTTGCCAAAGCCGGGTAACTCCAGGCGCAGCGCGCAAGCGATCAGGAAAGACTCCAGGTTCAGCGGTTCGCCAGCGGCGGTTTTCCCCACGGCCGGATCCACCGCCGGGCAGCGCACCGTAGAGGACTTGGCCACCACGTCGGCCCAGGGCGCGCCTATGCCCCAGCTTTCGTAGGTCACCGTGTCGGGCATGATGTAGTCCGACTCGGCGCTGGTTTCGTTGATGAAGGGGTTGACCGACACGATCAGCGGCACCACCGACGGATCGCGCAGCCGCTCGAGCGCCATGTTCTTGAAGCCGGCCATGGCGTAGACCGGATTGCTCATGTGGTTGATCCACACTTTCACCCGATAGGGATAGCCGGCCATTCCGGATGCCAGCATTTCACTGCTGAGCGCGCCCGGCGCGGGGTACCACGGCGCCCTGGCGGGATACGGGGCTTG
>JBEBVZ010000031.1:0-52933 GCA_040392445.1 Verticiella sediminum
GCAAAAGGGTTCGCACACCATCACTTTCACCATTACCGAGGACAAAGCCGATGGCCTCACGCTTACCACCGACTCGTCCTTCCTCGTCAGCTACTGAGCCACCCGAGCGCCCCATGCCATGGTGGCGCAGTGTCTGGCTGTGGGTGGCGATAGGCCTGCTGGCGGTAACGCTGGCAGCGGCAGTGATCACTACCCTGATTGCGATGGACAACCCTGACGCCAACGTGGAAATCGCCCCCGGGGAAACGCCGGCCCACGCCAGGCAGGCCAACCCCTAGCAGGCATGCAAAAAGACCTTGTCCATACGGCCAAGGTCTTTTTTTATCCAAATCGCATTTGCCCATGCCCCGCGCGACGCCGGCGGGGCACGGTGACACCGATCAGTTCGGCCGGCTTTCGATCAGGCTGCGCAGGCCCTCGCTGTCTTCGATACGCACCAGACGCTGCTGCACGCTGATCAGGCCATCATCGGCCAGGCGCGACAATGTGCGGCTGACGGTTTCGAGCTTGAGGCCCAGATAGCTGCCCAGTTCCTCGCGGGTCATGCGCAACACCACTTCCCGGCTGGAAAACCCGCGCACCTGCATGCGCTGCACCAGGTTCAACAAAAAGGCCGCCAGGCGCTCTTCGGCGCGCATACTACCCAGCAGCAGCATGACCCCATGCTCACGCACGATCTCGCGGCTCATCAGGCGATGAAAGTGTCGCTGCAATACCGGCACCTCCATGGACAGCTCGGTCAGCCGCCCATACGGAATAACGCAAACTTCAGAATCCTCTATGGCCAGGGCGTCGCAGGCATGGCTATTGGCGCCGATGCCATCCATGCCGACCAGCTCTCCGGCCATCTGAAAACCGGTTACCTGATCCCGGCCGTCCAGGGTATTGACGCGGGTCTTGAACGTGCCCGAGCGAATCGCGTAGATGGATGTAAAGGCATCTCCGTGACGAAACAGGGCTTCGCCCTTGCGTATCGAGCGGCGGGTGGAAACCAGCTGATCCAGCTTGGTCGATTCATCGTCGCTCAGGCCTGTGGGCAAGCACAATTCCCGCAGATTGCATTGTGAACAAGCGGCCCTGATCTCGGCCATTATGGGCGTTACCGCTTTACCCGAGCGGGAGGCCCGGGGCGTAGTAGTACATAAGGTCATATCAACTCCGGCGCCGCAATACAACAGTACCGCGGCCATCATGGCTAACGGCTAGCGGTGCTTGATCTGCGTCAAGGCACCTACCAACGCCATGCGTCAAAGTAGCGTCATGGCTGCTATCCCCACCCTCACCGGTATCACGACCTCCGGCTTCGAACCTGGCAAGGATCTGCTTGCCAGATTCGACGGCTCCGGGCCGCGTTATACCTCATATCCAACCGCAGACAGGTATACCGAGTCGTACGACGCCTCGCATTATCTCAATGCGTTGGGCAGTCGCGCCCTCGGTGGGCCGCTGCGGCCGCTCTCCCTTTATGTTCACATTCCCTTTTGCAAGTCAATTTGTTACTACTGCGCCTGCAATAAGGTTGTTACGCGTGATGTGTCGCGCGCCGACCGCTATCTGAACGCACTGCGCACCGAAGCCGACATGGTGCGCGGCGCCCTGGCCGCTATCACCCCGGTCACCCAACTACATCTGGGTGGCGGGACGCCTACATTTCTTGATGACTCGCAGCTACAGGGTCTGGTCGACATGCTGGAGTCTCGTTTCGCCTTTGCACCGGGTGCGGAAAGGTCGATCGAAATCGACCCTCGAACCGTGGATGCCGCCCGGCTCAGGACGTTGCGCGACATGGACTTCAATCGCATCAGTTTTGGTGTGCAGGACTTTGACCGCAATGTGCAGGCCGCAGTTCACCGTACACAGCCAAAAGCGCAGATTTTCGAGCTGATGCAGGCTGCACGCAGCCTGGGCTTCGAATCGATCAATGTCGATCTTATCTACGGCCTGCCGCGCCAGACGCCAGAAAGCTTCGCCAAAACCCTGCAAACCCTGGTGCAATTGGCCCCGGATCGCGTCGCGCTGTATGGCTATGCGCATCTACCGGAACGCTTCAAGCACCAGCGCCGCATCAATGCGGCCGAATTGCCCGACGCCCAGGCTCGCGTCAATATGCTGCACAAGGCCATCGACCTGCTGACAGCCCAAGGGTGGGATTATATCGGCTTGGACCACTTTGCACGAACCGGCGACGCTTTGGCCGTTGCCAAGCGCATGGGCCGCCTGCATCGCAACTTCCAGGGCTATACCACCCAGCCCGATTGCGACCTGCTGGCCCTGGGTGCCTCGGCGATCAGCCGGGTAGGCGCCAACTACGCCCAAAACATGCGTACGCTGGACGAGTACTATGATTGCGTCGAGAATGGCAAGCTGCCTGTGTTTCGAGGCCATGCGCTCAATGCAGACGATCTGCTGCGCTACGCGGTGATCATGGCCATCATGTGCCAGGGCGAAGTTCGCTTCGACGCCACCGAGCAAGACCACCTGATCGACTTTCGCCAGTACTTTCGCAGCGAGCTGGCAACCTTGCGGGAGTTTGCCGTCCAAGGCCTGCTGCGCATCGACGGCGATGGCTTCACGGTCACCGATAGCGGCTGGTTCGTGGTTCGGGCCATCGCCCAGGTATTTGACCGTTACGCCCAAAAAACGCAGGCCTTGACCCAGTTTTCACGCATTCTGTAATTCGATATCGCCATGGACATCAATTTCGCACTGGTCTGGACGGCGGCCACCATAGGCCTGGCCGGGGGCGTGCATTGCGTCGCCATGTGCGGCTCACCCTCGGCGCTGGCCGTCCCGGTCAAGGCCGTCCTGCCATTCCAGCTCGGCCGGGTTGCCGGCTATTCCCTGCTGGGCACGATTGCCGCGCTGGGCGCAGCCGGTTTTGCCGAAGTTTCCACCCATGCCGCCTGGCTGCGTCCATTCTGGCTGATGATGCATGCGGCCATGCTGATTCTGGGCGGCTGGATGCTGGTCACGGGCAAGCACCCGGCTTGGCTGCAACAGGCCCTGCTCGATCTGGCGCGCAAGGCCGCAGGCCATGTCGGCAACCCCGCGGTACGGGCCGCGACGCCGGTGGCCGCCATGGCCGGCGCAGGTGGCGGCAGCCCGTCCCTGGAGGTTCGTCTGCCTGCGCGTATCGGCTACAAGCAGGCAGCCTGGAAAACCGCGGGCCGCGGTTTTCTTACCGGTATGGCCTGGGCCCTGCTGCCTTGCGGCCTGCTGTATTCGGCATTGATGCTGGCCTGGATGAGCGGCAGCGCGGCAACCGGGGCGCTCTCGATGGCGGTCTTTGCCGTGGTTTCCGGCGCCCAGCTCTGGCTGGGCCAGCGCGGCTTGCTCGCTTTGTTGCGTGCCGGACGCGAAGCCCTGGCGATTCGCATTGCCGGCGCTGTCACCCTGGCCGGTGCCGGCCTGCTGCTATGGTGGGCGGCCAACGGCCACGCCCCCGACGGTTTCTGCCTGCCCGGCTTTTAGGCTGCTGCGGGCACCGTTGTTGCTGTCCGCAATCTACCGCTGCCTACATGCCGGGCGGGCTTTCTGACGAGGCCATGTCCATGCACATCACCAATATTGCCCACGAAATCTCCGCCGAAAAAGGCCGGTATGTCGCAATGCTGGCGGACAGCCAACAACCCGCGCAACTGCTCTACAAGGTGGCAAGTCCGGCCGTGATTATTGCCGAGCACACGGAAACCCCTCTTGCCGTGCGCGGCCAGGGCATCGCTTTGGCGCTGGTCAGGCGCATGGTGGACGATGCCCGCTGTGGGGGCTATCGCGTCATGCCCATGTGTTCGTACATACGCGCCCAGTTCCAGCTTCACCCCGAATGGGGCGATGTGCTGCAGGACTGAAAACTCGCATTGCGGGGCTTTTTTCCAATGGATGAGTAAACCGGGAGAGCCTGAAGGGGGCTCGCATACTGCCCGACACTGGCGGCGGCACGCTGGCACGACGGTTGCGGACTGATCCGTGCTGCCTCTTCGCGCGGTAGTGTTTTTTTAATGTTGCAGTTTTTCGGGAGCATGAAGATGGCCAATACCAACCGGGGTTCCGGTCGGGGCTTTGCCTCGATGGACCCACAACGTCAACGTGAAATTGCCAGTCAGGGCGGGCGTGCCGCCCACGCCAGCGGCAATGCCCACGAATTCACCTCTGCGGAAGCGCAAGCCGCAGGCGCCCGCAGCCATATGGGCCGCCAGCAACAGCAAAGCGCCGCGCCGACCCAGCAAGCAGGCGCAAGCACCCGCATGACGGCCGGCAAGCAGCCCGGGCAAACAACCACGGCTACCGGCCACAAAGGACAGCACCGCTAATCCGGTGCGCCGACCCGTACGGGCCTTCACCGCAGGGAGCTTTCGGGCTCCCTGTTTTTTTTCGGCATACCGGCCGGGGTGCAGGATTAGCGCCAGGGGCCGACGAGTCCCGCCGGGCAGAGGTCGTTACTTTTGTGCGAACCGCCCGCAGCCGCAGTGGGCGGCGTCGCCCGGGCCAGGCCCGCTATTCGTCATGCGCGCCACTTTGCGGTGCAGCCCATGGCCTCATTCCCGGATATCGCCATCCACATACAGCCACTTGCCGTCCTCGCGCACGAACCGGCTGGTTTCATGCAAGCGGCTGGCCCGGCCATGAAGGCGGCTTCGGGCAACGAACTCTACCGTTGCATGATTTTCATCCTGCACCTGATGCTGTTTTACCTGCAGGCCCAGCCACTTCAGCCCCGCCGGATTGGCTTCGAGCGCCTGCGGCCGTGTGCTGCCATGCCAGGTGGCCAGCAGATAAGCCAACTCATCCAGCACGAACGCGCTATAGCGCGAACGCATCAGCGCTTCGGCATCTGGCGCTTGCAGATACAGGGCGCCACTGTGCCAGCGTGCGCAACAACGGCTGTACGGCCGGCCACTGCCGCAGGGACAATCAAAGTTCAAATCGGGGGTTTTGCTCATTAGTGGGTTACGCTTGCAACAATACTGGCCGCGAAAATGACGCGAGGCAACGGTGGGTTTTTCGCAATTGTTCCAGTTTCTGCAACAATTAATCAATCCCTCGCCTATCGATCACGCGGCGCGTCTATTCTAGACTGCAGTACTTGCTACTTTCCAAGGATACCTATGCCCGCCCGCCCCCTGCCCAGCAGTTGGACCCCCGCCATACTCGGCCTACTACGCATTACCACGGCCTATATGTTCCTATTGCATGGCACCGCCAAGCTTTTCGGCACGCCGCATGTGGCTTATTTCGACCAGCTGCAGCTGTTTTCGCTAGTGGGTTTTGCCGGTGTGCTCGAAATCGTGGGCGGCATCCTGCTGCTGATCGGCCTCTTTACGCGCCCCACGGCCTTCGTGCTGTCGGGCCTGGCGGCCTTCGCCTATTTCATCGGCCATGCCAGCAAGGGCTTCGTGCTGGCTCCCATGATGAATGGGGGTGAGTCCGCCGCCCTGTTCAGCTTTGTTTTCCTGCTGTTGGCTGTGGCCGGCCCGGGGCGATTCAGCCTCGACGGCAAACGCGCCGCATCCTGATCCAGGCATAGCCATCGTGCCGGCAGACTCATGAGCGAACATATTCTGATTGCAGGGTGCGGAGATCTGGGCCGGCGCACGGCCCAGATCCTGCTGGCGCAAGGCCACCAGGTGTGGGGTTTGCGTCGCAGTTCCCCCTTGCCTGGCAGCATGGGGCTGCAATGGATTGCCGCCGATATGACACAGGCCGACAGCCTTGCGGACCTGCCCCAAAGCATCACCCAGGTGGTATTTGCCGCCACGCCCGACTCGCGCAGCGAGGCCGCCTATCGCCGTGCCTTTATCGAAGGCCCGCGCCAGGTGATCGCCGCGCTGGATCCGACCGTGCTGCGGCGCCTGCTCTTCGTTTCATCGTCTGCCGTCTACGGGGAACATCACGGAGACCAGGTAGACGAGAACACGCAGCCCGCCCCCCTGGGATTCAACGGCAAGATCCTGCTTGAAGCCGAGCAATGCCTGGCAAGCCAGGCATTCGAGGCAGTCTCGCTGCGCCTGGCCGGTCTTTACGGCCCCGGCCGGCTGCAATTGCTCGACAGGCTCAAGGAAGGCCGTGCCCGCGCACCCAGGACACCACCGCACTGGTCCAATCGTATACACATAGACGATGCAGCCGCGGCCATAGCGCATCTGCTGGCCTTGCCCAACCCGGATCCCATCTATATCGGTGCGGACGACACGCCTCTGCCCTTGCATGTCCTGTATCAACACCTGGCGCACATCATCGGCGCACCCACGGTTCCGGATGGCCCGGCACCGTCCGGGGTGGGCAGCAAACGCCTGTGCAACGCGCGGCTGCGCCAAAGTGGCCTGGCCCTGCAATGGCCGGACTCCCGCGAAGGCTACGCCGCTCTGATCCGCAACGTATCCGCAGGCCAACCGCGCTGATGCCGGCAATGCCGGGAGCGTGGACCCGGCTAATGTACGACGCTGGCGTCGCCCGCGCTTTCAAGCTGCGCGGCCTCGAACCAGGCCGGCCAGATCCCCTTGCCGGCCCAGTCAGCACGACGATACTGCTCGCGCAGGATGCCCAGCCATTGCCGCATGGCGGTGGCTGTCATGGGAAACGCCAGGGAATGTTCCTGCGGCCAGCGGAAAATCAGATGAAAATCACCGTTGGCATGACACACCACATTGACCGTGTCGATCAGGCCATGCTGGGCGCCCGGCGGCACGCTGACCGGTTCGTTGCGGCCCGCCCGATACTGCTGCACATGGGCGGCTGACTGTTCCCAGGCCTGCAAGGCCATCTGCTGGTGAGCAGCCTTGCCCACAGCCACGACATCGCCCAGCCGTTGCAGCAAGACCTTGATCAATGGATTGGCCAGGCGCTGGGTAAGCCACAGCCCCTGCGCCTGGCCGTTTTCGCACTGGGCGGCCAGGAACAGCCGGTCCTCGCGTTCGTCGTAGCTGACAGTGAGTTTTTGTATCGTTGCTGCGGGCAGCTCGGAAACGGACGATGCATCCATTGATGGCTTATGGGTAAAAGACGGTGGCGATAGACATGTCATTGTAAGCCCCCCGACGCTGGAGGACATGGCAGGATTATTCCTGCCAGAACGCTCCAAGCTCTATTGTCCGCGCCCTGGCCCGCTTGGTCATGCAGCCCAGGTACGCCATGTCGCGGCCGTGCCCCTCTTCGTGGATCAGGCTCAATGCCTGACAGTCGGCTTCACGGTACGCCACCCACGAACGCTGGGCCAGCCGCAGCGTCTCTCTGATCTTCGCATACGGAATCTGCACGGTATCCGGAGTGGACAACCTCGATATCATCCCCCGGTAGCTTGCATTCAGCTCGGCCTCGGCCTCGTCCGACAGATCTTTCATGCATGTCTTGATATCTTTTGTCGTTTGCGCCTTATCGCAGTTTTCAGCGCCATGCGCAGCTGCTACAAGACCAACTGCACACAGCAGAAAAGTTGACAGTTTTCGCATTCGCCCGTTCATCCCCTTGTGGTGGAACCAATCCCTGCGATTGGTTGAACTGGGTGCGCCCGACTTCGCATAGCCACTGCTGACCAGTGTAAGGAGAGCTATCGCCGGCGTCTAGGCGATTAGACAATACGCCTTAGGCAGGAGGAGGGTCTAATACGGCGGGGCCGGGCGACTCGCAGCCAAGGGGTTGCAGCGCGCAGCACTGCCCCGGTCGCGCCTGGCACGCCCGGGGATGGCCCCACGCAGCCGCCGTTATGCCGGCTCTACCGGCAGGCTGCGCTTGTGGGCGCTGCCCCGGTACGTGCGAACGATGATGTCGAAAGCGTGTTCACTGACGGCCTTGCCTTCCAGGAAATCGTCGATTTCTTCGTAGGTAACGCCAAACGCATCCTCATCGGGCTTGAGCGGCGCGAGCGACTCCAGGTCTGCCGTCGGAATCTTGTAGACGAGTTCGTCGGGCGCGCCCAGCAGGCTTGCCACGGCGCGCACCCGGCGCTTGTTCAGTCCCGTCAGCGGCGTAACATCAGCCGCGCCATCGCCAAACTTGGTGAAAAACCCCATCAGCGCTTCGGCGGCGTGGTCGGTTCCGATGACCAGGCCATTATGCGCGCCGGCCACTGCGTACTGCGCGATCATGCGCTGGCGCGCCTTGATGTTGCCCAACTGGAAGTCTTCGTGCGCCGGATCCCGAAAAGCCACATCGCCCAGCTTGACGGCCTCCAGCATGCCGTCCGTGGCAGGCTTGATATTCACGGTCACGGCCTGGTCCGGCTTGATCACCTGCAGCGACGCCTGGGCCTCGGACTCATCGCGCTGCACGCCATAGGGCAGGCGCATGGCCACGAACAGGACCTGGTGACCCTGCTGGCGGGCACGCTCGACGGCGCGTTGGGCCAGGCAGCCGGCGGCCAGCGAATCCACACCGCCGCTGATGCCCAGCACATAGGCGCGCAGGCCGCTCTTGATCAGGTAATCGGCCAGGAACGATGTCCGGCGCTCGATCTCGTGGGCCGGATCGAAATCGGTGGTCACGCCCAAGCTGCGGGCGATATCGCTTTGCAAAGCCAGACGTTCTTGGGAAAGCATGCGAACTCCTTCAAGTGGTGCGCCGCAGCCAGCCTGGTGTTGCGGCCAGAATAAGACCCATCGCCAACGCGCTAGGGGGTGAACGCGTCGATGAAAATCGCGGGGTCGACACGCGCATCGTTCAGGCTGACGTTCCAGTGCAGGTGCGGACCGGTGGCTCGGCCGGTAGCGCCAACCTTGCCCACCACCCCGCCACGCGGCACGGTATCGCCGACTTTCACGCCGATGGCCGACATGTGGCAGAACATGCTGATCAGGCCTTGCCCATGATCAACGAAGACGGTCTTGCCGTTAAAGAAGTAATCGCCGGTCAGGATGACCTTGCCGGCTGCCGGCGCCTTGATGGGCGTGCCGGCCGGCACCGCGAAGTCCAGGCCGGAGTGCGGGTTGCGCGGCTGGCCGTTGAACACCCGGCGAAAGCCGAAGGGGCTGGACAGGCGCCCGTCCACGGGACGATCCATGAACACATTGCTGGGCGTGCCCGCGCTGAACACACGATAGGCCTTGGTCTGCTCGGCCAGCTCGCGCTCTATGCGCTTCAAATCTTGCGGCTCGGGATTGACGTGGCGCGTGTTCTTGAGCGTGATGTGCTGCTCTTTGTAGTTCTTGCCCTTCACATCGAAGGCAAACTGCTTTTGCCCGCCGCCATTTACCTGCAGCTGTTGCACCCCTGGCTTGACGCTCAGGGGAATGCCCACGACGGCGAACCAGCCCTGGCTGGCGTCGCGCAGGACCATGACGGGCTTGTCCTGGTAGCTGGCGGTGGGCGCCTGGGGGCCATTGCCCAAGGGCACGACGGCCACGCCGCCGGGCACGGGTTTGTCCAGGAGACGGCCGATAAAGCTCTGGGCATGGGCCGGCAGGCTAAGCAGCAACAGGCTTGCGGCCAGTACAAGAATTCGACGCATTGGAAAGCACACCAGGAATGACAGGCCTCAATGGCCTTTTTGTTTGGTACCGAAAATGCGGTCGCCCGCATCGCCCAGGCCGGGAATGATATAGCCATCGTCGTTCAAGCGCTCGTCGATGGAAGCCGTGTAGATGGCGACATCGGGATGGGCCTGCATCACGCAATCGATGCCGCGTGGCGCCGCCACCAGGACCAAGGCGCGGATTTCCTTGCAGCCGGCCTGCTTGAGCAGGTCTATCGTGGCCACCATCGAGCCGCCGGTGGCCAGCATGGGGTCAACGATAATGGCCTGGCGCTGATCCAGCTCGCCGACCAGGCGCTCGAGATAGGTCTGTGCCTGCAGGGTTTCCTCGTTACGGGCAATACCCACGACACTGACCCGCGCACCCGGTATCAGGCTGAGCACGCCATCGAGCATGCCAATGCCCGCGCGCAGGATGGGCACCACGGTTACCTTCTTGCCAGCCAGTCGCTCGACCTGGACCGGGCCGTTCCAGCCTTGCACGGTATAGGGTTCGAGCGGCAAATCCTTGGCCGCCTCATAGGTCAGCAAGGCCGCGACTTCTTGCGCCAGTTCGCGAAAGCTCTTGGTGCTCAGGCCCTCCTGGCGCATCAGGCCAAGCTTGTGACGGATCAGGGGATGACGGATTTCGTGGATAGGCATGGCAGCATCAGTGAAAAGGGGTATTGGATATCAGGAATCGAGGTTGGGTGCAGCACATGGGCGGAATTCGCCGGTTTCCGGATCCAGTACAAGCAGCACGCCGGTGGCAACGCCAAAATACGCGCCGTGCAACTGCAGCTTGCCGCGCTCTACCAGGATCTTGACGCACGGGAAGGTCATCAGTTCTCGCAGGCTGTGCTTGACGACCTCGAGTTCGAGCTTGCGCAGTGCCGCCGCGGTATCCGGGCCCAGGGGCCCCAGGCGATCGACCAGCGGCGCGATCTGCGACATCCATTTGCCGATGAAATCGCTGGGCGACAAGGGCAAGGAGGACTCGAGCACCGCGCGCACGCCGCCGCACAAGGCATGCCCCAGGACCACAATGTGCTTGACGCGCAACGACTGTACGGCAAACTCGATGGCGGCGCTGGTGCCATGATGATAAGTCGAGGAATCGTCTTCGCAGCGCGGCACCAGGTTGGCCACGTTGCGCACCACGAACAGCTCGCCCGGGCCGGCATCGAAAATGGTTTCGGGCGAAACGCGCGAATCACAGCAACCTATCACCATGACCTCGGGCTTTTGCCCAGTATCGGCCAGGGTTTTGTAGCGATTGCGCTCATCGGGGAAACGTCCGTCTAGAAATGTTTTATAGCCTTCGACAAGTCGATTGGGAAACATGGCTCTGTCCGGAATAAAAACGCTATTATCCGGCTTTTTTGACACCCCCCTGGCCGTGGCACCGGAAAAGGATGCCTGAAACAAGCGTGGCCACCAAAGGAAAGACCCTTCCCGCAGACCAAGTTTCCGAGTTAGCATGCTTTACGGCAATACAACGGTCATGAGCACTCCCTATAGTGCCTGATCGGCGGACCGCCATCCGGAGGCCGCCCAACCTTCAAGACAGAGAGGTTCGCATGCGTATCCGTCATCTGGTCCTGGCGCTGGCCGGGGTGTTTGCTGTGGGCAGCTCGCAGGCCGCTACCGAAATCCAGTGGTGGCATGCCATGGCGGGGAAATTGGGCGAGCGGGTTACCGAACTGGCTAACGAGTTCAACGCCAGCCAGACCGACTACAAGGTGACGCCTGTCTATAAGGGCAATTATGGCGAGACCATGAACGCCGGCATTGCGGCCTTTCGCTCCGGCAACGCTCCCCATATCCTGCAAGTCTTCGAAGTCGGCACGGCCACCATGATGAACGCCAAAGGCGCCATCCAACCTGTGCAAGCCATGATGGAAGCCTCCGGCGAGAAATTCGACCGCGATGCCTACATACCAGCGGTCGCCGGCTACTACTCCACGCCGGACGGCAAGATGCTGTCGCTGCCTTTCAACAGCTCGACGCCGGTCATGCACTACAACAAAGACCTCTTCAAGAAAGCCGGTCTTGATCCCGAGGCCCCCCCCAAGACCTGGCAGCAGGTGCTCGAAGCCAGCAAGAAACTCAAGGCTGCCGGGGTTGAATGCGCCTACACCACCACTTGGCCGTCATGGGTGCAGCTGGAAACTTTCTCGGCCTGGCACAACGTGCCCTACGCCAGCAAGAACAATGGTTTTGACGGCCTGGATGCCCGCCTCGAAATCACCTCGCCGCTGCATGTGCGCCATATCACCAACCTGGCTAGCATGGCCAAGGACGGGCTCTTCACCTATGGGGGCCGGGCCGGCAACGCCACCTCGCTGTTCCTGGCGGGCCAATGCGCCATGCTCACGGGCTCGTCGGGCGACCGCGCCGGCATCGTCGACGCCTCGAAAACCAACAAGTTCGAGTTCGGCACATCCACCCTGCCCTACTACGAGGGCGTGCCAGGCGCACCGCAAAACACCATCATCGGCGGTGCATCGCTATGGGTGTTCGCCAACAAGCCCGCCGCGGAATACAAGGGCGTGGCCAAGTTCTTCAGCTTTCTCTCCAGTCCCGAGATCCAGGCGCGCTGGCACCAGCAAACCGGCTACCTGCCGATTACGCTGGCGGCATACCAGCTCACGCGCGAATCGGGCTTCTACGACAAGAACCCGGGCGCCGACGTCTCGGTGCAGCAAATGGTGGTCAAGACCACCGACAAATCGCGCGGTGTGCGCCTGGGCTTTTTGCCCCAGATACGCGATATCTCGGAAGAAGAGCTCGAACTGGCCTTCGCCGGCAAGCAAAGCGCCCAGGAGAGCCTGCAAAAAGCCCAGAAACGCGGTAACGAACTGCTTGAACGCTTCGAGAAAAGCGTGAAGTAAAGCCATGGGCGCGGGGGCGGCCACGCCTTCGCGCCCTTCCAAAGGCCAACCAGACTCAAGGGGCGGATCTTGGAAAAACGAGTGGTCTTTGGCACCAAGACTCTGCCCTGGCTCTTGCTCGCGCCGCAGTTGGCGATCACGCTGGTGTTTTTTTTCTGGCCGGCGGGCCAGGCACTGTGGCAATCCACTCAGTTGCAAGACCCCTTCGGCCTGCAAACGCAGTTCGTCGGCCTGGAAAACTTCGTACGGCTGTTCAACCAGCCTTCCTACCTCGAGTCGTTTCGCATCACGGCCATTTTTTCCGCCCTGGTCGCGGGCGTGGGGCTCACCGTCTCGCTGCTGCTGGCGGTCAAGGCCGACCAAGTGATACGTGGCGCGAGCGTCTATAAAACCCTGCTGATCTGGCCCTATGCCGTGGCGCCGGTGGTGGCCGGCGTCCTGTGGCTGTTCCTGTTTTCCCCGTCACTGGGCGTGATTGCGATCTGGCTGCAAAAGCTGGGCATAGGCTGGGATCCGCTACTGAACGGCGATCACGCCCTGGTTCTGGTGACCATTGCCGCGGTCTGGAAGCAGATTTCGTACAATTTCCTGTTCTTTCTGGCCGGGCTGCAGGCCATACCGCGCTCGCTGCTCGAGGCCGCGGCGCTGGACGGCGCCGGCCCCACCCGGCGCTTCTGGAGCATCGTGTTCCCGCTGCTCTCGCCCACCACTTTCTTCCTGCTGGTCGTCAACGTCATCTATGCCTTTTTCGATACCTTCGCGGTCATCGATGCAACCACCAGCGGCGGCCCTGGCGGGGCTACCGCCATCCTCGTCTACAAGGTGTACCAGGACGGCTTTCGTGGCCTGGACCTGGGCTCGTCCTCGGCCCAATCGGTGATCCTGATGAGCATCGTGGTGATGCTCACCGTTTTCCAGTTTCGCTACATCGACCGCAAGGTGCAGTACTGATGACGCACACTGCCAGGGAGCCCGCCGCATGGTAAGGCAACGCAGCATCCTCGACTGGATAGCGCACGGCATCCTCTTGCTGGGCGTGCTGGTCGTGGGTTTTCCACTTTATGTCACGCTGATCGCATCGACCCAGTCGCTGCCGGAAATCCAGCAGGCGCCGATGTCCATGTTGCCCGGCAGCCACGCCATCGAGAACTACACGCGCGCGCTCACCCAGGGGTCGTCGCTGGGCTCGGCCGCACCCGTGGCCCGCATGATGTGGATCAGCCTTGCCACGGCCGTCATCATCTCGGTGGGCAAGATCGCCATTTCGCTGCTGTCGGCATTCGCCGTGGTGTATTTCCGCTTTCGCGGGCGCATGCTGTGCTTCTGGATGATCTTCATCACTCTGATGCTGCCCGTGGAAGTGCGCATCGTGCCCACCTACGAGGTCGTGTCCGACCTGGGCATGCTCAACAGCTACGCCGGGCTGACCATTCCCCTGATCGCCTCGGCCACCGCCACATTCCTGTTCCGCCAGTTCTTCATGACCGTACCGGACGAACTCCTGGAAGCCGCGCGCATCGATGGCGCGGGCCCCATGCGATTTTTTTTCGACATCCTGCTGCCCTTGTCGCGCACCACCATCGCCGCCCTGTTCGTCATCCAGTTCATCTACGGCTGGAACCAGTATCTCTGGCCTCTATTGATTACCACCCAGGAAAACATGTATCCCATCGTCATCGGCATCAAGCGCATGATCGTGGGCGGCGACGCCCAGACCGAATGGAACCTGGTGATGGCCACCGCCGTGCTGGCCATGATTCCGCCGGCAATGGTGGTGGTTCTCATGCAAAAGTGGTTCGTGAAGGGTCTGGTCGACAGCGAGAAGTAAAACCATGGCTACATTAACTCTGCGTCAGGCCCGCAAAACCTACGATAACGGCGTGGCGGTGCTGCACGGTGTGGATCTGGACGTGGCCGATGGCGAATTCATCGTCCTGGTCGGCCCATCGGGCTGCGGTAAATCCACCCTCTTGCGTATGGTGGCCGGGCTGGAAACCGTTACCTCGGGCGACATCTCCATTGGCGGGCGGGTGGTCAACCAACTGGAACCAGCCGATCGCGACATTGCGATGGTGTTCCAGAACTACGCCCTGTATCCGCACATGAGCGTATTCGAGAACATGGCCTACGGACTGAAGATACGCCGCATGCCCAAGGCCGAAATCCGCACCCGGGTCGAAGCCGCGGCGCAGTTGCTCGAGCTCGGCCAACTGCTGGAGCGCCGTCCACGGGCCTTGTCAGGCGGCCAGCGCCAGCGCGTGGCCATGGGCCGCGCCATCGTTCGCGAGCCCAAGGTATTCCTGTTCGACGAGCCGCTATCCAATCTTGACGCCAAGCTGCGCGTGCAGATGCGCCTGCAGATCCAGCAACTGCATCGCCGCCTGGGCACCACCAGCCTGTACGTTACCCACGATCAGGTCGAAGCCATGACCCTGGCCCAGCGCATGGTGGTGATGAATGCCGGGCGCGTGGAGCAGGTGGGAACCCCCACCGAAGTCTTCGAGCGCCCCGGTTCCACCTTCGTCGCCAGTTTCATCGGCTCGCCGCCCATGAATTTGCTGGAAGTCGACATCGATGCCAACGGGGTGGTGCGCGCCGGCAGTGTGCCCGTGCCGCTGCCAGAAGGCAGCGTACCCGCCGCCCTGCACAAGCAAAGCGCCATCATGGGCCTGCGCCCCGAGCACCTGGGAACGGGCGGCGACATTATCGTCACGCTGGAAATGGTGGAAACGCTGGGTTCCGAGCAGCTGATCCACGCCCGCTACGCCGACAAGCCTGTAATCGTGCGCTGCGATACCCGCGCCGACCTCATCGGCATGCTGCCCGGCACAGGAATCCCAGTGCATGTGGCCCAGCCGGGCCACGTGCACTGGTTCAGCGCCCAGGACGGCAAACGGCTTTAAGCAGGCTCGCGCGCGCCGTCTGCCAAACCCGTGCTCGCCTTGCCCGGACCAGGCGCGCACCCGCATCAACCGCCGCGCTTGCCTGGCCGCGTCACCGTAAAGCCCAAGCCCGGCGAGCAGACCGAGACATCGCCGGATTGCAGCTCGACGCAGGCCAGCGCATCGGCAGCCCGGGCGTCTCGGGCAAACTCATCAATGGTGCGCAGGCGCGACACCGGTACGCCCCGGCGTATCAGCCGGTCTTCCGCCTCTTGCGCCGTCATGGCCGCGAACGCCTCGCGCAGCCTGGCCTTCAGGGCGGCGGGGTCTTTGGCGCGCACAAACGTGGGCTTGCCGGTAAGCGCCAGGGGCGGATCGAAGACGGCGGGATCCGACATCACTTCGTGCAGCCCCAGTTCCTGCAGCAGCGCCAGCAGTTGCGGCGGCGTATTCGCCCCCACGGCAACCCAACCGTCACGGGTCGGGAAATAGTCGGCGGCCGGACTGCCTGAATACCCCTGGTTGCCCACGCGCTTTGGCGCCTCGCCCGACGTCAACGCATCGCAGGCAAAGGTGTACATCAGCTGCATGGCGGCCCCCGTCATGGAAACATCGACAAAACAGCCTTCGCCGGTACGGTCGCGATCGCGCAATGCGCTGACGATGGCAAACGCAGCCAGCAGGCCGGTGGCCGAATCCACGACCGGGAAACCGGTCTTGATGGGCGGATCGCCTTCCGAGCCCGCCATGAAGGTCATGCCCGTGGCCGCCTGCACCACGTGATCGTAGGCCGGCCTGCCCTGCCAGGCCGCACTGGCGCGTCCGAAGCCCGAAATGGCGCAATACACCAGGCGCGGATTCACCTCGAGCGCGGCGACATAGCCCAGGCCGAGCTTTTCCAGCACGCCCGGACGCAGGTTATCGACCAGGACGTCGCATTGCGCCAGCAGGGTGCGGGCCTGGGCCAGATCCTCGGCCCGGGACAGATCCAGTTCCAGCGCTTGCTTGCCGGCATTGAGCGCGACGAATGAACGCGCACCTTTTTCGGTGTTGCGCATCACATCGCCGCCATTGGCATTTTCCACCTTGGTGACGTGAGCACCCAACTGGGCCAGGAAAAAAGTGGCCAGGGGGCCGGCAATGACGTGTGAGAAATCCAGGACACGCACGCCCTCGAGGGGAGAAAAGCCAGCCATCATGGGTTCACCTCGATCTTGTTGTCGCTGACCACTTTCTGGTACTTGGCGGTTTCCCCTTGAATGAAGCGGGTGAAGTCGGCCGGCGAAGCGGACGGATTCAGCTGCGTGCCAGCCTGTTCGTAGAACGCCTTGATCTCGGGCGTGGCATATACCGTCTTGAAGGCCTGCTCGAGTTTGTCGAGTACAGGTTGAGGCAAGCCCGCCGGCGCCCAGATGCCGCTCCAGGCATCCAGCGCCAGGTCATCGCGCTGGAAAACTTCGTCCAGGGTCGGCACATCGGGCAACTGGGGCAGGCGTTGGGCAGAGCTCACAGCCAGCGCACGCACCTTGCCGTTGGCGATATGGGGCAAGGCCGTGGACGCAGTGGGAAAGCCGAACTGCACGTCGCCCTTGAGCAAGGCAGGCACGATTTCCACGGATCCGCGATAGGGGATATGCATGGTGTTGGCTTTCGCCGCACCCGAGAATGCGGCCCCCGCCAAGTGCGCCGCACTGCCTATGCCGCCAGACGCGTAGTTGAAGGGATCGCTGACCTGCCTGGCCGCGGCGATCAGTTCCTGCGCCGAGGTATAGGGCGAATCGGTGCTGACTATCAACACTTGGGGCGTAAACCCGGTGCGCACGATATGGGTGAATCCCGTTACCGGGTCGAAGTTCACCGCGGGTTGCAGGATTTTTTGAGTGACGTGGGTAGACGAACCCAACATCAGCGTATAGCCATCGGCCGTCGCGCGCGTGGCATATTCACCGGCCAACATGCCGCCGGCGCCTACCTTGTTTTCTACGATCACCGCGATGCCCAGCTCCTTGGCCAGCACCTCGGCTGTTTTGCGGGCCAGCCCATCCGGGCCACCACCGGGCGCATAGGGCACGATCAGCCGGATGGGACGGCTCGGAAAAGCGTCGGTGGCCGCGGCAGCGGGCGTGCACAAGGCGGTGGACAGCGCTGCGCACGCCAGGGCTCCCGGCAGGAAGCGGCAGGACGGGATGAACATGGATGTCTCCTCTATTTTGGTCTGTCATGTATTGTCCACCTGACTGGTATAGCTGTAAATTATCAAATTCGGATAATCCCATCAGCTATTCATATGACACGAGAAGAAGCCAGCGTCCCAATAGTCCCTGACATGCCGGACACGGGAAGCGCTGCCAGTCGCATCAATCAGCTGGATCGCCTGCGCTTGCGCCACTTGCGCCTGCTGGCGCTGGTGGCGGAACGAGGCTCGCTATCGGCCGCAGCCGCGGCGCTCCACCTTAGCCAACCCGCCGCCACCAACATGCTGCGCGACCTGGAATCGGCTTTTGCCGCCCCTCTGATCGTGCGCAGCGCAGCCGGCAGCACCCTGACCGCGGCCGGGCGCGTGGCGCTCGAGCGCCTGCGCCTGGCCCTGAGCGCCGTGCAGAAAGCCGTCGATTCGGTGGCGCAGGTACCGGCCGACCCGGTCATCCATATCGGCATGATCCCTGCCGTGGGCGTGCGCACGCTGCCCCGGCTGGTCCAGGCCCTGGCAGCCAAAGGCAGATTGCCGCGCCTGGTCGTGCACGAGGCAACCGTCCCGGCCCTGGTACACATGCTGGCACAGGGCAAGATCGATTGCCTGATAGGCAGGCTGGATATGGATGTCGAGGCGAACCCGGAGATGGGTGAACTGGTGGTGGAAACGCTGGGCCCGGAGCAGCTGGGCATTGCCTGCGCGATCGGCCATCCCCTTAGCCGCCAGGACAGCGTCACGCTGCAAGACCTGCGGGCCGCGCAATGGGCGGTGGCGCCGCATGGCGCGCGCACACGCCAGTTCTTCGAGCAATGCTTTCACGATGCCGGCCTTACGGCGCCCGCGCCGCGCATCGAATCGTTTTCCTTTCACACCAACTTGTGCATGGTGGCCGAAACCGAGCTGCTGACCATCGCCCCCGCCAGCGCGATTGCGCACTACGCGGGCCTGGGACGGGTGCATGCGCTGGCGCTGAAACAGCCGTTTCCCGTCAGTCGCCAGCTTTTCGTGCGCTTGCGCGATTCGCCCCTGCCCGCGCTCGATGACATCGCGGCGGCGCTGCGTGACATCAGCGCCGCCTGAACGCCCAGGGCAGGCCAGGACCGTGGGCCGGGTGCTTAGGCCGCGAAGGCTTTCACCACCTTCAGGCCTTTGCGGCGCGGACTCAGGAACGCTTCCAGGCTATCGTTTTTCTCGTCCATCCAGCTCGTATGGTGCACGGGAGCCGCGGTGCCGGTCAGGACCGAGGTGTAGGGCTTGTCGCGGTAGCCCAGGATGTCGTCTTGCTTGTCGCGCAGCCATTGCTTGAACAGGACGGCGACCTGGTCCAGGTTGAAACCCGGGTAGTCGCTGCGGCCCATCAGGTCGCGCACGTATTCCGTCTGGAAATCCACCGCGTCGAACGAGTCGGCAACCGCCTGCTCGCGCTCGACCCATTCGTTGATGTCGGCACGCATGGCGCCGGCGTCGGGCAACTGCTGGCGGCCCAGGATGACGTCACGCGCGAACCAGGCCTGCGCATCGAACATATTGAACGTGTAGTACTGGTCCTGCATGCCCAGGTAGATCAGGCGCGGTTGCGCTTGCCACACCACCCCCTTGTAGAGATTGTCGGGATACAGCACGTTGGCTGTTTTCAGGCGCAGGGTATCCGGCAGGAAAGGAAACTTGTGCTGGTAGCCCGTGCACAACACGACGGCATCGAAACGCGCGCTGGTGCCGTCCTTGAAAAAGGCCCGGTCGCCCTCGAAGCGGGTCACGCACGGGACTTCCTTCATGCTCTCGGGCCAGTCGAATCCCATGGGGCTCGTGCGATAGCTGAAGGTCACCGAGCGCGCGCCATGCTTGTGGCACTGCACCCCGATGTCTTCCGCCGAATAGCTGCTGCCGATCAACAGCAGGTTCTTGCCCACGAACTGGTCGGCGCCACGGAAATCGTGGGCATGCATGATGGTGCCCGGAAACGTCTCGATGCCCTCGAAATGCGGCACATTGGGCGTGGAAAAGTGCCCGCTGGCCACCACCAGGTAGTCGAAGTTCTCGGTGTATGTCTGCTCGTTGACCAGATCTTCGACGGTGACGCGGAACTGTTGCGTCACCTCGTTGAACTCAACCCAGCGGGTGACCGTGTTGAAGCGGATATAGCGACGCACATCGCTCTTGTTGACCCGGCCCTGGATGTAGTCGAACAGCACCGGACGCGGCGGATACGAGGGAATCGCACGGCCAAAGTGCTCATCGAAGGAATAGTCGGCAAATTCCAGGCACTCCTTGGGGCCGTTGGACCACAGGTAGCGGTACATGCTGCCATGCACCGGCTCGCCGTGCTGATCCAGCCCCGTACGCCACGTGTAGTTCCACAAGCCACCCCAGTCGGACTGCTTCTCGAAGCAGACGATTTCGGGTAGCTCGGCGCCTGCCTGGCGAGCCGACTCGAAAGCGCGCAATTGCGCCAGACCGCTGGGGCCGGCACCAATGATTCCGATACGTTGTGTCATGTAGTTTTCCTTTTCGATGTGTGCACGGCGTGCCGGATGTGACCCGACTCGACACAATGCGACCGCGATCCGGCCCTGCGTGGAACAGGGCGGCGGTAATGGCTACCGGCTGCGAATACGCGCGAACACGCGGTGTGGCACCTGAAGATGCCAATAATTGAAAGCGCCGCAATGGCGCCTGGGGAATGCGTAGCCATGCGCGGGGATCGTGCCCTGCGCACCTGGCGAACCCTGGTTTTTCAAGTCTTACGCCTGATTAAGAGTTCACCAGTAATCGTTTCTATTGAAACATTCATGACGCAAACTGTCAAGCCCCAGGCCTCTTCAGGCAGCCGCGGGGGCCTTAGTCCGGCTGTTGATTCAGCTTGTCGATGACCCGTCGATCACGCTTGGTGGGTCGCCCGGTGGCAATGCCGTGGGCGGGCTCGGGAGCCAGCCGGCGCATCTCGGCCGCCCGCTCGCGCGCGGCGATACTGGCCGGTGTTTCTTCATAAAGCTGCTGAGCCACTGGCGCCGGACCCCGCACATGGCTGAGTCCGCGCACGTGTACATGCAGGGGCGTGTCGCCCTTGCGCAGGGTCAGCAGATCGCCCAGCCGGACTTCCCGCGCAGGTTTGGCCGGCTGTTCGTTGACCAGCACCCGGCCCTTGCCGATCTCGTCGGCCGCCAGGCTGCGGGTTTTATAGAACCGCGCAGCCCACAGCCATTTGTCCAGGCGAAGCTTGTCGCTCATGACATCTCCGTTGCGTGGCGCTATCTCTGCGCCCGAATCCTGACTACGTTGACCAGGACCGCCGCGATGCCATAGGCGACGGCGAACCACACGGCCATCGTGGCGCCATTGATTTCCGACAGGCTGAACGCAATGGCCACCATGGCGATCCCCAAGCTCTGGCCAAAGGTGCGCGTCGTCGCCTGCACTCCGCCCGCGGCCCCACTGCGATGCAGCGGCACGGCCGTCAACATGGCGCGATTATTGGGCGACTGGAAAAACCCGAAACCCACGCCGCCCAAGGCCATGCACGCAACGATCCAGGCGTCGCCCACGTCCTTCGGCAGCAGCATGATGGCCACCATGCCCAGCACCATGGTGCCGGCGCCGATGCCACTGAGGGCCGCCGCCGAATAGTGGTCGGCCAGGCGGCCGGCGATGGGCGCCATGATCGCACCGCAAATAGGCCAGGCGGTCATGAGAAAACCGATCGCGATCTGGTCACGCCCGAGTACCGACTGGAAATAGAACGGCAGCGCCACGAAGGCCGCCATCTGGGCGCCAAACAGGAATAGCGACGACACCACCGCATAGGAAAACAAGGACTGGCGAAACAAATCGACCGGAACCAGTGGCGCGGCCTGCCCGCTGGCGCGGCGCACCAGCGTCCAGCCGGCCAGCAGCCCGCATGCAATCAGGCCTATACCCAGCAGTGGATTCGAAGCCAGGTGATCGACGCCAACCACGATCAGGATCAGCGTGGTCGCGCTGAGCGCAGCGACGATAGCGTCAAAGCGGGTATTGCTGCGCCCGGATTCAGGCAGCATCTTCACCCCGAACAGCGTGATCAGCCCCAGCGGCACATTGATGGCAAACAGCCACGGCCAGTCGGCCACCGACAGGATGGTCGAACTGACGGTAGGCCCCAGGCCCGCCGCTACACCCACGATCATGGCGTTCATGCCGATGCCGCGTCCCAGCAGATGGCTGGGGTAGATGTGCCGCATCAGGCCACCCATCATGGACATGAGGGCGGCCGAGCCCAGCCCCTGGAAAACCCGGGCTACCGCCAGCACCTCGAACGAGCGCGCCTGCGAACAGGCCAGCGCCGCGAGCGAAAACAGCACCAGGCCGCCGGCAAACACACGGCGAAACCCGATGCGTTCGCCCAGTGCCGAAAATGGCAGCAGCGTGGCCAGCAGGGTCAGGTTGTAGGCGTTGACTATCCACATCGCCTGCTCGGGCCTGGCATTCAAGGCCTGCGCTATCGTGGGCAGTGAAACGTTGGCGATCGAATTATCGAGCACCGAGATGATGATGGCGGTCAGCTGGACGGCGATGGCCCAGTACCGGCGCGGTACCGGCAAGCCGTCGGAAAAATGTGGTGCAGCGGATGTAGCAGCAGGAGAAGGCATTGTGTCATTGTCGGTATCGACTCAAGCATACCTGAAGCGGCCGCCTCACCTGAAGAGCTCGCGACGGAGTATCCTAATGGCCGCCGCTTGGCTGGCCACGGGGAAAATACATGAATCCAAACCCGCGCCCTGGCCCTGAAGGCACTCTTTCTTGCACCTTGTCGGGGCATATGCCGGTCAGCACCTGGCCGGCATATGCCCGCTATCGCCTTAGCGGCGCGATTCCTGCGCCGGCATGATGATGACGTTGTCGCCGTTCGGTGCTGGCGCGGCCGCGCCAGGCTGGCGCGGCTTCAGAATCCGGCTTTGCGGGCCCGAGGCCTGGGTTTCCAGGCGGATCGACACCGCACGCTCGCCACCAGGGCCCTTGACGAACACATTCAGGTAGTGGACGCCGGGTTCCCGGATATCGACCATGACCGTATCGCGCACCCGGCCATGGGCGTCGGCCAGCAACTGCGTCTTGGGCGAGCTCATCACCACCGCGCCGGCCTCGGTGCGGTAGCTCACGGCCAGCGTCTGGTTGGGTGTGGTGCGAAACTCAAGCTCGACCTGGGCGCCGCCAACCGACAGCAGCCCGGCAGGGTCGGCACGCCGCACCGTCACGTTCGCGGCCGGCTTGCCCTGCACGGCCGCAGCCGCGGCGGGCGGGCTGGCAGGCGCGGCGCAAGCCACCATGGGCGCCAGCAGCACACCCGACATCAACAAGCCGCCGACAGCGCGGAAAATCTGCAATGAATTCTGTTTCATGATGGCTCCTCAGGATGCAACAGCCCTAACCGATATCTGGAAGCACCGCAGGCTCGGCACGTCGACAGGTTCGTCGTCATCGTCTTCCTCGTCGTCATCGCCTTCCAGGTCGGCGGCGTTCAAGAAATGCCCGACGTAGTCGCCCGCTTCAAGCGCGAACACTTCTTCGAACAGGCCCGTGCCTTCGACCTCGGCGTCGTCATCGTCATCGCCCAGGCTGCGGCCTTCGCGAAACAGCAGTATCTCCGGTTGCGAGTCGGCTTCGCCATCGCGCACCAGCGCGTTATCGACGGCCTCGAACCGGTAGTTGCCCGCTACCGGCGCATGAAAGCGCAGAAAGCGACCGCTACCCAGCTTGTTCGCCTCGGGAGATGCATTGGATACGCAGACCTCGGCGGGCGCGGATGACAATGCCGTGTACACCGGCAATACCGCCCGCACGTCCAGGCCCGGGGGCAAGGCTACGGGCGATACGGCAAGCTGCCCTTGGGCGTAGGCGTCCAGAGCCGGACCGGAGCTGATACCCAGGCTATCGAGCAAGGCATCGAGCGACACCTGGGCTGACGGCTGCAGCCGATTGCGCAAGGCGCTGGCAAACGAAAAGACACTGGTGAAGGCGGGCGTGACGCGCTGCTCGTCGACCATCACCCGATAGATGGTGTCAAAACCGATGCCCGGCGTGCCTGCCAGCTCGAACAGCAAGTATTGCACCGTATCTTCGGAATACCAGCTGCGGTCGGATGGCCACGGCACCGAGCCCACGTGAAAAGCGAATGCCAAGGCTTGCTGCGGCCCCGAGGTGTCGATATAGATCGGATCGTTGCGCAGGATGCCGGCCAGCGCATTGCCCCAGCCTTCGCCGAACGCTACCCGCATATCCAGCGCGTCGCCGGAGGAATGGCTACCCCCGATGCTATCGGAACGCGACAGTTTGGCTTCGAAGTAATGCCCCCATTCGTGAACCACGACACCGGTGTCGTACTCGTCGGTATCGACATCCGCGTTGCCCAGGATATACAGGCTTTGGGTATCGGGATTCCAGTGGCTGGTACCGATTTCACCGACGGCCATATCGCCCTCGGCGGGCCGGTTCAGCGGGCTCCAGAAAATATTGAGCGCAGGCAGCCCGCGTTCCGGATCGGCTTGCAGTACACGCTGTTGCGCGGTGTAGATGGTATCCAGGATGGAGAACGGCGCCGCAGCGCGCGCACCGGCGTATTGCTGGCCGTTCCAGGACGAGGCCGCATGCAGGTCGAGCACCGGGGGCGCGGCAGACGTCTGGAAGGGCTGGCCGTCCATGACGTACAGGGCGGCGGCTTCGGGGCTTTGCTGGTAGCCGGCCGATGTGTTGTCGCGCACCGAGACCTGCCAGGACGCGCCATTGCCGGGATCGCGCCGCATCTGGGCATTCACCCGCAACCAGACGGTGGTATCCGTTGGCAAATCGAAACGGTACTGGCCATTGGCATCGGTGCTGGCCGATGCCACCACCCCGCTTTCGCTCATGAGCTGGATCAGCGCGCCACGCACGGGCTTGGCCTGCGCGGACGCGTAATCCAGCTTGCCATTGTCGGCAGAACCGTCGAAAACAGCGGGTACGGCGTCGAAGGTTACGCGCCCGCTGACCGAAGGACTCGGCGGGGGCGGCGGTGGAGGAGAAGGCTCGGTGCGATCGTCGCCATCCCCGCCACACGCGGCCAGCAATATGCCGGCAAGAATTCCCAATCCCGCAGTCACCCCACGCCGATATGCGCTCATCGCTGCTCTTGTCCTTTTGTCGATGGTTGTTACGAATCGTCTTGCAATTTATTGCAAAACGCATCATATCCGATACATCAAAGGACAAGCACCGCCTATTTGCGGATCAAGGTTGGGTCGGCAAGCCGCTCAGCAGCTCTTTGAGCGGCATCTGTTGCCCATTGAGCTTGACCACGCCATCGGCATATGAAAGCCGGGCCACCAGGTTGTCGTTTTCGGCAATGACATAGCCGGTGGCCAGCGCCATCTGCTTGAACAGGCCAAAGCTCAGGCGTGCCGCCGATTCAGCCTGCTCGGGCGTGGCTTCGCCGTCGGGGCCCGGCATCTGGGCCAGTCGCTTGAGCAGTTCGATCACCATAGGCTGCGACACCACCAGGGCGGCATCGAGCGAGCTGACCGTCTCGAACAGATCGTCCAGGTCGTCGGTGGGTTGCAGGGCGGCGTTCAGGCGCAGGCTGCTTTCGGCGCCGGCCAACGTCCAGCGCAAGGGATCCAGGCCGAACTTGGGCTGGCCCGGCAGCAAGGCTTCCAGGCTTTCGTCCAGGAATTCGTCGAGCAGCGGCGGCAGTTCTTCCGCGCTGCCGGGATGCGAGCCTACCTCGGCCATCAGTTGCGGCTGGATCTCGCGGTAGCGGGCCATAATGCCTTTGACCGCCTGTCCATCCAGGTGGCCAAACCTGAGCAGCGCCTGCAGGCTACCCAGGTTGATGTTGTCTATCAGCACCGAGCCCAGGCCATACTCGAGGTTGCCCGACACATGGGTGGCGTCCTCGGACACGTGCGATGTAATGACGTAATCGTTCAGGACGATATTGAGCGGGCGCCCTTCCTCGCCGACCGCGTCCAGCGACAGCTTGTGGATGCTGGCCTTGCCTTCGCCCAGATAGATATCGAACTGACCCAGCCGGTAATCGGCCTGAAAGGCGATGTCCTGCATGGTCAGGCTATCGGGCTCCGGACTGGCGGCGTCGGACAGATGCGACTTGACCCGCATGGTGTCCAGCTTGCCGGTAAAACTGACGACGGACAGGTCGTTGGAAACACGGCCTGCCAGCTCGCCGGCGCTGGATTCGAAGGCCAGTTCGGGCTGGTTTACCGACAGGGGTGCAAACTGCAGCGTGAAGTCGACATTCCCGTCGTAATGGATGTCGGAACGCTCTTGCACGGGCTGGGCATTGCCCGCGGCGGCAAACCACGCGCTTGCCGGTCCACTGTTTTCAAGCTGGGAATGGGTCGCTGCCAGCACCGGGGCGAACCGCGCCCCCAGCAGGCGGGACCAGGGAAATGGGCCATGCTCGATCTTGCTGACGAAAGCGATCTTGTCGCCCCGCTGCACTAGCCCCAGCGACAGCGGCAGGTTGTCGACGGTCAGCTCATAGCGCGCGGTAGAGGAAAACACGCCACGCTCGTAGCTACTGATCTGCACCGTACCGAAGCTGGGCTGCGCATTGAGCAACTGCACCTGCTCGCGGATGCTTTGTTCCACACGCTGGCCGGTATACCAGGACGTACCGCCCCAAGCCGCGGCTCCGATCACTACGATAGCCGCGACAACCGCTGTTTTTTTCATCTTTTCCTGCACCCTGTGATTTTGATTGGCAAATATGCCGCAACCGCAAATTATAGAGACGCGTCGCAAGGAAAAGAACGATTCGTGCTCAATCGGCCTCTGCGGCGATCAGATAATCGAAACCGTGTCGCAATCCGTCCAATTCCGCGTCCAGCGCCAGCGCGCGCTCGCGCAGCGTTTCCAACTGCTGGCGCATGGCACCGGCCACCGCCGCATCGGCAAAACGGGCCAGCCGCGTGCGGCACATATCGACCTGGCTGTCGATAAAGCGCTTGCCGTACCTGATGGGGAAACGCTGCACGTCCAGGATGCGCAAACCGGATTGCTCGATATGCGCCAGCGCCCAGTCCAATGGATACTCCCGATACGGCCGCTCATTGGCCAGCAGCAGGCAGGCATCCCGGACGCGGCCCAGCTCGCAAATGATTTGCCCCGCCGGGTCTTGCGCAAAATACGGAACATAGGGCTCGAGCCCCACCACATACAGCCGGCGCCCCACCAGCGGCCGCAAACGGCGAAACAGCTGGTACTGGCCGTAGGGTGCAAAGCCATCCAGCGCGCCCAGCAGGTAATCGGCCAGGACGGTGTCGTACTGTTCGCCGGCCAGCAGCGCGGAATCGCTCCAGTTGCCTTGCACGATGCGATCCTGCGCACGCATGCGCGCGCCCACCGCGCGCTGCACCTGGCGGGCCATGACCTGGGCGCCGGTTACCGCCGTCCAGCGGGCGGTGTCCAGGGTGCTGACCCACTGCAGGGAATGGCGGCCGGTGCCGGCGTCCAGGAAATCACCCCAGGGCAATTCGCCCTGCAGGCTGGTAATCCGACGAAAGATGGGAGAAGACGTCATGCGGGTCTGGACAGCGGCAGTTGGGCCGCTTAACGGGAAAGCTTTGCATCGTACCGTACCGCTTTGCCATGGGCGGCGGGCATGGCAAAGCGGCCAGGCGCCGCGGTTGGTATGATGGCGGTCTTCCTTTGCGCCGCGCTTGCCGGCCCTTTTCTGTCCACTGTCATGTCTATCGTCAATATCGCCGCCTACCGCTTCGTGGGCCTGGACGACCTCCCCGACCTGCGCGAACGTGTGCGCACAGCCGCCACCCAGGCCGATCTGCACGGCACGGTGCTGCTTGCCCCCGAAGGCATCAACCTGTTTCTGGCCGGTACGGCGCAAAACATCCAGGCTTTTCTCGACTGGCTGCGACAAGATAGCCGCTTTGCCGACCTGGAAGTGAAGTACAGCTATTCCGACGATGTGCCGTTTCGCAAAATGTTGGTCAAGATCAAACGCGAAATCATCCGCATGGATCACCCGTCGGTGCGCCCCGAAGGCGGCCGGGCCCCTGCCGTGGATGCACTGACCCTGCAACGCTGGCTGCAGAACGGCCATGACGATACGGGCGCCCAGATCGTCATGGTCGACACCCGCAACGACTTCGAAGTGGATGCCGGCACCTTCGAAGGCGCGCTCGACTTTCGCATCGCCAAGTTCACGCAGTTTCCTGCCGCGATACTGGAAAACCGTGCCGCCCTGGCCGGCAAGACGGTGGTTACTTTTTGCACCGGCGGCATCCGTTGCGAGAAGGCCGCGCTGTATATGGCTGATGCCGGCATCGCCAACGTGTACCAGTTGGAAGGCGGCATCCTGAAATACTTCGAAGAAGCCGGCAGCGCCGGCTACCGGGGCGACTGTTTCGTCTTCGACGAGCGCAGAGCGCTGGATCCGGCCTTGGCGCCGCAAGAGGCGGCCAAAGCCACAGGCTGAGCCCGTTTAGCCCGGGCGCGGCCCCTCATGCGGCAAGGCCCATGATGGAGGGCCCGCCGGCCTAATGAAAATCACGGCTACGGGGCCGCAACGGCCCCAGCATGCCGGACAAGTCGACCAGCCGGTGCGCCAGCAGGTGGCGCACGTTGTCCCGATCCTGCCAGACGCCTTCCACCCCCAGCAGGTACGAGCCCAAGAGTTCGCGCCGCTGGGTTTGCACCAGCTTTGGCCAGACAATCACATTGAGCGCGCCGGTCTCGTCCTCCAACGTGACGAATACCGTGCCTTTGGCCGTACCCGGCCGCTGGCGCCCCGCCACCATGCCGCAGGCACGCGCCGGCTGGCCATCGACACAGGCTTGCAGGGCTTGTGCGCTCTGGTAGCCCTGCGCGGCAAGCTCGGCACGCAGCAAGGCCAGCGGATGGCGCTGCAGGCTCAGCGCCATGCTGCGGTAATCGGCAACGATTTCCTGGGCTTCCGACGGCTGGGCCAGTTGCGGTACGGGCTCGTGCACTTCGGTGTCGCGCAGTAAATCCCTTTGCGGTGCGGCGCTTGCAGCAAGCCAGGCCGCCAGCCGGCGGTGGCCGCTGAGGCTGCGCAAGGCGTCAGCGCCAGCCAGGGCTTGCAGATCGAGGCGACCCGAGGCCGTGCGCCGGGCCATGTCATCCAGGCTGGAAAAAGGTTTTTGCATGCGTTCGGCTTCGATGCGCAGCGCGGTATCGCGCGACAAGCCCTGGACCTGGTTGAGCCCCAGCCTGACGCCCAGCACGGCGAGCAGGCGGGGGTCTGCATCGGCCTGCTCGCGGTACGCAAGCATGGGGGGCAGCGCGGGGCCGGGGTTATGCCCCGGCCCGGGTTCGAGCACTTCGATCGCCGCTTCCCAGCCGCTGTGGCACACATCCACCGGCAGCACCTTGACACCTTTGCGAGCGGCATCCTGCACCAGTTGCGAGGGGCGGTAAAAACCCATGGGCTGGCTGTTGAGCAAGGCCACCAGGAAAGCCTGGGGATAGTGGCATTTGAGCCAGGCGCTGGCATACGCCAGCAAGGCAAAGCTTGCCGCGTGCGATTCGGGAAAGCCATATTCGCCAAAGCCCTCCATCTGGCGAAAAATCGCCTCGGCAAATTCCAGGCTGTAGTGGTTTTTCAGCATGCCCTGGATCAGTTGGTCGCGAAACTTGCTGATCCCCCCCTTGCGCTTCCAGGCCGCCATCGAACGCCGCAGGCTGTCGGCCTCGCCCGGGGTGAAGTCGGCGGCGATCATGGCAACCTGCATCACCTGTTCCTGGAAAATCGGCACACCCAGGGTGCGGGCCAAGGCGGCATCCAGCTCAGGCCGGGGGCTCGTGCTGTCTTCCTTCTTCTGCCGGCGCCGCAGGTAGGGATGCACCATGCCGCCCTGGATAGGCCCTGGCCGCACTATCGCCACCTGCACCACCAGGTCGTAATAGCACATGGGGCGCAGGCGCGGCAGCATGCTCATTTGTGCGCGCGACTCGATCTGGAAGGTGCCCACGGTGTCGGCCTGGCAAATCATGGCGTAGGTTTCTTCGCACCCTTGCTCTACCTGGTGCAGATCGAACCGCGCGCCGCGCTGCCAGGATACGATTTCCAGGCCGCGCCGCAATACCGACAGCATGCCCAGCGCCAGCACATCCACCTTGAGCAGGCCCAGGGCATCCAGATCGTCCTTGTCCCATTGCACCACGCTGCGACCGGGCATGGCCGCGTTCTCGATGGGCACCAACCGCGAAAGCTTGTCGCGCGCGATCACGAAGCCGCCGGGGTGCTGCGACAAATGCCGGGGAAAGCCCATCAGCTTCTCGGCCAGGTCGGCCCACATCTGCGAAACGGGCGATGCCGCATCCAGCCCGCAAGCGGCAAAGCGTTGCAGCAGGCCGGTCTGGCCATCCCACCATTGCTGGGCCTTGGCCACCGCATCGACCACGGCCGCATCGACCCCCAGGGCCTTGCCGGTATCGCGCAAAACACTGCGCGAGCGATAGCTGGCCACCACCGCGGTCAGCGCGGCGCGATGCCGACCGTATTTCCGGTAGATGTACTGGATGACTTCCTCGCGCCGCTGGTGCTCGAAGTCGACATCGATGTCGGGCGGCTCGTTGCGCTCTTTGCTGATGAAACGCTCGAAAAGCGGCACGGTCAGGCGCGGGTCGGCCGCCGTGATGCCCAGGCAATAGCACACTACCGAATTGGCTGCCGAACCGCGGCCCTGGCAAAGAATGCCATGATCGCGGGCAAACCGGACCAGATCGTACACCGTCAGGAAATAGGCCTCGTATTCGAGTTCGGTGATCAGATCGAGCTCTTGGTCGATCTTGCGCAGCAGCTTGCGCGGGATGCCGCTGGAAAACCTGCCGACCGCGCCCGCATAGGCTTGCTGGCGCAAGTAGCTGCGAGGCGTTTCACCGGCCGGCACGATCTCGTCGGGATACTCGTATTTCAGCTCGCTCAGCGAAAACCGGCAAAGCCCGGCGATCTTCTCTGTTTGTTCCATCATTTCACTGGAATACAGGGAAGCCAGCCGCAGCCGGGAACGCAAATGCTGCTCGGCATTGGCCGCCAGCGCGAAACCGCACTCGCCAACCGGCCTGCCCAGACGGATGGCGGCCAGCGTATCGTGCAAGGGCTTGCGAGACCGCACATGCATCCGTACGTCGCCCGTGGCCACCACCGCAAGCCCAAGCGCTTGCGCGACAGCCTGCACGCATTCGCGATGGGCATCATCCGGCTGACGGTGCAGCAGGGTCAGGGCCAGCCACAGGCGCGAGCCGAACACCGATTTTGCCCAGGCGGCCTGCTCGGCCAGGATGTGGCCAGGCACGCCATATGCCGGCTGCAAAATGACCAGACAATCCTGCAATCCCCGCAAATGGGCGTACGGCTCAAGCGGCGCCGAAAAATCCTCTCGATCTATCAGATAGCTGCCCTTGGCGGCCCGCGAACGCGCCAGGGTGATCAGCTCGGACAGGTCGCCATAGCCGCTGCGGTTGCGGCACAAGACCACGAGTTCAAGCGGGAAACCTTCGCTGCCCTGCCCTGCCAGCACAAAAGAGCTGCCCACGATCAGCGGCATATTGAGCCGCAGGGCTTGGGCATGGGCCCGCACCACCCCCGCCAGAGAACACTCGTCGGTCACGGCCAGCGCCACATAGCCAAGCTCGGCCGCACGCGCCACCAGCTCTTCCGGGTGAGACGCCCCTTGCAGGAAGGTGAAGTTGCTGCGGCAATGCAGCTCGGCGTAAGCGGGCAGCATCAGGCAAACATTCCGTGCAGGAACCAGTGCACCGATACGGTGCCGCGTTCGCGATAGAGCCAATAGCGCGCGCCCTGGCTATCTTCGGCGATGAAATAGTCGCGAGCGCTCAGGTGGCCGTTCCACCAGCCGGTTTCGATGCGTTCGGGGCCGCGCACCAGGCGCAAGGCCGCACCATTCACCACCGGGCGCTCTGCCCGCACCGCCAGCGCCAGGGGCTGCTCGAGCAGCCAGAAGGGGTAGTCGCTCGCGGCGGCTCTTGCCCCGGTTGCGGGCCTTTTCGGTTCGAGCTCTTGACGCCCCGCCGTCCGGCTGACGGTTTGTCCACGCTGCGGTTCGCCCGCTGCCAGGGCAGGCTGCCAGGCATTGGCCACCTCCGGGCGATAGTCGTCTACCGGAGCAGGCTGCAGCACCTGCTCTCGGCCCAGGCGCGCGCTTAGCAGCTCGAGCAGCTTGCGATGCCCGGAAAGCTCGCCTGCCGGATCGGCAAAGAGGGTATCGGTGGGCACCGACAGCGCCGCCATTTCCACGGCCTGCAGGCGGATAGCCAAAAAAGGCGCCGGCAGCACCACCCGGGCCAGGCGCTCTTTCAGCAAACGCAGCAAATGCTCGGCTTGCCAAGCGGGTTCGGCCAGGCGCAGCAGCAGTTCGGTGGGCGGCATGGCATGGCGGCCGCGCTCGTGCTCCAGCCAGAAAGCCAGGCAGCTGACGGCCTGGTGGCGGGCCCGAAGCCATCCACACATCTGCTCGACCAAGTGTTGCGCAGCAAACCAGGCGGCATCGGTGTGCTCGGTACGCTCGGGCATCTCCAGCCGCTGGTTGAACGTGGCCGGCGGACTCACCCAGTCGTATAGCTCGGGGGCTCGTCCATAGGCCTGGTCCAGCATTTCCAGCAGTTGCGGACTGGTGCGCCGCTGCAACCCGCTGCGGGGCAAACGGGCAAGCCCACCCAGGGTGCGGCAACCGATGTCCTGCAACCAGTGGCGGTGCTCGCGAGCGGCTGGCAGCAGCACGCAGGGCAGCGCATCCAGATGGCGGGCCAGCGCAGGCATCGTCAAGACGCGCCGCCGCGAGGCCGGCTGACGGGCCAGCAGCCATGCCCCCCTGGCCGTGGGAGCCATGGCGACACGGGCGGCAAAACCCAGGGCGCGCACGGTATGCCGTACCCGCCGGCATAATGCGCGCGCACCGCCAAATGCGTTCAGGCTGGCGCCGACGTCGAGCAAAACCACGCATTCTTCAGCCAGGGCTACCTCGGGCGTGTATTGCAGCATAGCCACGGCGGTGGCTTGCAGCGCCTGCTGCTCTCGTGCGCCATCACGCTCGGTCAGCACGACCCCAGGCGCAATCGCCCGCGCACTGCTGCGCCGCATGCCAGGCTGCACGCCCATCCGGCTGGCCGCCGCCGTCAGCACCACCACGCAATCGTTTTCCAGTACCGCCAGGGCAGCCGGCAAGGCGTCAGCCGACCAGAGCGGGCGCAGTACGTTCAGGCTTAGCTGGTGAAGATGAATGCCTATCCACAGGCGCATGAGAAAACCGGGTAGAAGAAATCGAGGACGCGGGATACAGGCCCACATACAGCGGTGCATCGCGGGGCGGCCCACGACGCTTGATGAAGCGCAACAGCAAGCCGCCGGGGGCGGGCTGCAGGGCCAGGCGCAAGGGCGCGGGCGACGGCTGCTGCGCTGCCGCCAGCGGGCGCACCGCCACGAAGAGGGTATCCGTGGCCTGAGCCGCGCCATGCAGCCGGCGCAAGGCATCGTCCCGTATTTGCGGAAACCAGCACAACAACGCCGCGCAACTGCCCGTTTTCAGGACCTGGTCGGCCGCCCACAAGGCATCGGCAACGGTTGGGGGCTGCAACCACAGCAATTGGGCCGGGTCCAACTGCCATGTCTTCCAACTGGCGGCATTGGGCATATGCGGCGGCTGCAACAGCACCACGCAGCGATTGGCGGGCAAGCTTGCCAAGGCAGGCTGCAACAAGCGCAGCTCGCCAATGCCGCCACGTGGGGTCAGCAGCTCGATCAGGGCGCCACAAGGCCAGCCCTGGCCAGGCAGCTCGGCCGACAGCCCGGCATGCCCCGTAGCCAGGCAAGGCCCATGCCCCTGGCTGATTTGCGACGCCCGCCACAAATCGGGATGCGGCAAGGGCAAGGCATGGCAAGTGGGCAGACTCATGACTGAAGACAGAGATAAACACTGTACAAATATACAGTATTTATCCAAAAAAGAGACACACCACGATTCGCCGTACTATTCCCAAGCGTGCCAAAACAACCATGAAACCGGGGTCAGACCACCCTTTTCCGCCTAGCGGAATATCGTGGCCCGACCCCCGGTTATTGGCGTGACAGGGTGAGTTCGGTGCGGGCTGCGCACTGGAATTCGCCGTGCTGGTAATCCCAGCGCTCTATCCGGCAAGCCGTGTTTTGATGGTGGATGAGGTTGACCGAGTTCGGCACGCTGCCGCGTATGCGTCGCGAGACCGCGGTGCCGGCTTGCACCGCCCAGGCATGCCGGGCGCCGTCGCGCACCGCCAGCGGCAGCACGTAGGGCAGGTGGATATGGCCGCCCAGGATCAGGTCGGCACCGGCCTGCGTCCATGCCTGGCTTGCAGTCTCATGCCCCGATGGCATGTTCCGTATATCGTGGGATTCAAGCGCCCGCATCGGGTGATGCAGCATCACCACGCGCAGTTGCTCAGGCCTGGCCTGACGCAACAGCCCATCGACCCACGCAATCTGGTTGGCCGAGATCTCGCCGTTCTTGTGGCGCCAGGGGCGCGTCGAATTCACCCCTATCACCAGGACATCGTCCTCATCGAGCACGGGTTCGAGCGCGGGTCCGAAAAAACGGCGATAGCCGGCATAGGGCGCCAGGCAGCGGGCCAGCAGGTTGAACAGGGGAATGTCGTGATTGCCGGGAATGGCCACCACCGGCAGCTGCAATCTATCGGTAAAGCGGCGGGCCGAGGCGAACTGGCGGCGGCGTGCGCGCTGCGTGATATCGCCCGAAAGCAGCACCAGGCGCGGCGCCACCTTCCGGCTCAATGCGACCAGGGCATCGGCCACTTGCGGCAACTCGGTGCCAAAGTGCGGGTCCGACACATGAAGTATGGGTCTCATGCGCGCACCTCGCCATCGTCGGCCGGCACCAGCAACTGCAAGGGCACCGGCGCCACCTGAAAGGACAAGGGGGTGGGCATGAACAGGATTTCACCATCCATGGCCACCTTCACACGCCGCGCGCGCTTCAGAGAGCCTGACTGCACCATCATGCTGGAAAAGCCAAAACTCACGACCTGATCGGCATCGCCCAGGCGGCTAAGCGCGCCGCGCAGCAACAGGCCGAACATGGCCAGGGTGCCCAGCGGGCGCACCGTCATCGCCACCAACTGCCCTTCCTTGAGCAGCTCGCCCTCGGGAATGCCCACCTGTTCGAGCTGCAAGGGGTTGTTGCCCACCACCAGCGTGGGCGTGCGCAGGCTGCGACGCCCGTCGTCGTATTTCATCGTCAAATCGAGTTGCCTGTATTCGCGCAGCAAAGACACCACGCCGGAACACAGGGCAATAAACCGGCTGCGGCCAAAACGCTGCTTGTAGGCTTCGCGATCCTCGAGAAGCTGGGGATACAAGCCCAGGCTGGCATTGACCAGGAAAACACGGTCATTGAGCAAGCCCACCTGCACCGGCCTGCATCGCGCGTTCAGAAGAATCCGCGTAGCGGCGGCGGCATCGGACGGGATGCCATAGCTGCGGCCAAAATAGTTGAACGTGCCTTGCGGCAGGATGCCGAAAGGCCGGCCGCTGTTCCACACGCTTTGCGCCACTGCGTTCAAAGTGCCGTCGCCGCCGCAAGCCACCACCACCCCGCCCGCCCGCTGCGCCTGCTGCACGGCCCGCGTGGCCGCCTGGGCCAGCTTGCGGCCGTCTTTAACGGGCACCAGTTCGTAGCGCCGCCCTGCCGCCCGCATGACCGCATCGATGGCCTGCTGTGTTTCCTGGGCGTCGCCTTTGCCGGAGCCTGCATTCATGACGATGAAAAAGGGTTCCTGTCCAGTCAGTACCATCCTGCCCCCTTGCTGATCGCGTGGTCGTGCCCCTATTACATCTGCTCGAGGCCGTGCACGGTCGATTTCTCGTGCCGGATTCGCGCTTTAAATGTAACAGTCAATCCGAAAGAGCTCAGGCCCGTTTCCTGCTGCAAGAAAGCGCAGCTGCGGCTCGAACCTGAATTACAACTTACCGCTACCTTACAAATACACACACAGCGCTCGAGCATTTGCGTTACGGTGATACCCAGAGTTGCCTTGGTTCCACCACTGCCTGTACAGATGCAAGGCCATGGCAACAACCCCGGCAAGAGCAAAAACCTGAAGAAGGAGTCGACTTGAAAACAAACCGGATTCTTGCAGTGTTTCTTACCGTCAGTGCCGTCGCCCTGGGCGTGCCCGCCCAAGCTGCCACCACTGAAGCCGACACCAACCACATCACCAAGACACAGTCGGAAACCAGCAATGCGCCCACGGCAACCGAACGCCTGCGCGAAGATGTGCAAAAAAGCACGGCGACCGTCGGCGAGTACGCCACCGACACCGTCATCACCACCAAGGTAAAAGCCGCCTTGGTCGCCGACGAGAGCGTCAAGTCACTGGAAATCAGCGTCAAGACCATAGATAACGTGGTCTACCTGAGCGGCACGGTGCAATCCGCCGCCCAGATCGCCACGGCCGAACGCCTGGCCAAGGATGTGAAGGATGTGAAATCGGTGGTCAACCACCTGCACGTCAAGTAAGGCGCCTGGCGCCAGTACCGCCAAAGGCTGTGGTGCCATGCACCCAGCCTTTTTTTATGCGTGTCAGTGCCCCCGGCGCGACACCCAGACCGAGACCGCAATCGCGGCCAGTATCAGCATGCCGCTCCACCACGAGAGCGGCGCATATCCCCAGCCGGCGATCCACCAGCCTCCGACCAGGGCGCCTATCGCCTGGCCGGCATACAGCAGCGACGAATTCAAGGCAATGGAAGCGGATGCCACGCTGGGGTCTATCGTGACCAGGCGTGCCTGCTGCGCAGATCCCGAAGCGAAGGCGCCGGCGCCCCACAGGGCTAGCAGCAGGGCAGTGACAAGCGGCGAGCCGAAACTGAGCGGCCATAGCAGCTGGCTGATCAGAATGGCGCTCAAGGCCAGCAGCACGGCACGCGAAACCCCCAAGCGATCGATGTAGCGCGTCACCAACATATTGCCGATCACCGCACAGGTACCGAACAGCAGGAAAAACGCCGACAACATGCCGGGCGTGGCGCCAACCGAATCGTGCAACAGGGGCGCCATATAGGACTGCACCGTGAACTGGCCGGCAGCCACGAGCATGGTCACGCCCAGCACGCCGCGCAGCGGCGGATTCGTCAGTAGCTTGATCCAGATCGCGGGCGAAACGCTGGGCACGAACAAGCCCTTGGGCGTGACACGCGCCACCCAGACGGCGGCAATGGCCGACAGAATACCCACCAGCAAAAAGCCCGCGCGCCAGCCAAAGAGGCCCCCTACCAGGCTGCCCATGGGCATACCGGCCACACTGGCTACCGACCACCCCAGGAAGATGGTCACGATGGCGCCATTGCGTTTGTTCGCCGGCACCAGCAGGCCGACGGTGGCGGCGGCCTGGGGGGTAAATACCGCCGCCCCCAGCACGGCAAGCATGCGCAAGGGCAGCAATACCGCATAGTTGGGCGCCAGGGCGCACAGCAGATGCCCCGCGGACGAAGCCACCAGTGAGCCCACCAGCAAACGATGGCGCGGAATCTTCGAGGTGAAGGTGGCCGCCAGGGGCGCCCCCAGGAACAGCACGATGCCTGCAGCGCCGATCAGGCCGCCGGCCTCGGGGACGCTGATGTGCAGGCCAATGGCCAGGTCGTTCAACATGGCCGCAACGATCATGATGCCGCAACCAATGACAAAATTGCCAAACGCGAACGCCAAAATAAGAGCCTGCACCAGATAGCCTTTTCGTTTTTATTCTTTGCGGCCACCATTTACCGTACATAGCCGTCAAGCTCAAGCATACCCTAGTGCTCGGGACGAAAAAAAACCACCCGCAAGCGAGTGGTTTTTTTGCCTACGAATCCGGACCGGCCCGAGGGCCATTCCGGATTCGTATCGTCAACCAGCATCTGCAGCCAGAGGCCGCATAGGCTGATTAGAAGCGGTGGCGGATACCAACAGCGTAGGAGCTGCGGGTCCAGTCTTCGTCGAAGAAGGCCGCGTCTGCGTAGCTGTAGTAAGCGTACAGGTTCGTGCGCTTGGACATGTTGTAGGTGTAGCCAACACTGTAGATGTTGCGCTTGTCGTCGCCACCTGCCGGCGGTTCAGCCGAGAAGTCAGCCATCTGCCACGAACCGAACAGCGAGCCGTTACCGATGGGGGCGCTCAGGCCGACCAGGTAGGACTTGATGTTTTCGCCGCCGAAGGTGTTGAGCGAGTCGGTGGTGTAGCCGTGCTTGGTGTACGAAGCAGCAGCGTATGCCTTAACAACGTTGAAGTCCCAGGTACCGCCCAACTGGACGTTGTAGGGGTTTTCGTCGCCGGTGGCAGCATTCCACAGGGTGTCGTCGCCCAGGCGAGCCTGGTCATAGGTCAGTGCCAGGCCGAGGGGGCCGTTGGCGTACTTCAGGCCGACGCTGATCAGGTTGGCTTGGTCGTCGCTAGCTGCAACGCCGCCGTTCTGGTTGAAGCTGTAGCCAACACCGGCTTGGAAGCCGCTGAACTTGGGCGAGAAGTAAGCCAGGGTGTTGTCAACACGGTTGGTGTTGTTGCTGCTGAAGGTCGAACCAGCGGCTGCTTGTTGGAAGCCGGTACCGAACGGGTCGGTGAAGGCGAAGTAGTCAGCAGCTACGGTAACTTGACGGCCAAGGCGGACTTCACCCCAGTTGCCCGACAGACCACCCCAAGCCTGACGGCCGAACAGGCGGTCACGGTCGTTTTCGGTGTCGCGTTGCAGGCTCTTGCCGTTGCCGACGTCGAAACCGCTTTCCAGTTGGAAGTTAGCGCGCAGGCCATTGCCCAGGTCTTCCGAACCGCGCACACCCCAACGCGAGCCCGACTGAACGCCGCTGACCATACCGAAGGCGCTGTCTTCGCCCTTGACTTTGTTGCCGCCGATACCGACGTCAACGATACCGTACAGGGTGACAGAGCTTTGTGCGTGGGCAGCGCCGGCGAAGCCAGCCAGCAGGGCCGCAGCCAAAAGAGTCTTTTTCATTCAAATCTCCAGTCGATTAAGAGAAGCCACTTGTGCCAGTACTGCATATATCTACTGCGCGCCGGCCGGCCCCGGACTTCCCGTGAGGAAGCTGACTTGTATTTCATCAAAATTCGAGGGTAAACGCTAGAATTTCGGGGGGAAACCCGCAAAGGGTTCCCCCTGATGTTGGATACGTGCAACACCTGCCCGGCATTTCCCTATGAAAACAACAAACCGACGGTGTTTCAAAACCCACTGAAATATCGCTTGCCAATACCCGGTTTCCCGGCCCTTTTGTGGGTCACTCGACTGACCTCGCGGCCTTTTGCCGATATCGGCCCGCGGTAAACTCCAAGATGTCGCAGCCTCTTGCTGCCTCCCGCTTTTTGTCACGGATTCCATGATGGCAACCTCCACCGCAACTCCCGCAACGTCCATGCGCCGCCTGGGTCTGCTCGATGCCCTGCTGGCTGAAGGCAACCGCGCGCTCCAGGTTCTTACCGGCGTGGCCACGGCTCAACGCCGCAATCCGGCCGACCAGCCCCCGGCAAGCCAGGCAACGCCTGGCGTGGACGCCGCACAAGCCGAACTGACGCCCACCCAGGTACGCCAGGCCGCGGGGCTCATGCGGGTGAATCATGTCGGCGAAATCTGCGCCCAGGCCCTGTACCGGGGCCAGGCTTCGGTCTGCCCCAACCCCGCCACCCGAGCCCTGTTCCTTGAAGCCGCCAGCGAGGAAGTGGATCACCTGGCCTGGCTAAACGACAGGCTGCGCGAACTCAACAGCCGTCCCAGCCTGCTGAATCCTTTATGGTATGCCGGCTCGTTTGCCCTGGGCGTTGCTGCGGCCCGCGCCGGCGAACCCTATAACCTGGGCTTCATGGCCGAAACCGAAAAGCAGGTTGGCGAGCACCTGGACAGCCATCTGGCCAAGCTGCCCGAACACGATGTGCGTTCGCGCCGTATTGTCGAACAGATGCGCGTAGATGAAGCCGGGCACCAGCAGCGCGCCGAAGCCGGCGGTGCCGCCGCCCTTCCGGCGCCCGTCAGGCTAGCCATGCGCGGCATGTCCAAAGTGATGACAACGACGGCTTACTGGATTTAAAACACCCTTATCCTGGTTGCAGGGCGCTTTATGCGCCCTGCCCGGCCAGCGTCGCCAGACGCGCTTCGCGCACGGCCGACCGTATGGCCTGCGGCTGGCCCGCGTAAGCACGGGCAACCGCGCCCGCATCCACCGCCCGCACCGCATCCAGCCAGGCCAGCCACTGGGGCGCATCCACCGGCTTGCATAAACTTGCCGCCTGCAGCAAGGCCGCAAAGCGCTGGGGCTTACGCAAGCCGTCGCAACGCTCGATGATATCCAGGATGCCCTCGGCATCCGCCGCAGGCAAGCCAGCCAGCAGCAGCGGCAGCAGCCGCGCAAAATCGGCGCACTCGGTGGGTACGCGCAGCCGCGCATGTAATTCAGCCGCTGCGTCACCGGCGTGCACACAGGCCAGCGCATAGCGGGCCGGCAAAGCCAGGCCCGCGCTGGCGGCGGCATCGGCCAGGGCCGGCATGTCGCCCAGCGGGTGCCAGGCGGGCGCCACCCGCTGCAGGGCGTGGGCCTGGTCCAGCACGTCGAACATCCGTGAAGGCCTGGCCTCCATCAGCCCGCGCGAGACTTCACGCCATACCCTTTCAGGCACCAGGGCATCGACCTCGCCATCGGCCACCATGGCGCGACACAGGTCCAGGGTTTCGTCGGCTACCGAAAACTCAAAAAACCTTGCGCAAAAGCGTGCCAAACGCAGAATACGCACGGGATCCTCGGCGAAAGCCGGGCCAACGTGGCGTAAGACACGCGCTTTCAGATCGGCCTGGCCATTGCAGGGATCCACTAGCGTACCGTCGGGTTTTTGCGCGATGGCGTTTACCGTCAGGTCGCGCCGCTGCAGGTCCTGCTCCAGGGTGACTTCAGGCCCGGCATGAAACACAAAACCCCGGTAGCCCCGCCCGGATTTGCGCTCGGTGCGCGCCAGCGCGTATTCCTCTTTGGTTTTAGGGTGCAAAAACACTGGAAAGTCACCACCCACCGGTATAAAGCCGCGCTTGGCCATTTCCTGCGGGCTGGCCCCCACGACCACCCAGTCGCGATCACCAGCCGGCACCCCCAGCAGACTGTCGCGCACCGCGCCGCCCACTACATATACTTGCAAGCCGGCGCAAGCCGGGTCCTGTTCAGGCATATTTGTCGTCATGGCCATGCTTTGCATTCAGGGAATCGAGGTGGTCTCATCCACCTGGGGCACCACCGTACCCAATCGCTTCTTGAGCGACTGCGGCTGGCCCGTGAACAAGGCGGTGTAGTAGGTAGCGTTGGATAGCACCTTCTGCACATATTCACGGGTTTCGGCAAAGGGTATGGTTTCGGCAAAGATCGCCCCCTCCACCGGTACGCTATAGGTGGCACGCCAGTTGTGCGGCCGCTTGGGGCCGGCGTTGTAGCCCGCCGAAGCCAGCAATTGCGAGCCGCTCAAGTCCTGCAGCACGATATTCAGGTAGTTGGTGCCCAATGTGGTATTGACGTCGAACTCGTTGACGCGCGAGGGATGGAAATCGCTCATGCCAATGCGGTTGGCCACCCAGCGGGCGGTCGCCGGCATCAGTTGCATCAAGCCGGAAGCCCCCACGCCCGAGCGCGCGGTCGAGATAAACCGGGATTCCTGGCGGATCAGGCCATAGACCCAGGCCGGATCCAGGCCGATCTCGCGCGCCTTGGCGGTAACCTGGCCCTGGAACGGCGCCAGAAAACGCTGCGTGAAGTCGTGCTGCTTGCGCGTCAATTCGGAAGTATTCACCACGCGATCATAGAGCTGGGCTTCGCGTGCAAGCTCGGCGGCCGCCAGCAACTGGCGGTCATCCATGCCGCGCAAGGCGAAGTTCCATTCGGGCACGGCTTCAGAGCGCCAGCCCAGCTCGAACAGGGCGATCGCCCGCTGCAGGCCGGGGTTGGCCCGGGCCTGGGCCATTTCCTTATCGGTGGGCTTGGCTGCCGCAGGCGGAATGAACGTGAGTTCGCCCAGCTCCTCGGCGGCAAGCTGGCCATAATAGTTGAAGCCCTCTGCAATGCTGGCGTATATCGCATGCGCATCGCGCTCGCGGCCGGTGGCCGCCAGGCCGCGAGCGCGCCAATAGCGCCAGGCTGGCTGCTCGCGCAGCTTGGCAGGCATCTGCTCGATGCTGTGCAACACCTGTTTCCAATCGATGGGCGATTCACGCAAGGCGGAACGCACCCGCCATTCGGCGTTGTAGGTGCCCAGCTCGGCGCCATCGGTGTTGCGATACCAGCGATGCGCCACCCCGCTTTGCCGCAAAGAGGCCAGCAAGGCAAAATGGGCCTGCACCCAGGCGGCATCCCGCGCGGGCAGCCGTTGGGCCCAGGTCTGCTGGAAATACACATGGCCATTGATCATGTCCTTGCGGGCCAGGCGAGCCAGGGCGACAACAGCCATTTCGCGGCGGCGCGGATCGGCCACCTGGCCTTCGTTGCGCAGCAGCCAGGGCTTGGGATTATCAAGCAAGGTGTTGAATTCGCGCTGGCCAGCCTCGTCGAACATATAGCGCGCCAGCCGTTTTGCCGGCGCAAGGTTGTCGATATCGATATAGTCACGCAATTGCTGCGACAAGGTATCGAACTGGACAATATTGCGGGCGACCAGCGTATCGTACATATCCCAACAGTTGCTGCCGGCCACGAAGGCATTGCTGGCCGCCGCGGCCGTCACATCGCCGCTAGCCACGTGCCGGGCGTGCAAGACCGCGCAATCGGTTTGCGGGGTGTTCAGCACCAGGCCATCGGCCAGCCGCCGCACGCTGGCGAAGTCGCCCAGGCGGGCGGCCGCGCGGATCGCGTCGCCACGCAGGCGTTGTTCCAGATAGCTGCCCTGCTGCGCCTGCAGGAAGCGCGTAATGGCCGGCATGGGCAAAGGCGTGGTGGTGTCGTGGATCTGCTGGCGCAGCAACCAGTACTCGGGATACGCCCCCAGCACGCCGCTGCGCGCCGCCGGCACCAAAGCGCCCAGCTGATCCCAAAGCTTGGCATCCATGGCCTGGCGGGCGGACACCACCAGCGCCTGCTCGGCAAGCTGGGCCTGGGCGGCGCCGGCAAGCCCGGCGCTTGCCAGCAGGGTTATCGCTGCATATCGAAAACAATGCAGAATATCGAATCGGAAGAATCGCATGGCCATAATGAAGAAAGAACCCGAAACCAGCGCGCCACCCGATGCGGCGGGCACAACCGCACAGAATACCTCAGCGGGCTTGCGAAAGCGTCTGCTGGCGGCACGCGCCGCCCTCGCTGTTACACAACAACAGGCAGCAACGGCTGCCATCATGCAATACCTGCGCAATGGCCTGCGGGACGGACCGGCTGCCGGCATCCTGCATGGCATCAGCGGACGGCGTCCGGTGATCGCGGCTTTCTGGCCCATGCCCAACGAACCCGACCTGCGCCCCTTGCTGGCCGAATGGGCTCACAACGGCTATGACATCGCATTGCCCGTGATCCGGCAGCGGTGTGCGCCCCTGGTGTTCCTGCGCTGGCACCCCGAAGCGCCCATGCAGGCCGGCGCCTACGGCATCCCCGAGCCCAGCGATACCGAGGAATGCATTCCCGATGTCTTGCTGGTGCCGACCCTGGGCTATACCGACCATGCCGACCGGATCGGGTATGGCGGCGGATATTACGATCGCACCCTGGCCGCCTTGGCCCAGGCCGGCGTGCCCCACGCCACGATAGGCATCGCCTTTAGCTGCGGCCGGCTCGCGCCGGGCACGCACCAGCCGGCTGCGCACGATATGCCGCTGGATGCCGTCGTAGACGAAAACGGCTGGGTGCTAGCCCAGCCGTAAGCCTGCTATTGGCAAGTCCGTTGCGGCAAACGCCTCAACCCAGGTCCAGTTGCGGCCATACCGCCTGCGCCACATCCGGGTTGTTCAAGGTATAGAAATGCAGCCCCGGCGCACCGCCATCGACCAGGGTCTGGCACAGGCTGGTGACGACGTCGAGCCCGAATGCCCGGATCGACGCGCGGTCGTCGCCAAACGAGGCCAACCGCAAACGGATCCAGCGCGGCACCTCGGCGCCGCACATGTCCGAGAAACGCAGCAGCTGGTTGTGGTTGGTGATGGGCATGATACCCGGCACGATGGGTGCCGTAATGCCCTTGGCCACGGCGCGGTCGGCGAAGTCGAAATACGCGTCGGCATTGAAGAAATACTGGGTAATCGCGCTATTGGCGCCGGCCCGCATCTTCGTGACGAAATGATCCAGGTCCGCCTGCGGGCTGGCCGCCTGCGGATGCATTTCAGGATACGCCGCGACTTCGATGTGGAACCAGTCGCCGGTTTCCTGGCGGATGAAGGCCACCAGGTCGCTGGCATGACGCAGATCGCCCATGTCGCCGCCCATGCCCGAAGGCATGTCGCCCCGCAAGGCCACGACCCGCCTGACACCCATCTCGCGATAGGTATTGAGCAGTTCGCGCACGCTGTCGCGCGTGGAACCTATGCAGGACAAATGCGGAGCGGCGTCAAAGCCCAGGTTGCGCAAGGTGCTGATGGTGGACACGGTGCCGTCGCGCGTCGAGCCGCCAGCGCCAAACGTGCAACTGACATAGCGCGGCGCCAGCGCGGCCAACTGCTGGGCCGTGCGCACCAGGCGCTCCTGGGCCGCATTTTCGCGGGGCGGAAAGAACTCCAGGCTGAGCACTGGGGTGGTTGAAGCAGTCATGAAGGGAAATTACCTCAGCAGCGTGGACAGCAGGCTCGAAATAATGCTGTACAGGATGGCGCCGATGACGGCCCACCAGAACCCGTTGACCTTGAAGCCCGACAAAACCGACCCCGCGAACCAGAATACCAATGCATTGAGCACCAGCAGGAACAGGCCCAGGGTGACGATCGTGATGGGCAGGGTAAGAAATATCAGCACTGGCTTGACCAGCGTGTTGAGTAAGCCCAGCACCAGGGCGGCAATCATCGCCGAACCAAAACTGGCAACGGTGATGCCCGGCAGCAGGTAGGCGACCGCCAGTAAAGCCACGGCGTTCAACAGCCAGATCAGAAGCAGAGTCAGCATTTTCTTTCCCTCGGTGTGACAGGCACGGCGGCCCGGTGTGGTCAAAGACTAGCCAGAATTGTGCCCCGCCGGGCAAAGACCGCCAAGCGGAGCAACAGGCTCACGCTTAGTAGCGATAGTGCTCGGGCTTGAACGGGCCTTCCTGGGCGACGTTGATATAGCGCGCCTGCTCTTCGGTCAGGGTGCTCAGCTGCACACCCAACTTCTTCAGGTGCAGCATGGCAACCTTCTCGTCCAGCTTCTTGGGCAGAACATAGACCTGGCCGCTGGTGTAGGCATCGTTGCGCGTGAACAGCTCGATCTGCGCAATGGTTTGGTTGGCGAACGACGAGGACATCACGAACGAAGGATGGCCGGTGGCGCAACCCAGGTTGACCAGGCGGCCTTGTGCCAACAGGATGATGCGCTTGCCATCGGGGAAGACCACGTGGTCCACCTGCGGCTTGATCTCTTCCCAGGTGCAGGCCTTGAGCGAGGCGACATCGATTTCGTTGTCGAAGTGGCCGATGTTGCACACAATGGCCTGGTCTTTCATGGCCTGCATGTGGCCGTAATCGATCACATGGTAGTTGCCGGTGGCCGTCACGAAAATGTCGGCCTTGTCGGCGGCGTATTCCATGGTCACGACCTTGAAGCCTTCCATGGCGGCCTGCAGGGCGCAGATGGGATCCACTTCGGTCACCCACACTTGCGCGCGCAGGGCGGCCAGCGCCTGGGCGCAGCCCTTGCCCACGTCGCCGTAGCCGCACACCACGGCAACCTTGCCCGCCACCATGACATCGGTGGCGCGCTTGATGCCGTCGACCAGCGATTCACGGCAGCCGTAGAGGTTGTCGAACTTGGACTTGGTAACCGAGTCGTTGACGTTGATCGCGGCAAAAGCCAGTTCACCGCGTTGCGACATCTGGTACAGGCGGTGCACGCCGGTGGTGGTTTCTTCCGTCACGCCGCGGATCTGCGCCAGGCGTACCGAATACCACTTGGGGTCGACCGCCAGCTTGGCCTTGATCGACGCGAAGAGAAATTCCTCTTCTTCGCTGCCGGGCTTGGCCAGCACGCTGGCATCGCTTTCGGCGCGCGCGCCAAGATGCAGCAGCAGCGTGGCATCGCCACCATCGTCCAGGATCATGTTGGCGTGGTTGCCGTTGGGCCACTCAAAGATCTGGTGGGTGTATTCCCAATACTCTTGCAGGGATTCGCCCTTGACGGCGAACACCGGCGTGCCGCCCGCGGCGATGGCCGCGGCAGCGTGATCCTGGGTCGAGAAAATGTTGCACGATGCCCAGCGCACGTCGGCGCCCAGCGCCTTCAAGGTCTCGATGAGCACTGCGGTCTGGATGGTCATGTGCAGGCTGCCTGCAATGCGCGCGCCTTTCAGCGGCTGCGCCGCGGCGAATTCCTCGCGGATGGCCATCAGGCCGGGCATTTCGGTTTCGGCGATGCGAATTTCAGTCTGGCCCCATTTGGCCAGAGAAATATCGGCAATTTTGTAATCGGCTTGGGTGCCAGCTTCGGATACAGCGTTCATGGGGTAGCTCCATTGAACCTGCAGCGGCGGGGGCAAGATATGGCTCGCACAGCCCGCAGCAAGGCAGGGATGAACGAGCGCGGTTTAAGAAATTCCGAGCCTGGCGGGCGGATGCCCGTCGCAACGCTCCTCGGAAACGCCGCTATTGTAGCCGCAGATCCGCGGGCCGCCAGCCCTGGCGGCCCGGGGCAAGCCTAGGTTCCCGCCAGCACCTGGTCCAGGACGGGCCCGAACTTCCTGGCATTCTGGAATCCGATGACGCGGGTATCTACCTGTTCCTTGCCGTCCGCACCAAAGAAAATAATGCCCGGCGGGCCGAACAGGCGGAAACGCTTGAGCAAGGCGCGATGCTCGGTGTTATTGGCTGTCACATCCGCCTGCACCAGCACCATCTGCTGCATACGCTGCGCGACACCGGCGTCGCTAAAAGTGAATTGCTCCATTTCCTTGCACGACACACACCAGTCGGCATAGAAGTCCAGCATCACCGGCCGGCCACGATTGGCCGCGACCAGAGCGTCGAGCTCGGCCACCGAGGACACCCGCGTGAAGACCAGCCCCGCCACCGAAACCGTTAGCGCTTGGGACTGCAGGGCCGGACTGGACACCCCGGCGCCCGTGCCCCCGCCAGCCAGCAAGCCGGCCAACACCCCTGGCGCGGGGCTATTCAGGCTGGCGACCGGGGCCGGCGGCGTTGCCGCAACAGAGGCTGGGCCGCGTGCGGCCAGATGGGCCAGCGGCTGCAAGGGATCCCGCCCGCCGCTGGCCAGCCCCACCGCCTGCAGCACGGCAGCCACCGCAAACAGCCAACCCAGGCCCTTGGCCAGCCGGCGGCCAATGCCTGAACCGGCAGGCAGGGGATCGAAGGCATACAGCAGGCTGGCGGCAAACAGCATCAGTATGGTCCAGCCCAGCATTTGCACCCAGGTTGGCAATACCGGCAGCAGCATCCACCAGGCAACCACCAGCAGCAGCATGCCGAAGAATCGCTTGACCCCATCCATCCAGGGACCCGCCCGCGGCAGCAGCGAGCCGGCGGAAGCGCCCGCCAGCAGCAAGGTAACGCCCATGCCCCAGGCCAGCGCGAACAGCGCCACCGCGCCCAGCCAGAGATCGCCGGTTTGCGAGATATACAGCAAGGCGCCCGCCAGCGGGGCCGCCACGCAAGGGCCCACGATCAGGGCCGAAATCGCACCCATGCCGAAAGCACCGGTGAAGCGCCCGCCGGGCAGCCGGTTGGCCCAAGCCGACAGGGCCGCCTGCCAGCGCCCCGGCACCTGTACCGTGAAGACATCGAACATGGCCAGCGCCAGCACCACCAACAGAGCCGCGAATACGCCCAGGACCCAGGGCGTTTGCAAGGCCGCGGCCAGGCTCGCGCCCGTCACCCCTGCGGCCACACCGGCCGCCGTATATACCAGGGACATGCCCAATACATAAGTCGCGGCCAGCGCCAGGCCGCGCATGCGCCGAGGCTTGTCTTGCGCGCCCAGGCGCCGGGCATCGCCCAGCAGGATGGACGACAGAATGGGCAGCATGGGTAACACGCAAGGGGTCAGGGACAGCAACACGCCCAGCAGGAAGAACACCCCAACGGTTTGCCAGGCGGCAGCCTGGCCCAGGACATCGGCCAGGCCGACATCGTTGGCGCCCAGCAAACTGGACCAGGCCAGGCCATTGCCAGCCCCCTGCGCCATCGTCCAGCCGCCGGTGTCGGCCGCGGCCAGTTTCACCGGCTGTGTTTGCGGCGGATAGCAAAGGCCGGCGTCAGCGCACCCCTGGCTGACAGCCAGCAGCTCGAACGAGCTCGGGGCACCGGCCAGCGCAATCCGGATGGCAATCGCATCGCGATGGGTTTCCAGGTCTTTCTCGAAGACCGGGTCGTACATCACTTTTCCCGGTGGGATCTGCGGCGCACCCAGTTGTACGCTGGCGGCCGGTTCGGCCGAAAACGCGAATTGCTCGTGGTACATGTAGTAGCCGGGCGCAATGCGCCACGACACTTCCACGACATCGGGCGCCACCATTTGGGCCGACATCTTGAACGCTTGCTCGGGGGGCAGGAAATCGCTTTCGCTGAGCGCCAGGCCGGGCGCAGGCAAGAGCAAGGCTGCACTCGCCGCCAGCATGGCCAGCACAGGCAGGCAGCGCTGGCCCAGGCTGCGCCAGCCCACATTGATACCAGAATAAGAAAACATCAAACCAACCAAATCAATGCAACGGTTTACCGGTTTCGGCACGAACCCAGTCAAGATACGCCGGCAACCCCGCGGTAACCGGCACCACGATGATTTCGGGGACGTCGTAGGGATGCAGGCGTGCAATGGCCTCGAGCAGGCGAGCCTGCATGGCGCGTGTGGACTTGATCTGCATGGGAATCTCTTGCGCGCCTTCGATCTGCCCTTCCCACCGATACATGGACAGCCCGGGAGCGCCAAGGTTCACGCAGGCGGCCAGGCCGTCCTCGAGCAGCACATGGGCAATGCGCTTGGCCAGCATCTCGTCGGGGGCGTTGGTGAAAACCAGGATGACATCATCAGACATGGGAATCTCGAAAAATCAGCGCAGCAGGCGGCGGCGCACCAGTACGGCAGCCAGCCAGATCGATACGGCCGCGGTCAGGGCCAGTTGCAGCGCATACCACCACGGATGCGGCGGCAAGTACCCCAGCACCAGCGGCCGGATCAGGTTGATGGCGGGCGCCAGCGGCAGCCACTGCATCACCGCAGCCAGGGTAGCTGGCAACTGGCTTACGGGAAAGAACACGCCCGACAGGAACACCATGGGCGTCATGACCAGCGTGAAGTAATACATGAAGAAATCGTAGCCCTTGGCCAGGGCGGTCACGATGATGGCCAGCGCGGCGAACGTCAGCCCGGCCAGCATCAGCACCAGCGGAATCCAGGCCAGGGTAGGCGCGCGGGAAATATCGAACAGCACCACCACCAGCAGGATGGCCATCCCGCTCTTGAAGGCCTTGAGCGCCGCCCACAGGATTTCGGCCCAGAGCACGTCATCCAGGGACAGGGGCGTATTGAGCATGCCCTCCCAGGTGCGCTGCACCTGCAAGCGCGAAAACGCGGCATAGGTGCCCTCGAAGCTGGCGCCATACAAGGTGCCCATGCAGATCGAACCGGCCGCCAGGAAGGTGATGTAGGGCACGCCTTCCACGGCGGGCAGCATCTTGCCCAGGCCGTAGCCCAGTGCCAACAGCACCACCATGGGGTCCATCACATCGCCCAGCACCGTCGTGGCGGCAGTTTTGCGCCAGACCAGGAAGTTGCGGCGCAGCACCGCCAGGGACAAACGGCTGGGACTGGGCCAACTCCAGATCATCATCCTTCCTCGCGCATGCCGCGCCCCGTCAGGCGCAGGAACAGGTCTTCCAGATTGGCCGGACGCTGCACATAGCGCAGGTCCTCACGGCCACGCAGGGTGGCAACGATGGGCTCGGGCTCGTTGGTATGGCAGAACACGGTTTCACCGCTGACTTCGATGCGCCCGGTCAACCGGGCGCGGTATGCCGCGAGCCAGGCCAGTGCGCCGTCGCCAAACACTTCCACCACGTGCGGCTCGAGATGCCGGGCGATGAGTTCGCGCGGCACGCCTTCGGCCACCATCGCGCCGTGATCCATCACGCCCAGGCGACCGCACAGGCGTTCGGCCTCGTCCATGAAGTGGGTGGTCAGCAATATCGTCTTGCCCCGCGCCAGAAGGGCCCGCAAGCGCTCCCACACCAGGTGGCGGGCCTGCGGGTCGAGGCCGGTGGTCGGCTCGTCCAGCACGATCAGATCGGGATCGTTCACCATGGCCCGAGCCAGCGTCAGGCGCCGCTTCATGCCGCCCGAGAGTTCATTGATGCGCGCGTCGCGCTTGCCCGCCAAAGCGGCGAATTCCAGCAGGCCAGGAATGCGTTCGCGCATCTGCGCGTCGGAGAGGCCAAAATAGCGGCCAAACACCAGCAGGTTTTCTTCTACCGTGAAATCCGGGTCGAGATTATCCATCTGGGGGACCACCCCTATCCGGGCACGCGCCAGGCGGCTTTGCGCCGGCACCTCGAAACCCAGCACCCGCAACTGTCCGCCATCGATGGGCGTCAACCCCAGCAAGGCGCGCAAGGTGGTGGTCTTGCCCGCGCCGTTGGGACCCAGCAGCCCATAGCATTCGCCCTGTCGGATTTGAAACGACAGGCCATCGACGATGACGCGATCGTCGAAACGCTTGCACAACCCGTTGACGGCAACGGCGGCGGACTCGGTGGATTCCAATGGCAAGGCAGCAGGCATAGCGCATTTTAGAGGACAGCCAACGATTCGTGCCGTTATGCTCGCTCACCCGGCGGCTTGGCCGCCCTTACCCTTGAGCCGCCAGCGGCAAACTCAGCCCGACCGTGCGCCCAGCCACCTGGCCATACTGTGTCCCGCGGCATGCCCACTGGCAAAACACGCGGTCAGCAGATAGCCGCCGGTTGGCGCTTCCCAATCCAGCATCTCGCCGGCGCAGAACACGCCCGGCATGGCGGTCAGCATCAAGCCCTCGTCCAGCGATTCGAAGCAAACCCCACCTGCCGTGCTGATGGCCTCGTCCATGGGACGGGTAGCGCGCAGCCGCAACGGCAGGCGCTTGATGGCGGCCGCCAACACCTTGGGCTGGGCAAACGCTTCGGCCGACAGGCACTCGCGCAGCAGCGCCGCCTTGGCGCCATGCAGGCCCAGCCGGGTGCGCAGGTGCGAGGACATCGACCGCGCTCCGCGCGAGCGGCCAACTTCCGCCATGACAAATTCGGCGGTGCGATCCGGCAGCAGGTCAACATGCATCAGCGCCTGCCCCTGGCGCGTGATCTGCTCGCGCAGCTCGCTTGAAAACGCATAGACCAGGCCGCCCTCGATGCCGCCGGCGGTCAGCATGCATTCGCCGCGCCGGTATGGTTCGCGGCCATCCTGCAAGGTCAGCGCCACGGCAATCGACTTCAGGGGCTGGCCGGCGAAGCGCTCGGAAAAATACGTGCTCCAGTCCACCTCGAATCCGCAATTCGCGGGCGCCAATTCGGCCACCGCGACACCCTTGTCGGCTAGCCATGGCAGCCAGGCGCCATCGGAACCCAGGCGCTTCCAGCTACCTCCACCCAGCGCAAGCAGCGTGGCCTGCGCCTGGACCTGGATTTCGCCGCTAGGGGTCGCAAAGCGCAGTCCGCCTTGCCCGTCCCATCCCAACCAGCGATGCCGCATGTGAAAGACCACCCCTTGCTCGCGCAGCTGGTGCAGCCAGGCGCGCAACAATGGCGCGGCCTTCATTTCCTTGGGAAAAACCCGTCCGGACGAACCCACGAAGGTCTCTACGCCCAGTTTATGCACCCAGTCGCGCAAGGCATCGGGGCCGAAGCCTTGCAACAGCGGCGCGATGCGCCCGGCACGCTGCCCATAGCGCGCCAGGAAAGGCTCGGCGGCTTCGGTATGGGTAATGTTCAGGCCGCCTCGCCCTGCCAGCAGGAACTTGCGTCCCACCGAGGGCATGGCATCGAACAGATCGACCCGCACCCCCTGCTGCGCCAGCACGCCTGCCGCCATCAGGCCCGCGGGGCCGCCACCGACGATGACTACAGATGCTAAAGACACGATACGTTCACCTCGCATGCGGGCGGCAGCCCAAAAAAACAAAGCCCCACTCTTGTCGAAAAGTGGGGCCTTCTGAAACCGGCGGCCTTAGCCACCGTGGTTTCTAGCGTGCAGCGAAATGCTTATTCAGCAACTTCTTCGACTTCGGTCACTTCCGGGCGGTCGACCAGTTCCATGAATGCCATGGGAGCGTTGTCGCCTTGACGGAAACCCATCTTCAGCACACGGGTGTAGCCGCCATTGCGGGCTGCGTAACGGGGGCCGATTTCACCGAAGAGCTTGACCACGGCGTCGCGATCGCGCAGACGGGCAAAAGCCAGGCGCTTGTTGGCAACGGTGGGTTCCTTGCCCAGGGTGATCAGGGGCTCGATGACGCGACGCAGTTCCTTGGCCTTGGGCAGCGTGGTCTTGATCGCTTCGTGCGTGATCAGGGACACGGCCATGTTGCGGAACATGGCAAGGCGGTGGCTGCTGGTGCGGTTGAGTTTACGAAGACCGTGACGATGGCGCATGATATTTCCTGTAGGTTGAATCTAAAAGCGGCGATGCCGCGGGTATCCAGCTCTTCTATCGGTTGACACGCAACCGCGGGCCGGTGCAAAGCAAGCGGGCGATTGTACAGCGAATCTGGGAAACACACCCCAGATTTATAGCCTTGTGGCGCCGGGAAGACAGAACCGGGGTCAGACCCCGGTTTACTACGTAGCGATACTGTATTCATCGGATTGGGTCCGATGAGTGCCTCAGGGCCTTTCGCCCCAAGTCGCGATATTGCTTCAAGCCAGTACCAATTTTGGCTACGGCGCGTCGCTTTGCGACTTAACTTCGCTGCGCGAAGTTAGCCTACGCCGAAACTGGCCTGCCGGGGGCTAGCCCCCGGCCATTTCATCGGGCTGTGCCCGATGAAATCCCTCAGGGCCTTTCGCCCCAAGTCGCGATATTGCTTCAAGCCAGTACCAATTTTGGCTACGGCGCGTCGCTTTGCGACTTAACTTCGCTGCGCGAAGTTAGCCTACGCCGAAACTGGCCTGCCGGGGGCTAGCCCCCGGCCATTTCATCGGGCTGTGCCCGATGAAATCCCTCAGGGCCTTTCCAGGCCCAGAGGGGGCCAGTTTTCCAGCTTCATGCCTAGGGTCAGGCCGCGGGCTGCCAGCACTTCCTTGATTTCGTTCAAGGACTTGCGACCCAGGTTCGGGGTCTTGAGCAGCTCGTTTTCGGTACGCTGGATCAGGTCGCCGATGTAGTAGATGTTCTCGGCCTTCAGGCAGT
>JBEBVZ010000032.1:0-52724 GCA_040392445.1 Verticiella sediminum
CGCCTACCGGTGGACGTGCGCCTACCGGTGGGTGCGCACCTACTGGCGGGTTTGCGGCAGGCGGCGGGTCGCCGCCTGCAACCGGCGCGCTATCATCGTCGCCACCGCATGCGGCCAGTATGCCGCTGCTCAGGGTCGTGATGGATGCTGCGCCGGCCTTGAGCAGGAGCCGGCGTCTGGAATCGATGGTTGGGCGAGGTATGGCTTCGTCGGAGGCGGGGCTGGAAGAGCATTGCTTGGTCACTCGGTTTTCCTCGAAAAGAGTGGCAGTGCATGGGGGTATGTTGACGATCCTTGGCGAACGTTGTGCATGGCAGGCATGCTGCCGTGATGCAATGCCGAGTTACCGGCATGGAGGCTATTCTGCCTCAATTTGTTTCATCGGCAACGCGGTTTGACAGAAAATATAAACCTCTGCCATAATAGCGGTCTTGGGTCGTTAGCTCAGTTGGTAGAGCACCGGACTTTTAATCCGATGGTCGCGCGTTCGAGTCGCGCACGACCCACCAGAATTACCCTGCCGAATCAGGCAGATGAAAAGCCACCCCTAGGGGTGGCTTTTTGCATTTCGGTTCCGTGCAACTGCGGCCCTTAGCGTCTTAATCCCGGCAGCATGACGAGCAAGAAGAAACCAGCGAGCCAGAAAAAACCAGCCCCTCGCAAAAAAAAATCAAGCACCAAGTCCAACACCGGGGTGGTCATTAGTGCGCGCCTGAAACGCTTTCTGAAAGCGTTCAGCGCTTCGGCCGTCACCGTTTTCGGTATTGCCAGTTGCGCGCTCAACCCGCAATGGCGTGATGAGCTTTCGCTCGAACCGATATTTTCGCAACTGGGCTGGCCGCGCCAGGAGCAATCGGTGCCGCCCGTCGTGGCGGCACAGGGGCAAGTGCAGACAAGCTTTGCACAGTGCCCGCAGTTTTTCCCGAACCGGCAGGCCCCGGTCGTTCCCGCCGGCCCGTCGTTGCGTGAGCTGTGTTTCAGCTCGTTTGCGATCCTGCATAGTGGGCAGGCGAAGACTCCCGTGTTTGTTGCTGAACGGCTGAATCGGCGAAGTTTGGAGCAAGCGCAGGGCGTGCAGCGCACGGACAAGTTCTATGCGGACGCCCGCCTGCCCAAGGCCGAGCGCGCAGAGTTGGGCGACTATCGAGGGTCTGGATACTCGCGGGGGCACATGGCGCCGGCCGCGAACATGGCAACGCCCGATGCGATGGCGCAGAGCTTCTCGCTGGCCAATATGGTGCCGCAGGACCAGCGGCATAACGGAGGCGCGTGGAGCAGCATTGAGCAGGACACGCGCAAGTATGCGATGCGCGCCACGGGAGACGTGTACGTCTTTACCGGGCCTGTCTACGCATCCCGTCCGAAGACCATCGGGGCTGGCCAGGTTGCGGTGCCCAGCCAGATATTCAAGGTGGTGTACGACGCGAGCACCGGGCGCTCATGGGTGCATTGGCAAGCGAACCATCCGGACACCAAGGCCGGGCCGCCGATCAGCTACGACGAGTTCGTGCAGCGTACCGGCTTGCACCTATTGCCTTTGGCTCGACGCTGACTGTGTAAAGCGCACGCTTTGCATTGCCGCCGCACGCGGACGACGAGTTTTCAAACCTCTTTTTCCGTCCCGGTTCTGTGCGGGCTTCATTAAATTATGATTTAGTCCGTGTTTTTCCGGTTCGGATTCGCTCACAATCAAGCTGATCGGTGCGCGAGCCTTGTCGCTCGCCCGGGCTCGGGTGGGGCATCACGTCTCTCAGCGCCGCGTCGCGATGTTTCAGGTTCAATGCCAACGTAAAGGGAATGAATCGTGAGTCTTGAGCGAAAGATTGCCAATCTGAGTGCGGCGACCACGGTGTTGAATGAAGCCTTGACGGCCAGTCATCTCGAGTTGGCGGCGCTGGACGCGGCTGGCCCCGCTGGGCGGTTCTCCATGGGTATCGAAGCGGCAATGGCCGCCGCCGCCGCCGCGACGGCGGTATCCATCAGTGCCGTTCACGCACGCCCGAAAGCCGCTACGCGTCTGGCGGAAGTCCTGGCGGTGGACTCGATCGCAGATCTTCTGCGCCTTGCTCCGGCCGATTTGCAAGATGGCATGCAAGTCAGTGTCCGTGCTTACCGTGCTGGCGCCCAGGAAGGCGGCGGCACCCTGTATTGGGATGCCGACAGCACGAGCGCCGACAATGGCGGGACGGTATTTGCAATAGCCGGCGTAGCCACTGGCCGCTGGAAGCGCCTGTACGCCATTCTTGAGCCCCAGCATTTTGGGGCGACCGGCCTGGGCGTGAAGGATGACACCCTGGCGCTGCAGGCATTTGCCACCTACTTCACGGCGCCAACGACGCCGGATACGGTCGCCAGGATGTTTGGCACCTTCAGGACGTCGGCCAAGATCGTCTTCGATGCGGCATTCCAGTCCCGCCTGACCCTGTATTGCGGGTTTGTCATTCACCCCATGCACACCACGGATGAAGAAGCCGTGCTGTTCAAGGCCATGCCGGGCTTTACACAGGTGGGGGCCATGCAGGTAATCGGCCCTGGTGGAACGGACTGGGCAAGCCACACCATAGGAAAGGGTTTCCTGATCGAGGATTGCGGTGGCGCCAGCTTTGATTTCATCTTTGTCTCGCACGCCAGGTGGGACGCGGTGACGGTCAGGGAGGGCAGCTCAATGGTAACGATCAAGCATGTGCATGCGGGGTACTGTGGCAGCAACGACGCGACCGAGGCGCTTGGGTACGCAGTCAGGTTTGCTGCCCGGTCGGACACGGGCAGTTCCGGCAATCCCGGCCAACTCAGTGTCGTCAGGGTCTCGGCGATGGATGCGGCCAGGATCCGTGCCGGGCAGGCGTATGTCGTCTATGCGGGCGAGCCTTATTTCGTGCAGGAGACCGATACGATCAAGAACACGATTTCCCTGTCGCCCTGGCTGCCACTGGCTGAAGGAAACAGCAGGGGTGAGTTCCGTGTCATCGATGGCGCGGCGTTGCGCATACAAGGCAGCGACGCCTCGCAGTGTGCAATAGGCATGCTCGATAGCCTGGGCTGTGGCGTGGGGCTGTTTGCGGATGCCCTGTACCCGCCGGTGGTGCAGAGCCTGGTGACGCAGTCCTGCGGTATTGGGTACGCGTATTCCACCATCGGGAACGCCGCCCTGGGTGGCCAGGTTCTTACCTCGTACTATGAAGGTAACAGCTTTGATATTGTGAAGGGCTCGGCATCTGACAATGCCGAAAACGTGGTCGGCATCAGCACCAATCTGGATTTTTCCAAGGTTGTGGGCATGGGCCGCAGGTTCACGGCCGCGCCCAATCTTTCGGTGCGGACCAGCCTGGGCAGGTTGGCGGTCTGGTCTGCCGCGCATGGCCAATACCTGGGCGTCGGGAAAAGTCCTTTTATCGGGGAAACCCTATATCAGTCCGCTGGCGAGGCCGGGCTGACGAAGGCGCTTCACATCGATCCTTACCTTACCTTGTGTTTCGATTATCGAGTGCGTGATTTCACGGTCTTTGGCAGCGGCGCCAAAGGCCAGCCCATCGGGACGATTACGCTGACGGTGCCCCCCGGGTATGCCATCAACGGCGGGGTCGATGGGGTTCCCGTGGCGTTCAGCGGGTTTCCCGGTCCGGTGCGTTTCCTGTGCTATTTAAGCGACAGCCCCCGTGCCGGTGTTCCGCAGGAGTGGCGTGTGACGATGATCCAGTTGTAGATCGAGACCTTTCGATGCCGGTTCGCCAGGCCGAAAGGCCCGGGTCGTAGGTGTCATTGGCTATCGTTGAGCGTGGCGCCCAGAAGCTGGATTTCCTTGGCGACCAGGGGGCGCCCCTGTTTGGCGACGGTGTCGATATAGCGGCCGGCCCCTTCATTGAGCCCGCTTACCTCGTTCAGGTCCATGAGCTCGGGTTGAACGACGCCGTCAAAGTCTTCGACCTGGGGTTCGTCGGCGCGCCGTACACGACAGGCCAGCGTGAAAATTGCCAAGCTGACCACCGCTACGAAGAGCATGGGGATCAAGTCGCGCTGCGACGCCAGGACGGCCGCATAAAGCGAAGATGCTACCGAAAGCATCAGCAATCCGTATTTGCCGAAAGCATAGCGCGCGCTGACGATGTCGGCCCGGCGCCTGCCTTCTTCGATTTGTGCGACGGTGGGGGGATTATCGAGGTTGAAAGGCACTGCGCGGGGCAGTTCGCACCAGAAAATCGAGAGAAAAAACGGCGGGGGAGGAGCGATTTTCATGACGTATGGTGATGCTTTCGATGATCACATATTGATCCTATGGCATTTCCATTGGGAATCCGATAGAGACAAACCCGTACTTTGTTCTGTAAATACAGGCGGGATGGTTGCTCGGTACACCACTGACATCGTCTTTGAGCTCAAGATGGTACCGATTTTTTTTGCGTGGCAAGCCGGTAAAAAAAGAAATCAGTTCTGTCAATGGATGGGTGGCGACTGCTAGAATTTCGCTCCGAATTTTCAGTTTCCCCTCGCATGCATTCCGTCCCCCCACGTCTGAATTTATTGCCCTCGCTGATCTTCAGTTCGCGTTGGCTGCAGCTTCCCCTTTACCTGGGCCTCATCGTTGCCCAGGGCGTTTATGTCATGCTCTTTCTGAAAGAGCTTTGGCATTTGCTCAGCCACGCCACCACTTTTGGCGAAATGGAAATCATGCTGCTGGTATTGGGCCTGATCGACGTGGTGATGATTTCCAATCTGCTGGTCATGGTCATTGTGGGCGGCTACGAAACTTTCGTATCCCGGCTGCGCCTGGAGGGTCATCCAGACCAGCCAGAATGGCTCAGCCATGTGAACGCCAGCGTGCTCAAGGTGAAGCTGGCGATGGCCATCATCGGGATTTCGTCCATACACCTGCTGCGCACTTTTATCGAAGCCGGCAACATCGGTTCGGCGAACTCGCGCTTCACGGAAACCGGCGTGATGTGGCAAACCATCATCCATTGCGTGTTCATTCTGTCTGCGGTGGGTATTGCCTATGTCGACAGGCTGAGCCATCACCCTGCACACGCAAAAACCCACGACGTGCATTGAGCCGCCTGGGTCCTGTGGTTTGACGTCAGACCGAACTGCTGTCCCTGTGATAGCGATTTGCTATCGCAGGGACAGCAGTTGGTATTGGACGCGGTATTTGGCCATCGGCTACGCTCCGGGCGCCGCCGGGGATGCTTCGCCAGAAGGCAAGGTCACCGTACCGCAATATGCTGAGGCGCGCTCGCGCTGCAGTCAAACCAGAGGAAGACAAAATGAATTTGAAACGCTTGTGCCAGCGCTTGATGGCTGCTGGCTTGTGGCTGGGGATTGCCGCATCGGCAGGCGTGCACGCCGCAGCACCCGCAGATACCTATCCGGATCGCCCGATCACCATCGTGGTGCCTTACCCGGCGGGCGGTACGACCGACGCACTGGCCCGCTTGCTGGGCAACAAGCTGTCGGAAGAATGGAAGCAAACGGTATTGGTCGATAACCGCCCGGGCGCGAGCGGCATGATAGGCACTACCTATGTTGCCAGGGCCAAGCCGGATGGCTATACCTTGCTGTTGACGATCACGTCCTTCATTCATGCGCCCGCCCTGTACAAGAATGTCCAGTACGATCCGATCAAGGATTTCGTACCCTTGACGCTGCTGACCCGCATCACGCCCAATCTGGTCGTGCGCGGTGATTTGCCGGTGAATAGCGTCCAGGAATACATAGATCTGGTAAAGAAGGATCCCAAGAAGTACGGCACACTGGGCAACTACGGTACGGGGTCGATGTCCCACATCTATGCCTCGCTGCTGGACCGCCAGGCTGGGTTGGAAGCAGCTCATGTTCCGTACAAGGGCGGCGCGCAGTTGACGACCGATATTCTTGGCGGGCAGGTTGCTGCTGGCATGACCGACCTCAATACCGTGTTGCCACATCTGCCCAGCGGCCGGCTCAAGGTGCTTGCCGTTACCGGCGCCGAGCGCTCGCCGTTGCTGCCGGACTCGCCGTCGCTGACCGAGCTTGGCTACAAAGATTTCGACGCCTATGGCTGGTTGGGCCTGTTCGCACCAGATGGCACGCCGCCTGAAATCGTGGACAAGATTTCCAAGGAGTTCGTTGCGCTTTTGCAGCGTGAGGAAGTGCGCGAGACCCTGCGCGGCATAGGCATCGATGCCGAGCAGGGTGGTTCGCAGCCCGAGTTCGAGGCGATGGTGCGACGCGACGCCGGGCTTTGGGCCAAGTTGATCAAGGATGCCAGCATTCAGCTGGACTAAGGTCTGGCGCTTGGCATCTTCGCGCCTCTTGTGATATCGATTTGATATTGCAAGAGGCGCGATCGGTATTAGACTTCTCTGGGGCTACTCGCTACTCTGCGTGCGTGCTCGGAATGCTTCGTCAGAAAGCAGATTGGCCGTACCGCAATACGCTGGGGCGCGCTCGTGCCGCAGAAACTGGAGAAGACAAAAAATGAATTTGAAGCGCTTGTGCCAGCGTTTGATGGCTGCTGGGCTGTGGCTGGGGGTTGCCGCATCGGCAGGCGCTGCTACGCCCGCCGATACGTTTCCGAATCGCCCGATTTCCATCGTTGTGCCTTATCCGGCGGGGGGCACTACCGATGCCCTGGCCCGTTTGCTGGGCAACAAACTGTCCGAAGTCTGGAAGGAAACCGTGCTGGTCGAGAACCGCCCGGGCGCAAGTGGCATGATAGGTACTACCTATGTTGCCAGGGCCAAGCCGGATGGCCATACCTGGCTGCTGACGGTGACCCTGTTCATCCAGGCCCCGGCCCTATACAAGAGTGTGCAATACGATCCGATCAAGGATTTCGTACCGCTGGCGATGCTGGCTCGGGCTACGCCCAGTTTTGTCGTGGGTGGGGACGTCCCCGCAAACAGCGTCCAGGAATATGTGGAGCTGGTGAAGAAGGACCCCGCGAAATATGGCGCCCTGGGTAACTATGGCACGGGGTCGATGTCTCACATCTATGCCTCGCTGCTGGATCGCCAAGCCGGCCTGGGCGTAGCCCACGTACCTTATAAGGGCGCGGCGCAACTGACGACCGATATTCTTGGCGGGCAGGTGGCTGCCGGCATGGGTGACGTCAACTCGGTGTTGCCACACTTGAAAAGCGGCCGGCTGAAGGTGCTTGCCATGACCGGCGCGACTCCGACGTCCCTGCTGCCGGGCGTGCCTACGCTGACCAGCCTTGGCTACAAGGATTTCGAAGCTACGGGTTGGCTGGGTCTGTTCGCGCCCGCGGGCACGCCGCCGGAAATCGTTGCCAAGGTGTCCCAGGAAGTCGCCGGGATCCTGCAGCGTGAAGATGTGCGCGAGACTCTGCGGGGCGTGGGTATCGAGGCCGAGCAAAACACCTCCCAGCCCGAGTTCGCGGCGATGGTGAGTCGCGACGCCGGGACCTGGGCCAAGTTGATCAAGGACGCCAACATTCAGCTGGACTAGGCCAGAGCGCCTAGCGTGCCAGGACTGCCTGCATGATCACCCCCGTTGCGGCGGCGATCAGCAGGTAGTTGGCGCCTGTGTTTACCCACTGGTAGCCGCGCGGCGGCGCTTTCAGGCCGCGATGGCGCCAGTCTTGCACCACATAGCGGTGCGAGCGGTAGTGCGCAGGGACGCGGTCGCCCCGTTTCCAGTGCTGCACGCGGTCGTAGCGGTCGTAGCGAGGCTCGTGGCGCTGATAGCGGGGCGGGGGCGCCTTGCCATGATGGCCGCGATCCATCTGCACCTGCCTGCCACGTTCCGGATAGGAATCGCGATGGCCGCGCTCTGGCGAAGCCGCCATGGCGGCGGTGCTTGCCATAAGGCAGATACCTGTCAATACCGATACCAGACGTTTGCTGCTCATGGGGTTCTCCTGTTCGTCATGCGCGGGCTGGTGTTGTGCAGCCCTTGACGACAGTGTGCGCCGCAGCTTTGCAGGCACGATGGAGAAATTGCGCAGGCTTTGTGAAAGTGCGCCGGCCGCGTGGCACTGCCGGTGGCCGCCCTAAGCATCAGGCGAGCCCGGTCGTTCAACCCCTTGTGCCATCATGTCTATTGCGGGATCCGGCGGTTGGCTGGTGTAAGGTATAAGGCTAGCCGCATGACGTGCGGAAACTCGATTCCCTGTTTGCTTACGTTTTCGATTTATGTCCAGCCTACCCGAAATGCCTCTGTACCCCGACCACGGCCAGCCTGACTGGAACCTGGCCCAACTCGTGGATGCATTGCGAACCTCGCGCGAACATACCCACAAGGTGCGCCATCGCGGCCGCCTGCGCGAACTGCCGTCTCGTGCCGTCCTGGTCGAGATACTGCAGGGCCTGGCGGCGGCAATGTTTCCCACGCACTACGGCCAGACTGACCTTACCGACGAAAGTATCGATTACTTCGTTGGCAATACGCTGAACAGGACCTTGAACCTGCTTCGCGGGCAAATCCGGCGCGGCTTGCTGTTCCTGTCGGATGACGATGCCTGGAGCAGCGAGACGCTGGACGCCCGCTCGGTGGAAATCACCCGGGACTTCGCCGGCCGTTTGCCCGACGTTCGCGCCTTGCTGGTCAGCGACCTGCGCGCCGCCTTCCAGGGCGACCCGGCCGCCAGCAGTATTTCCGAGGTGCTGTTGTGCTATCCGGGATTCGTGGCGATTACTTACTATCGCCTGGCCAATGTGCTGTTCAAGCTGGGCATGCCATTGCTGCCGCGTCTGATGACCGAAATTGCGCACTCGGCAACCGGCATTGATATCCACCCTGGCGCCACCATAGGCGGCAGTTTTTTCATCGATCACGGCACGGGCGTGGTCATCGGTGAAACCGCCATCATTGGTGAGCGTGTCCGGGTCTACCAGAACGTGACGTTGGGCGCCAAACGTTTTCCCGCCAACGACGACGGCAGCCTGCAAAAAGGTGCGCCCCGCCATCCGGTGGTAGAGGACGACGTGGTGATCTATGCAGGTGCTACGGTGCTGGGCCGGGTGACCATAGGCAAGGGTTCCACCATAGGCGGTAATGTCTGGCTGACGCAGAGCCTGCCGGCCAACAGCAGTATTACCCAGGCCCAGATGTGCAAGGACTAGGTCCTTGCCGCCGTCAAGATAAGGGCCCTTGATCCGGGGCGGAGGCGCCAGGCCGGCTTGCGCCGGCCGTTTCGCGTCCACCGCCGTAACGCGCCCAATACTCCCGGGTAAAGGCGGCCCCGAAGAAAAAGATCAGGGACGAAAAGTAGATCCACAGGATCAATGCCACGACTGATCCGGCGGCCCCATAAGCCGACACCAGGGTCCCTTGGCCCAGGTAGAAACCGATGCCCGTCTTGCCCACCAGAAAGAGCAGGGCCGTCAGCAAAGCGCCGGGAAGCACGTCGCGCCAGCGCATTTGCACGCTGGGCAGCATCTTCAGGACGACGGTGAACAGCAGGACGAAGACCAGGAACGAAAAGGCGTTGGCGACCACCAGCGTCAGCGCTGCGAATGTCTCTTCACCCCACAGAAGAACCCAGTAATCCCTGAGCGCGGCCAACACGGTATTCACCACCACCGAGGTGAGCAGGCAAAACGAGAGCGCCAGGACGACGCCAAACGAGACCAGGCGGCTGCTGGCGGTAGCGTGAAGAATCGACTGCTCGGACGATTTGGCGTCCCAGAGGTCGTCCAGGCTGCTTTTCAGCTCGGCGAAAGCCGTGGTCGAGCTAAATATCAGCAAACCAATCGAAACCAGGGCGGCCAGGGGGCCATTTTCCGATTGGTGCGCACTTTGCATGACGATTGCGACGGCTTCCGCACTGCGCTCGCCAGCCAGCGCGGTGATCTGGGCCAGGATCTCGGCCCGCACGGTTTCTTCACCAAACAGCCAGCCCGACATGGCGATGACCAGAATCAGGATGGGCGCCAGCGAAAACAGCATATAGAGCGCCAGGGCGGCGCCTTTGCTGGAGGCGCGTTTGTCGGACCAGCGCTGCGCCGACGCCAATAGTAAAGCCAGCGGGCCGAACTGGGCGGCCCGCTTAAGGAGTGAGACCATCGATTGCCAACTGCCTTACTTAATAATTCCACATGCCACACGGGCGCCGCCGCCGCCCAACGGGCTCGGGTGATCGGAGTGGTTGTCGCCACCCTTGTGAATCATAAGCGCATGGTTGGATATCTGCGATAGCTCTTTCAGGCGCGGGGCCAGGACCGGCATGCTGGCTTGGCCGCTCTCGTCCACATATAGCGCCGGCAAGTCGCCCAGGTGTCCGTCGCCCCAGGGCAAGCCATGCTTGGCGGTCTTTTGCGGATCATAGTGTCCACCCGCAGCGCCGGCCGGCGTTTTCTTGCCATCTTGTTCGCTGGTGTCGCAACTGGCTTTGTCGTGTACGTGAAAGCCGTGGACGCCCGGGGCCAAGCCTTTGAGGCTGGGCGTGAAGACCAGACCGTATTGCGTTTGCGTGATGGCAACGGTGCCCAGGCTGTCGCCGGTGCCGCTTTCGCTGACGGCATGCATCTGCACCTGGATGCCAGACTTGTCGCTTGTGGCCGTTGGCGCTGCGGTCGTGGCCGCCATGGCATGGGATGCCATCAAGGTGCCGGCGCACAAGGCCATGCCTGCTAGTGTCGTATTCACATTCATCCTCCTGGTTTGGCCGCATGCTGCGGCAGTGAAGCTTAGCGCTGTTCAAGTCCGGGCGGTTGCAACTGCCCCGAAGCGAGGCTGGACAAGAGGCTGCCTGACGGGGTTAGGGCGGGCTCTGTCGTCGTCGGGTGAGGGCGGTACAGGTTCGGGCTCGACCGGGATGGGTGCATCGGGAGTGTCGGGTTCCACCGGCTGGTGATCCATATGGCCTCCGCGGGTTAGGGTAGGGAAAGCGCCAGGGCGCGCAATTATCATGCCGCGCCAGGCACCTCCATTTGCGCCAGCATGGCGTGTGTCACCCTTTGCGCCGCGCGTTCATAGCTTGCCCAGGGGTCGTCGCTGTTTTCCAGCAATTTCGGCACGTTCTGTATATTGAAGGCCGCTTCACGAAGATCCCGGCGCGCGCTGAGCTCGTCCCAGTGGATGGGCATGGACACCGGAGCGCCCTTACGTGCACGCACGGCAAAAGCGGCGATGGCCGTGGCGTTGTCTCCGTTGCGCAGGTAATCGATATAGATACGCCCTACGCGCCTTGCCTTGCTCATATTGGCAGTGAAGCGATCGGGCATCAGGCGTGCCAGGTGCTGCGCCATTGCGCGCGAAAAGGACTTGGCGGTATCCCAGTCCAGCGTGCGGACGATAGGGGTGACGATGTGCAGGCCTTTGCCCCCGGTGGTTTTCAGGAAAGCTTGCAGCCCGAGTTCATGCAGCAGGGTGGCAATCAGTTGCGCTGCCTGCACCAGCATGGGCCACGAGACATCCGGGCCGGGATCCAGGTCCAGGGTGATCCTGTCCGGGGTGTCAGGCTTGGGCAGTCTGGACCCCCAGGTGTGCAGCTCTATCACGCCAAGCTGGGCCAGCTCGACCAGGCCCTGTGCGCTGCCGACCAGAATGTGCTCGCCGTCGCGCTTGAGGCCGGCCGGCAGGCCCTCCTGGATATGTTTCTGGAAAAAGCAGGGGTCTTCTATGCCCTGCGGGCAGCGCAGGAAGGCCAGTCGACGGTTTTTCACGTGCGGCAGCAGATGGGGTGCGACGGCTTCGTAGTAGCGGGCCAGGGTGACTTTTTCTATATCGGGATTGCGGAACACCAGGCGATCAGGGTGGCTGATGCGCACGCGTGCGACCTTGTCCTGATCGGTACTTCTGCGGTGAGCGCCGTGGTGTTGTTGGGCGATCGGCATGGTTGTCTCCCGGTGTACCGCGGTGGCGGGTTTGTCTTGCCTGATGCCTAGAAAAGATGCTTGTCGCAGCAATCCATCAGCAGTCCAGCCGCTGAAGCCGGCTTCGATCACCATTTTGGGCTCTACCCAATGGACGTGGCTCTTCTGCGCGGGCGAGGCACGCGGGCGGGGCGTAGCGGTGTCGCCCGAGAAAGGGCTATGGTCGGCGGCCAGCAGGCGCAAGCGCCGATGCAGGTTCTGTAGCGTATCCGTGTTGAAGCCGGTGCCTATGCGTCCTGCATAGCGCAGCGCGCCCTTGTCTTGTACGCCTACCAGCAGGGCGCCCAAATGCTTGCGCGTGCCGCTAGGGCTGGTGTAGCCGCCCACGACGAACTCCTGGCGCGGCCGGCATTTCAGCTTCAACCAGTTTTTCGACCGCGTGGACTCATAGGGTGCATCGCGGCGCTTGGCAATCAAGCCTTCCAGGCCCAATTGGCACGCCTGCTCCAGCGCTGCCTGGGCATGGTCGGGGTCGTCCAGCGCCAGACGGTCGGTGAACGAAACCGGAGCGTCTTTCGGAAGTGCGCTCAGAAGACCGGCAAGCTGGTCCTGGCGTTCGTGCAGCGCCAGTTGGCGCAAGTCCTTTCCATTCCAGTAAGGCAGGTCGAAAGCGACATAGTGCGGTCCGGCGCTGGCGCTATCCAGCGCGTTCTGCAGGGCCTGGAAGCTGGACTTCCCCGTGTCGTCGAACACGACGACCTCGCCATCCAGCCAGCCGCTGCCCAGATCAAGCCCGGCAAGGGCTTGCGCCAGCGGCAGCAGGCGCGCGGTCCAGTCCTTGCCCTCGCGGCTGATCAGGTTCACCTCGCTGCCTCGCATTTTGCACAGCATGCGATAGCCGTCGTATTTCACTTCATAGATCCAGCCGTCTTGTGTGGGAGCAGCGTCTGCCAGTGTGGCCAGCTGTGGCTCTATCATGTCCGGCATGGCGCGTCGCACACCGGGGCCAGCATTCGGTTTCGCGGCTTTTGCCGGTGCGGGCTTGTTGCCTGCGGGCGATGCTTGCGCAGGCTGCCTGCCGGGCTGGTAGTTGCTGGCGTCATCCCCAGCCACGCCGTAGGCGTCGTCCAGCTTGCGCAGCAGCCACTGATTGGCAGTTCCGGTGCGGATCAATACCCACTCACCCCGAAGATAGGTGCCATCCAACGTGAAGTGCAAGTGTCCAGTGGCCAAGCCCTGACGAGGGTCGCCGTGCGCCTGCCAAGTGCCGGCATCCCAGATTGCCACATGGCCCGCTCCATAGTGTCCGGCGGGAATGTCGCCCTCGAAGCTGCCGTAGTCCAGCGGGTGGTCTTCCACCTGCACCGCCAGCCGCTTTAGCTTGGGGTCGCGCGAGGGCCCCTTGGGAACCGCCCAGCTTTTCAGCACGCCGTCCAATTCCAGCCGAAAATCGTAATGCAGGCTTCTGGCCGCATGCTTCTGGATGACGAAGCTCAGCTCGTCGCTCGCTTGGTGGCGCGTAACTGTTGTGGCGCGACCGCGGGGTTCGGCGGTTTGTGCAAAATCGCGTTTCTTCCGATAGTGCTCCAGGGGGGCGGCGGCGGACTCACGGGCTGCGCGGTGCACTGGCGTTGCGCGTGCCATCAAGCCGCCCGCCGTGACGCGGTTTTTCTGGGTGCGGTCTTTCTGGGCCCGGCCTGACGCGGCCCGGCCGATTTACGCGGGGTTTTTTTTGGGGGGCGCGCTGCAGTGGCTGGTGTCGATGCCTTGCGCTCGCCATTGGACGAGGCTTTGCTGGCGGTTTTTCCGGCGGTTTTGACGCTGATGCCGCTCGCGGTCTTGCGCGCGGATTTGGCGGATGGGGCCGGGTCGGCCTGGGTGGCCTTGGGGGCGGCACGGGGCCTGGATTTTTTCGGCGCCCGCGAGTCTATGCTTTGCTTGAGCATGGACATCAGGTCGATGACCTTGGCGCTGTGGCGTGGTTCGCCGGCCTTGGCCGCGACGGTGAGGGTGTGCGTCTGGCCCGCCTCTATCCTGCTTTCTATGCGGGCCAGCAGATCCTCGCGGTAGGCATCGCGAAACCGTTCGGGCTGCCATTTTTCAGTCATGTCCTCGACCAGGCGCAAGGCCATGTCGGTTTCGCGCTCTGAAACGCCCGCATCCGACAGGCTGGATGGCGGCACGCTCAAGTCTTCCTGCGATACGATCTCGTCGGCATAGCGCATGGTGTTCAGCATCAGTATGTCGCCCACCACGATCACCGCGGCCAGGTGCTGCTTGGTATGCAGCACCACATTGGCAATGCCCACAAGATGCGTGCGCCGCAGGGTTTCACGCAGCAGGGCGTAGCCCTTTTCGCCGCGCTTGTCGGGCACCATGTAGTAGGGCGTATCGAAGTAGTAGGGCGGCAATTCGGCGGCTTTCACGAAGCATTCGATTTCCACTGTCTGTGTGGCCACTGGGTTGGCCTGGCGAAAATCCTCATCGTTCATCAATACGTATTCGCCTTTTTCGTATTGATAGCCTTTGACGATATCTTCCGATGCTATGGGTTTTCCCGTACGCTTATTGATGCGCAGATAACCCACTGGCGCCATGTCGCGATGGTCTATCCAGTCGAAGTCGAGATCTGCGCGCCGGGCGCCTGGGTGCAGCACGATGGGTACATGCACCAGCCCGAAAGCGATTGCACCTTTCCACACCACACGTGCCATGCGGGCCTCCTGCGTACAAGCGCCGCGCGGACTTTCCCGGCGGCCGACAAGGCCCTGGGCAAGCAATTGTCGTACCTGTGCGAGCCGAAGGCCATGCCGGCGCCTACCGCCTTCCTGCAGTGCATCCAGGAAAGGGCGCGCACACATCCGGGCCATAGAGCGGGGCGGGGCATACCAGGTATTGGGATAGGCCGAAGTAGCGCAGGCGTGTCTATAGCCCGGGTACGGTGAGATCGGGTTTGGCCAGCACCAGCCAGAGCACCAGGGGGACAAGTACGGCGGGGATGGCGATCAGTGCCAGAAGCATGGCGTTGCTTGTCATGCGCCGACCCTTTCCCAGCCGTATTACCCTGCGGCCGCAATACATGTGGAACAAAATCATCAGCAAGACCACCAGTGCCTTGGCGGGCAGCCAGTTGCCTTGTATGTCTGTAGCGTAGGCCAGCGCGATGCCGGTCAGGATGGCCAGGGCTGCGGCGGGAGTAGCCACGGCAAAGAAAATGAAGCGCGTGATGATGCGCATCTGGTGGTGTTCGCGAACCGTGCCGGCGCGCGAATAGGCGGCAAAAAGACCGGGCAGGTAGAACAGGCCGGCACACCAGATCAGGAGAAAAGTGAGGTGCAGGGCCGTCATCCAAGCCATGCGGGTTCCAGGCGAGTTTTCACCTGATCGATTTAATCAGCCACGATAGGCTATTGCAATCCGTATTTGCCAGTGGGTATGGCTGGCTGGCGAGCGAAAAGGCAAAATGCAAAAACGCATTATCATGCCAGCACGACTACAAAAAACAAGGAGACTTGCCGTGCAAGGGACAAAGGATAATCTTATGTTGTGCGAAACAATGCAGGGCGCTGCCGGACAGGTGCGTCATGGATAAGCGCGTTACCGTCACGATAGACCAGGGAATAGCGCACGTTGTGCTGGATCGCGCCGACAAAATGAACGCACTGGACAAAGCGATGTTCGCTGCCATTGTCCAGGCCGGCGAGCAATTGATCGACAATGCCGCGGTACGCGTGGTTGTGGTCTCCGGTGCCGGGAAAGCCTTCTGCGCCGGCCTGGACATGCAAAATTTCAGCCGCATGGAAAAGGAGGGTGCGGCCAAGCCTGTGTCCGCCGACGACCTGACCGTGCGCACCCATGGTATTGCCAACGCGGCCCAGCAGGTGGCCATGGTCTGGCGCCAGATACCCGTTCCCGTGATTGCCGCCGTGCATGGCGTCGCGTTTGGCGGCGGCTTGCAAATTGCCCTCGGTGCCGACATGCGTTTCGTGACGCCGGATCTTCGCATGTCGGTCATGGAGATCAAATGGGGATTGGTGCCGGACATGGCCGGCATTCTGCTCATGCGCGAACTCGCGCGCCCGGACATCGTGCGCGACCTGACCTACACCGGGCGGATTTTTTCGGGGCAGCAGGCCCTCGAATACGGGTTTGCCACAAGGGTATGCGCGGATCCCCTGGCCGAAGCCCTGGAGACTGCGCGCGAACTGGCGCAAAAAAGCCCTACTGCGATCCGGGCAGCCAAGCGTTTGCTCAATGCCTCGCAGCATCAGGATGCGGCATCCCTCTTGATGGCCGAATCGGTCGAACAGGTCGCCTTGATTGGCGGTGATCATCAAAAAGAGGCCATACGGGCCAATCTGGAAAAGCGCGCGCCCATCTTCGCCTGAACGTACGCCGACGCGGCGATGCTTGTCGCTGCGTCGGATCGCAGGGCCTGGTGGGCGCTTTATCAGCAGTTGGAGTCATTATTAATGAGCAAGGTTCAGGAGCTGGTCGGATTGCTCCAGGTTGAGCAAATTGAGCTCAACCTTTTCCGAGGTGTCAGTGGCGATATTGGTAGCCGCAATGTCTTTGGCGGGCAGGTGCTTGGGCAGGCGATTGCCGCTGCCTCGCGTACGGTGGAGGGGCGCATTGCGCATTCCATGCATGCCTATTTTCTGCGGCCTGGCGACAAGAAAGCGCCCATCATCTACGACGTCGAGCGCATCCGGGATGGCAAGAGTTTCACCACGCGCCGCGTCGTGGCCATCCAGCATGGACGCCCCATTTTCAATACCTCAATATCCTTCCAGGTAAAGGAAGAGGGCGCCGAGCACCAGGACCGCATGCCCGACGTGCCTGGGCCCGAAGGGCTGCTCAACGAGGTCGAGCTGCGCCAGGCCAGGATGGCGGCGAACAAGCAGGGATCCTATCAGCGAACCCGTCCTATCGAGATTCGTGAGGTTTCGCCCATGGATCCGTTCAATCCGGTGCCGGCGCCAGCCGAGTACCGTGCCTGGATACGCGCTGCCGAGCCGCTGCCGGACGACCCGGTTCTGCATCAGGCCATGCTGGCCTACGCGTCGGATTTCCATTTGCTGCAAGCTGCCATGCTGCCACATGCCATCTCGTTTGCAGATCCCGACCTGCATATCGCCAGCCTGGATCACGCGATGTGGTTCCACCGTGATTTCCGCATGGATCAGTGGTTGCTGTATGTCACCGATTCGCCCAGTGCAAGCGGTTCGCGTGGGCTATGCCGCGGCAAGTTCTTTACCCAGGATGGCCGGCTGGTGGCGTCTGCGGCCCAGGAAGGCCTGATTCGCAAGCCTAGCCTCGCAAAGGCCTCGAGCGATTCCTGATGACGCTGATATGACCGTCGGCTTCCATATAGGCGCGCTTGACTTGTCGTAGGTCCTCTACGCCTTTCAGGCGTAGTTCTGACATGAGCTCGTCTTCGGTGATGTATTCGCGGCGCATTCCGCGTCGCAGCATCACGCCGTCGCGCACCAGCAAGACTTTCTCGGCTTCCAGCCATTTGCGCGTAGCCGGGAAAAAATAGCTTATCCGATCGACCAGCACTGTCCAGAACACCATGGTGGCCACGACGACCATGCCCGAGGGCAGCGAGGAGGCGTTGCCGCCCATGGCGTTGCCGGCGGCATCCGCGATCAACATGAAAACCAGTAGATCGGCCACGCCCAGTGACCCGATGTCGCGTCGACCGGCTGCGCGCAGCAATATGAAAATGAACCAGTACATGACCGTGCCGCGCACAAACATCTCGACTGGATAAGTGCCCACCTTGAAGAGTTCGGCCCAATCAACGTTCATATCGGTTCGTTTTCCGCGAAGCTGGCGTGCGCCATCCTGGCAGCGCACCCAGCAATAAAGATGCCGTGATGCGAGGCCTGGCCGAGTGCATGACGGGCACGCAGGTAAAACCGTGAAGGCGACGCTGCCTGGCCTCGCCATGACCGAAGGCGCGCAGGCCATGCTCAAGACGTCTGTCGGCATGGGCGTGGCAATTCGGGATGGCAAGGCGGGGTATACGATAGCCGGTGGGCTGTAGCCTCTGCCGGGTATTGCACGCGAGGATATTGCGCGCAAAAACGAGAAAGCCGGTTAGCACCTGTGGCGCTAACCGGCTTTGAATCTGGCTCCCCGACCTGGACTCGAACCAGGGACCTGCGGATTAACAGTCCGTCGCTCTACCGACTGAGCTATCGGGGAAGAAAGAAAAAGATTATATCAGAAAAATTTCATCTGGCAAATGTTGCATAACCTTTGCCAAGTTTTTTCCTATGACGGCTCTTTTCAAATTGCCGTTACTGCCTATGCCCAGCATGCTGGACTTTCGAGTCTGATGCCCAGGTGCCTAAACACCGTGCACTGGACCTGAAATAAAAAAACCGGCTGGTGCGGTGTGGCATTAGCCGGTTTTTTGAATCTGGCTCCCCGACCTGGACTCGAACCAGGGACCTGCGGATTAACAGTCCGTCGCTCTACCGACTGAGCTATCGGGGAAGAAAGACAAAGATTATACCTCATTATTGCGGATGGCTTGCGACTGCCTTTCCATGAACTCCGCAAGCGTGTCGATTCCGCGCAACTGAAGGATGGTATTGCGTACCGCGGCCTCTACCAGCACCGCCAGGTTTCGGCCCGCGGCCACTGGCAGTACGACTTTGCGCACCGCCAGGCCCAGCACTTCCTGGTTTGTGTCCTGCAACGGCAGGCGCTCGCGTTCGGCATCTTTGGACAGGGCGCGTACCAGTTGCACGATCAGCCGCAAACGCATTTTCCGGCGTACCGAGCTTTCACCGAAGATGGTGCGGATGTCGAGCAGGCCCAGGCCGCGCACTTCGAGGATATTTTGCAGCAGGGCGGGGCAGTGGCCATCGATGATGCCGGGCGCAACCTGGGCGAACTCGACGGCGTCGTCAGCGACCAGTCCGTGCCCACGCGTGATCAGTTCAAGCGCCAGTTCGCTCTTGCCCAGGCCGGACTCGCCCGCTATCAGTACGCCCAGGCCCAGGACGTCCATGAACACGCCATGCATTGTGATGGTGGGCGCCAGCGCGCGCCCCACATACAGGCGCAGGATATCGATTACCTCGGCCGCCTTCAGCGGGGAACCCAGCAGCGGGACGTTGTTTTCGTTGCAGTAAGTCTGGAGGTCGTCGGGCGGGACCAGGTTCTCGGCAATCAGCAATGCGGGCACGCCGCCGGCCAGTAGGTCGTCCAGGTGGTGTTGCCGCCGGTTCATGTCAAAGCGCGAGTAATAGATCATTTCGCGCTGCCCGAACACCTGGATACGTGTGGGGTGGATCAGGTTCAGGTGGCCGACCCGATCCGAGGGGGCAAGGTAGTCATCCGCAAGGGTGCGCATCCCGCCATGGCGGCCCGCGATCCAGCTTAGGGAGAGCTTGACGGCGTTGTCGTCAGCCAAAGTCTGTATCGTGAGCATGGGGGAAATCAGCTACAGGTTGCGGGCTGCCATCCCACGAGCATTGCGTGTACGGCTTCGGGATCGGTGGCTTCCGTGAGGGCCGTACGCAATTCCTTGCTGGATAGCATGTGAGCCAGTTCGGCCAGGATTTCCAGGTGCTGCTGCGTCGCGACTTCCGGTACCAGCAGGAACATCAGCATGCGTACGGGCTGACCATCGGGAGCATCGAAGGGAACAGGCTGCGCCAGGCGGATGAAGGTGGCGACGGCTTCGCTCAGGCCCTTGATGCGGCCATGCGGCACTGCAACACCGTGCCCGAGGGCGGTCGAACCCAGGCGCTCGCGCGCGAACAGGCTGTCGAACACCGTCATGCGGGCCAGGCCGTGATGGTTTTCAAACAACAATGCAGCGTGCTCGAAGGCTCGCTTCTTGCTAGTGGCCGGAAGATCCAGAACCACGTTGGACGCGGGCAGAATGCGTGAAATCAGGCTCATTTAACGAATGCTTCACTGCAACAAAAAATCATTATAGGGGAACAATCGCTCGGGGGATCGTAGAGTAGTCGATTGCGCTTGGCTGCCGTAGCCAGCTTCAAGGTACAGAAGGCAGCCGCTAACCCTTGGGTATCGACGGCCGCCTTGTGCTGAACCATACTGGTTCGACTGTATCCATCGCTATGATGGACTCTCAGGCCCGATTTGAAGGGCGCTGATGTGCGCTTTGCGCGCTTTGGGCTTTACGCCTCTAGCACTTCAGGAGCTAGCGGTTGACGCTTCAGAGCATCGTTTGCGTGAGTTTGCACCTTGTCTTTGTATTTCACAACCTGTCGATCAAGCTTATCGATCAGCGCGTCAACGGCAGCGTAGAGATTTTCGTCCGTAGCTTCGCAGTGGATGTCTTTGCCGCGAACACGGACGGTAACGTCTGCCGTGTGGCGCAGTTTGACCGCGGAGAGAATAACCTGCGCGTCGATAATATGATCAAAATGTCGGAGAACACGTTCCAGCTTTGTCATCACGTACTCCCGGATGGCAGGCGTGATTTCCAGTTGATGTCCGCTGATGCTCAGATTCATACAGTGACCTCCCGTGCGTTAAGTAAGTACGTTGCCAAAAGGCGTCCGTACAAGCTCAGTGTATCGGGAACTGGGTTTATTGCAAGTTGATTACATGCGGAAGTGTTCGCCCAGGTAAACGCGGCGCACGGCGGGGTCGTCGACGATTTCGTCGGGGTGTCCGTCGGTCAGGACGCTGCCTTCGCTGATGATGTAGGCGCGGTCGCAGATGCCCAGTGTTTCGCGCACATTGTGGTCGGTGATGAGCACGCCGATGTTGCGTGCCTTCAGGAAACGCACGATGCGCTGGATCTCGATGACCGCGATCGGATCGACCCCCGCAAAGGGTTCGTCAAGCAGGATGAAGCGTGGGTTGGTGGCCAGCGCGCGGGCGATTTCAACGCGCCGGCGTTCGCCGCCGGAAAGCGAAATGGCCGTGTTGCGGCGGATGTGGCCGATCTGCAGTTCGTCCAGCAGGGTTTCGAGCGCGGCGGCGATTTCGGCGTCCGCCAGCTTCTGGCCCTGGGGGTTGCGTTGCAGTTCGAGCACGGCCTGGATGTTCTGCTCTACCGTCAGTCGCCGGAACACCGATGCGTCTTGCGGCAGGTACGACAAGCCCATGCGCGCCCGTTTGTGGATGGGCAGGCCGGTGATGGGCTCGCCGTCGATCTCGATGCGGCCGGCGTCGGCCGCAACCAGCCCTACTATCATGTAGAAACTGGTGGTTTTGCCGGCACCGTTCGGGCCCAGCAGGCCGACCACCTCGCCACTGCTCACTTCGAGCGATACGTCGTGTACTACAGTGCGGGCGCCATAGGTTTTACGCAAACCCGTGGCGCGCAACAGACCTTGTTGCTTCACTTCTTGACTCCCGGGGCCGGGGCGCAGGACGCAACGATTTTGGCGCTCTTGTCGCGGGCTTGGATCATGGTGCGCACACGGCGGTTGGCGGTGCCGGTTTGCGGGCCGCCGCTGGCGGTGTAGATGTCGGTCTTCTGGTTGTAGCTCACCCGCTCGCCGCGAATTTCGTCAAGCATCTGGCCGCAGGCAAGGCGTTGCACGACGGCGCGGCCGATCAGCTGGATCTCTTCCTTGCCGCTATCGTATTCGACGCGATCGCCGGTGCCTTCGACCACTTCCACGCTGCCGGGCTGGGTCTGGCGAACGAATACCTGGTTCTTGCCGCCAGCGGTCGCCGTGGCGAACTGGGTGCCGGCGGCGTCCTGGCGCAGTTCCAGGCGATCGGCGCGCAGGCTCAGGTCGCCTCGCGTCAGTACGACATTGCCGGTGAATACGCTGGTCTGCTTGGCGTCGTCGTATTCCAGGGTGTCGGAGTCGATCAGGGTGGCGACGTCGTTCTGTATGGCCCCCTGGGCTTTGGCAGGAGAGGTGGACAGGGCCAGCGCCAGCAGCAAGCCGGCGGCCAGGGCGCCACACGCGCGGGCGGCTGCCAGGCGGGTCGAAGGCGATACGATAGGTGTCAGCATGCGCGGTCGCTGTAAAAGGGGTGGATTCGAAAGAAAGGCGGGCGGATCAGTGCGCGGTGCTTGGGCTGGCGCGCGGGGCTATTTTGACACGGGCATCGGCTGCAATCTTCAGCTGGCGGGTGCGGTTATCGTAATGCATGCCGGTACCGGTGATTTGCGAACCGTCGGCACGGGTGAGTACCGCGGGCAGGTCGGTGTAGGCGACGTCGTCGTCGGGCAGCAAGGTGATTTGCTGGCTTTCGATGGTCAGCCCCGGATTGTCGACTTGCGGTTCGCGCGTGAACCTGACGTCGCCCTGCATCACGATGCGTGCGCCGTTCTCGGTCATGCGGCCACGCTGCGCGGTGACCACGGTAACCGAGCGATCCGGGCGCTGGCTGACCGCGCGCGGAGTCGTGACCTCATACGAATTGTCGTCCGGGAAATGTTCGGCGCGCGGGCCTTCCAGGCGTGCCGCCGGCATGCCTGTTTCATCGATTTGCATCATCACGAAGGATTCGATGAAAGTATCCATTTCGTGGGTGATGCGGCGGGGCGGGTCGATGGGGATCGAACGCCTGGCGTAGTCGGATGCCCACCATGTACTGCCCACCAGCGCCAGTAGCAGGAAGCTGGCGATGGCGGAGGTTAGTCTGTCGCGCATGCGCCTATTGTAACGAGCCGGTGGTCGGTTTTACCTGGGCGCCCGCATCCAGCAGCGGGCCTAGGCGTCCTTGGGACGCCAGGATGAGGTCGCAGCATTCGCGCGCAGCGCCATTGCCGCCGCCTTTTTCGGTAACCCAGTGGGTAGCCTGGGCCACATAGGCGGGCGCGCCCGGCACGGTGACGGCGAAACCGGCCTGACGCAGGGCTGCCAGGTCGTTGATGTCGTCGCCCATGAAACCCACGTTGTCGAGCGAGACGCCGCGCTTGTGCGCCAGGGCGGTCAGGGCCGTGAGCTTGTCGTGCACGCTTTGCTGGACATCGGCGATGCCCAGGTCGGCGGCACGGCGGGTAACGAAGGCGCCGTCGCGGGCCGTGATCAAGGCTACCGAGATGCCGCCGGCGCCCAGCAGGCGTATGCCCTGGCCGTCGAGCGCATGAAAGCGCTTGACGACTTCGCCGTTGTCGCCATACCAGAGCGTGCCATCGGTGAGGACACCGTCGACATCGAAGACCATGAGCTGCACGCGTGACGCGCGTTCACGCACGGTGGCGGGGATACGGGCCAGAATGAGCGATTCGGCCGGATGAGGAATCGTTGAGAGATTTGGCATGGCAGCGTTATACCACCTTGGCAGCCATCAGATCATGCATATGCAGGGCCCCAACCAGTGCGCCCTGGGGGTCGACAACCAGCAATTGGCTGAGTTTGTGCTGGTCCATCAGGGCGGCGGCCTCGGCGGCCAGTGCATCCGGGCCGATATGGCGTGGCGATGGACTCATGCCGTCTGCCACGGTCGCGGCACGCAGGTCGCCCACCCGGGTGATCAGGCGGCGCAGGTCGCCGTCCGTGAAAATGCCAACTACCTTTCCGGCGTCGTCCAGGACTGCCGTCATGCCCATGCTCTTGCTCGACATTTCGGCCAGCGCCGCACTGACGCTGGCCTGCTGCAACACCGTGGGCAACCGGGTGCCGCTGCGCATGACGTCGCGAACATGGGTAAGCAGCTTGCGTCCCAGCGCGCCGCCAGGGTGCGAGCGAGCGAAATCTTCGGAGCCGAAGCCGCGGGCTTCGAGGCAGGCCACCGCCAGCGCATCGCCCAGTGCCAGCGCGACGGTGGTGCTGGCCGTGGGCGCCAGGTTGAGTGGGCAGGCTTCTTGCGCTACGCTGGTGTCCAGGTAGACGTCTGCCAGCTCGGCCAGTGGCGAGCCAGGATTGCCGGTCAGGCTGATGATGCCGGCACCCATGCGCCTTGCCAAGGGCAATATCGTCAGCAGCTCTTCGGTGGTGCCCGAATGCGACAGGGCAATGACGACGTCGTCGGCGGTAATCATGCCTAGGTCGCCGTGTACGGCCTCGGCGGCATGCACGAAAAATGCGGGCGTGCCGGTGGACGCCAGCGTGGCGGCGATCTTGCGGGCGATATGGCCGGATTTGCCGATGCCGCTGACGACCACACGGCCGCGGCAGGCCAGCAGGCGCTCTACGGCGAGCACGAACGGAGCGCCCAGGCGCCCGGCCATGCTGGCGATGGCCTGGGCTTCGATGCCCAAGGTGCGGCGTGCCGACACGAGCGCGGCGTCGGAAGAAAAAGCGGTAGCGGGAGCGGTAGGCATAAGAGTCATATCTTAACCAATCGAGTGTCGTTGCAGCAGCCAAAGTGCAGGTGCGGCTGCGTTATGCAAAGGCGATGCGCAAGTTCGGGGCCGCCGTGCCGACATCTGCAGGTGCCTGGTGCGGGGCAAGCGGCCTGCCCATCCGTTAAAGTGACGGCTGCGCCAATCTGGCGCTATGGTTTTTTCTGGACCTTACTCATGGTACCTAATTCCGATTTCATTCGTGATCGCATCCGTACTGTGCCGGACTGGCCCAAGCCGGGCGTCATGTTTCGCGATATCACGCCGGTGTTCCAGGATCCGCGCAGCTTTCGCGTGCTGATCGACTTGCTGGTCTATCGCTACATGGGCAAGCGCCTGGACCTGGTGGCGGGGATCGATGCCCGCGGGTTCATCGCAGGCAGCGTGCTTGCCTATGAACTGAACCTGGGCTTCGTGCCGATACGCAAGAAGGGCAAGCTGCCCTACCTGACCCTGGCCGAGGAATACCAGCTGGAGTACGGCAGCGCATCGGTGGAAATGCATACCGATGCAGTGCGCCCGGGCCAGAGGGTATTGCTGATCGACGATCTGGTCGCCACCGGCGGCACGATGGTGGCCGGCATGAAACTCTTGCAGCGCCTGGGGGCCAATGTGGTCGAAGCCGCCGCCATCATCGACCTGCCTTATCTGGGGGGCAGCGCCGCCGTACGTGCCACCGGAACACCCCTGTTCTCGGTTTGCGAATTCGGCGACGAAGCCTGATCCCCGAGCGCCCCTAGGCGCGTTCGATTTGCTTGTCCAGTGTTTGTGCAAGGTATCGCGCGGTGTGGCTGGCGGTGCTTTGCGCGATGTGCTCAGGTGTTCCCTGGGCCACGATCATGCCGCCGCCGTCGCCACCTTCGGGGCCCATGTCTATCACCCAGTCGGCGGTCTTGATAACGTCAAGGTTGTGCTCGATCACGACCACCGTGTTGCCGGCTTCCACCAGTTGGTTCAAGACCCCCAGCAGCAGGGCGATGTCATGGAAGTGCAGGCCGGTGGTGGGCTCGTCCAGGATGTATAGCGTGCGCCCCGTGCCGCGCTTGGAGAGTTCCAGCGAGAGCTTGACGCGCTGCGCTTCGCCGCCCGACAGCGTGGTGGCGCTTTGCCCCAGCCGGATATAGCCCAGGCCCACTGCGATCAGTGTTTGCAGCTTGCGGGCAAGGGTGGGTACCGCTTCAAAGCATTTCAACGCTTCGGCTACCGTCAGGTCGAGTATTTCGCTGACGTTGCGACCGCGGTAGCGGATCTCGAGCGTTTCCCGGTTGTAGCGTTTGCCATGGCAGACATCGCAGGGTACATACATGTCTGGCAGAAAGTGCATTTCCACCTTCACCACGCCATCGCCCTGGCAGGCCTCGCAGCGGCCGCCCTTGACGTTGAAGCTGAAGCGGCCCGGGTCGTAGCCGCGCGCGCGGGCTTCCGGCACGCCCGCAAACAGCTCGCGTATGGGGGTGAAGAGGCCCGTGTAGGTTGCCGGGTTGCTGCGCGGGGTGCGGCCGATCGGGCTTTGGTCGACGTTGATGATCTTGTCGAAATGCTCGAGGCCCTCGATGCCGGCGTACGGTGCGGGCTCGACCTGGCTGTTGTGCAGGTGGCGCGCCACCACGGTGGCCAGGGTGTCGTTGATCAGGGTGGATTTGCCGCTGCCAGAAACGCCGCTGATGCACACCAGGCGCGAGGTGGGCAGATGCAGGTCCACCGCCTTCAGGTTGTTGCCGGTGCAGCCGCCTAGGCTCAGCCAGTGATGGGTATCGTCGCCGGGGCGCGGCACCACGGGGCGCCGCTGCGGTATCGAAATATGCCTGGCGCCGCTCATGTACTGGCCAGTCAGCGATTGCGGGTCGGCCAGGATTTCGGCCGGCGTGCCCTGCGCGACCACCTGGCCGCCATGTTCGCCGGCGCCTGGGCCCATATCCACCACGAAGTCGGCGGCGCGGATCATGTCCTCGTCGTGTTCGACCACGATGACGCTGTTGCGCAGATCGCGCAGGTGGCGCAGTGTGTCGATCAGGCGGTCGTTGTCGCGCTGGTGCAGGCCTATGGAAGGCTCGTCCAGCACGTACATGACGCCGGTCAGGCCCGAGCCGATCTGGCTTGCCAGGCGGATGCGCTGGGCTTCGCCGCCGGAGATCGTGTCGGCGCTGCGGTCCAGCGAAAGGTAATTCAGCCCGACGTTGTTCAGAAAGCTCAGCCGGGCAATGATTTCGCGCACGATGCGCTGGGCAATGTCCTTTTTGGCGCCGGAAAGTTCCAGGGTCTCGAACCAATGCAGGCAATGGGCCAGCGGCATGGCTTCGACCTGGTAGATGGCCTTGCCGTGTTCCAGGCCGCCCGCGTCGGACCCTATGCGCACATGGCGAGCTTCTGCGCGCAGGCGGGATCCACCGCAATCCGGGCACTGCCGGATATTGCGGTACTTGCCCAGCTCTTCGCGCACCGTGGTCGAATCGGTTTCTTTCCAGCGGCGCTCGAGGTTGGGGATAATGCCTTCGAAGGGGTGGGCCTTGATCGTGCTGCGGCCTTTCTCGTTCAGATAGGTGAACGCGATATCCTGTTCGCCAGAACCATACAGAATCACCTGGCGCACGGCTTCGGGCAGCGATTCGAACGGCGCGCCGATATCGAAGTCGTAGAAAGCCGCCAGGCTGGTCAGCATCTGGTGGTAGAACGAATTGCGCTGGTCCCAGCCGCGCACGGCGCCGGCCGTCAGGCTCAGCTCGGGAAACGCCACCACCCGCTTGGGATCGAAGAAACCCACGGTGCCGATGCCGTCGCAAGAGGGGCAGGCGCCCACCGGGTTGTTGAAGCTGAACAGCCTGGGTTCGAGTTCAGGCAGGCTGTGGCTGCAGATGGGGCAGGCGTAACGGCTGGAATACAGGTGCTCGTGGGCGCTGTCCATTTCCAGGGCGATGACCCGTCCTTCGCCCAGTTCCAGCGCGACTTCCAGGCTTTCGGCCAGGCGTTGCTCTATCCCGGGGCGTATCCGCAGGCGGTCGATCACGACATCGATGTCATGCTTGTCGTTCTTCTTGAGCGCCGCCATGCCGTCGAGCTCGGTGAACTCGCCGTTGACGCGCAGGCGCACGAAGCCGCGGGCCTGCAAGGCTGCCAGGTCGCTCTCGAACGCGCCTTTGCGCCCGCGTACCAGCGGCGCAAGCAGGGCGACACGGGTGTCGGCCTGCAAGCCCAGGGTGGCGTCGACCATCTGGCTGACGCTCTGGGCCTGCAGGGGCAGGTTGTGTTCGGGGCAGTAGGGTGTGCCGACCCGGGCATACAGCAGGCGCAGGTAGTCGTGGATCTCGGTGACGGTGCCTACTGTGGAGCGCGGGTTGTGGCCGGCTGCCTTTTGCTCGATGGAGATCGCGGGCGACAAGCCTTCGATGAGATCGACATCGGGCTTGTCCATGAGCTGCAGGAATTGCCGCGCATACGCCGACAGGCTTTCGACATAGCGCCGCTGCCCTTCGGCATACAGGGTATCGAACGCCAGCGAAGATTTGCCCGAGCCGGACAGCCCCGTGATCACCGTCAGGCGTTCGCGCGGGATATCGAGCGAGATATTCTTCAAGTTGTGGGTACGGGCACCCCGGATACGTATTACATCCATTGCCATTCGCCAGCGTAAACAAGAATTATAAGCGGGGTACGCGGCTAGATCACGCCAGCTTGTTACTATAGCGCGCTGCGATTTGATCCCACTCCTTCCGATGTCCACTGAATCCCCTACCAGCATGACGCCGCTCGAGCGGCGTGCCAGCGTTGCGCTGGCCAGTCTGTTCGCCTGCCGCATGCTTGGATTGTTCCTGCTGCTGCCCGTGTTCGCCGTCGCGGCGCAGGGTCTGCCTGGCGGCAGCGATCCTGCGCGCGTGGGGTTGGCGCTTGGCATGTATGGCCTGACCCAGGCGTTCATGCAGATACCATTTGGCCTGGCCTCCGACCGTTGGGGCCGCAAGCCGGTCGTGCTGTTCGGCCTGGTGCTGTTCATCGTCGGCAGCGTCGTATGCGCTACGGCGCAGGATATCTACTGGATCACCATTGGGCGTGCCATCCAGGGCGCCGGCGCGATTTCGGCTGCGGTAACCGCCTGGCTGGCCGATTCCACCCGGGACGAGGTCCGCACCAAGGCTATGGCCATGGTGGGCGGCTCTATCGGCATGTCGTTTGCCGTCTCGCTGGTGGCGGCCCCGGTCGTGGTGGGGTGGGGTGGCCTGTCGGGTTTGTTCTGGGTCATCACCTTGCTTGGGGTGGGTGCCTTGGCGGTGGCGATGTGGGCGGTGCCTGTGCCCACCACGCTGGCCATGCCGGCCATGGCCAAGACGCCGCCCGGCCGCGTGTTGAGCGAGCCCGACCTGTTGCGCTTCAACCTGGGTGTGTTCGTATTGCACATGGTGCAGATCGCCCTGTTCGTGGTGGTGCCCAGTCTGCTGGCCACCACGGGCGGCATGGGTGCAGCCGACCTCTGGAAGGTGTATTTGCCGGTCATCGTGATTTCCTTCGTCTTCATGGTGCCCGCCATCATCGTCACGGAGCGCCGTGGAGCCCATCGCAATGCCATGCGTTTCAGCGTGGCCGGGCTGGTGGTGGTCTGTGCCTTGTTACCGCTGGCCAGCCGCAATTTTGGTACGCTCGTGGCTGCGCTGGTGGCGTTTTTCATCGTTTTCAATGTGCTCGAGGCCTTGCAGCCTTCTCTGGTGTCGCGGGTGGCTCCGCCGGCCTACAAGGGGCTGGCGCTGGGCTTCTACAACACGGCGCAGGCTGTGGGCCTGTTCGTCGGTGGCGCACTGGGTGGCTGGCTGGCGTCCAGCGCCGGCACGACTGCGGTTTTCCTCGCGGCAACCGGCATGGCTATCGTCTGGCTGCTGGCGGCCTGGGGCATGAAACCGTTGAAACCACGCCGTGGCGCCGGCGAACCCAAGATGCCGGCAAGTATCTAAGGCGGTTCCCGGCATACGGCAATAAACTGTGAGCACGCCACATGCTGCGTGCTCACCTACGTAGATTCGCGCATTGCAGCGCTCGGCGGCAACGGTAATGATTGCCTGCTGAAAACCATCAAAGGGAGTTTTCTCATGGCTTCGGTCAATAAAGTGATTCTGGTGGGCAACCTGGGGCGCGACCCCGAGGTTCGCTACAGCCCGGACGGCGCGGCGATTTGCAACGTCTCCATCGCCACTACCTCGAACTGGAAAGACAAGACCAGCGGCGAGCGTCGCGAGGAAACCGAATGGCATCGCGTGGTGTTCTATAACCGCCTGGCTGAAATCGCCGGCGAATACCTGAAGAAAGGCCGCTCGGTATATGTCGAAGGCCGTCTGAAAACCCGCAAATGGCAAGATAAGGACACCGGCGCAGATCGCTACAGCACCGAAATCGTGGCCGACCAGATGCAGATGCTGGGTGGGCGTGAAGGCGGCGGTGGCGCTGAAGGCGGCTTTGGCGGCGGCGGTGGCAGCGGCTATGGCGAGCAAAGCGGTGGCGGTTCGCGTCCGCAGCGTCCCCAGCGTGCCGCACCCGCGCCGACCGCTCCCAGCCAGAGTGGCGGGGGCGGGAACTTCGCCGATATGGACGACGACATTCCGTTCTGACTCGGAACAGGTCGATTTTATGCCGCTAAAAAAACCTGCACCCCATCTGGGGTGCAGGTTTTTTTTATGTGCCCACACACGGCCGTTCTCCGTTGCTTGCTTGCAATCCGCCAGGCACAAGAATATGTTTTAGCTTCTTGTACAAGACAAAGTGGTTCAAGGTATGGCACTTGCACTCTACGGTCACCCCTTTTCCTCGTACACGCAGAAAGTGTTGATTGCGCTGTACGAGAACAACACCCCTTTCGAGTTCCGCTGCCTCGAGGCGGACACGCCGCAGCATTCGGCCGAATGGCTGCGGCGCTGGCCGTTGCGCAAGTTCCCGCTGCTGGTGGACAGCGATCGCAACGTGGCCGAGACCAGTATCATCATCGAGTACCTGCAGCTCGCGCATCCCGGGCCGGTGCGCCTGCTGCCCGACGATCCGATGGCCGCACTTGAGGTGCGCTTTCTCGATCGTTTCTTCGACCTGCACGTGATGAACGCGGCTCAGCATGCGGTAGACGGTGCGCTGACGGGGGACCCGGTCAAGCGCCAGGAAGGGCTGGCGCTTGCTGTGGAAAAGCTGGATCGCGCCTACGCGTGGCTCGAAGGGCAGCTCGCCGGCAGAACGTGGGCCACAGGTGCGAACTTCACGCTCGCGGACTGCGCCGCCGCCCCTTCGTTGTTCTATGCCGACTGGACCCATCGGATTGCCGAGGCCTTTCCAGTGCTGCGCGCGTACCGCGCGAGGCTGCTTGCCCGCCCGTCCTTCGCGCGGGCCGTGAACGAGGCACGTCCGTTCCGGTCATACTTTCCCTTGGGAGCGCCTGACCGGGACTAAGGCAAGGCGTCGTAACCCGCGGCTTGGGTGGCGCAGGCCAGAACGGGAGCTTCAGGCAAAGGCAGAAAATATGAAGATTCGGTGCTTCGCCGCCGGTGACGAACCGGCTCTCTGGAAGGTGTTCTACTCCGCTATTCACGAAATCGCTGCTCGTGACTACACCGCGCAGCAGGTTCAGGCATGGGCGCCTGTCGACCTGGATAAAGAACTCTGGCGCGATCATATGCGAAGCCTTCGTCCGTTCGTCGTGGAATGGGATGATGAGGTCGTCGGCTACGCCGATGTGCAAGAAAGCGGCTATATCGATCATTTTTTCGTGTCTGGACATCATCCAGGGCAGGGCATAGGCGCGTTGCTTATGGGCCGCATACACGAAGAAGCCAAATCGCTTGGGCTGAAGGAAATGACGGCAGATGTCAGCCTGACGGCCCAGCCATTTTTTGAGCGCTATGGCTTTCTTGTGGTCGAGCGGCGCTATCCAGTGCGTCGCGGCGTCACGATCCCCAATGCCCTGATGCGAAAATCGCTTCGATAGGCTCTCGTGAGTGCTGGGCTACTTCGCCCCGAACAACAGGGTGAGATTGGGCGGCTCGCTGCCGTCTACGGCATCCGCTGTGTTCGTCGGGCGATGCAGGATCCGGTGCAAAGTGGGCTGGATATGGAATGCCCGCTTGGCGTCCAGCCCGGGAATGATCACCAGGTGGTCGCGGTCTATGGGTAGTTCGTGCCAGTTTTTGCCATCGTAGGCTTCGGTGCATATATTGCCGCGAGCGCCGCACATGGCGCTGAAGTAGCGCCCATCGTAGTGGGGCTTGCCGATCAGCTGGGCGTTTTCAGGCAGCGTATCGCGCGCATTCCCCGACGACAGGCTGTGGTTCAGGTTCGCAAGCATGCGGCGCAAGGGGGGGGCCAGGCTGAAAATGGCAAAGAGATCACTGATGCCGTTATGGCCCAGCACACCATGCGCCTCTTCGCGCAGTGTGTCTATCTTGTGGCCCAGTTGGGCCCAGCGCCCAACCGCGCTTTTGGTAAGCGCGTAGTAGCGTTCGATAAGCTCGAAGTCCCGCTCGTATTTAAGGCGGTGCACGACGGCCTGGTAATCCGCCTTGATCTGGCTGGGCGGCGTCAACCACGACATGATTTGTTCGGTCAGCGTCCAGCAGGCCTGCACGATATCGACCGGCGAGGTGAAGGCTCCGTTGCTTTGATGGAAACAGGGGGGAATGGAAGCCGGCTGCGCCGCGTCGGGATCCTTGGAGAGTTCGAACTTTCTGGCGATATAGGCGATTCGGTAGGGTGTGTAGTGAAACATGTCTCCGACATGTCCACCCAGGTCGCGTCCCGCATAATGGTTGCGCGCCATGTCGCTCATCGTGCCTTGCCACGGCAGTTGTTCTGTCTCGTTCTCGAGCAGACCATCCCAGATGCGATGCAGTTGAGGAGCGCAGTCGATCACCACCGCTATGGCTCCGGCAGCAAACAGGCGGGCCAGGCTTCCGGCCGTCAGGCTTGCTGCGTCGGCATTGACGATGGGCGTGTCGTTGTTCATCTGCTATCCCCTGCTGCCTGGCCGATCTCGTGCTTTGCGGCCAACGCTCTCGGGGGAGTTCCGAGTCTGGGCCTTGAACACGCAAGAGGCCGGCGCGAACTCGATTATTCGTGGCCGCGTTTCAGGCAAGCAGGTCACGATATTCGGTTGTTTGCCGGATGCGTGCTGCGGCTTGCCTTGTACAGGTGCTGTCTCAGCAGCCATGGTTTTTATGGTTATAACTGCACGGACCAGAGTGGATGAGATGGCACTTTTTCAGTCTATCAGCACTCTTTGCTGGACTTGAACGAATTAAGGCCTAGTCCCGATAAGCAATACGGTCTAGGCCTTGTGGTATTTGGCGCTGGCGCCATGGCGCCAGCGTTGGGGCGTCAGCTCTTGGAGCTTTGTTCGTCCACCGATTTTTCCTGATCTTCTGTTTGGCCGGTGGGCTCTTGAGCGGCAGACTTAGGGGCTACCCAGTTAAGCGGTTCTACTACCAGATTTTTGAAAGGCAGCGATCGTTTTGGGGTCGTCATGACTTACTCCCTAAAGCAATGTGGCTTCGCACCGCGCGATGCCATAACCACGTTATAGGGTAACACATTTTGAAAATTTCGGTTTTTGGTGTAGGGAAAATGGTTCCTTGGTTTCACACCCAACCTTCTATCTTCAGGCCGCTGGTTTTTTCCGCCTCGGTTTTTGAAACCTTGCGTACCGTCTGGCCAAAACTCCAGACGTGGCCGCCGGGATCCCGCACTGAATAGGTGCGGTCGCCATAGAACTGGTTTTCGAGGTCGCGGACCAAAACCGCGCCGGCGGCCAGGGCTTTTGCGCAGTGCATGTCGATGTCGCTGTCCAGGTGGACGTGAATCGACTGCGTGTTCCGGCCGCTGACGGATTCCGGGCTGCGGGTATAGTCGGCCCATTCCGCGCCCACCATGATGTAGCCATCACCAAACCGCATTTCCGAATGCACCAGATTGCCATCGTTGTCATGTATGACCATGGTGCGCTCGAAGCCGAAAGCGTTTTCCAGCCAGTCCAGGGCCGCGGCAGGGTCCAGGTAGAACAGGGCAGAGCCAAATGTCGGGCGTTGGTAGGGATTGCTCATGAGTCGTCTCCGCAGATAGGTTTGCGTGCTTCGAGTGTCGCACTTCGCGCTTGCGGACTCTGTTACGAAATCCATGGTTGACGTTCGCCGACGCTGCGGCTGGCGCGACGGTGCCGCGTGCCGGATATGCCACCCGGGCGCATGCGCGCGCGTTGGATGCGTGGCATGTCGTGGCGTACTATGGCGCGAACGCCGCACTGTCCAATACGGGATGTCCGCCATGTACACCTTGATCATAGGCAACAAGAACTATTCGTCATGGAGCGTGCGGCCGTGGCTGTTGATGACCCACTTTGGCATACCGTTCACGGAAAAATGCATAGGTTTGTTTACGCCAGGTTACGAGCAGGCCATCCGCGATTACTCGCCGTCGGGCAAGCTTCCCTGCCTGCTTGATACCGGCACGGTGGTCTGGGATTCTCTGGCCATCTGCGAATACCTGGCGGAAAAGCATCCTGGGCTATGGCCGCAGGCCGCGCAGGCACGGGCGCATGCGCGTTCGGTCAGTGCGGAAATGCATTCTGGCTTTCAAGCCCTGCGTTCGGCCTGGGGTATGAATATCCGGCGCAGGTCGGCCCGTCCGGTTCCGGGCCCCGAGGTGGCCGCGGATGTCGATCGCATCGTCGGCATCTGGGACGAGTGCCGCAGCCGCTACGGCGAACACGGCCATGGCCCCTTTCTCTTTGGCGGGTTCAGTGTCGCCGACGCCATGTATGCCCCCATCTGCTTTCGTTTTCAGACCTATGGCGTAGCGCCCCGGGGGCGGGCGGGCGACTATATGGCGGCGATGCTTGCCAATCCCGCGCTGTCGCTGCTGGCACGCGATGCGGCCCTCGAGCCGCAGCATATCGAAGCCTACGATAGCCTGTGATGACCCCCATGTTCGAAGATGCTGAAAAAGACCCGGTGCTCGACAGTGCTGTGTTCGAGCTCGAGGAAGAGCCGCTGCGCACGGAACTGGTATTGCGGCAATACGAACTGCTCAAGCGGGCTGACCGCAGCATCCTGGTCGTCGTGGCCGGGATAGACGGGGCTGGTAAGGGCTCCGCGGTGAACCTGCTCAACGAGTGGCTGGATCCGCGCCATGTGCGCACCCTGGCGTTCGGCCCTGCCGACGAGCAGGAAGCTGCCCGGCCCGCAATGTGGCGCTACTGGTACAACCTGCCGGCCAAGGGGCATATCGGGATCGTGTTCGGTTCCTGGTACGCCCCCCTGATTGCCCAGGCGGCGCGCAAAAAGCCCGATGCCGAGGCGGTGGACGCCATGGCTGCCGCCATCACGCGTTTCGAGTCCATGCTGGCGGCCGACGGCGTGCAGATCGTCAAGCTGTGGTTTCATCTGTCCAAAGAGGCGCAGCAAGCACGGTGTGACGAACTGCTGTCCAACCCGGATACGGCCTGGCGGGTTTCCGATATCGATTTGAAGGTGGCGCGCAAGTTCTCCCGCCTGCGCGAGGCTGGCCGCGCGACGATTACCGCCACTCATACCGACGCCGCGCCATGGGTGGTGATCCCCAGCGCAGACGCGCGGTGGCGTATTGCAGCCACCGCGCGTGAAATCTTGAAGGCATTGCGCCACTCCGATGTGCCGACGCTGTCCCCGGCGGCAGGCCCCACGCGGGGAAGGGTAAAGAACCAGTTCGCCGGGTTGGACTACTCGGCCTGCCTGGACAAGGATGAGTACGAGAAACGCATGTTGCGCGGCATGGCCAGGCTGGGCCGGGCAGTGCGCAGCCGGGATTTCGGGAATCGCTCCCTGGTGCTGGTGTTCGAGGGTGATGATGCGGCCGGAAAAGGCGGCAGTATCAGGCGCATCACCCGTGCGCTCGATGCCCGGCAGTACGGCATTATGTCGGTTGCCGCACCCACCGACGAGGAGCGGGCCAGGCCCTACTTATGGCGCTTCTGGCGCCAGATACCTGCCTTGGGGCGCATCGGCATTTTTGATCGTTCTTGGTATGGCAGGGTATTGGTCGAGCGGGTGGAAGGCTTGGCCGCGCCCGGCGATTGGCAGCGTGCCTACAGTGAAATCGAGGATTTCGAGGCCCAATTGGTCGCGCACGGTGCGGTGGTCGTGAAGTTCTGGCTTTCCATCACGCAGCAAGAGCAACTCAAGCGCTTTCACAAGCGTGAAAAAACGCCTTTCAAGGCGTTCAAGATTACCGAGGAAGACTGGCGCAACCGCAAAAAAGCGCCGCAGTATCGCCAGGCGGCGTCTGAAATGCTGCTGCACACCAACACCTCGGCGGCGCCTTGGCATGTGGTGGCCACCAACGACAAGCGCCTGGAGAGGGTCACCGTCATGGAAACCGTGGCCCAGGCCCTGGAGAGGGCGCTGGGCCACGATGCCGAAGAGGATTAGTCGCGCAAGATAGCCTGCAGGATGACGCCGGTGGCAATGCCAACCAGCAGATAGTCGGCGCCGACATTCACCCAGTGGTAGCCGCGCGGCGGGCGATCGAAGCGGCGATCATGCCAATCGTGCACGACATAGCGGTCGTGGCGATAGCGTGATGGCAAGCGTGCACCTCGTTCCCAGCGCGCTCGATGCGGGGCGTAGTACACGCGCGGCGGCGGGGAGTAATACACCCGGGGAGGCGGGCCACGATGCCAGCGGCGGTCATCGTGGCGATCATGCTTGCCATGGTGCTTGTGGCGATGGTTGTCATAACGATCCGAATGGTGGTGGCGATCACCGCGGTCGCCACGGCCGTCGGCCAGTGCAGTGGAAGCTATCCCCAGACAGCACACGGCGACGATTATGGACATCAGCGAGCGTTTCATAGGTTTGCTCCTTGCCTGCGTTGAAATGATGGTCGAAGTGTAGCCAGGAGCAAGCTGGCAATTGTGGAAAGACGGTGAAGGTATGTAAGCGATAAGTAAGTCTCGCGTAAGCAAATCAGGGGGATTAAGAAGTATTCGGTTGCAATTCGACATGCGATTGTCCTTCCTGCCCCTCATACGACGGTCTGCCATAGCTGCCGTTCTTCCTTTTTCCTGACATCAATCGTCAGTTTTGACGATGCCAGGGCCCCCCCTCGCCGATACACTGATGCCAGACGGCGTAGGGTGCCTTGGCGCCCGGAAAAAACGCTGCGGCAAGTACAGACAGCGGAGGGGGAATGACGCAAGGCAGTGCGGTCCAGGTTGAAAGTCACTTGCAGGCATTGGCGCCGCTATTGGTTCCAGGTGCAAGCGCGGTCCATGGCCTGCGCCGCCTGTCTGGCGGCGCCAGCCAGGAAATGTGGGGTTTCGATGTCAGCGGCAGCGAGGGGCCCGTCTCGCTGATCATGCGTCGGGCGCCCGCAGGCAAAAGCCATGGTTCCGGTGGCCATGCGGGGTTTGCGGCCGAGGCCCGCCTGAACATCCTGGCTGCGCAAGCCGGTGTTCCGGTGCCCAGGGTGCATTTGCTGCTCGAGCCGCAGCACGGCTTGGGCCATGGCTTCATCATGCAGAAGGTCGAGGGCGAAGCCTTGGGCCGAAAAATTGTGTCGGAAGCGCGTTTCGCCCAGGCGCGGACCCGGCTTGCCTGGCAATGCGGGGCGGCGATGGCAGCGATTCACCGCATACCGATAGACGGCTTCACTACCCTGCGCCACGCACCTGCGCATGGCGAGCTCGCGCACTATATCGAGCGTCATCGCCGGCATGGGCAGCGCCGGCCTGTGTTCGAACTGGCCATACGCTGGCTGCAGACCAACATGCCGGCACCGCTCGAAGCGGCAACCTTGGTCCATGGCGATTTTCGCAACGGCAACTTCCTTATCGACGAAACCGGGCTGCGCGCCGTGCTCGACTGGGAACTAGCCCATTTGGGCGATCCCATGGAAGACCTGGGCTGGATTTGCGTCAATTCCTGGCGCTTTGGCTGCATAGATAAGCCCGTGGGCGGCTTTGGCGAGCGCGAAGAGCTGTATGCCGGCTACGAGTCCGCCGGCGGTGTGGTTGATCGTGACCGCGTCCGGTTCTGGGAAACGTTGGGCACCTTGAAGTGGGGCATCATGTGCGAAGGCATGGCCGACACCTATCTGTCGGGAGCCGAGCGCAACGTCGAAAAACTTGCCATCGGCCGCCGAGCATCTGAAACCGAGATCGATCTGCTGCGCCTGCTGGCGCCCCGGGGAGACATGTAATGCAGGATCAACCCACCCCTGTTCAACTCCTGGAAGGCATTGCGCAGTTTTTGCGCGAGCGGGTCATGCCGCAGCTGGAAACCCAGGCGGCCTTCCACACCAGGGTGTGCGCCAATGCGCTCGACATCCTGGCGCGCCAGTGGGAACTTGCCCCACCGGCCGAACAGCAAGAACTCGAGCGTTTGCGCACGCTGCTGGGGCGCGATGCGGCCCTGGCGCCGTTGAACGACGAACTCTGCACCCGTATTGCAAATGGTGAGCTGACCCTGGAGACCCCGGGCTTGGCCGACCATCTGTGGCAAATCACCCTGGACAAGCTGGCTGTAGACCAGCCCAGGTATGAAACCTACCGTCGCATCACCCAGGCATAAGCGCAATTCGTGCGCAACAGGAGACACAATTGGACTTCACGCTTCCCGCTGAACTCACGGCATATCTGCAAGAGCTGGACGACTTCATTGCCAGGGAAATCAAGCCCTTGCAGGCGCAAGATGACAACGAGCGCTTCTTCGATCACCGCCGCGAATGGGCACGGACCGATTTCGATAATGGCGGCCTGCCGCGCAAGGAATGGGAGGCCCTGCTCAAGGAAACCCGTCGCCGTGCGGACAAGGCCGGCTATCTGCGTTCGGCCCTGCCCAAGGAATTCGGCGGCAAGAATTGCGGCAACCTCTGGATGGCTGTGATCCGCGAGCACTTCGCCTCGCAAGGCCTGGGCTTGCACAATGATCTGCAGAACGAGCATTCCATCGTTGCCAACAGCCCCTTCGTCTTGATTCTGCGCGACTTCGGTACGCCCAAGCAGAAGGAAGAGCTCATTTCCGGCATTCTGGAAGAGCGCGTCAAGGTCACCTTCGGTCTGACCGAACCCAACCACGGCTCGGACGCCACTTTCATGGAAACGCGCGGCGTGCGTGAAACCCGCGACGGCGTCAACGGCTGGTTGCTCAATGGCGAGAAAATGTGGACCACCGGCATGCATATAGCTTCGCATTGCCTGGTGTTTGCGCGCACCAGCGGCAAGGATGGCGATGCCAAGGGCATCACCGCCTTCCTGGTGCCGGCCAATGATCCTGGCGTGAAGATCGAGGAGTATCTCTGGACATTCAATATGCCCACGGATCACCCGCGCGTCAGTTTCACCAATATCTGGGTAACCGACGAAACCATCTTCGGCCAGGAAGGCAACGGGCTGGCGATTGCGCAGCACTTCGTTCACGAAAACCGTATCCGGCAGGCCGCGTCCAGCCTGGGTGCGGCCGACTATTGCGTGCGGGAAAGCGTGAAGTACGCCCGCGAACGCAAGCCCTTCGGCCAGGAACTGGCACGCAACCAGGGTATACAGTTTCCCTTGGTGGAACTGGCCACCCAGGTGGAAATGTTGCGCCTGATGATACGCAAGACCGCCTGGGAAATGGACCAGATGCCCAAGCCCGAGGTGGAAAAACGCCTGTCTGACAAAGTCTCGATGTGCAACTACTGGGCCAATCGCCTGTGCTGCGAGGCCGCCGATCGCGCCATGCAGGTGCATGGCGGTATCGGGTATTCGCGCCACAAACCCTTCGAGCACATCTACCGTCACCATCGTCGCTATCGCATCACCGAAGGCTCCGAGGAAATCCAGATGCGCAAGGTCGCTGCCTACCTGTTCGGCTACATCGGCCCCAACAAGCACTGATCGCCACCATCAACCGGAGTTTTCATGACGTATACCTCGATCTTGTACGGTGTGACCGATGGCGTGGCCACCATCACACTGAACAATCCGGCCAAGCTCAATCCGTTGTCGGGCAACATCCAGACCGAAATGCGCGACGCGCTGGCCAACGTGCGCGCCGATGCCTCGGTGCGCGCCCTGATGATCACAGGCGCCGGCAAGGCTTTTTGCGTGGGAGCAGACCTCAGCGCCATGGGTGGCAAGTCCGAAGACGAGCGCTCGCGTGGCAACCTGACTGCCGATAGGATGCATGAGGTTTCCAACCGCGTGATCAGCGATCTGCGCGCACTGCCTGTGCCGGTCATCAGCGCCGTGAACGGGCCGGCTGCAGGGGCGGGCGTTGGTATTGCGCTGGCTGCCGATGTGGTCATTGCTTCGCGCTCGGCGTATTTCTACCTGCCTTTCATGGCCAAGTTGGGCATCGTCCCGGATCTGGGCACGACCTGGTTCCTGAGCCGCTTCCTGGGGCGTGCGCGTACCATGGGCCTGACCCTGCTGGGCGATAAGCTGTCGGCCGAGCAAGCTGCGGCCTGGGGCCTGATCTGGTCCTGCGTGGAAGATGCCGACCTGATGGACGAGGCGCGCAGCCTTGCCCAGCGGCTTGCCAGCTTGCCCGCGCATGCTGCCCTCGAGACGCGCGCCGCCTACGATGCTGCCCAGACCAACGACCTGAATGCCCAACTGGCCTATGAAGCCGAGCGCCAGCGCGAGCTGCTGGACCGCGATTCATTTGTCGAAGGGGCTCGTGCTTTCATGGAAAAACGGGCACCGGCTTTCACGCCGCGCAGTGTATAAAACCATGCGTTAACCGGCCCACTGCGTGGGCCTTTCGAAACTTGAAAGACGGAGTCGTTGCAGCGATGAAAACACGTATTACCGAGATGCTGGGCATCCGCTACCCCATCATTCAGGGCGGCATGATGTGGGTGGGCACCGCCGAAATGGCTGCCGCGGTATCCAATGCGGGCGGATTGGGCATTATCACGGCCTTGACGCAGCCCACGCCGCAGCACCTGGCCAACGAGATCGAGCGTTGCCGCACGCTTACCGACAAGCCCTTCGGCGTGAATATCACCATTTTGCCGTCGATCAATCCGCCTCCCTACGAGGAATACCTCGACGTCGTGCTCAACAGCGGTGTTCGCATCCTCGAGACGGCCGGCAACAATCCCAAGGACTTCATCACCAAGGCCAAGGCGGCTGGCGTGAAAATCATCCACAAGTGCGTGGCCATTCGCCATGCCCTGTCGGCCGAGCGCAATGGCGTGGATGCCGTGTCCATCGACGGTTTCGAGTGCGCAGGTCACCCGGGCGAAGAAGATGTTCCTGGCCTGATCCTGATTCCGATTGCCGCGCGCCAACTGAAAATTCCCGTGATCGCTTCGGGTGGTATCGCCGATGGCCGTGGGATGGCCGCTGCCCTGGCGCTGGGCGCCGAAGGCATCAACATGGGCACGCGTTTTTGCGTGACGCAGGAAGCCCCCATTCATGAGAACGTGAAGCAGGCCCTGGTCGAAGCCACCGAGCGCGATACCCGCTTGATCTTCCGTTCGCTGCGCAATACCGCGCGGGTATTCAAGAACGCCGTTTCCGAAGAAGTGGTTGCGCTCGAACGCCGTCCGGGCGGTGTGGAATTCGAGGAAATCCGGCCGCTGGTTGCCGGTACGCGTGGCCGGGCCGCTCTGGCTTCGGGCAGCTGGAATGAAGGCATTATCACTGCCGGGCAGTGCATAGGCCTGATCAACGATATCCCCAGTTGCGAAGAGTTGATTTCGCGCATGGTTGCCGAATGCCGCGAGCGCCTGTCACGTGCCAGTGCCATGGCTAGCAACTGATCGCGGTACGACGCTTGCTGTCCGGAAAAGTCCCGCCATGGCGGGACTTTTCCTTTGGTGCCGTCCTTTTTTGTGGCACTGTGCCACGCGTAGCATGCACCCACCCGGGTGCCATTTCGGAGTGCAAGATGACGCAGGATATCACCCGTGCGGTTGAGCCTTTTGCCGACAATGATTGCGTGCGCTTCACCGTTTTCTTCGAAATGCGAGGGCCCCAGGTCTTCGAGGTTTCGGCCCAGGCCATGGTGCGCATTTTCGGGGCACGCAGTTTTTCCGCAGACGATATGCTGATGGCGTTCCGGCAGCATGAAGAGAGGATCGTCGCGGCAGCCCGTGCGTACCATGGCCCAGCCCGCCCTGGGGCACGGCGCTTGGACGAAGCTTTCCTGCTGCCCTGAACCTCTTCCCATTACTTAGTAGTTTGCCCACAGCCCGGGAGTAGCCAACTCGAGCAGGTTTTGGTCAGGATCCCGAAAATAAAGGCTATGTGCCCCGCGAGGCCACTGTACCTCGCCTTCTATCGCTATCTTGAAGGCGGCCAGCCGGGCTCGCCATGGTTCCAGGTTCTCTGCCGAAATCGCAAAGGCATAGTGCAAGCGGCCCTGGCCCTCGTGCGGCGGAATCACGCCGCCAGGAAGCTTTGCCGGCTGGCTGGTCGTGCCCCGGTGAAACAGCAGCAGCACGCTAGCCCCTACCGGATATGCCACCAGCCGCGAGTCGCGAAACATGCTCTCAAGTCCCAGAATTTCTTCGTAGAATCCGGCAGCCCGATCCAGGTCGTCTACATACAGGCCGGTTTCCAGAACCCTGTCCAGGGGCGGGATGACGTCAGGCATATGAAATCTCCGGTGCAAGGCGCTAGGGGTTAATCAAAGGCAGCCCGCGCGAATATCCAGGCGGCGTGCCTTGGGGCGGACGGCAGCCGGGCACGATGCCTGGCCGCCGCGGCACGGCAGTCATCCAGGTGAAAGGCTCAGTGCTTGTGAACCGGCTTTCCCTTGCGTTTGGTGGCGGCCATGTCGTGCAGCTCTTTCTCGCTCATGGAGTCGTACATGGATTTCGCCGGGCCTTTAAGGTCGCCGACTTTCTGCTTGCCGTGCTTTGCGGCCAGAGCAGCACCGGCGGCCATTTGCTGGGCTTTGGATTTGGCTGGCATGGTTGCTCCTTGCGTGAGTCGTTAAAGTACGGACCGTGCCCGCAAGTTATGCGCCCGGTGGCTGCTGTACGAGGAAATTCCATCATGCATGATGGTTCGCCCGAAAAAATCAGTTACTAATCTTGCATGAAACCTACGTTGCATATGTTTAATTTATTCCTGCAAGCAGGCAAGCCGACTATCCACCGGAGTATTCCAGATACACCCAATTTGAATTTTCAGACATTTTCTTACCTGTTTGCCACCCATAACTCGCTACATTGATCAGTTCATGTTTCTTACCTGGAGCTGAATAATGAATGCCAAATTAAATCTCGTCGGTGTCGCCCTGATCGGTTTGGGAGCCTTGGCGGCGTGCTCCTCGCCTTCGGTCATCACGACGAAGGACGGCGAGCAGATCATGACCACAGAGCGGCCTGAAATCAGCGAGGACGATGGGTTCGTGCGCTATGAAAAAGACGGCAAGGACAACCAGCTGAACTCATCCGAGGTGCGCAGCATCCAGGACGTCAAATAGCATCGCCACGAAAAAGCCGCCTGGGATGGCGGCTTTTTCGTGGCGGAAAAGAGAGCGTGCTTACCGTACCAACTGCTGAGCGCGTTGCTGCAGGGCGGGGTCGCTGTCAACGGCATCACTGATGGTGTTGAACTCCTGGATGCTCAGGCCGTGGGCTTGTACTGCTTTTGCCATGTCCTGGTTGGCTTGCTGTACCACCTGCTGCTGAGTCGCCTGGTCGCTTACGCCTTCCAGCTTTTTGCTGTATTGCTGCGACATGACGGCCACTTGCTGGGCGGAAGCAACGAATTTCTGCAGCTGCTCATCGGACACGTCCTGCGAGGTCAGAGTCGTGGGGGCTCCCGCGCTGGGGGCGCCTGCCGCAGGAGCGGGCGCCGTGGTGGCCGGCGCTGCAGCTGCCGGAGCCTGGCTCGTGGCCACGCCCGCGCTGCTTGCCGCGGCGCTGGAGTCGGCCGGAGCGGTGGATTCTGTCATGCTTGAAACGGGCGCCTGCTGTGCAATGGCTGTGGTCGATACGGCGCCAATGGAAAGCAGTGCGGTAATCGATAGAGCTGTGGCGATTCGTTTCTTCATGCATACCTCCTGATTTCTGTGGAAAACCGAGTATGCGGTGAACGCTCCGGCAAAAACGCGTTCTTTTGTTTAGGCATGTGTCCAGTCATGACGGCAGCCATCGTCTGCATCAGCCCTGGCGGCCAGCCTTGCAAGGAGGCCGCCAGGGCTTGTCATAGTCTAGATTTCGCCGTCCATCGAAAAGTCGTCGCCGCCATCGAAGCCCTGGTCTTGCTCGCCTTGTGCGGCATCGGTGCCGGCGGGGTCGTTTGCTTCTTCGGCGGCAGGGGCGGGGGCGGCTTCGGCATTGTTGCCGCCAAACATATTGCCCAGCAGGCTACCCAGCATCATGCCGCCAGCCACGCCAAGGGCGGTTTGCGCAGCACCAGCCAAAAACCCGCCTGTGCCACCCGAGCGGCCAAAGCCGCTTGACGCCAGCGGTGCGGCGGCGGGGGCTTGCGCGGCCTTGCTTGCCTGGCCTGCGCCGGCACTGCGGCCAAACAGTCCGAAACCCGTGTTTGCAGGAGTGGCCGCCGCAGTCGCGGTCCTACCACCCTGGTTGCTGCCGTGCTCCAGTGCCGCAATTTTTTTCTGTGCGGCTTCGAGTGCCTGCTGCTGTATGACGACGGTCTGGGCCAGGTAGTAAGCCGACCCTGGCTGGGCGTTGAGTTGGGAATGGATGTAGCTTTCCGCTTCGCTGTCACGCGGGCCTGCGGTGCGTTCGACCTCGGCGATGCGTGTGAAAATGCTTTCTATGGCTTGCTTGTCTTGTGCGTTCATGGATTGCGGGTTCCTGACCAGGGTTCTGAACGATAGATGTTCGTCCAGCAAAAAAATGCTTGCGGGATAGACAGCGCCGCTGCCCCTTGGGTTCCTGCAACAGGGCTCTGCATGTACGACAAGCTGTGCTTCTTTCATGCCGGGGGCGAGTCCGGCGTATGGTGGTATCGGACGATATCGCTTTCGCATGACCTGATATGGTGATGTTCTGGCGATGAGCAAGGGGAAGGCGCCGCGCGTCCGGCAGGGACATGGCGCCGTTTCCTGTCCGCCTGCCGCATCCAGCATCGTTGCCCTGTGGCTGATACCAAACCTCGTCTGGAATGTGGCTTTAAATCTCAGTTTATGGAAAGAGTTGCCGAGATGCCGGAAGCCGCGGTAAAGCTGGCCTATAAAGCTATTGGTTGTTAGGTTATTACCCTCAGGGAAGGGGTTTACCCCAGTGACGAGAAAACCGGGAAATCGATAATATTCGGGACATCATCCCGTTTTTATGGCTTCCCAGCATGCAAATACCTAGCCCGCTCGCGCGTTACCACCATGTCCTGGCGACCGTGTCGAACTATTCGAGCGGTTTGAGCCTGGGAGACCTGACCGAGGCGGTCCAATTGCCTCGTAGCAGCGCCCATCGGATCGCCTCATCCCTTTGCGCCGTCGGTTATCTCGAATTGAATCCGCAGGGCGTCTATGTGCTGGGTCCGGCTTTGCTCGAGTTGCTGCGCCGCAGCCTTGTCGCCGATGCACGGTCGGTCTCGCTGCAGCCTGCACTTCAGTTTCTGGTGTCCGAACTCGGGGAAACCGCCTTCTTTGCCCATTTGGTGGATCAGAAGATTGATCTCATCGAGGCCCTCACGCCAAGTTCGGCGGATCGCTCTTATGTTCATCCGGGTACCGGCGTGAGGCCTATCGATACGTGTTCGTCCAGCAAGGCCATCCTGGCCTTTGCCGAGCAACGCGTGATCAAAAGCATGTTTGATTCCAGCGATCTGGCGTCCGGCGACGAAAACGATTGGCTCGACTTCAGGGAAGCCCTGAGCCGGGTGGAAAGAGATGGCTACGCAATATGCGATGGCGAGATTGACGAAGGCGTATTCAGTCTTGCCTGTCCGGTGCCAATAGGCCAGATGCGAGGCCTGTTCAGCATCGGCATCGTGGGCCCCAGCGGACGGCTGAAAAAAACAAAACTGGAAAAAATCGTCCGGATAGTGCGGTCGGCGGCCGACCAGGCATCGCTCACATTGCTTAACGATATCAAGCGCCACGGTGAAGCGCGCTGATCGTGTATTGACCCAGACCATTTGCTGGCCCGCAGCGCATACGTTGGTGTATCGCGCGGGCCGGACGTGAATAGCATCCGCAGGAGTGGCATCAGTGAACACCCCCGACCCGGTAGTAACAACGCCTGCCGAGCATTGCGTATTCGGCAGCCTGCTGGCGCGCTGGGCCAGCGAGCGGCCTGATGCGTCGTTTGCCAGGTTCCCGAACCAGCCGGCATGGAGCTACCGGCAGGCTTACGAGCTGGCATGCCAGACTGCGGATCGCTTAAGAACGCTGGGAGTGCGTCAGGACGACCGGGTTTTGTGCTGGTTGCCCAACGGCCCGGAAATGCTTCGCGTATGGCTGGCGGTCAACTTGCTTGGCGCCACTTTCGTTCCATTCAATATTTCCTATCGCGGCAACACGCTGCAGAATGTGCTCAAGCTTTCGCAAGCGCGTCTGTTGGTGGGGCATGGGCAACTCGTTCCCCGTCTGGCTGAAGTGCCTCTGGAGGCCCTCACCGATGTCATCGTGGTTGGCCATTCGGTTGAACCCATAGCAGGGCTCAGGCTGCATGGCGTCGATGTGCTCGAAGGGGGCTCGGCCGCGCCGATCCAGACCGAGAGGCCGATTCAGGCGCACGACACGCAATCCATCATATTCACTTCCGGCACAACCGGGCCTTCGAAGGCGGTGCTGTCGTCGTATGCGCATTTATATGCTCAAGGCGCCGAAGCCTTCGACTTCTTTACCGAAGACGATTGTTTCATGGTGAACCTGCCCATGTTCCATTGTGGCGGCACCATTCCCGTCGGGGTCGCGCTGGCCCGAGGCGGCGCGATAACCGTACTGGATAAATTCCGGGTCGACGACTTCTGGGATCTGGTCAGGCAAACACACACCACGGTGGCCTATGTCATTGTCGGCTTGCCCAATCTGTTGCTCAAACGCCCCGCCTCGGGGCAAGACAAAGAGCATCCCTTGCGGGTTGCCATCATGTCAGCCGCGCTGGGGCCCGAGTTCCGCCAGCGATTCGGCTGCGACTACTACACCATCTTCAACATGAGCGAGGTGTGCACGCCCATACGCTCGGACAGGAACCCTGTCCTGGCCAAGAGTTGTGGACGCCTGCGGCGCGGTATTGACGCCCGCCTGGTCGACGCCAGCGACTCGGAAGTGGCAAACGGCGAGGTCGGCGAGCTGATGCTGCGCACTGCGCGCCCCTGGATGCTGAGCCATGGCTATGCCGCTGATCCGCAGGCAACCGCAAGCGCATGGCGCAACGGCTGGTTCCATACCGGCGATCTCTTTCGCAAAGATAACGAAGGCAACTTCTATTTTATCGACAGGCTCAAGGATTCGATCCGGCGCAAGGGGGAAAACATCTCTTCTGTCGAGGTCGAGGCCGCGGCGGCTTCGCACCCCTCAGTGCTTGAGTCGGCGGCCATTCCGGTCAGGGACGAGCACGGTGACGAGGAAGTGTTGATGGTGGTGGTGTACCAGCCCGGCGCGATGCTGCAACCGCAGGCCCTGATCGAGCATCTGGTGCAGCGCCTGCCTTACTTCATGGTTCCGCGATATGTGCGCGTGGCCCAGGAGCTGCCCAAGACGCCCACCGGAAAAGTACAAAAGGCAGCCTTGCGCGCACAGGGCCTGGGCGGCGATAGCTGGGACCGCGAGCAGGCGGGAATCATTCTGAAAAAAGAGCAACTGATTTAAATCCGAGCCAGATACGAGGAAAGACCATGATCGAGCGTAGAGAGTTCTTGATGTCGGCAGCCGGGCTTGCGGCTCTGTCGCTTGCGAATATCAGTTTTGCCCAGACCCGGGAAGGCGGCGAGGCAGGCAGGCGCGGCGGGGTGCTTACGATAGTGGTCAACCCGGAGCCCACGATGCTGACGTCGGCCTTCAATACGGCCACACCCATCGGAATCACTTCGACCAAAATGCTTGAAGGCCTGATCGGCTACGACAAGAACCTCGAGATGGTGCCCGAACTGGCCAGATCATGGGAATGGAGTCCTGACGGCCTGAGTGTCAGGTTCGATCTTCAGCCCAATGTGAAGTGGCATGACGGCACCGACTTTACGTCGGCTGACGTGGCTTTCTCGATGATGAAGGTGTGGAAGGAGCTGCATGCCTACGGGCGGGCGGCCTTTGCCAACGTCATTGCGGTCGATACGCCGGATCCGCATACGGCGGTGGTGCGTTTGTCGGCACCGGCGAAGTACCTGATGGGCAATCTGTCGCCGTATGTCTCCCAGGTGCTGCCCAAGCATCTGTACGAGGGAACGGATATCCAGGGCAATCCCTATAACAGCAAACCGGTAGGCACGGGGCCGTTCGTGTTCAAAGAGTGGGTCAAGGGCAGCCACGTCAGCCTCGGGCGCAACCCCGACTATTGGCGCGAAAACCGGCCTTACCTGGATGGCATCATTCTGAAGTTCGTGCCCGATGCGGGGGCCAGGTCGGTGGCATTTGGCAGTGGCGAGGTCCAGCTGGGCTACGGCAACGCGATTCCGCTGAACGAGGTGAAGAAGTTCCAGAAATCCAGCGAGTTCGACGTGACCACCGAAGGCACGGAATACATGTCGACCATATTCCTGCACGAGTTGAACACGCGCCGGCCGCCGTTCAATAACCCCCTGGTCAGAAAGGCGGTAATGCACGCCATCGATCGCGAAGCGCTGGTCAAGATCGTGTGGCAGGGTTTGGGCAAGGTGGCCACCGGTCCGGTCGCGAGCACGGTGCCGCAGTACTACACGCCCGACACGCCGCAATATCCCTACGATCCCAAGCGGGCGGAAGCGCTGCTTGACGAGGCCGGCTACCCGCGCAAGGGTAGTGCGCCGCGCTTCAAGATCTTCCATGATTTTTTGCCTTACGGCAGCGATTTCCAGCGTTCGGCTGAGTTCACCAAGCAGCAGCTTGCCAAGGTGGGCATCGAGGTCGAGATTCGCTCGCAGGATCTCGCGTCATATCTGCGTCGTATCTATACCAATTACGACTTCGATATGACCAACACGAACTTCACTACCTTGCCGGATCCCACCCTGGGTGTGCAGCGTCTGTACTGGTCGAAAAATATCGTGCAGGGCGTGCCCTACAGCAACGCCAGCGGCTACAGCAACCCGGCCATGGACCAGCTCTGGGAAGCCGCGCAGATCGAGCCCGACAACGAGAAGCGCAAACATATCTTTCACCAGATACAGCGCATAGCGCAGGAAGACCTGCCGCTGCTCGACCTGTTTGAAACCCGGTCCGTCGTGGTCAGCAGCAAGAAGCTCAAGAACCACGTCACGACCAGTTATGCCGTGTTTTCGTCGCTTTGCGACGCCTATTTCAGCGCCTGATCCGGAGCGACTATGCAAGACCGAAAGGTGGTTTCCATTTCGCGCGTGGGCGCGATTGCAGTGGTCAAGTTCGACCGGGGCGAGCGCCTCAACGCTTTTGATCCGGCGCTGGTCGAAGAAATGACCCAGGTGGCCTATTCATTCCAGAACGATTGCGACGTTCGCGCCATCATCGTCACCGGCGCGGCCAATGCCTTTTCGTCCGGGGCCGACTTGAAAGGCGAGGCGCAGCCGGCCCCAGCCAGAACGGACGTCCAGGAGCGGCATCTGCGGCAGGCCGGCGGGCGGCTTTGCAAGGCTTGGGAAGACTTGCCGCAGATCACGATCGCGGCCATTTCCGGATTGGCGGTGGGGGCGGGCTGCGCCTTTGCCCTGGCCTGCGATTGGCGGGTCATGGACGAGGACGCCTACTTCCTGGTGCCCGAAGTGCGCCTGGGCTGGAACCTGCAGTGGGGCGCCATTCCCAGGCTGGTGTCCCTGGTGGGGCCGGCCAAGGCCAAGCGTGCGGCGCTGCTATGCGAAAAGATGAGTGCCGCTGATGCGCTGGACTGGGGCCTGATCGATCGCATGTCCGAGCCGGGCGGGGCGGTGGATGCGGCCCTGGAATGGGCGCAAACCATCGCGAGCTTCGAGCCCGTCCCGGTCAGAATGATCAAAGAGGCCATCAATGCCACTGCTGGCGCGAATTTTCGCGCCTCGAGCTTTGCCGACGCGGATCAAAGCGCCCTCAGCTCGATTTACGCAGCCCGAAGCCGCGCAGAGCCCACACAGGCCTGATTGAAAGCATGAGAACCGAGCTCATTTTCCTGATCGGCCGCAAGCTGGGACTTGCATTGGTGTATGCGTTTGTTATTGCCGTGGTGAATTTCCTGCTGCTGCACATGATCCCGGGGGATCTCGCCGACGTGATCGCCGGTGAGTCCGGGGCCGCGACACCCGAGTACATGGAGCAGCTGCGCAGCCGATTTGGCCTGGATCAGTCCGTAGGCGTCCAGTTGTACCGCTACCTGGTCCAGTTGGCGCAGCTGGATCTGGGGTTCTCGTTCCGATACAACATGCCCGTATCCGAGCTGATCCTGGAGCGGCTGGGGCCAACCCTGCTGTTGATGAGCACGTCGCTGATTGTCGCCATTGTCGTGGGCGTCGTGCTGGGGGTGCTCAGTGCGCGAAAGGTGAACGGGTGGCTGGATAGCGCGGTGGCGGTGCTGGCCTTGGTCGCGTTTGCGACGCCGGTGTTCTGGAGCGGCCTGATGGCAATCGTGCTGTTCTCGGCCGAGCTGGGTTGGTTGCCATCAGGCGGTTTTGAGACCATAGGCGCGAACCTATCGGGATTCGAGCGAGCCATGGATATTGCCCGGCATATGGTGATGCCGGTCTTTGCGCTGTTCCTGTTCTTCATGGCAGCCTATACGCGCTTGATGCGCGCCTCGATGCTCGAGGTGCTCAGCCAGGACTACGTCACCACGGCCCGGGCCAAGGGCTTGAGCGAACGAACCGTGGTGTTCAAGCATGCCTTGCGCAATGCCTTGCTGCCTATCGTGACCATGATAGGCCTGCAGATGGGCGCCCTGATCGGGGGCTCGGTGCTGGTCGAGACCGTGTTCGCGTGGCCAGGCTTGGGCCGGCTTGCATTCGAAGCCGTGTTCCAGCGCGATGTGAACGTTTTGCTGGGGATTCTGTATGTCAGTTCCCTGGTCGTTCTTGCATCGAACATTCTCGTGGACGTGGCTTACGTCCTGCTTGATCCCAGAATTTAGGGCGGACAATGAAAAAGAATAATCGCCCCACGGCATTTTCCCGATTTTCCCGTCGCAAGTCGGCCATGCTGGGGGGGCTGTTTCTTCTGCTCGTGCTGATGGGCGCCATCCTTGGCCCCGTCCTGAGAGCTGGCGACCCATGGGACATGGTTGGTTCTCCGCTCTTGTGGCCGGGAGAGGACGAGAGCTTTCCGCTGGGCACCGATTTGCTGGGCCGTGACGTGCTGACGGCGATGCTATATGGCGCGCGCGTTTCGCTGCTGGTCGGCTTTGTGGCGGCGCTGTTCGCGGTCGTGGCGGGGGTCGCGGTCGGAGCACTCGGTGGCTTCTATGGCGGTCGAGTCGATTTTCTTCTGGTGCGCGTAACCGAGCTGGTCCAGACCATTCCGTCGTTCTTGCTGACGATCGTGCTGGTGGTTGTGTTTTCGCCCACCATGGCCACCATCGTGTCGGCGATTGCGCTGGCTTCCTGGCCGTCGGTTGCAAGGCTGGTGCGGGCCGAGGTCATGTCGTTGCGCGAACGCGATTTCGTGCACGCCGCGGTTACCGTGGGCATGAGCGACAAGCGGATTATCTTCACGCAAATCCTGCCGGCCGCGCTGCCTCCGGTGATAGTGATGGGTTCCTTGATGATCGCCACCGCGATACTCACTGAGGCCGGGCTTTCCTTCCTGGGGCTGAGCGATCCCAATTTGATGACCTGGGGCGCGATCATTGGCGGCGGGCGTGAAGCCCTGGGTGAAGCCTACTACCTGACTGCCATACCGGGCATAGCGATCATGTTGACCGTGATATCGCTGAACCTGGTTGGGGAAGGTTTGAACGATGCCCTGAATCCCCGACTTCGCGAGCGCTAGACATGCCGGAAAATATTATCGAGTTGCAGGGTTTATGCACCGAATTCCAGTCCACTCAGGGCCTGGTCAAGGCCGTGGATGGCCTGGACCTTGCCATCAGCAAGGGTGAAGTGCTGGCGCTGGTGGGCGAAAGCGGAAGCGGCAAGTCGGTCACCGCATTCTCCATCATGGGCCTGATCAAAAAGCCGGGCAGAGTCGCGGCAGGGCGGATTCTGTTCAACGGCGACAACCTGCTTGAGCTGAGCGATAGGCGTTTGCGCGATATCCGGGGCAATCGTATTGCGATGATCTTCCAGGAGCCCATGACCTCGCTCAATCCCTTGTTCACCGTAGGCGAACAGATAGCTGAAACCCTGCGTCGGCATAAGGGTTTGAGCAAAAAGGCCGCCATGGCTCGTGCCGTGGAATTGCTCGAGCTGGTTCGGATAGGCGAGCCGGCTCGGCGAGCCGCCGAGTATCCGCATCGCTTGTCCGGTGGGATGCGCCAGCGGGTCATGATCGCCATGGCCTTGGCCTGCAGCCCCGATTTGCTGATTGCCGACGAGCCCACCACCGCGCTGGATGTCACGGTGCAGGCCCAGATCATGGCCCTGATAGGCGATCTGCGCCGTGAGTTCGGCATGGCGATCCTGCTGATAACGCACGACCTGGGTATTGTTGCCGAACATGCCGACCGGGTGGCAGTGATGTATGCCGGCCGCAAAGTCGAGGCCGGTAGCGTGGCCGCGATATTCGAGGCGCCGCAGCACCCTTATACGCGCGGCCTGCTTGGTTCCATTGCGCGCTGGGACGATAGCGACCAGCGCCTGGTCGAGATTCCCGGTACGGTGCCCGCCTTGAGCGATCTGCCGCAAGGCTGTGCCTTCGCCGACCGGTGTTCGCATGTCATGCCGCGTTGCCGCCTGGCCATTCCCGAGCTGCTCGCGACTGGGCTGGGGGAAACGACTGTCGCCTGCTTTCTTGCCTCGTCAGGGAACTTGCCCCAATGAGCCCCGAAATTCTATTGAATGCGCGCAATCTCGTTAAAACCTACCCCCTGCGAAATGGCGTGGTCTCGGCCATAGACGATGTCAGTTTCGACATCGCAAAAGGCGAGACGCTGGGGCTGGTGGGTGAAAGTGGTTGCGGAAAGTCCACCTTGGGCCGAGTGATCATGAACCTGCTGTCGCTGGACTCCGGCGAGCTGCTGTTCAAGGGTCAGAACCTGAGCCAGCTTGCGCCACCGGAACTGCGCCGCTGGCGGCGGCATTTCCAAATGATTTTCCAGGATCCATTTGCCTCCCTGAACCCCCGGGCAACGGTCAGGCGCATACTTGAAGAGCCCTTGATCGTGCATGGTGTGCGGGGTGCCCGGGAACGGCAGGAGCGGGTGGACTGGCTGCTCGAGCGGGTTGGTTTGCGGCTTGATATGGCCGACCGGATGCCGCACGAGTTTTCCGGCGGGCAAAGGCAACGCATTGGCATCGCTCGTGCCATCGCACTGAATCCGGAACTGATCATTTGCGACGAACCCGTATCGGCGCTGGATGTCTCGATTCGTGCCCAGGTCATCAACCTGCTGATAGATTTACGGCAGGATTTCAAGTTGACCTATCTTTTCATTTCGCACGATTTATCCATCGTGCGCCATATCGCCGATCGCGTCGCGGTGATGTATCTTGGCAATCTGGTGGAAATCGCGCCGCGGTCCCGGCTTTTTTCTTCGCCTGCGCATCACTACACTCAGGCACTGCTTGATTCTTTTCCCGTTCC